>NETF01000018.1 GCA_002172675.1 unicellular cyanobacterium SU3
TAGTTGTCAATCTTTCTAAACTGCTGAGGCAGTTTTTGTCGCTTTTTTTGTCCTTATTTACTAATAGCAAAACAAATGAACTAATTAATCAGCTTTTAATTAATTTTGATTATAGTTTAAACCATTTTTCTGTGTTCAAACTTATTGATTTGTCAGAAAATTCTTGGTCAAAAGTGGCATAAATTTTTGAGTAACTTTTTCAGCAAACCCTAAATAAACAGGAAGCGTCACTAAAAAAGAACAAAGTATAATTAACAAAATAGGCCAAAGATAAGGATTAGTCAGTTTCCAACTTCTTTTAATAGAATTGATAATCCCTAGGTTATCTTCAATAACCAAAATAGTTTCGGCAATAAAAAAATGATTGTAACACCAGAAATAAATTATTGCATATAATATAGAGCCAATTAATCGTAGTGGATCAGTAATGATAGGTTGGTTAATGAAATAAATGGGTAATTCAATAGTTATCCATTGAATCATGGATAATATGATACTAATGCCTGAGATAATCAGACCGATAACTATTTGTAATCCATAAAAAGACCAAAATTTTCTAATATTTTTTTGAGCTTGTTTAGTTGTTTCTGGTTGATAAGTGATTTCTTTGAAAGCTAAACGGGATATTAAAGCCGAATTTTTAGAGGCATGACACCAACAATAAAAACTAAATAATAACCACAGAATAATGGCTAAAAGAATTATCAATATATAAGCGATTAAGGCAGAGTTTATCAAATTAATATCCAATAAAAACCCTAAAAAAGTAAAAAGAAAAATTAAGCCTAAAAAAGAAATAAAAGGTAGATATAGACCAAAGCGTAACTTGGAGTGATACCCAAAAATATGCTTTAAAACGATCGCGATATAATCTCAATGCACCCGTGATGATTCCCTTGACATTAAAAGGTTGCATTGGATTAGGAAATTGAGGGCTATCATTCATCTTGCTCGACTATCTCAGTCCATCCAAAAAAAGTTTTGAGAGTATGTTAACCGATGAGTTCAAAAAATTCTAGGCTACCATCAAAGAAAAATGAGAAATCTGACGATATTTTGTTAAATACATTATCATTGATTTAAGGAATCCCCAGACCATAAAACAGTAACGACAGTTAAAATGTCGTTATTTTGTTGCTTGAACTTATACATCCCTAAATTTTGAATGTTAGACCAGATCCTTGACTCTTCTCTCGCTCTCAGTCTCAAAACCCCAATTTTACTGATTATTTTAATTGCCTTAGAAGCGGTGTTATCAGCCGATAATGCGATCGCTTTGGCTGCCATTGCCCGAGGATTAAAAGACCCAAAAATGCAACGATCAGCCTTGAATGTAGGGTTGGTAGTGGCTTATGTTTTACGAATGTCGTTGATTTTAACGGCAACCTGGGTGGTTCAATTTTGGCAATTTGAACTATTAGGGGCAGCCTATCTCTTATGGTTAGTGTTTAATTATTTTACCTCCGAAGAGAATGAAGAGGATCATCATCATGGTCCAGAGTTTGCCTCTCTTTGGCAAGCGATACCTTTAATTGCTGTGACAGATTTGGCCTTTTCTTTAGATAGTGTTACTACAGCGATCGCCTTAGCCGATGAAATTTGGTTAATTTTAGCCGGGGGAACCATTGGCGTGATTACCCTACGATTTTTAGCAGGATTATTTATTCGTTGGTTGAAAGAATATACCTATCTTGAAGATGCAGGATTTATCACCGTTGGTTTTGTGGGATTACGGTTATTAGTCCGAGTCATCAACCCGGAATGGGTTCCCCCAGAATGGTTAATGATTGGGGTGATTGCTTCAATTTTTGTCTGGGGTTTTTCTAAACGTAACCCAGACCTTGAAGATGACGTTGAAATTTCTGACGAATCTATGGACAATCGAATTAGCACTGAACCAGAAAAAATTTCCTCTGAAGTGTAGAGAGTTACATCGTTATCTTGAGTATGACCGTACAACCCATTACTTTACCCCAAACTGACCCAACAACCCCCTTAAATTGCGATTTAGCCATCGTTGGTGGTGGTATTGTGGGGGCAACCTTGGCCTTAACCCTGAAAGATTCAGGCTTGAAAATTAAGCTCATTGAGGTGCAATCCCTAGAAAAAGTGGCTTCTAGAGGGCGTTCTTATGCCCTTTCCCTGCTGTCGGGAAAGATTTTTGATTCGATTGGGGTATGGTCAGAAATATTGCCCCAGATTGGCAAATTTCGTCATATCCGTCTCTCGGATGCGGATTATCCAGGAGTTGTCACCTTTGAAACGGCTGATCTGGGAACGGATTATTTAGGATACGTTGGAGATCATGGGGTCATCTTACGTAGCCTACAAAAAGCGACCGCAGATTGTCCTAATATTGAATGGATTTGTCCTGCGAAGGTGATCGATGTAACCTATGGGGAAAAAGAGGCGATGGTAACGGTAAAAAAAGAGGGTATGACTCAATCTTTACATACCAAGTTAGTCATCGGGGCCGATGGACCGCGATCGTTCATTCGTTCTCTGGCCCAGATCAACACCCAAGGATGGAAATATTGGCAGTCCTGCGTTACCTTTACTATTGAACACACCGCACCCCGTAATGATGTGGCGTTTGAGCGGTTTTGTTACAGTGGCCCGATGGGTATTTTACCCTTACCAGGGAATCGTTGTCAGATCGTTTGGACAGCCCCCCACACTCAAGCTCAAGAATTGCTAGAGTTAGATAAAAAAGAATTTATAGAGAAATTACAAGAACGAACCCAAGGATCACTAGGGGAGATTACCTTAGATAGCGATCGCTATTTATTCCCTGTACAATTGATGCAAAGCGATCGCTATACCCAGTCTCGTCTGGCGTTGGTGGGAGATGCAGCCCATTGTTGTCATCCAGTGGGAGGACAAGGGTTAAACTTAGGCATTAGAGACGTTGCTGCCTTAGCGCAAGTGATTCAACAAGCTCATAAGAATGGGGAAGATATCGGAGATATAAAAGTATTGAAACGCTATGAGCGTTGGCGAAGATGGGAAAATTGGCTGATTTTAGGGTTTACAGACTTTTTAGATCGTTTCTTTTCTAATCAGATATTACCCATTATGATCATCCGTCGCTTAGGGTTAAGGTTAATGATGGGATTACCACCGTTTAAAAAGTTAGCCTTACAATTGATGACAGGGTTATTAGGGAAACGTCCCGAATTAAGTAAAAGTTAGGTGATTAATTAAACTTAAAGATTCAACATAAATCTACTAATTTAGTGGTTATGCTCGTAGCTACAATCAAAACACTAAAGTTTTGATAAGAGTTAATATGAAAATTAATGTACTTCTTGAAATACCGTCAAGACAAGAAAATGCTTTTGCTTATCATACCGCTATGGTAGCGTCTGAGAGTGAAAGTTTCACCACATCAGAATCCTTAGTGCAAAATTTAACGGGTTATGGTCTTGAGGTAAGAGATGATTTTCCACCAGTCCCTTTATTTGGGGAGGAAATTATCAGGCCAACAGGAGGTGGACTTAGCAGTTTTGCAGCCTTTGCTTCTCCAGACACAAATCCGGATGTGTCTTCTGAAAAAATAGTCATTTCTTGCGAAGTTGAAAAATCCAGACTAGGCGAGATGATGTCTGAGCACCAGGAAATTGTGGTGTGGCCTAATTCGCCATTAACATTGATGGACAAATTTGCCAATGTTGAGACCTCTGTCGATTTTGGCACTCATCCTTTTGATTTAGCAAGTTCAAAAGGGGGTGTTGATTGTCGTCCCTATAGACCGGGAGTTGATATTGATACCATACGACAACTACTAGCGGTTGAAGCCATTTGGAGAGATGGCTTTAGGGGTCAAAATATTGTGGTTGGGATTATTGATGAAGGGGTCAATGGTCAAGTCTATCCAGTGGTAGGAGGTTATTCTAGACCTAGAGCGAAACGTCCTGGCACTGCTGTGATAACCAGTCATGGATCGATGTGTGCTGCTGATGTTCTGGTTGCTGCACCTGCTGCGAAAATTTACGATTATCCCTTTCTTGGAGTCCCCAATTCTGGGGGAGCGTTGCAAATGTTTCAAGCGGTTTTAGACCAGCGTCGTCTGGATGGAACCCCTCATTTAACTAATAACAGTTATGGATTTACGGGAGTTCCTAATCGACAACTAGCACCTAATCATGAGATTTGGAATCTCAATCATCCCGTCCATCGTAAAGTTCGAGAGGTGATTGCTTCAGGTGCGCCTGCGTTCTTTGCAGCTGGGAATTGTGGTGAAAATTGCCCTAGTGGAAACTGTTTTGCTAGTGGTATTGGACCAGGAAAATCAATTCACGCCTCTAATAGTCTAGCTGAAGTTATTAGTGTGGCTGCTGTTAATAGTCGTCATGAGCGAGTTGGTTATTCCTCTCAAGGTCCAGGTATGTTTGAGTCTAATAAACCAGACATTGCCTCTTACTCCCATTTATTCGGTAATTTTGGTCCTAATCGTCCAGGAGGACTTGTTCAACCGTTTGATAATGGAACCTCTGCTGCGACTCCTGTGGCTGCTGGTGTGGCCGCTTTGTTGATGAGTGCGATTGCAGGGCTGTCTCCTCAAGACATCAAACAAGCTTTAATTGAAAGTGCTATAGATATTGGCAAGCCTGGATTTGATTATGACACAGGGTATGGTGTGGTGAATGCTGGAGCTGCCTATGCTGTGTTAAAACGAAAGTATTGCGGTCAATAGTAAAGGAAGATAATTATGAGATGGTTAATTACGACAAAGATCAACAATGATCATCAAAAGTTAATGGCTAAACTGTCAAAGTTTAACTGTTATCCCATCGATGAACAACCCCCTATTCCTCTGGGTGATGATGAGCAAGTTATTGAGGTGGAAGGTTCCCCGAATTTATCTCAAATTCTCGATACTAATGATGAGATTATTGAGATTAATCCTAGTTCGGAGATGACTTTATATTAAAGTTAGGACAAAACTGCATAAGCTATCAATGATGACAACGACTTAATGAGTGTAGAAAACAAACACAAAATTTAAGGCGTTGTATCATGACATTCTCTAAAGTGATTACTCAAGTTTCTCTCGGTCTTGTTTCCCTGGCAACTTTAACTATTCCTGTTACCGCCACACCTTACCCTGATATTATTATTAATGCTTCAGTTCCCCAGGAAAATGTTGCTAATCAAGAGATTATTTTACCTCAGTCTACTGCTTTATTAGTTACTTTTCCGGACAATATTATTGTGGATGTAGGTCAAGGAGACTCTGCTCCGATTATTTTACCTTTAATGCAGGATATTAAGTCGCCATCAGGGGAGATTATCATTCCAGCGAACACTCCTATCAGTGTAAGGGTTCAACCTTATGAAGATGGGGCTTTATTGGTGGCTGAATCAATTATTCTTAATGGTCAAATGATTCCGATTAATGCTACAAGTTCTATGTTACCAGGAAGAACGATTACCAGACGAACCGCCGAAGAAATGGCCCGACAAAGTAGTAAAGTGTATGGTAACTTAGCCACCTCTATTGGAGGTGCAGTGGGTGCTACTATTCCTGATATGCAACGGGGAGGTTTTGGTGGTGCTGCTTTTGGCATTATCAAGGGTATGAGTCGTCCTGATAATATCAGAGTCGTCGAAATTAATGCAGGCCGTGTCCATCTTTTACAGTTACAATCTTCTATTCAATTAACATCTCGTTAAGTTAGCTTGGCAAACCCGAAAAAGGTTGTTATTTTAGGGAATATATGACCCCTTCTATTACTTTTACCTACTTTTTCGAGATCATTTCAAACCAAGTACAAGATATCAGTTGAACCCATTTTTAAAATTTTACTTAATCCGTGATGAAAAAACATAAACAATTAAAATGGATAGTGATTAGTTTCCTGGTTGCTAGTGGATTGATTATTTTTAATATTTCAGGTGTTCATAGTGCAAACATAACTCACAATAAAGAATGCTATGAAACCCTATTACAAGCTGACGAATTATATCAACAAGGCAATATAGAAGAAGCCACTACTTTATATCGTCAATGTAAACCCCATTTAAACAGTGAAGAAAAGACTGTCAACAATATTCCTGAACCTGTATATGAAATTGAAGAATTAGAAGGAGGTGAACGATTTTGGACACAGGCAATTGAAGGATTAGAAAATGAGAATCAAAAAAGTAAGGCGTTTGTCTATCTTCAACTGATGACTTCTCGTTATCCTGAGTTTATTCTGGCTCATATTAAGTTAGCAGAATTTTGTAAAAAAGAGGCAGAATTTTGTGAAAATAGTGCGAAAGAAGATCAGCCCAAAACAGCTAGTGAAGTGATTTCGAGGGTTTCTCAATTATATCCCAGTGATCCTGGCTTATTAAAAACTCGAATTGAATTATTAGCTGAAGAAGAGAAATTTTTAGAGGCTTCTATTGCTGCTAGACAGTTTGCTATTATTAATGATGATTATCCTGAAGCTGAAAAATTTGGTCAATTAGCTGATGTTTATTTAGGTCAATTTGAAGGAAAAATTAAAGGGGAATTAATTTCTCAAACGGTTTTGACAACCTTGTTAAGTGGAGGTGCAGCCTATTTGAGAGATGACCCCTATCAAGCGGTTTCTGGCCTACAAATGATTGGTTTAATGTTACAGGGCGAATCAAGTTTAGGGGAAACAGCGATTTCTGCTTTTGTTAATGATAAACGAGCAAAAAATCAGCTAGTAGAAGATGAAGAAGTCATCAATTATATCAAAGGAATTGCAGGAAAAATGACCCCTTATATGGGTCGAGATTTTGACTATGAATATTATGTAGTGAAAGACCCAAGTATTAACGCTTTTGCTTTACCAGGTGGTAAAATTGTAGTCAATACTGGGGCGATTATGGCTGCTAATTCTGAGGCCGAAATTGCTGGATTATTAGGCCATGAAATTTCCCACGCTGTTCTTTCTCACGGCTTTTTAAAGGTAGCAAAGGCGAATTTTCTTAATAGTTCGGGACAAGTATTAAGCAGTGTTCAAGAATTACAACAAGGGGTTCCTTTTATTACCAGAATGTCAGCTTTAATTAACCTTGCTTATAGTCGAGAAGCGGAAACTCAATCAGATATTTTAGGAACGAGAGTGTTAGCGTCTGCGGGTTATGCGGCTGATGGTTTACGGGACTTTATGGCTATCTTAAAAGAAGAGTATGGAGACGAACCTACTAGCTATTTATCCACTCATCCGGCCCCCGTTGATAGGGTAAGATATTTAGAAACATTGGTAGTTGATAATGGTTATGATCCCTATCGTTATATGGGAATCAAAAGACATCAAGAAATTAAAGAAAGATTAAATAGTTTTTAGCATAAAGTGACTACACGAAAGTAGGGGTGAGCGGTTGTTTATCCCTACAAAATACTAGATTATTGAGGACATTGTAATCGATAGTCCCATTTGGTTGTGCTAATGTCTTGATTACCAATAATTTCTACTGTAACTTGTCCGGATTTTCCTTCAAAGGGAATGGATATACTATCAGAACCGGAAACATTTTCTTGTCTGACTAATTCCTTACCTTCATAACTCAAAATTACGGTGTCGGGAACTTGGTACATTTGATAATCAAGTGTAAGAACGCCTTGATTTGCTGTTAGTTGAATAGTTCTTTTACTTCCTTCTTGTCCTCCGCTTTCTTGCAGTTCATTACATAATTGATAACCTCTTTCTCTGGCTTTAAAAATTTGTGTAGCAATAGATTCATCGGTAGGATCAAAGCTAGAAAGAGTGTTAGGTTTATTATCAAGACAATAATTATATAAATTTCCCTTCGGTAAAGTAAACCCTTGAGGATCTTGATAAGAATTAAGGGTAACTTCTCCTGAACTTACTTGAAACGTTAAACAACTGTCTGCTTCACCGACTTGTACCATTACTGGATCATTAACAGGATTAGGGGTGACGACAATTTCATCTTCACTAAATACATGAAAACCACAAAAAACTGAACCGTTGTTAACTGCATCTTTCCATAGTTTTTCTGCTTTTTCTTTAATATCTTCTCCTGTTCCTCTGGTAAAAAACTCTTGATTATTGTCGCATTCAATAGAAGCAACCATATTCAAATCGTCCGTATTCCAGTCATCAGTGGTTAATTCTGTACAGGTTCCTTGTCCTTCTTCTTCGCATTGTTTGAGGGGTTGAGTACAGGGATTACTTCGAGTGGACTTTAATCCTAACCACCCTTTTCCTGTTTCATCTACCACAGAACAATATCGCCATTGATAGATTTTTTGTTGTGCAATTAATAGGTTAATTGATGCTATCATTTCAGCAGAATTATGACGACTGGTTACTGTTTCCCCGGACTTAACTTTTATGCCTTTTCTACACCCTAATTTTCGGGTTTTGGGATTTTCCCAAGAAATAATAAAACTATCGGGGCTGTCAACATGACAAGGTAAATAATAGTTAGTTCTCAGGTTGTTTTCAATTCCTGCTAATAGTTTTAAGTTCAGGGGTTTATTTTGACGATCATAAAATTCTAACTTAGTAAAAAGTTTAGGATTATTATTATCAGGATTAAGAATTAGTTTATCCCATAATCTCATCACACTTTGTAATGAAACGGGTCCTATTTGACCACTTTTACGACGCAGCGTCATGGTATTTCTTCCTATAATATCTGTGACTTTAGCTGACTCTGGAACAACTGCTTCAGTTTTTAAAATCGGTAATAAAGTAGTAATAGGAAGTAACAAGATAGTTATTAAGGTTAAAGTTTTATTTTTCATTTGTTTATCATTTAATTGTAGGGTAAAAGTTTACATTGATTTAAGCGATTTTCTAATAAAGGAACGTCACTAGGATACATTAATATATTAGTGAGGGTATTTCCTTCTAATAACTGACAGTTTGATTGCCAAACATTATTTTGTCCATACCATCCGCATTGATTATCGGTTGCTTTTCTCCAGAGTTTCTCTATTTCTATTAATGTTTGACAAGGAATACTTTTCTCTTCTCCTTCATCAAGGATATCATTATTATTTTGATCGCTTTTTGCCCCCTTATCACTCATAATAATATCATGGGTTGTTTTTAATGCACCTGTATAAATAGTTTGGGTATAATCATATTCTAGGATATCAGAATCAGGGTTAATCATTTGACTCATTTTCCTTTCTCCAAACTGTTGATTATTGAGTTGATTTTCTAATTTTGGCAGTCTATATTGAAAAATTATTTCAGCTAAAGATGACTCAGCTTGTTGAGATATTTTTATTATTTTATTTTTGCTAATTAATGAATTTTTGAACAGTTCGGGTTCTTGTTTAATCTTATCATAAGTTTGATTGGCTACTCGTAAAACTTGACGATAATCATCCATTGCTTGTTCTATATTATTCTTCTTTTCTCGTTGTTTTGCGCTGTTTAAATAGTTAGGTAAAATATTGATAATTGTGTTTACATTTTCTGGGGTAATCACCTGAGAAGACGCATAACGAATTAATTGTTCTCGTTGTTTTTCGTTAGATTGTATCCAAGCAAATACACTTGTCAAGAAAATTGTTAAAAGAACCGTGGTGACTAGAGATAGTGTTTTTATTCTATTATTTCGACGTAATTTTAAGCTTTTTACTATAAAGTCTTTTTCTTCTTCTTTTAATTCTTCTACTCGTTGATTATACCATATTCGTGCAGTTATTAATGGGGAGTCTTTTAATAAATATCCTTTTTCTTGTTGATAGTTTTGCCATTGTTTCAATTTTTTTAATAAAATTGGTTTTACTTTTAAAGCTTTGTTTTTTTTTATTTTTAAAGAATTTTTCCATTGATTGATATTATTAGATAGTTGTGATCGCCACCGTAAAAAATCTTGATGGTTTTGTATCCATTGATAATATCTTGGCCAAGCAGTAATTAATTTTTCGTGAGAAATTTCTAGGGTTTCTTTTCCTATGTCTAAAGAATTAGTAATGATTAAACGACTCGAAGCTAAACGAGTAATTAATAACCAATTTTCTCTAATAAAAGTATGATCGTTATTAATAACTTTCCTAGTAGGTTCATTATTTTCTTTGAGAGTAACCAGTTGCAGAAATATTTTTTTAACTTTTTCTCTTTCTTCTTGATAAAATTGTTGATAAACTGACTCTGCATAGTTAGCTAATGCAGTTTTAACTCCTCCAATAGTTTGATAGTCTTCATAAGTTAACCATCCTTTTTTTTGCTGCTTCCAAAGTTCCGTTAAGGTAAATTGTAATAAGGGTAAATATCCTGCTTCGTGATAGACATCATCGATTAGTTGATCAACTAATTTATTTTCTAATTTAACTCCATTAAAAGCAGCCGGTTTAATAATAGCTGATTTTAATTGTTCTCGGTTCATTGAGGTAATATATTGAGGCGGATATTGTTGTAATAATTCTCCCCATTCTACAGTGTGTAATAAATAACTTAAAAAATCTGCTCTTAAGGTAATAATAACCGTAAGTTCCTCAACTGTCTTAATAGCAGTCAGTAAACTGTTTAAAAATATTTCACGTTGTGATTGATTACATATAGTAAAAAGTTCTTCAAATTGATCGATTACTAATAATAAATGACTAGAATAGTTAGAATTTCTACTAATATTGTTGAGAAAGTTACTAATAGCATTTGGATCATTTTCTAAGTCAATTTCTAACTGTAATTCTTGAAGACGATTATAAGAATTATTAGTTAATTGAGAAATTGCTCTAGCTAATCCATCAAAAGGATTATTATTCGGACGAAACCAACTAATACGCCAATTTTGATTAGTATCTTGACGTAATGTAGGAATTAAACCAGCAAAAATTACTGAAGATTTACCACTTCCCGATGCACCCACTAAAGGGATAAAAGAGTTTTGATTGACTAACTCTTGTAATTCATTGATAATGGTTTCTCGTCCAAAAAACAGATCGGAATTAGTTTCCTGAAAAGCATTTAACCCTAAATAGGGACAAGGAGAAAATCCACCCAACTCTACCCAACTAGGAGAAGAAAATGAAGGGTTTTGAAATATCATCGGTAACCAAGAAGCAGTAAGATAATCATTTTCTAGAGTTTCTAACTTTTTCCTAGCATTTTTTACTGCTATATAAAGAGATAGTTTTTGATTAGCATAACTATTTAAAAATTCGTGAAAAAAATCTTGTGCTACTTTATTAGGAACGGGTTCTCGCATAATAATAGTAATGGGAATATATAAACTAGCTAACCCCTCACCAATACCTAACCCGTCACAACTATTAAAAATAGCTAATTGTAATCCATTTTTGATTGCTTCTTTTAAATTATTGGTTAACTCATTTATAGTAATATCTCTTTCATTGCTATTATGATTATCATTAATTGATAAGATTCCTGTATTTTCTTTTGTATTACTATGGCCAGCAAAAAATAAAATATCCCATCCTTTACTATCCAATAAGGTAGTTTTTACATTATCTTTGGAAGGTTTCTCTAAAAAATAAACCTCTGCATCTGGTAATTGATTTAACCATTGTTTTTCTTTTTCGACATCAATTCCTTGTGTATTACCAATAATAGCTAAAATTCTGACTTTGCTACGAATTTTGATATTAATTTCTTCACGAATATAATGGGAACGACTCAGAGAAATTTCTGAGTTAGGATAAGCTTCTAAAAAGTGCCAACGACTCCAAGGTAGTCGTTTAATCGTATCATTATCAGTATTTAAAATGAATCGTATTGATTTATTTTTGTTTAATTTTATCGCTATTTTTTGAAAAATGTTAGAAAAATCATCATTATTTAACCAAGTATTAAACTCTTTAACTAATTCCTGAGAAAATGTTTCAAAGTCGACTTCTGAAAAATTAGTAATACTATCTTCAAAATCAAAGTCATCTTCATCATCTTCTATATCATTTCTATTATCAAAGCTATTTCTTTGACGGTATTGATCATATTGTTGTCGCCATTGAAAACAGCTATTTTCTAAGACTTGATTACTCGGTAAATAACTGGTAAATTGTTGGGGAAAAGGACTATTTTCTGACCATAATTGAAGAGTAATATAAGAAAATCCCTCTAATAAATTCCCTTGTCCAAAATTAATTATTAAAATCATAATAGTTATACTTGAAAAGTTTCGTCAACAACAGCATCATTAAGATTAACTTCGATATTAAATTCTCTACCTTTAGGTGCAGTAAACCGGGGTAACTGAATATAATTATCCTGTTGTCCTGCAATTACTTCTTTAACTAATTTTCCTGACTTTGAAGACATTTTTAACTTCACTCCAGAGGAGAGATAGGTTTGATTATTTGTAGGATATAATTGAACTTGAATCCTTATTTTTTCTTGTTCTATAGGAGAAATAGTTAATAACAAAACAAATATCTGTTCGTCTAGTTCCATTTGTAAACGAATAAATTTACCGACTTTTTTCTCTTCTGATAAACTACGAGTTGCAAAGTTTAAACCAGCATCGGTATTAACTAATTGTTCTAAACTCTGCCAACTTTCTTCTATAATTCCATCAAACCAATTACTTAAATTAACAATAGTGTTTTGTACAGTTTCTTTCACTTGTTTGACAACATTTTGAGGTAAAGGAATGGTACTCGGATCAAGATATTTGCACGTCATTAACAAATGATTGGGTTCAGGATCTAAATAATCTAAAAATAACCAATAGTTATTATTTTCAATCGTTTGTAATGATAACTGAGATAGTTTATCATAGGAAATAAATCCCCTAATAATCGCTACTTCTTCCTCTTCTAACACCTCCATTGCCACATAAAAGTGAGCAACATAATCTAAATTATCTATTAAGTATTTAGGAATCATCATTCCTTCTTGTAAAAATTCTTCTTGAGTCAAAATACAAAATTTAAACTCTTTTTGTTGTAAATAACTATAGGTATTATTAGGGTTAAGTGTACGCTGTATTGATTCATTACTTAGGTTTTCTTTTAGCCATCTTTCTAAAGCAAAAGTCCCTAATAAATTGATATAAGCTTGCCATTTTTTTTCTTCTGTTTCTTCAATTTCACTTAATGGTTTAGCGAGATCATAATCTTTTTGTTCTAGCCAAATTTCTTCAGGTATTAATAAGCGAAAGTCACTGGTTTCTATAAGTCTATTGGTCATGATATTCCTCGATAAAATAAAGTGAGTTGATTTAGCTATTTTGGTTTAAATATGCTATTAGGGTTTGAGTATATAAATTTTCATGATTGTTATTACTACTGGTCATAATTTTTGCTGAAGCTTCGGTAAAAATTTCTTGATCTGCATATTGTTCGACAGTTTCTGTTAATAGAGTTAAATAATTATTATCTAACGGTTCATTCATAAGTTTTCTCTCTTTTATTAATCTTAAAATAGCGTTGACTAAATCATCTATAGTCTGTTTACGAACTTCTTTGAGTAAATTTCTGGGGCTAAATATTCGACTAGCTTTGTACTGTTCAATACCTATTTCTTTAGCAATCTTACTAATACTATTTCCTTCTTCATAAAAACTTTTTAACACAGATTTGTACTGAGAAGCATAAGTAGAATAACTTTTGCTTTTTTGTAATTTTTGTATCGTGTTTTCTATTGCTTTGCTGATATTATCTTGAAAATAGTGCATTAAATTATTTTTAATTTGATTGAAGATTTCTAATTTTTCTTTCTCTTCGATAGGTATATCATGATAGGGAACTTCTATGGTTGTTATCTCTCCTTCTTTATCCATTAAGTTACTGTCTAAAGAGACTACAACTCGACGCAGTTGTTTAGCAATTCGTTTTAATTCATTGAGTAAAGTATCAGGTTTTTGAATTGTTTCAATCTTCAATTTACCAATCATTTCTTGTAATTGTTTAACAGAAGGAGGTTGACATTTACTACGTAATTTATGTTCATTTTGACGACGATCGCGTTTATAAACCTCCTCATACACTTTAATAATCAACTGTTCTTGTTCAGTTAATTGTTGTAATTGATATTTTCTAACTCGATTTAGTAAAGACCAATCGGTTGAATTATGAAAGCCGAACTCTGCTAAAAATTCAACAATTTTAGGGTTTTGTTTTGTTTTTAAATAAGTCCAATTCCTTAAACTCAGCTTTGTTGTATTATCAGAATTATTTTTATAACTATTAAGAACTTCAATAGTAAAAATCTTATTATTTCTAGGATTAACTTTTTCTTTTTCTATAATTTCTAATTGCTGTTTATTGTCTTGATCGACAATAATTAAAGACTTACCATTATCATCCAAAACGAAGGGTAATAAAGCTTGATAAGTCAGTCCTTGACTACTATAAAAAAAACTAGCTCTTTTTTTACAAGCTGTGACAATATGCTCAGAAATATAACATCTTAAACAAAGTCCTGATTTTCCTTTTTCTATTAAATTGTCTGATACAGTATTTTTGAATTTATCTAGTAAATTATTTAGTATTTTTTTTTGATTCAACTGAGAGCAGTCATAACTATTTTTAAGCCATGTTTCTGCTATGCCTATATTTTTTTTATATTCTGTCCCATTGGATCGAACTTGATAAAGTTGCCAATAGGATGTTAATTGATCAATAGTATTAATATTTTGCTGTTTTAACATAATTCAACTCAACAATAAATACAAGGGAAGGATCAAGGTGAAAATTAATGCCTTAATCCAACAATTAATAAGCAATTTTTGCCTGAATATTATTCTTACCAAGCTAATAGATTTCCTAAGAAATTTTGCTTAGTTTGAGTATCATGAATATAACGAGTAGTTTGGGTTTGGTGATAGATTCCATAACGATGCGCTTCTGATTGAATTACCACAGAACAATCTTTCTGTCGAACTAAATCGACGGATTGAGATTGAGAACCTGTATTTGATCCTGATACTTGATTATTGTTATGTTCAGACTCAGTAATTATTATATCATTAACCGTTGCCCGATTGTCATATTCTGCCCCTTGTCTTTGATTATGAACTTCATAAACATTACAATGTTTCTCAGGATCAAAATTACCGACCCATGACTCATATTCTTGTGCCATAATAGGCTGATAACTACTCAAAGAAATTAAACAAGTTAAAGAGATAAAAGAGGAAGGAAAGAAAGACATAAAAATTATACTCACTAATAAACAAAGAACAAATTAGATACAAATATGTTTGAGATAGCTAGGGTTTAAAGCTAAAGTAAACCCTAAAAATTGTTGCTATTTGCTTTTCTTTTAAAAAGCAATTTCAGAACCCATTGTATTATTCAAAAAAGTAGAGTCATGTGCCGGACTATAAATATCAACAGGAACACTAATTTGTGTACCAACAACTGGTCCAGTTACGCCATAAGGTAAGGGTTCACTTCCTCCTACAAAATGAGAACTATTACGACCTTGTTGAACTGTTCCTGAACCGGTATAAACTTGGGTAGATGTATTAGTCGTGGCATTTCCCCAACAATTTCCCATAGTTGTCATTCCCACATTATTGCCTTGCTGCGCTACTGTAGATGATCCTCTTATAGCCACTTGAAATGAAACATCTGTCATAGCACAACTTGCATTAGCAGGTTGATTATTCATGGATAGAGAAATTAAGAAAACAGCAAAAGATAGAGATGATAATGAAAGAGATTTCATAGTTTTAACTTTCTAAAATGAACTAAAATAAAAGAAAAAGCAGGGATTTATAACGGTATGGCTCAGATCCCTGCTCAGCAAATTAGAATCCGAAAGTGTTACCTTGACGTTGGTTGTTGTACTGAAACCCTGAGTTACCGACAGAGTTGAAACCACCGATCGCAGCACCCGTTTGACCGCTTCCCATTTCAGTGATACCGACATTATTACCAGAACCAAAACGGGTATTTTGTTGTTGACGATTAACTTGCCCCATGCTATTTCTGACCCGATTACCGACACCATCAGCTACCCCAGTTTGAGAACCAAACATCGTAGAAGAAGCTGCATTATTACCAGAACCAAAAGAACTACGTTGTCCTTGGAAAGAGCTTTGACGGATGCTATTATTAACACGATTACCAACACCAACGGCTGCCCCAGTTTGTTCACTATATTGTCCATTGATAGCGGTATTATCAGCCTTAACAGCAGGAGACAAAGTTATTAAAGAAGAAAGAATTACAACGGTAGCAGCAACAGATTTTTTGATGAAAGACATGGTAAATTACCTCGTTTGTTGATTGTTGTTTAGTGATAGTGGTCAGTTCCAAAACCTTATGCAATTAGTTTTTTATTGAACTGGTTGTTTAGTGATAGTGGTCAGTTCCAAAACCTTATGCAGTTAGCTTTTTATTGAACTGGTTGTTTAGTGATAGTGGCTGAATCAAAAAGCTTATGCAGTTTAAGTTGAAACCAAGGAAAGATTAAAATTTTGGGATCAAATTGATGTTTGTTAAGGAACCTAGATAAAGTAGTTTTCGTTCTAGAACTTAAGGACAATTCCCCGTAAAATAGACAGGGGGTTTCCACACCAGAAAATATCAAACTGAATGGTTGAGGAGTAAACAAGCTACATGAACTGGTCTTTAACATCCCTAAAACAGAATGGACTACCCCTATTAGTCGTCACTCTAGTCACCGGTATTGGTCAATTACCAGCGATCGCACAAGTCAAATTAACCCCTCCTCCCCCTGTCAAGTTGGTTCAATCTGCTGATCAAGTGGATGAAGAAGGGTTAAAAGAGAAAGCTGAACAGATGATTCAACTATTGATTGAAGAAAACTATGATCAGGTGAGAACCCTATTAAACCGTGATCTAGCGGTTCAATTAACTAGCGATCAAATTGGGGAAATTTGGAGTAATTTAATTGAGTTAACAGGACCCGTTCAAGAAATTGCCGGCTATCGGGTTATCCCTAGTGTTAACGCTAATATTGTTGTAGTAGAAGCAACCTTTGAAGATAAAACCGATGAGTTTGTTGTCACCTTTAACAAACAAGGGAAAATTGTTGGCGTTGACTTTCCTAATGTAGCCTCCATCGAAGAAATTGCCCAAATAATGGTTAATTCCGTGGCGATCAATGATTTTGCACGGGCTAGAGGCTATTTACATCCTTCCCTAAAAAGTGAAATTTTGCCCAACCGACTTCAAACGTCTTGGCAGAATATTCAACGGGAAAATGGACTATTTGAACGCATAGAGACGATTACCGTTAGACCAGGGTCAGGTGTTGATTCCGTTGATTTAGTGGTAGTGGAAGCCAAATTCCAGAAAGGAATTAGAAAGTTTTTTTTCATATTTGATGATAACCGTCGTATTGTCGGCGTTAATCTCGCAGAATAGACAAATTTCTCTCACTTGGAGTTAATTGATCCATGCTAAATAAACCCGTCGTTTCCATTGAAGACATTACCGCTAGAGAAATTTTAGACTCTCGTGGCCGTCCTACTATTGAAGCAGAAGTCTTACTCGAAACCGGGGCTTTCGGTATTGCCCAAGTTCCCAGTGGCGCATCAACCGGTAGCTTTGAGGCACACGAATTACGAGATGATGATTCTAACCGCTACGGTGGGAAAGGCGTTCTCAAAGCGGTTAGCAACGTCAAAGACGAAATTGCCCCGAAAATTATCGGAATGGATGGGTTAGATCAAACTGCGATTGATCACACCATGATTGAGTTAGATGGTTCTCCTAATAAAAAGGAATTAGGGGCCAACGCTATTCTAGCCGTTTCTTTGGCCACTGCTAAAGCTGCAGCTGATGAATTAGCCCTTCCTTTGTACCGTTATTTAGGGGGTCCTTTGGCCAATGTTTTACCCGTTCCCATGATGAACGTTATTAATGGAGGTTCTCACGCGGATAATAACGTAGACTTCCAAGAGTTTATGATTATGCCAGTGGGGGCCGACTCTTTCAAGGAAGCCTTAAGATGGGGTGCAGAAGTGTTTGCTTCCCTGAGTAAAGTGCTAAAAGACCGTAAATTGCTCTCTGGAGTAGGCGACGAAGGGGGATACGCCCCCAACCTGGGATCGAACCAGGAAGCCCTAGATTTGCTCATAGAAGCCATTGAAAAGGCAGGGTATAAGCCAGGGGAACAGGTGGCTTTAGCAATGGATGTGGCTTCAAGTGAGTTTTATAAAGATGGCCAATATATTTATGATGGTTCTCCCCATTCTCCTCAAGAATTTATCGATTATTTAGGTAAATTGGTGGATCAATACCCTATTATTTCCATTGAAGATGGCTTACAAGAGGATGACTGGGATAGCTGGAAGATTTTGACCGATACGTTAGGATCTCGCATTCAGTTAGTGGGTGACGATCTCTTTGTCACGAACCCCACTCGTCTGCAAAAAGGTATTGATATGGGTGTGGGTAATAGTATTCTCATCAAACTCAATCAAATTGGTAGTTTAACGGAAACTTTGGACACTATTGCTTTAGCGACTCGTCATCAATATAGTTCGGTGATTTCCCATCGTTCCGGGGAAACCGAAGACACCACCATCGCAGACTTAGCAGTAGCTACTCGCGCCGGACAAATCAAAACCGGTTCTCTGTGTCGGAGTGAACGGGTAGCGAAATATAACCGATTATTGCGTATCGAAGAAGAATTAGGCGATCGTGCGGTTTATGCGGCAAAAGTGGGTTTAGGCCCTCAATAATATTAGTGTAGGGTGGGCAATGCCCACCTGGAAAAATGTTGTAATGTGTTCAACTAAATATAAGAGGAGGTAAAGGCATAATATATTATGTTCCTACCAATTTTTGCATTTCATGCTTGTTGCAATTGGCTGTCATGATTAAGAATTGATATTATCTAATATTTTTAATCCTTCTTCTACATTTCCCTTCGCAGCGATCGCTTTAAACCTATTTTCAGCGTCAAACTCAACTAAAGCAATCGTTGAAAGTTCTTCAATCAACTTATTAACACTAATACCTCTAGTTTTTGCCAGTTCTTTTAATAGATAGTGTTTGTCATCAGGTAAATAAATCGTTAAACTAGGCATTTTTCTCATTGTATCCCATCCTCTAAGATATAATGTATTGACTTTAAACATTAATCAAATGAACGATCTTAAGAAATGTAAATAAATTATCTAGATATTTTCACAGGAATAAACTACTGCTCTAAAAGTTAACTCCTGCCTTTTGCCTCTTGCCTCTTGTCTTATCTAACCTGTAATATTATTTTTTTTCAGTCAATTATTATCAATGTCCAGTTATTCAGAATCAAACCCTACCCCTAATATTGCTACCAGTAAATCTCCTCATACTGATTATCGTCCCCTGGAGGTTAAGAAATTAACCCCAATGTATCAACATTATGTCAAAGTAAAACAACAGTATCCTAACGCTTTATTACTATATAGAGTTGGTGATTTTTTTGAATGTTTTTTTCAAGATGCTGTTACCATTTCCCAAGAATTAGAGTTAATGTTAACCAGTAAAGAAGGGGGGAAAGAAATCGGTAGGGTTGCCATGACTGGGGTTCCCCATCATGCTTTAGATCGTTATAGTCGTTTGTTAGTAGAAAAAGGCTATGCTGTGGCTATTTGTGACCAAGTAGAAGACTCCGCCCAAGCAGCAGCCCAAGGGCGAATGGTAGAGCGACAAATTACCAAACTTTTGACCCCAGGAACCCTAACAGATGAGGGAATGTTATCAGCGAAACAGAACAATTATTTAGCTGCGGTTGTCATTGCCGGGGAACATTGGGGACTCGCTTACGCTGACATCTCCACAGGGGAATTTTTTACTACCCAATCTAAAGAATTAACTAATCTTAATCTAGAGTTATTAAGGCTACAACCAGCAGAGATTTTAATCCCTACTAATGCCCCTGATATTAATAGTTTATTACGCCCTGGGGAAAAGTCTCAATATTTGGCAGATGTGTTACCTGATTGTTTTTGTTATTCCCTGCGATCGCAAACACCTTTTACTTTAAATGAGGCAAAAAGTAAGCTCTTAATTAACTTTCGAGTTCGGTCTTTAGAAGGGTTTGGCTGTGAACATTTACCTCTAGCGATTCGAGCAGCCGGAGGGTTATTAGAATACATAGAAGATACACAAAAAGCTCATCAAGTCCCGTTACAATTATTACGCACTTATAACCAAGTTGACTTTCTTATTTTAGATTATCAAACCCGTCGCAATTTAGAAATAACTCAAACCGTTAGAGATGGGAGTTTTCATGGTTCTTTGTTATGGGCGTTAGACCGCACCTGCACAGCAATGGGAGGTCGTGCTTTACGTCGTTGGTTATTAGAACCTTTGATTAGTATTAAAGGAATTATTGCTAGACAAAACAGCATACAAGAGTTAATTGATAATCCTACCTTACGGCAAGATATTAGACAATTATTACGCAGTATTTATGATTTAGAAAGAATTAGCGGAAGAGTGGGCGCAGGAACAGCAAATGCACGGGATTTATTATCCTTAGCTGAATCATTAGTTAAGTTAAAAGAGTTAGCAGAATTAGTATTACAAGGTGAATCATTATATTTAAAAGCATTACAAAATATTCCCCCAGATTTAGAAAAATTAGGACATTATGTGATCGATCATTTAGTAGAATCTCCTCCCTTACATTTAAAAGACGGCGGCGTTATTCGAGACGGTATTAATGCTGATTTAGATACCATGCGAAAACGACTAGAAGATGACCGTCAATGGTTAGCAAATTTAGAAATTACAGAGCGAGAAAGGACAGGAGTTTCTAACTTAAAAGTCGGCTATAATAAGACCTTTGGCTACTACTTAAGTATGCCTCGTAGTAAAGCAGAACAAGCCCCCGATAATTACGTTAGAAAACAAACTTTAACCAACGAAGAACGCTATATTACCCCAGAATTAAAAGAACGAGAAACTCGCATATTAACCGCACAGGATGACCTCAATAAATTAGAGTATGAAATTTTTGTCGAATTGCGTTTAAAAGTAGCAGAAAAAGCCCAGAAAATTCGTAAAATAGCTAAAGCAGTGGCTGCCATTGATGTCTTATCAGGATTCGCAGAAATTTCCGTCTTTCAAGGCTATTGTCGCCCCGAAATTTTAGACAGTCGCTTAATAGAAATTACAGATGGTAGACACCCTGTGGTAGAACAATCTTTAGGGTTTGGTTTATTCGTTCCCAACTCTACTAATATGGGAGATAATCAAGGAGAAATTAGCCCCGATTTAATCATTTTAACCGGTCCCAATGCCAGTGGAAAAAGCTGTTATTTAAGACAAGTTGGACTGATTCAATTAATGGCCCAGACGGGGAGTTTTGTCCCTGCTACAGAGGCAAAATTAGGCATTAGCGATCGCATTTTTACCCGTGTGGGTGCAGTGGATGATTTAGCCACGGGACAATCAACATTTATGGTAGAAATGAATGAAACCGCTAATATTTTAAATCATGCTACTGAAAAATCCTTAATATTATTAGACGAAATTGGTCGGGGAACGGCTACCTTTGACGGACTTTCTATTGCTTGGGCAGTGGCAGAATATCTCGCTACAGAAGTACAAGGAAGAACTATTTTTGCGACTCATTACCATGAATTAAATGAACTTGCTTCTATTCTTGTTAATGTCGCTAACTATCAAGTTACAGTGCAAGAATTACCCCATGAAATTGTCTTTTTACACCAAGTTAGACCCGGCGGCGCTGATAAATCTTATGGTATTGAAGCCGGAAGATTAGCCGGTTTACCACCTTCTGTTATTAGTCGGGCAAAACAAGTTATGAATCAAATAGAAACTCATAGTAAAATTGCGTTAGGTTTACGGGAAGGTATTAGTCAAGTTAATCCTAAAAACAATAAAAATAATAAAACAGAATTAATTGAACAATTAGATATTTTTGATGACTTTTAAACTGCCATGAATGAACAGGCTATCCGTTCTCAATATAATAAACTTGCTAATATCTATGACAAACGCTGGCATCATTATCATAGTAAGAGTTTATCTTTTCTAAAAAATTGGGTTAATATATCTGCTCAATCTACTGTTTTAGATGTTGCTTGTGGGACGGGAATTTTTGCAGAAATGTTACTTCAAGATTATCCTAATTTAGAGATTATTGGGGTTGATATTTCCTCAGAAATGCTAAAGATAGCTAAACAGAAATGTCAGAATTATTCTAATGTTGAATTTTATCAAAGTTCTGTCAGTTGTTTACCCTTTGACAATAACAATTTTGAATATGTGATTTGTGCTAATGCATTTCATTATTTTGATGATCCTATCACTGCATTAAGAGAAATGAAACGATTAGTTAAACCCAATGGTCAAATTATAATATTAGATTGGTGTCGAGATTATTTAACTATGAAAATCTGCGACTTAATTTTAAAATTAGTTGATCCCAGTCATAAAAATTGTTATTCTCAAGCAGAATTAAGTCAATTTTTAGCCTCTACAGAATTACAAATTATTGACAATACTAAATTTAGTTTTAGTTGGGTTTGGGGTTTAATGGTATTTACAACAACTGCGAAGTTGTCTTAGTAGTTTATTAGCAAGGTGGGCATTGCATCACCTCACAATGCTTAATAAAGTTTGATTAGTAGGATAGCATTCGTGACAACTTAAGAAAATCAAGCAAATGTCAAGAGAAGTTAAAAAGTGAAAGTGGGCGGATGAGAAAGAAAAAACTCGCTTTGTCCTAAAATAAAAGGCGATAAACCATAATTAGCTTT
>NETF01000019.1 GCA_002172675.1 unicellular cyanobacterium SU3
TTAAGTCCAATCTTCTATTATATAAAACAAACTTATGTTTAAGGAGGTTTTTTGGGCTGTTTCAACGTAAATTGGCGATCGCAGATTAACGTTTCGCCTCTCTGAAACTGAGTTTGTGATCTACTGAGTATTGCGATCGCAGGTAATGGAGGCATCAAAGTATGGTCTACTAGGGATTGGGATGACGACCCCTATCTAATTGATATGCCCTCAGCTAGTATTATTACGGCTTGGTCTGAGGACAGTAAATATATTGCTTCTGCTAATTTAGACAATACCATTACAGTTCTAGAATATGGTAGTCCCCATCCTTGGGTAATGCGGGGTTTTCCTGGTAAGATTTCCAATCTTGCTTGGTCGCAACCATTATCAAATAACGCGCCTCTCTTAGCAGCATCGAGTATGGAAGACATTGTCGTGTGGAAAAAAGAACCTGACGACAACGATGGTTGGAATGCCCACATTTTAACGATACATGATGGTAAGATTCAACAGTTAGCGTTTCATCCCCATAGTTTACTACTCGCTTCTGCTGCGGATGATGGTTGGTTGTGTTTATGGATAAAAGCCAAACAAGTCGGACAAATATTAGAACGTGCTATGAATGGGTTGTCCTGTGTAGCTTGGAGTCAAGATGGCAAACAGTTGGCGGCTGGCAGTCAGGATGGAGAGTTGATTATTTTCTCTGAGTGCAAGCGTGGTAAGGGTTTTGGTTGATTGACGGAGAATAACTACTCCGATTATTTATGGGCAATAATAAAATGATTTAATCCTGCCGACACCATAAAGCCATAATCAAAAACCCCAAACCCAAATGGGATATAATAATAATGATTATTATTCTACAAAATCTTAATAAATAAAATTAGCCTCAAATTACTAACTATTGTTCCTTTGGTTAATACCGAAGCAGAAAGTCACGCTACTTAGAAAGTTAAAATATAATGAAAGCTCAATACCCTGGTTCTCAAGCGCAAATTATTCAGGTACTCAAGTTGTTAAATTATGCTATTTCCGCCCAGGATTTATATGTAGAACTCAAACGTCGAGATCAGCCTTTAGGACTAGCAACAGTTTACCGTGCCTTGGAAGCCTTAAAAGTTCGAGGAACTGTCAAAGCACTAACTTTAACCAGTGGGGAAGCACTTTATAGTTTAATTTCTCAGCATCAACACCACTTAAATTGTGTTAGTTGTGGTCAATCGTTCGCAATCAATGAGTGTCCTGTCCATCATTTTGAAGAAAAATTAGAGCAGACTCATCATTTCCAAGTTTACTATCATACCTTAGAATTTTTTGGGCGATGTCATCAATGTCAGATAAAATCCGTTCTTTGACTCCCTTTTAGTTTATGGGCAATATATAGAATCATTTAACCCTGCTCACACCATAAAGCCACTGCCAAAAATCCAAATAACTGAACCAAAACAATACTTGGACCGCTGGCGTGGGGACAGAAAAAGCTAACAGCTAGATTTAATCAGGGATATAGCCCGTCGCCCTTGTCGATAATAGGCACATTTTCTGGGGCTTAATTGCATCAATGCCTGAGATTCAACGGTAAACAAATCGCAAGAGTCAACCCAATCTTTTCCATGTAGCCCAATATAAAAGTTACTATGTCTCCGTCGCATTTTTTGATTTTTTCTGACTCTCCCCACATATTTAGTTAATCCTTTACTTTTAATAATCTTACCAGAAAATGTCGCCATCGAATAGGCTAAAGTTATTACTATAATTAAGGAAGTAAGGCGATGTCCAGTTAATTTAGTCCTTTCTAAATCATAACCACCTCTCTTAAAATCTCGAAACATCTCCTCAATTCCAAATCTCTTTTTATAAGCATCAATTCCTTCCTCAATACTCTTTAAGTTAGTGATAATAAACCAAGCCTCTTCTGTGTTTATTCCTCGATATTTCTTTTTCCATTTCGCTACTAAAGAGAATTATATTAAGCTGTTTTCCCATCACATTAAATGGGTTTTCACTGGAAAATATAGTTAAACAATTTCTTAAAGTCAAGTATTTTTATCAAGATTCTTGTTGATTAAACTTAAAATTTAATATTTCTTAAATTAGTATATTTTTCTAACAAAATGTAACAAATAATAAATAATTAGTGTTGAGTAAAATTGCTATCAAAAACTTAGACAATCTTAGACAATCTTAGACAAAAAATCCATTAAACTTAAAATATCAACTCTATTTATAAAGAAATTATTAAATTTAATATATAGCGATTTCCAAAAAATAAGAAAACAAAACAAAAAAAGTTTAAATAGAAAAGCATAAATTTTATACTTTTGAGAAGCAAATTAGTCAATGTTAATTGACTAACTTATAATAAAGTTAAGAGACTTATAAAACCCCTAACCTGTTCATGTTAATTATTTAATTTCCATAGTTTAACGCGATATAAATTTATTTTGAGACAAGAGTCATGACAAACCTCTTAACTATTAAAGAAGCGGCTCAACTTTTAGGAGTTAGTTCTAAAACCCTCCGTCGTTGGGACAAAGCCGGAAAAATTAAATCCTGTCGAACTCAAGGGGGACATCGAAGGTTCAAAGTTGAGGATTTATCTCACGTAGTGAACTCAGATTTATTAACCGTTTGCTATTGTCGAATTAGTAATGAGCAATCACGAGATGATTTAGAAAAACAAGTAACTTGTTTAGAGAGTTATTGTCAGTGTTATGGCTGGAATTACGAAGTTATTAAAGATATTGGTAGTGGGGTTAATTATAGAAATCAAGGATTAATACGGCTACTTGAATTGATTTGTACTCAAAAATTAGAAAGATTGATCCTCACTCAAAAAAATAAATTACTCAGCTTAGGGGATGATTTAATTTTTACAATTTGTGAATTTTTTGGAATAGAAGTTATTATCATTAACTGTGCAGAAACCGAACGAATAGAAGATGATTTAACCGAAGATTTTCAAGAAATTGTCAACCAACTCAAAGATCGTTTGTATGGTCTTCAGAATCCAACTAATGCTAAGTTTTTAGAAGAGGTAGAAAAAATCACACTAAAATATAAATAAAACAGCAAGTCACTGAATAACTGGTAACTAAATAATGGATTTATTAACTGCGGCCATTACCCTTCCTTTCGTATTTGCGTTCGGTGCTTGCATTGGTAGCTTCCTAAATGTTGTCATTTATCGCTTACCCGAAGGACTCTCCTTAATTCATCCACCTTCCCGGTGTCCCCGTTGTGAACACCAGTTAGGAAAAACCGAGAATGTGCCAGTATTAGGATGGTTATGGTTAAGGGGCCGGTGTCGTTGGTGTCGTGCGCCGATTTCCGTGCGTTATCCTTTAGTAGAAGCGGTTACAGGTCTATTATTTTGTTTCGTCTTTTGGCAATATCAATTTACGCTTACAACCATTGCCTATTGGGTGCTAATTAGTTGGTTAGTGGCTCTTTCGATGATTGATTTTGATACCATGACCTTACCAGGGGTGTTAACAAAGTCAGGATTGGTATTAGGGTTAATTTTTCAAGGGATGATGGGTTGGCAAGTCGCACAAATTCCTCAATACTTGATGACAGGGGTGGTTAGTGCTGTCCTAGGAATCTGGTTATTTGATCTGATTGGTTTGGGAGGTACATTTATATTAGGACAACAAGCATTAGGAGGAGGAGACTCTAAACTAGCCGCTATGTTAGGCGCTTGGTTAGGATGGAAATATCTCCTAGTTACCAGTTTTTTAGCTTGTTTAGTGGGTTCTATCTTTGGTATGGGAGGAATGATGTTAGGATTTATAGATCGTCGTCATCCCTTCCCCTTCGGTCCATTTTTAGCGTTGGGTGCGATGTTAAGTTTATTTTGGGGAGAAACCATTGTCTCGACTTACATTCGCCTATTTTTTCCCTTAAGTTAAACTCATATCTTGCACCTTCGATAAAATTAGCTAGTTTGTAAGGGGTGCAAGATGTCAGTTAAATGTTTCCTAACCAACCTTTTAAATTTTCTTGTTGCAGGGGTGAGGAATTTTCAAGTTTAACTACCTCGTATCGACTGGGTTGTGGTTTCCCTAGGGTGACAGAAAAGGTTCTTAATTCATCTTGATGAAAGACGGTAATCGAGACAATTTCATCAGGTTGATGGTCTTTTAAACGTTGACTTAATTCATCGCTTGTTACACGAATGCCATTAATCGCTAATAATTCATCTTCAGAGTCAATTCCTTCTAAAAAAGCAGGGGAGCCTTTTTCGACAAACTTAATTATTTCTTTGTTATTTTCTGACTGAACTCTAATACCTAAGTAGGGAACACCGTCATCTTCCATAATGGGTTTAACTTGTAAACCGAAGGGATTTAAATACTTATTAAAGGGTAATTCTTCTATACTATCAACATACAAATTGAAAAAGCTTTGTAAATCCATATCTGCTACGGATTCGATTACCCGTTGAAGTTGATGGGGAGTAAACCCAGTTTCTGATTTTCCGAATTGTTCCCACATCTGAATCATAACGTTATCTAAAGACCGTTGATTTTGATGTTTAGCACGAATCAACAAGTCTAAAAGAAGAGAAACTAATTCACCTTTTAAATAATAGGAAATTTGACAATTATCACTATTGCTATCCCGACGATAGAGTTTGATCCAAGCGTCAAAACTGGATTCACTGAGGGGTTGAACTTTGCGACCTGGGGTACTTAAAAAACGGGTGATTTCTTTGCCCAAAATTTCTAAAAATTTCTGAGCGTCATATATGCCTGCTCTTAGAGGAATTACCATATCATAATAACTGGTGGTTCCTTCAGAAAACCATAAGGAAGGGGTATAATTTTCCTGATTGTAATCAAAGGTTTCTAATGCTTGTGGCCGAATGCGTTTCACATTCCATAAATGGAAAAATTCATGGGCAACTAATTGGAGAAACCGATTATATTTATCTGTATCATTAAAATAAAAGCGAGAATAGATTAGAGAACAAGAATTTTTATGTTCTAAACCACCGAAACTATTTTGAGTAAGATGAAGGATGAATAAATAATTATCATAGGGCAACCCGTTAAATAATTTTGCTTCTGTTTCAATAATTTTTTTAGTATCTTCTATGACTTGATTAGGTTGAATGTTGCCAGTTCCCCAAATAGCGTATTGATGGGGTTTTCCTAAGACTTCAAAGGAATAAATAGCATGACTACCAATTTCAAACGGACTATCTACCAATGTGTCGAAATCTTTTGCATAAAATTGGTTAACTTTTTCAGGAATCGCTGGTAAAGCTGTGCTAATTTTCCAAGTAGAATTAGGAGGAATAATTTCGATGGTAATGGGAGTTGCTTCTAATCCTGGAATAAAATAAAATAAAGCTGCTCCATTGAAATAACCATGAGTATTATCTAAATGGTTGGTTCTTACGGTTAATTCATTAGCATAAACTCGATAAGTAATGAGAATATTTTCGACTTCTTTTGTTTCTACTTGCCAATGATTTTTACTAACTTTCTGACTGAGTAGCTTTTTTTGTTTATCTTTAGAAACTGCTTTAAAATCTTGAATATGTTTAGCGTATTCTCTCACTAAATAAGAACCAGGTGTCCACACTGGCATTTTTAAATTAAGTAGAGAATTTGACCAGTGTTCTATTTGTAAACCCACCTCAAATAAATGGGAATTAGGATGGGTCATTTTAACAAAGTAAGTTAAACTGGGTTGAGGATAATTGAGTGTTTGAGTCTCAGTAATAGTTGATTTAATCATTATTAAATTTGTTTAGCAAAATGGTTTAACTGTTTAATATTTGTTAATAACAAAACTTCACGAGAAGGATCACTTTCTAGACAACCTTGATGTTGCAGTTGAGTCATAATATGCTGACAGTCATCAAGAGAAATATCAGCAATATCAGCCAAATCCTGAGCAGGAATTTGTAAAATTTCTGCCCCTTCTTCAATCAATTTACCATAAGCTTCTGCTAATTTAATCAGAGTTTTAATCAGCTTAATTTTAGGGGTTTGTTGATGCAATTGAAAACGACGATATAAGTGACGAAATCGCCTAACACTGAGTTGCAACATTTTATGATGAACTTGGGGGTCTTTAAACAGCATTTGTAAAAAACGTTGGGCTGAAATACTGAGTAATTGAACATCAGAAAGGGCAATTACGTCGATATACTTGAGAGATTCATCTAATACCTCCATTTCTCCAAATAAATCCCCTTTACCCATAATTTCTAAGACTGTTTCTTGATGGTTATATCGGGAACGGACTTTAACCCAACCCGACAGGATAAAGTAAACCGCCTTTCCCCAGTCATTTTCTTTTATGATTTCTTCATGCTGACCATAATTTTCTTCATCGACCACAGACAGTATCCATTCTAAGGTTTCGGGATTAGCTGCACTAAACAGGGGGAATAGCTCGACAATTGATTGAGTTTCCATTAAAGGGGTTTTCGGACGGCACTGAATAAGAGGTTAAGGAATATCAATAGATTGACTTTTCCTTATGGTTCAACCATTTCTTTTAATGATAAACCCCACAGACACAATAAGTCTAGGTTTGTAGATAGTCAATGGTTATAAATTGTCTAAACCTAAACAATTGTTATATTATCGTGAGGATCACAAGCACAGCTAGAGAATTTTCATGGGTAGAAAGTATCACGTTTACGGTGTCGGTAATGCTTTGGTTGACATGGAGTTTCAAGTCACTCCCGAATTATTACAAGATTTAAACATTGATAAAGGGGTGATGACTTTGGTCGATGAAGTTCGTCAAGGGGAGATCATCGCTAAATTTAATGGTAATCTATGTAAGCAAAGTGGTGGGGGATCTGCTGCTAATACCATGGTTGCTTTAAGTCAGTTTGGTGCTAAGGGTTTTTACTCTTGTAAAGTGGCGAAAGATGAAGCCGGAGTTTTCTATTTAGAAGATTTACAAAACTGTGGTTTAGATACCAATGTTCATGACGAAAAAGAAGTAGATGGAACTACAGGAAAATGCTTGGTTATGGTTACGCCTGATGCTGATCGCACTATGAACACATTCTTAGGAATTAATGGTAGTTTATCAGAAGCAGAATTAGTAACTGAGGCAATTAGTGATTCTGAATATCTCTATATGGAAGGCTATTTAGTTACTTCTCCAACTGCTAAAGCAGCTGCTATTAAAGCCAGAGAAGTGGCTGAAACCTCTGGGGTTAAAACGACATTTTCCCTATCCGATCCCAATATGGTCGACTTTTTTAAAGAGGGATTATTAGACATAATTGGCTCAAATACAGATTTTATTTTTGCTAATGAATCAGAAGCCTTAAAAATGGCAAACACGGAAGATTTTTCTGAGGCGGTCGCCTATTTTAAAAAATTATCTAAAGGATTTGCAATTACTAGAGGTTCTCAGGGATCAGTGGTTTTTGATGGTCAAGAATTGATAGAAATCACGCCTTACCCCGTTCAAGCAATTGATACTGTAGGCGCAGGCGATATGTATGCTGGAGCTTTTTTATATGGTCTAACCCACGGCATGAATTATGCTCAGGCTGGTGATTTAGCTTCCCGTGCTTCTTCTAAAATTGTCACCTGTTATGGTCCTCGCTTAGCAACAGAAACATTACAAAAATTACTTAATGGTTAAAAGGTGAATTATAGCTAAGTTAAACCTTCTGTTATTTTTTCCGAGGCCATAGCCTCGGTAACATAAAATTTAGTATAATTGTTGTTACAATAGTACAAGTTAACTTAAATAAAACTGGGAACAAAGAGGCATTGAATATGTTAAGCCAATTCCGACAACATTATCCTGAAGGAAGTTTAGTGAGCGAGTTAGTAACCATCGATCATGGTCAATATATTGTCAGGGTATTATTACAGAATAATGGTGTAACATTAGGGACAGGATTAGCAGCCGATAATAACATTGAAACAGCAGAAGATCGAGCGATAAAAAGAGCATTAAAAAGTCTTAAACTAGAGAATAAGGTTACGGAAAAAGTCGAAAAACTAATTCCTCAATCTTCCCCGTCATCCCAAGAAACCATTCAATCTCAACCTAAAGTTGAAGTGGCATCACCTCCCCCAGAAAAACCCATTGAACCCGTTACTAAGGTGACTCAAAAAGAAGAACCGAAAGAGATAGAAGAAGAACCAAAACCATCGCCTAAAACAACGTCTGAAGATCCAAGTAAATCTGCTAAAAAACAAACTAAATCTACATCAAATACTAAAAAAATATTATCAGTTGAACCAGAAGTTGAAGATAAACCCTTGCCTATTCCTGTCACTCCTACATCAACAAAAACAGAAGAAATAGAACCAGAAGACAGTCAAGAACCTACCGTTGAACCCCTTGAAGAACCCCAAATTGACGAAAATCCCCCGATGGTAGAAGAAGAGGAACTTGATTTTTCTGAAATTATTGCCCGTTCCAACGCAGAATTAAAACGATTAAAATGGACTACCGAACAAGGTCGAGAATATTTAATCAAAACCTATGGAAAGCGATCGCGTCAAGTATTATCTGATGAAGAATTATTAGAATTTCTTCGTTATTTAGAAAGCTTACCCACCCCTTCTTAAATAAATTGTAATTTGAATCTTTTTAACACAAGAATAACTTAGAACTTTTAACTCCTAACACCGAACTTGTGTTTAATTACTGTTCCGAATGACCTTCCTGTTCTAAAATATGATCCCATGAAGACTTTATTTTCCCTCCCAAACATCCCTTCTTGCGCTTGGAAACGTCCTATCGGTCAAGGATGGGATAATCCCTATACAGTACGCTATGCTAGTAATTTAGATGACGGTCCTTGGCACGGAATGCCTCTCGGTGGCTTTGGATCGGGTTGTATTGGGCGATCGCCTCGGGGTGATTTTAACCTCTGGCATTTGGATGGGGGGGAACATATTTTTAAAAGTATCCCATCGTGTCAATTTAGTATCTTTGAACAGTTAGAAGATGGCACAGCACAAGCGTATGCTTTGTCTACGGAACCCCCAGAAGATAATACCCTATCTCGTTGGTCTTGGTATCCCCAAGAAAAAGGAACCTATTCGGCACTTTATCCCTGTAGTTGGTATCAGTATGAAGGGGTATTTCAAGCAGAGATTTATTGTGAACAATTTTCTCCTATTATTCCGAACAACTATCAAGAAACCAGTTATCCCATTGGGGTATTTGAATGGACGATAAAAAACCCTACTGATAAACCCATAACTCTCAGTATTATGCTCACTTGGCAAAATATTGTCGGTTGGTTTACGAATGCGATTAAATCCCCTGAAATTACTGTTAGAGACGACGGTAGTCCAGAATACGAATATCAACCGCAATGGGGTCATAGTACGGGGAATTTTAATCAGTGGATACAAGATAATTTTCGGGTGGGTTTTATTCTTAATAGATTACAACCCCATGAACAAGTGCAAGAGGGAGAAGGACAAATCTGTATCGCCAGTGTTACTAATCCCAGTGTGGAAGTTTTTTATCTGGGAAAATGGAATCCGAATGGGGATGGTTCAGAGGTTTGGGACTATTTTGCTATGAATGGATCATTGCCAGATCAAGAAGACGAAACACCGGCCGAACCTGGAGAACAAATTGCAGCAGCCATGGCCATCCGTTTCACTATTAAACCAGGAAAAGTTAAAAAGATTCCTTTCATTTTAGCTTGGGATTTACCCATCACAGAATTTGCTCAGGGTATTCAATATTATCGACGCTATACTGACTTTTTTGGTCGCAATGGTCAGAATGGTTGGGCAATGATTAGAACCGCTTTAAAACATTCGGATGTCTGGCGAGATAGAGTAGAAGAATGGCATAATTCTATCTTAAAACAGAACGATTTAGCCGACTGGTTTAAGATGGCGCTTTTTAATGAATTATACTTATTAACCGACGGTGGAACCCTTTGGACAGCAGCCTCAGAGACTGATCCAGTGGGACAATTTGGGGTTTTAGAATCGATGGATTATCGTTGGTATGAAAGCTTAGATGTAAGGTTATATGGATCGTTCGGGTTATTGATGTTATGGCCTCGCTTAGAAAAGGCAGTTATCGAAGCATTTGCACGGGCAATTCCTAGCAGTGATGATACTATTAGAATTATTGGTTATAATCAAGCTGAAGGTATCAGAAAAGCGAAAGGTGCAACCCCTCATGATTTAGGTGCGCCGAACGAACATCCTTGGGAAAAAACAAATTATACAAGTTATCAAGATTGTAATCTTTGGAAGGATTTAGGTAGTGATTTTGTCCTACAACTTTATCGAGATTTTCTGTTAACGGGTTCGGAGGATATTGACTTTCTCTGGGAATGTTGGGAAGCGGTTCCAGAAACATTAAACTATCTGAAAGAATTTGATTTAGATAATGATGGTATTCCTGAAAATTCTGGCGCACCAGATCAGACGTTTGATGACTGGGAATTAAGAGGAATGAGTGCTTATTGTGGGGCGTTATGGATCGCTGCTTTAGAAGCTGCTATAAAAATAGGGAAAATATTATTAGAAAATCGTCCCAATAATCCACAATTAGAACCCGAAAATTATCCCGAATCCATTGAAAAAGAACTGGATAAATATCAGGATTGGTTACAACAATCTCGCTCAGTTTATCACAGCACGTTATGGAATGGGGAATACTATAAATTAGATAGTGAAAGTGGTTCGGATGTGGTGATGGCAGATCAACTATCGGGTCAATTTTATGCCCGTTTATTGGCTTTACCTGATGTCGTTGAACATGAATATGCGTTATCCACTTTAAAGAAAGTTTATGAATCTTGTTTCTTGAAGTTTCAAAACGGAAAATATGGTGCTGCAAATGGCATGAAACCGGATGGAACGCCAGAAGATCCTAACTCAACCCATCCCCAAGAAGTTTGGACGGGAATTAATTTTGGTTTAGCCTCTTTTCTAATACAAATGGGCATGAAAGATAAAGCCTTAAAATTAACTGAAGCTGTGGTTAAACAAGTGTATGAAAATGGCTTACAGTTTCGGACTCCTGAAGCTATAACCGCCGTCGGAACCTTTAGAGCAGGTCATTATTTGAGGGCGATGGCGATTTGGGGGATTTATTATCAATTAAGTGAAACTAAGTAATTATTCATTATTAATTGATGAAAGTTTTTCTGCTTTTATCTCTTGAATTGCTCTCGTTAACCCATCTAAATAACTACCCAAGTTATCAATGTCACTTTTCATTGATTGGATAGTGGGATGATTTGCGATCGCATTATTTAAACTGTCTGGGTTAGTATCAGCGAGATAAGCATCAATTAACTCGTTAATTACGTCATCGATAGTTTTTCCCTCATCCTTGACTTTGTTTTTCAATCTGTCTAGCTTGTCAGGGCTGAGCATTACATTTAACTTGCTTGTATCAGTAATGTTCATATAGGCTACAAGATATTTTTACACCAATTGGTTAATTTTTACTCGATGCCAGGAGGCGGACTTGAACCGCCGACACGAGGATTTTCAGTCCTCTGCTCTACCAACTGAGCTATCCCGGCTAAAGCACTTATTTATTCAGTGCTTAACAAGCATAGCAAATATTTTTTTTCAATGCAAGGGTTTTGCTAAAAAAATTTTAGTTGGTTAAAGGCTCAAAACAGACAAACATAAATGCTAAAATATGATCCATAGCTAGGGGTGTCTGTGGAATAAGGCTGAGAAATACCCTTAGAACCTGAGACTGGGTAATACCAGCGTAGGGAAGCTGTTTATAGAGGAATCAAAGTATGAGAACACAATGGGTTGCCAAGCGACGGGGACAAAGTAATGTCTCTCAGATGTATTACGCCCGTCAAGGGGTTATTACTGAAGAAATGGACTATGTGGCAAAACGGGAAAGTTTGCCCCCAGAATTAATCCGTGAAGAAGTGGCACGGGGACGAATGATTATCCCTGCAAACATCAACCATCCTAACTTAGAACCAATGTGTATTGGAATCGCTTCTAAGTGTAAAGTCAATGCTAACATTGGTGCTTCTCCTAACTCATCTGATCTCGATGAAGAAGTAGCTAAACTCAATCTAGCGGTTAAATATGGTGCTGATACGGTCATGGACTTATCCACCGGTGGGGGAGACTTAGACACTATTCGTACTGCTATCATTAAAGCGTCTTCGGTTCCTATTGGTACCGTTCCTATCTACCAAGCACTAGAAAGCGTTCACGGTAACATAGAAAACCTTACAGCTGATGATTTTCTCCACATCATCGAAAAACACGCTCAACAAGGGGTGGATTATATGACCATCCATGCAGGTATTCTAATCGAACACCTGCCCTTAGTGAGAAGTCGTTTAACTGGTATTGTTTCCCGTGGGGGTGGTATTATTGCCCGTTGGATGTTGCATCATCATAAACAAAACCCACTTTATACCCATTTTGACGAAATTATCGAAATTTTTAAGAAATATGATGTTTCTTTTAGTTTAGGGGACTCTCTGCGTCCGGGTTGTACCCATGATGCGTCTGACGAAGCACAACTGGCCGAGTTGAAAACCCTAGGCCAACTGACTCGTCGCGCTTGGGAACATGATGTACAGGTGATGGTCGAAGGTCCTGGCCATGTACCGATGGATCAAATTGAGTTTAATGTGAAAAAGCAGATGGAAGAGTGTTCTGAAGCACCTTTCTATGTATTGGGTCCTTTGGTAACAGATATTGCTCCAGGTTATGATCATATTACCTCTGCGATCGGTGCGGCTATGGCTGGTTGGTATGGAACAGCAATGTTATGTTATGTGACTCCGAAAGAGCATTTAGGATTGCCTGATGCAGAGGATGTTAGAAATGGGCTAATTGCTTATAAAATAGCAGCCCACGCAGCCGATATTGCTCGTCATCGTCCAGGAGCTAGAGACAGAGATGATCAACTGTCTGAAGCTCGTTATAATTTCGATTGGAATCGTCAGTTTGAGCTATCATTAGATCCTGATCGGGCGAAGGAATATCATGATGAAACTTTACCGGCAGATATTTACAAAACAGCTGAATTTTGTTCGATGTGCGGTCCTAAATTCTGTCCTATGCAAACAAAAGTAGATTCTGATGCTTTGACAGAGTTAGAAAAATTCTTAGCTCAAAAAGATAGAGAAAAAGTGGCTCAATAGCACTTTATTGTTGGGTGGGTTAGACGGTTGACGGTTAGAATCTTTGTTTATAACAGCATTCTAACCGTCTAACCCACTTTTTTAAGACTTATCTCAACATTTTGTTAATGAATAACTACTAAATTTGAGCGGATTGGGTAGTATCAATGAAATGGATCGTCTATTTTGCCATAACCTTTATTGTTTATTTTATTATAATTCTTAAGTTAAAGGTAAAAACTGAAAGAGAAAAAGTGAGAGAAGCTTATATTTTTTGGAACACTTTAACTTTTTTTATTGTCTTTGAATTTATTTTTCTGGAATCTCTTTTAAATGGCCTTTTATTACATATTATTGGCCTTGTGTTGTCATTTATTTATTCGATTTCTATTTATATCTATTTAAAATCTCTTAGAAAAGATATTGATACTATTTTTTACAAATTATTAGAGCAAAGTAAGGGAAAAATTAGTGTTTTAACTTTTATGCAAGCCACAGAATTACCTCCTAATGAAGCTCAAGATTATTTAAACAAAAAAATGAGAGAATTAAGAGGAAGTCGTCACAGTACCCGTGGTAATATTTATTATGAATTTAGTGCTTGGCAAAACTATTAAGGAAGATCGATTCTTAATTTCTAAAACTAGAAAAGTTTGTATCTTACAGATATGGGAACTGGTATACTCACATCTTGCCTTTTAAACTATAGCACTACGCATTTTGGTTAGGACATTTATATATATATAACTTAAGCCAATGGTGAATTGTTGATTCAGAACGTCCCATAATGACGGCTAAATATCTGACCGTTTCTGCCACCCTTGTTTTGAGGAGATATAGGCTTTGTACTTTAGCATGATTGGGAGCGGTTTTTTTTGTTTCATTTGTTGTTTATAAGCTTGCACGGCTTCTGTCAAATTTCATTTGTTTTAACCAATAAATAATCAATGGGAGATCATCTATTCGTTCTGAGTGTGTTTGTGACGTAATTGAGCGACTCCTTGTTGTCCAATAGTTGATTACACAAGGATTTTAACCTTTTTTGCCTATCCTACCCCTTCAATTTCAGCGAACGGTGAGTCATATGGTAAAGAAGAATGTACAAAATTTCAAAATATATTATCAGATGTTATAAAAGAAAGAGATCGTAACTATAAATGCGATAAATTATTTTTTCAATGTTTTAGAGGAATTATTCCCCGTCGAAATTTACCAGAAGTTTTAGACGAGTTTAATATTTCTAAAACTTTCATTGACCACTATTTTAAGTAGAGAAAATATAACTTTCTAAAAAAAGTGGGGAAAGTCACAGAACCATAAAATAACCTTGCCTAGAAGACTTAATCATTCTATCGATCCGCAACTTTCCCGAATCTTGCTGTTAAATTAAACAGAGTTTAAAAATTAACGGCGGGGAACCTTAGATAAATAGTCAAGGTTTCCAGTAGAAACTCTGGGGGTTGTTTTCCCTTGAGCGCTTGAAAGACTACGAGCAACATTCAAGTAGTTGGCAGGATCGCCAGCTTTGGGCTTTTTGTCTTGAGGAACAAAACGACGGATTTCGTTTTGCCATACAATTTGAGGAAAGCCTAAAATACCGCGATAGTAGCTATCGTAACGGGGAGATTTCAGGTTAAAGGGCATTTCTCCTTCATCCCGTCCAGGAAGATTACGACGACGCTGATAGGGTACGGTATCATAACCGAAGCTTTCGAGATACTCATCGCTATTGAGTAATTCGTCGATGAAACCGCCGTATCCTTTGGTCGCAACAACAATAGACCAAGCGATTTTTTCTTGTTCGCTGTAAACGTCCCTTCCTAATACCCGTTGAACACATTGCTCAACATAGCGATAGTTACTGTTTTTCTCATAGAAGCTAGTAACAAAAGTATTAGAGAGCAGTAACCCACGAATAAAGTCCCGTACAGTAATTTGTCCGTTACGAAGTTGAGACTCTAAAAAGGGTTCACGATCCCATTTAAACGCATGGAAAAAGATTTGACGATAAGCGGCTTCGATTAAAACATCCATGTCCCCAGGAGAGAGAACATTCTCGGTGGTAAAGATGATCGGTTGCTCATCTCCTGGTACGATGTATCCTTCAACTCGCGCATTTTGAGATTTGGGCGCGTAATTTATAAGAGGAAGAGCCAAGTTTGAACCTCCGTTATTTTACAAAGTCTTAAAAACTGTAATCCTAATCATAAGCGAGTTGGGGACGCTAGGTCGTCAATTATTAACATTTGTTACAAGAAAAATGAAAACTTGACACTTAACAACTACTCAGTGGCTACTGATTACTGAGAACTGTTAACTTACCACCCAGTAATGGAATAACCCACACTCAGAGGCGCAACATTGTCAGTTGCTTGGTTTGACTCAGAATCTTCTGCTTGACGCATTTCAGCGCAAAATGTGGCGGTATTGAACCCTCCAAACCGCTGCACGGTACTGGTTCTTAAACGCAGGTTAGGGTTAACAAACCAAAATCTTTCTATGGTACTCATGGTGTCATATTCGGTAATTAATACCAGCGCATCATCATTATCGATATAGTAACGACCTGCAATGGGAACGATTTCAGCATACCCTCTCTCTCGCAGTAAAACGCCCTCTCTGGGGTTATCTTGTTCGGGAATGAGGGCAAAAATGGTGTTTCCGCTATGGTTTTCATCTTCTTTATCCCAGGCCATTGAACCATCCCAACTGACAAAAGCACCTCCAATGGCTAAACTAGGGTCAACTTCGTGCATTTGACAAATTTCGACAATTTTGGGATTATCGGACTCTAACGCTTCGACATAAATCTCGGAATTGCCAATTTCAGCCCGTCTGAAGGCTAAATGATGGGTTGTGCGTTGCGATCGCCATTTTCCTGAACTATTCTGAAAAAATTTTAGTGCATCCATTTTAAAGTTACTCCTAATAGTTATACATGGGTATGGTTTCTTCTTCTAATTCTTGGGTCAACACTAAAGGTTGACATTGTTTTATATGTATCATAATTCCTTTAGCCCTTTCTTCTTGCAAATCTTCGACATAACCCCCATGATGTTCATAGGCTTCAACAAAGTCATCAAACGGTCCAAAATAATAGATACAATGGGGGCGAGTCGTGGTAATTTCTACCCACCAAGGTACGTCTTTCTCATCTTTAATAGAAAGGTCATCTAGAGTATTAATCGGAATAATATTAACAATTTTCCCTCCTAAACGGCTAATCCTTTGCGTCTCTCGTCTCATCCGTCCGTAAGGCACTCTCAAATAAAATTTTCCCCGACGTTGAAATAAACCGTCAATTTGATTCAGTCTCCCCATTTTGGGGTTAATTATTACTTCATAGAGAAATATACTATGGTTTTTATCATTTTTAGCAGCCATATTAATTCAAATAGCAGGATACATTTTGGGGCAAAATTGACACTTATTTACGTTAATTTTTGTTAGCCACTTGGGTTACTTTATGTAAAATTTTGTAAAAAAGTCATAGGAAGTACAATCAATTGCTTTTCTTTAGCCTATCATAGCTTGGGATTTTTCTTAGATAAAATAGAAGAAATAAGCTTTAATATTGATTAATTCTCTGCCTTGCTAATTAGGTATAAAAGCTTAATCGATTATTGTAAACTTGTATGCTCGATTAATTATTAATTGAATTAATTAGATAATGATAAATTGCTTATGCGTGTAATTATTCAAAAAGTCACTCAGTCTCAAGTAACCGTTGATGGAAAAGTTATCGGAAAGATAGGAAAAGGATTAAATTTACTAGTAGGAATTGCTGCTAATGATACCATCAATGAAATTAATTGGATGGTGCGAAAATGTTTAGAATTACGACTATTTTCTGATAAAGAGAATGAAGGTAAATGGACAAAATCGGTACAAGATATTCAAGGGGAAGTGTTAGTTATTAGTCAGTTTACTTTATATGGTGATTGTCGGAAAGGCCGTCGTCCTTCTTTTAGTAATTCTGCACCGCCTAAAGAAGCTGAAAAATTATATAATTTATTTGTTGATGAGTTAAAAAAGAGTGGTTTAAAAATAGAAACGGGAATTTTTGGGGCAATGATGGAGGTCAATATTAATAATGATGGTCCAGTCACTTTGTTGTTAGAAAAAGAAGCAACTAATTAACTAAATTTATCTAAATCTTCAAACTGACGTAAGGCAATACTAGATCCTTCAGTCCATCCTAATTCAATATAATAGGGTAAAATTTTCTTGATATTTATATCTGGAAAGAGATTACTTTTTTCACTATCTTGATAACTCTTGTTTTGTAAAAGATAAATGTTTAAACTTTCTTGACGATAAACCCATAGTTCAGGAATTTTAAGTAATTCATAAGCACCTATATCAGTAATTGAGGTAAAATCAACTTCTATGGCTAAATCTGGTGGTGGATCAATAGCTAAATCAATTTTATTTTTGCCTAAAATTGCTTGTCTATTCTCAATATAAAAACAGGTATCTGGTTCTAAACCCGCTTGATCAGGTATTTTAAGAGTAATAGGATCAAAACATTCCCAATCTTTTCCTTGTCGACGTAAGAGAATTTTAACTAAATCTCTGAGGAGATCAATACGCTTTCCATGACTGGGTAAAGGGGACATAAGCCGAATTTCTTGGGTTTTGCTATTAAAATATAGTTTAGGAAGGGTTTTATCTTGACGTAAATCCAACAATCTTTGATAATCTTCCCAGGTTTGATGGGGGAAAATTGCTTCATTTCCAGGGGTTAACATTAATTCATTTTCACTAATAGTAATTAGCATCATAAGTTCTTGATAAGATTCGTATTTTTAATTATTTTAATTATAAACTTCATGACAAAACTGAGACTTTACAAATTTCTAAACCCTTCAACCTCTTGTTGAAAACTTTCTAATAAACTAGGTGCTGATTTTTCCGTAACTAGAAAAGCTTTAAAGTCTTGTTCTTCGCTCAGATAAGTTATATAAGAAGGATGCAAATAAGTGCGATAATTGTCTTGATCCGCTAAATAAACTTGAGCAAATGCGACAATAGACGGCGCAGCATAATAATGTCTTAATTGCTCGTGAGGTAAGGTTAATTTCAACAAAGAAGTGGCTGTAAAATGACTGCCGGCCCCTAATTTTGCCAAAGGAACATGACTATCCCCTTGTTGTATCATTAAATAACTGTCTGGTGCATTGACTAACCAAGGAAAAGATCGCACTTGCTCAAACACAAAGGGAGTGGTGAGATCATAGGTTCCTGCTCCTACAAACACAGGTACTTTAACATTAGCGAGTCCCTCTGGTCCAAATATACTTGCATTAACAGGGTTATAAACCAACACAGCACCAATGCGCTCATCTTTTAGCTTAGGAATAGGTTGCTGTAGTTTAAGCGCACGACATTGCAACAAAATAGCTTGGTTAAAGCGACTAGCTGCAGAGTCACAGTCTTTTTTTAAATGTTCAAAGTCCAGGGTAGCACCTGCTACTGTTAAAGCAGTATAACCTCCAAAAGAATGACCAAATGCTCCCACTTTCTCTAAGTTTAACCGTCCCTCAAAGTCCGTTGCGTTGCGTTTTTCTAACTCATCGAGGGTATAACTGAGATCGAGAGGACGATTAATAAATTCGTTTAAACTAAAAATATTTCTAGTGAACCCTTCGACCAAATCTTTTTTATATGCGGTGTCGCTCCCAGGATGTTGAGGCATCGCCACTAAAAACCCGTGAGAGGCTAATAATTCCCCCATTTTTTGGTAAGTTTCAGGTCTTTCTCCTAATCCATGAGAAAATACAATCACAGGAATTTCTTCAGAAGTCGTAAGTTTAGGCTGATAAACCTCCACATAAAACCGTCTATTTCGCTCATTATCCGTTAAGATCCAGCGATCGCGTACAAAGGGAACTGATCCAGTTTCACCAGGATTAGGTAATTGACTAAAATCCGTTGCTGGTTGGGTTTCAGAAGCTTCAAGAGCCAGGGTTTCTGTGGTTTTCACCAGATTTTCTGTTGCTTTGACCAAAAAACTGGCTTGTTGGGCCCATCGTAAGGTTTCACGGACATTGATCTGCATATTGGTGGGTAAAGTTTGCAGAAAATTAAGAATGGTAAAACCTTCATCAGAAGCTGCAGCTTGTATCATCGAACCCCGTAAGACCGATTTTCCACTGGTTCCTCCTTGCATTTCGATCAAAGTACCCAGTTCACTAACAATGCGATCGCCTTCATCAGTATTGAGCAACCGAGACAGTAAAGTTGCATTAATATCAATGGGAGTGACTAACGCTTGTTGAAATTTGCTTTTGACGACTTCATTGGGTTTAACAATATTAAAAATAGTTCTGAGATCGGGTTTAACTGTCCCTTTCTCGGCAAAAATTTCTAAAGATTCTACATCAACCGTCTGAGCAAACGAACCATAATAAAAGGTAATTTCTTCAGCTGCTGTTGCTTTTAAAGCGAAGGTTGTTCCCAGTAATAGACTACTAATAGAGAGTAAGGTTTTCAGTTTTTTTTGCCATTTCCATTTGGCCGTCATTTTGTTTAATCTCCTCATCCCAATGATTTGTTATATGGGGTTAATTTAACATATTATCTAAGGAGTTATGAGCGTTAGGAATAAGACCAAAAAGAGAAAAACTGACCGATTCTGATGAGCGTAGGAACAATGTCTTAATTGTCCCTACTGACCAATCATTAATCCTTGAAATGATCAATAATTGCCTGAGCAAACTCCGAACATTTCAAAGGAGGATCGACTTTTGGCTCCATTAAACGGGCCAGATCATAGGTGACTTGACGATTAGCGATCGCATTTCCAATGCCTTTTTTAATCAAGTCTGCGGCTTCTTGCCAGCCCATATATTCTAACATCATCACCCCAGAAAGAATGACCGATCCAGGATTAATTCTATCAAGTCCGGCGTGTTTTGGTGCAGTACCATGAGTTGCCTCAAAAATAGCGCAAGTATCCCCAATATTTGCCCCTGGTCCCATACCTAAACCACCCACAACAGCAGCAGCCGCATCGGATAAATAATCCCCGTTTAAGTTCATAGTTGCCAGGATAGAATATTCATCAGGACGGGTTTGAATTTGTTGGAAAATACTATCAGCAATGCGATCGTTTACCATAATTTTATCTTTCCATTTTCCATCCCCATGACTGTCCCAAATAGCGTCTAAAACCCCTTTAACTTCTTCAGCAATTTCTTGCTTTTTGTCAGGGGTCAACCCATCATAGCCGGGTTCAACTTTTCTGGCGTTATCTTCAATAGAAATGTCTGCTTTTCCTTCTTTATTACTCAAAATCCAGGATTCTCTTTCTGTCACACAAACCTCTCTAAATTCTGAGGTTGCTAACTCATAGCCCCAATCTCTAAATGATCCTTCAGTGTATTTCATAATGTTACCTTTATGCACTAAAGTAACCATTTGTTTGGCTTTGGACAATTTTAAACTGTGTTCAATGGCACGACGAACTAACCGTTGAGAACCCGTTTTACTAATGGGTTTAACTCCAATTCCTGAGTCTAAACGAATCTTTTTCTTACCATGTTCTGGGGTTGCCGGGATTAGTTCATTGTTCAAATAATTGATCAATTTTTGAGCAATCTCTGTCCCTTCTTTCCATTCAATTCCTAAATAAATATCTTCGGTATTTTCCCGATAGACGATGACATCTAACTTTTCAGGGGACTTATGAGGGGAAGGAGTCCCCGGATAATAGCGACAAGGACGCACACAAGCGTATAATTCAAAAATTTGTCGTAAAGCGACGTTAAGAGAGCGAATACCCCCACCTACAGGAGTTGTGAGGGGTCCTTTGATAGCGATACCATACTCTCTGATAGCGGTTAAGGTATCTTCGGGTAAATATTGATAGGTTCCGTACTTATCACACGCTTCATCCCCTGCATACACCTTAAACCAGTTGATTTTTTTGCTGTCTCCGTAAGCAGTTTTCACCGCAGCATCTATGACTTTTTCCGTTGCTGGCCAAATATCGACCCCGGTTCCGTCCCCACGAATAAAAGGAACAATGGGGTTATTAGGAACAATGGGTTTACCGTCTTTAAAGGTAATTTTAGAACCAGTGGTGGGGGGTGTCAGTTTCTCGTACATATAATGATCAATAATCAAGGGTTGTCTTTTTATTACACTCCCCAAACCGGCCAACTCCCCCATCTCTTAAGGAAATCTATGTAAGTTCGTTTCATTATTTGCGTTTTGGGTAAATCTTATGTTACACTAAGGACTTATGCGGACGTATAGCTCAGTTGGTTAGAGTACATCGTTGACATCGATGGGGTCACTGGTTCGAGTCCAGTTACGTCCATTTCGCTTGTAGGGCGTGTCTGCAGAGTGTTTACAACAGGAACTGTAAAGTAACACGTTATTTGTCATCGGTAACAAAATAGTGTCGTCTTAACACATTATTTGTCATCGGTAACATATTATGTGTCGTGTGCCTATTACCAAGACTCAGTAGATCACAAACTCAGTTTCAGAGAGGCGAAACGTTAATCTGCGATCGCCAATTTACGTTGAAACAGCCCAAAAAACCTCCTTAAACATAAGTTTGTTTTATATAATAGAAGATTGGACTTAA
>NETF01000020.1 GCA_002172675.1 unicellular cyanobacterium SU3
ACCTATTTAAGCATCAAATCTCCTTAAAAGCAACCTACATAAAGCTTTTACTTATTATTCTCTTGTCTTTATACTTTTAAAAATACGTTTTTATTTTTGTAATTTACATGACAAGTTCGGTAGAACCAAATATATTAACTACATCCAATACTGTAAATATAGACAAATATCCTTATTGTAATCTTAGTACCAACAGATATTATTTTGATAATATTGATATGAGTGGTATATTTTTAGAACATATTAAACTGCATTTTTCCTATGTTAATGGAGCTAATTTTACTGATTCAAAGCTTATGGGTGCAGAATTTATGGGTAGTGGATTTAGAGGAGCTAATTTTACTAATGCTAATTTGAAGAAAACAGATTTTACTGATGCTAATCTTAAGGAAACAATTTTCACTGATGCTGATATTTCAAAAGCTAATTTTACTAAAGCTAAAAATATAACACCAGAACAAATTAAACTAGCCAATAATTGGAAAACAGCAAAATATGATCCAGATTTTAAGAAAAAATTAGGATTATAAGTTTTAGAAAAGTAAAATAGATCATTAGTTTGTTAACACAGTATAATGTATATAAATCTTTAAAGTAATATCAACTAAAAAATAAAAATTATGTTTAGTTATGAAATAACATCACCCACTGAAGCAAGAAATAGCTTGTTTCAGTTATTAGAAAAAGTAGCAAAAGATCATCAGGTATGCATCATCAATCGTAATGATGGAGAAAATGTCGCTTTAATTTCTGAATCTAACTTAAGAAGTTTAGTAGAAACAGTTTATTTATTGAGATCGCCTGAAAATGCGCGTCGATTATTTGATGCAATTGACGAATCTATCACAGGAAAAATACAACCCCAAACCCTTGAAGAATTAAAACAGGAATTAGGAATTTAACCAAAATATAATAGATGATTTATCAATAGGAGAAACAAAGTTTAGGATAATCATTATGGCACAAAGTATTACAAAATCTACGGTCAACATTCCCCCATTAGAAAATGGCGATCGCTTAACTCGTATAGAGTTTGAAACCCGTTATCAACAGATGACTCATGTTAAAAAAGCAGAATTAATAGAAAGTATTGTATATATGGGATCTCCTTTAAGAATTAATAAACACGGTGAACCTCATGCTGATATTATAGGATGGCTAACTGTTTATAAAGCTTTCACTCCAAATGTACAAACAGGAGATAATGCAACAGTTAGATTAGATCCAGAAAATGAACCCCAACCAGATGCTTTATTAAGAATAGAAAAAGATGGGCAATCAATAATTAGTGAAGATGGATATGTAGAAGGTGCGCCAGAATTAATAGTAGAAATTGCAGCGAGTACCGTATCTATCGATTTACATGATAAACTAAAAGCTTATCGTCGTAATCAAGTTCAAGAATATTTAGTTTGGCGAGTGGATGATAATGAAATTGATTGGTTTAGATTGAAAGAAGAAAAATACATTAAATTACAAGCGGATGAACAAGGAATTATCAAAAGTGAAATTTATCCTGGTTTATGGTTAGATGTGACTGCTTTATTAAAAGGAGATTTAGCCAAAGTTTTAGAGACATTAAATCAAGGAATACAATCCTCTGAATATCAAAGTTTTGTTAAGCAATTATCTCTTAAAAATCAAGCTTAAACCTAATTTTTTCTTTGATTTTTAGCTTTTGCTCTCCTAAAATACTTTTTTTATATCCAATAAACAAAAGTAAGTTAATAGACAAATCTTTCTAATAATTTTAAGATAATTTTTTAAATTTTATCCATAGACTTGATATTATTAATTATTAATTGTTAATTATTTATTAGATTATAGACTATCTTCTAGGTCAGTAATTTGATAAACTAATACAGTGTTGTTGCAGTGTTTCTATTCCATTCATTCTCAAGAAATGAAGGATTTAGGATCACTCATAGCTTAGTGGTGTCAAAAAATTCCCAAAATATCAACATTGAAAAAAAATTAAAAGGAGAAAATACTATGTTTAATTTTTCAGGAACAAGACCGAATAATTTAGGGGTTAAAAATGATAAACTAACGCCTTGTCCAGGAACTCCTAACTGTGTCAATAGTCAAAGTTCAGATTCTCAATCAAAAATTGCTCCCCTTCCCATGATTTCTATGGCTGAGTTAAAAAAGATTGTTGAAAATATGGAAAGAACCACCATTATTGAAGAAACAAATGACTATCTTTATGCTGAATTTAAAACCCCTTTAATGGGTTTCGTTGATGATGTGGAATTTTATTTTGATTCAGGTCAAAATGTCATCCATGTTAGGTCTGCATCTCGTCTCGGAAAATCCGACTTAGGCGTTAATCGTAAACGAGTCGAAGAAATTAGAAGTAAAATTGAAGCAAACAACTAAAATTATAGTCTAGAAAACAGAAAACAAACAAAACTTGAATTTTAAAATCTAATGGCTGAACCCTTCACAATAGGCGGACAAAATGGTTGGTATCATGATCAAGGACATTGGGCAGGTTATTTTCACACTTATGGTAATTTTAAACAATCTGATAGAGAAGCCAAACCGAGAATAATCCATGTATTCTTACCCAGAGATTATGAATATAGCCAAGAAAGCTATCCTGTCATTTATATGAATGATGGAGATACCGCCTTTTTTTCTGGAGGTCAGTATTATAAAAGTTGGAACATGGGGCAGATTTTGACACGGTTATATGTAACCAATCAAATTCGGCGAGTGATTGTGGTCGCCATTTGTCCCATTGACCGTAATTATGAATACACCCATGCCCCTATTAAAGAAGGAAATTGGGGGGGATTACAAGGATATTCTGATTATATAGCTTTCGAGGTTAAGCCATTTATTGATAATAATTATCGGACCCTTGCTAGCCCCGAAAATTCGATGGTTTTGGGGTCATCTCATGGAGGATTAGCTGCTTTTTATACAGCCATAAGACACCCTAAACAATTTCAATGTGTGGCCGCTCTGTCTCCTTCTTTTTGGGTAGGATTAGATTCAATGATTGACCCTTGTTTCTTAGATTTATCAGGAGATTTATTAGGGTCACTGGAATATTCAGCCTTGATGTTTACTGGATTAAAAACCTTACAAAATCCGCAATTACAACCTAAAATTTATTTAGATTGGGGACTGATTCGAGAAGGAGGTTATCATAATTCTTTTATTGAAGCCAGAGCAACCGCAAGAGGCCGAGAAATGCGAGATTTATTAATAAATAAATTTGGTTATCGCTACAACGAAAATTTATTTGTGGTAGAAGACCCCATCGGCCAACATAGTGAAGAATCTTGGTCAGGACGCATGGAAACTGTCTTACCTAACTTTTTTGGTTGGCCTGCATTGATGAAACAGTTGTTAGCGCAACAGGCCATCTCCTAAAAGCGAGGACTGAAAATTGATGCTTGTCAATGACACTTGTGTGTGTTAGGATAATAAAGCTTGAAAAAATACAAAACTTTGCGGGTGTAGTTTAGTGGTAAAACCTTAGCCTTCCAAGCTAATGATGGGGGTTCGATTCCCCCCACCCGCTTTATTAAAAGAGATATGATAATTATGTTCAGATGTCATGGGAAAATGGCGATCGCTTATGCTATTAGGGTTTCAATTTCAATCTCCAAGCCCCATCTTATTTGAAGCAGGGCCTCTAGTCATCCGTTGGTACGGTTTGTTAATTGCTAGTGCCGTATTAATTGGGGTAACACTCTCCCAATGGTTAGCCAAACGCCGTCACGTTAACCCTGAATTAATTGGGGATTTAGCTATTTGGCTGGTCATCGCAGCCATTCCTTGTGCCAGACTTTACTATGTAATCTTTCAGTGGCAAGAATACGCCCAACGGCCTGAAGATATCATCGCCATCTGGAAAGGAGGTATAGCCATTCATGGGGCCATTCTCGGTGGCATCATAGCCGCTCTAATTTTTGCCCGTTTAAACAAAATTTCCGTGTGGCAACTGGGAGATTTAGTGGTTCCCTCTTTAGCATTAGGGCAAGCCATTGGTAGATGGGGTAATTTTTTCAACTCTGAAGCCTTTGGCGCACCCACTAATTTACCCTGGAAGCTTTACATTCCCGTTAACAATCGTCCCGTAGAATATTTGACATTTGAATACTTTCATCCGACATTTCTTTATGAGTCGGTATGGAATGTCCTAGTGTTTATTCTCCTCCTATACCTGTTTTTTTGGGGACTAAAGCATCCTAACCGCTTCTATGTGGGGACTTTATCTTTGGTGTATTTAATCGCTTATAGTTGTGGCAGAATTTGGATAGAAGCATTAAGAACCGATAGTTTAATGTTAGGACCATTGAGGGTGGCACAGGTTATCAGTTTAGTTATGATTAGTGTAGGGATTTTGGGGCTAGTGTGGTTATATCGTTTAAAAAAACCTTTACCAGACGTGGTTTCCCCTCAATAGTCTCTTCAAAGTAAGTTACCAATTCTTATAAGATCATGACTTATCGTCGAAGGCATAAACAAGACTATCCAAGAAATCTCGTTTGATGTTTTTACATTGACCTCACACCATATGAAAACGCTACAATTATTAAAACGAAACTTAGAGAAGTTACGACAAAAGTATAAAAAAGGTCGTCATTCTCCCCTGCACGAAGCTCAAAGTCTCTCCAAAAAAACTCCTTCTCAATCCCTTCATCAGTCTGACTGGTTGAGCAAATTACATAAGTCAAAGCCTATCCGCCAACTCCATCCACCTTTGATGTGGGGACTGACTGTTATCTCTTTAACCAGTGTGATTGGTTATCGTTTTTACAATCAACCTCAACTGTCTGTCGGAACCGTTTCCCCCGTAAAAGTGGTGGCTCCTAAAGATGGAACCTTTGAAGATGAAAAAACTACCGAAGAAAAGCGCAAAGAAGTTCGTACAGGCATTATTCCCATCCTACAAAGAGACCCTCAACTCACCAGCAAACTTAAAGGCGAATTAACAGAAACCATTATTGAAATTAGACAATTTCGTCAGGAAGTTGGGGCATTTCCTTTTATTAGTGTGTCCTCTATTCCCCTGGAAACTCAACAATATTTGCGTAGCATTGATGAAAAAACATGGCTAACTATTCGCTCAACTTTACTTAATGATAACGCCGCAACAGCAGACAACCTTAAACCCGAAGACAAAGAAGCCATAACCCAGTTAAAAAGTTATGAAGACACCACATCAACCACAACCCTAAAAGGTCTTTTAGATACCATCGAACAATCTCGTCAACGTTACTATGTAGCTAAACGAGAAATCTTAAATACTAAAACCTCCAATCTCACACCAGAGTTATTAGGGACATTTCTTAACCTAGATGATACCACTTGGCAAACTACAGAAAAAACCTTAAATCTTACTTTAAATCGCATTTTATTACAGGGACTACCCTCTGGAATGCCAGATTATTTGCTCAGCGAAATTATTAAAAATCAGCTAGAATCTACGGCTTCATCGGTTCCTCAAGGAGCAATTACTGATTTATTAATGAAAATTTTGCAAAATAAACATAATTTGACAGTCGATAAAGATGCCACTAAACAAAGGGCTGAACAAGCAGCCCAAGCGGTTGAACCAGTGATTGTGGAAGTCAAAGCAGGAGATGTGATTGTCGAAGCCGGTGAAAAAATCACTCAAGAAGAATTTGTTCTCTTAGATAGTTTTCAACTCAGTCGTCGCGGTATTAATTGGGTCGGGTTAGGCATTTCTGCTGTGATTGTTATGGGAACAGTGAGCATTTTTTGTGTGGTGAGTCACAAGATTCATCGTCCGATGCGTCGCCGAGATCACATTCTTCTTTGTCTGCTAAGTCTGAGTACCCCCCTATTAGCCATTTTCAATCTCGGTTACACCAATTTGCCCGCTGTGGGACTCCTAACCAGTAGTTTCTATGGCCCGACTTTAGCGATTACTCAAGTGGTCTTATTGAGTGGATTATCGACCTTTGCGGCCACCACCATCAACTGGAGTTATGTCTTAGCCGGGACTGCAGGGGGACTCCTGGCGGCTTCTGTCGCTTGGAAATTGCGATCGCGCGATGAGTTAGCCTGTTTAGGGGGTGTGGTGGGACTGGTACAAGGAAGTCTCTACTTTGTGGGTTATCTCATTGTTGCTCCGGTGGCCGGTACAATTTGGTCTATTGTCTTACCCGAAGCGATTATTTATGGCTTATCGGGGATTGCCTGGAGTGTCATGGCCTTAGGGGTTTCTCCTTATTTGGAACGTCTCTTTGATTTAGTGACTCCCATTCGTTTAGTGGAATTGGCTAATCCTAATTGTGCTTTACTTAAACGCTTAGCCACCGAAACCCCTGGAACCTTTCAACACACTTTATTTGTTGCCTGTTTAGCAGAAGCAGCCGGTCGTGAATTACACTGTAATGTAGAGTTGATTCGTGCCGGTACTTTATATCATGATATTGGCAAAATGCACGACCCTATGGGCTTTATTGAAAATCAAATGGGTAATCCCAATAAACACGATATAATTAATAATCCTTGGGTGAGTGTGGAAATTATTAAAAAGCACGTTTCAGAAGGATTAGTAATGGCCAATAAATATGGTCTTCCTAGAGTCATTCGTGATTTTATTCCTGAACATCAAGGAACTTTATTAATTTCCTATTTTTATTATCAAGCTAAACAAGAAGCCGAACGCAATGGAACGACAATTACTGCAGAAGAAGAATTTCGCTATGCAGGCCCAGTTCCTCAGTCAAGAGAAACTGGAATTGTTATGTTAGCCGATGGCTGTGAAGCGGCTTTACGTTCTCTAAAAGAAGCTACTCCAGAAACGGCTTTAGCTATGATTCAAAAGATTTTTAAAGCCCGTTGGCGAGATAATCAATTAAAAGATAGTGGAATAAAATATGAGGAATTACCCATTATTGCCGAGGTGTTTGTAAAGGTTTGGCAACAGTTTCATCACCAAAGAATTGTTTATCCTAAAGCAGCTCTAGAACCTCAAAATAATAAGCAAGCTTAATTGTTACATGATATTTCATGATTGAAAAAAGTTGAACCAAAAAAATGCTTTTAACCCTGCAACTTCAGGGGCCGGCAATTCTAAATTTTACATTCTACATTTTGATTCACTATGTATCGTTATATCATTCTTAGTCTACTCTTCCCTATTATTACCGCTTGTAGTAGTATTAGCGATTTAGAAAATCGCTTTTCTCCTAATCCTGAATTGGCTGAAAAACAAGAAAATGTCACCCAGTCTACCCTAGAAATTCCTGAGACTTTTCCTGATACCATTCCTCAATATTCCAATTCAGAATTACAAGAAGTTTCTGAGAATTTAAGCAATGAACAAGGTCTCATTCGCTGGTCATCTTCTGATTCTATTAGTCAGATTAGTGACTTTTATCAAGCACAGTTTGAACGTGATAACTGGGAAATTAGTCAACCATTTAATGAAGAAAATAACACATTAATTGCTAAAAAAGACGGCTTAGAAGTACAATTATCCTTTCTTTCTGCTAGTAATGGTAATACTGATTATTCTATTCGTTATCAAACCTTAAACAATACAACTGCATCAAACACTGAAGAAAACCCTACTTCTTCTGAAACAAAAAATAATGATAATTCTAGTTTTAATAACGTCCCTGAATCATTAAAATCTTATGTTAAAGATGTTCGTCAGTTAGAAACAGTTAACTTGAGGAACACTGATAATAAAACCGTCAAAGAAAGCGATATTATTAACCGTAGAACCTATGCACGATGGTTAGTCGAAACTTATAACAAATTTTATGAAAATAACCCAGCCAAACAGATTAGATTAGGGGTTGAAACCTCTAAACCGGCTTTTTCTGATGTTTCGAGTAATGACCCTGACTTTGCCGTTATTCAAGGGTTAGCAGAAGCAGGAATCATTCCCTCTCCCTTAACAGGAAATAGTAGCGCGTCTTTATTTCGTCCCGACAACCCTTTAACCAGAGAAGATTTAGTGACCTGGAAAGTGCCTTTAGACATGGGAAAAGGATTACCACAAGCCTCTATTGATAATATAAAAGAAACCTGGGGTTTTCAAGATACAACGAAAATTGATACAAAAGCCATACAAGCTTTATACGCAGATTTTCAAAATGCAGAACAATCCAATGTAAGGCGCGTCTTCGGTTATACCACATTGTTTCAACCCAATAAAGGGGTGACTTTACCGGAGGCCGCTGCTAGTTTATGGTACTTTGGCTATCAAGGAGATGGACTTTCTGCCGAAGATGTATTATCTATAAATAATTAATCATTTCCTTTTTAGTATTTTATGTCCGATATTCGAGAATCATTTATTCCTTTTCGTCGTACAGATATTATTAATCTCTGTCTTGAAGATGGCAAACTTCAAGGTAAAGATGTTCAATTATTTAAACAATTTTGTGACATTTTAACTGCTTTTTTTCATTTTCGTTTTCATTATACATTAGAAAAGATCAAAGATAATTATACGGTTTTTAATCCTAATTCTGATGTTCAAACGTTACAAGAACCGAGTTTAGAACAGTATGAAGAAATGGAAAATAAAGTTATTCAAGGGTTTAAATATGTTTTAGAAAGGGCTAATTATATCCAACTATCTGATGACATTATTCAGAAATCTTTAGAAGAAAAGTCTTTAATTAATCTAGAAACAGATGTAGATTTTGAAGATTTTGATCAGTTCTATTGTTATTATCGGGGAGATATTGATAAACATATTACTCTAAAAAAGTTTAAGTTTTTTAAGCAAGAGAAAGTTATTAATATTTTAGAAAGAGTCGTTTTATTAATTAAGTTTAAAGGTCAAGGGTATTTTCAAGCAAAAGCAAAAAAAGATAAGAAATATCAAAGCCTAAATTTTACACCAGGAAAAATGTACCTTTATTTTTATAAAAATATCCCAAAACTCGATCTGGATCTGCTTTTTCCTAATATTCAAACTAGCATGACATGGAAAGATAAATTGTTGTTTGGTGTTCCTGCTATTGGTGCAGCTGTTCCTTTAATCGTTCGAGCAATTCCTAATATTTTACTAATTATTGTTGCTATTTTGCTATTAGTTAAAGCAGATTCTGTTGTAGATTCTATAGAAGTTGATCAAAGAAAAGTACGTGATATTATGCCTATTTTAGTAGCAACTTTATCTTTAGCGATAACATTAGGAGGATTTGCTGTTAAACAATATACTAAATATAAAAGTAAAGAAATTAAGTTTCAAAAAGAAGTAAGTGACACTTTATTTTTTAAGAATTTAGCTAATAATTCCAGTGTATTTCAAGCATTGACAGATATTGCAGAAGAAGAAGAATGTAAAGAAATTATTTTAGTCTATTATCATTTATTAACCAGCAAAGAAAAATTAAGCCCTAAAAAGTTGGATAGAAAAATTGAACAATGGATGATGGAAAAATTAGGTATTCGCCTAGATTTTGATATTCATGGTCCTTTGAATAATTTAGAAAAAATCAAGGGTAAAATTGTTTATGAAGACGACAATGAAAATCAGAGGAAAGCGGTTCCTTTATTGTCCTACAATGAGCAAGGAAATATAAACATTTTATCTCTAGAACAATCAAAAATGGTTTTAGACTATGTTTGGGATAATGCCTTTCAATATAATGGATGTTAAAGAGATTATCTTGGGTTGTTCTAACTATCTATATATTAATGATCAACTAATATAAAAGTTAAGAACTAAACCCAAAACTAAAATTAATTGTGCTGTCAAAATAAATATATAACTAGCAAATTTAATACGTATTATTCCTAATAACAATATTAAACTTGGAATATTAAACAGAGAATTTAACAGTAAGAAAACAAAAGCAGAACCATATAATACAGAGGATAAAATAGGAACTAAAAAATAAGCCGAACCCAGAGAATTAAGTGATATTCCTAAACCAAATACTATCATAATTAATAATTGGTTTAACGGAGTTTCTCCCCATTGAAAAAGGTGTGCTTGAGGTAGAAAAACTTGACAAGCGGTAGAGATAGCAACCCCAACTAAAAGAATATTTCCTAATTCAATAAACTCTTTAATTATATTCTCAAAAAATAATAAAAATTGTTTCCATATTCCTAAAGAATTCCTAACATTACCCTGATATTCATAAACTAAATTACCAGCACGATGAAATGGTTGAAAATTCTCTGAAGGTGGTAAAATAGTACCAGAATTAACTAAGGTAGAACGACTTTTAAGAACAGAAGATGATTCATCAATTATGACAGATTTTTCTGGATAGGCACTAAAAACTAAACCCACCATAATAGCAATTATCCAAGCACCTAAAATTCTCAAAAAGACTAATCTCGGATGATCTCCTAACACTTCCCAACTATTACTAATAACAAACGGGTTAACCGTAGGAGAAGCAATAAGGAAGCTAATACATAAAGGAATAGGTACACCTTGTAATAATAACCGTCTAACTATTGGAAGATTACCATATTGTCCAAAAGGAAGTAAAAAACCTAAACTACTGCCAATAATAACTGCTAGAATACGAGTGCGAGGTAATTTAGCCACTAATTGATGTTCATCAACAAACACTAATAACCCACTAGACACAACAATACCTAAGAGAAGAAACGGTAAAGAGATTAATAGGTTACTGACAAATAAGGTATAGATATAATTCAGTTGGGACATATTTTAAAAGCGATAATTAATAACGCTTGTTTCAGAAAATTATCAACACTATCAAGGATGATATCTATCATCAACTCAGGGAACAATACTATACACTTTTCAGCTCAAACGTCAAGACATTTTTTTAGCATTGGCTGCTTCTCCACAAGTTCGAGGGGTGGGAAAAAGCTTACCAGGGTTGGCTAAATTATCGGGGTTAAACACTTGTCTTACCCATTGCATGGTTTCTATATCAGTTTCATTAAACATATAGGTCATATATTCATTTTTATCCGAACCAATACCGTGTTCTCCTGATAAACTGCCTCCTAATTCTACACAAAGTTTAAGAATTTCTCCCCCTAATTTTTCCACTTCTTCCCATTGTCCAGGAATTGAATTATCATACAAAATTAAAGGATGTAAGTTACCATCTCCGGCATGAAAAACATTAGCAATACGATAACCATGTTCTTCTCCTAAGTGATCAATTTTTTCGAGAACCTTTGCCAGTTGAGTACGGGGAACGACCCCATCTTGAACAAAATAATCAGGACTAATATTACCAGCAGCCGCGAAGGCAGCTTTTCGTCCTTTCCACAGTTTTAAACGGGTTTCTAAATCATTGGCTGTTGTAATTTCCCGTGAGCCATTTTGGCGACAAATTTGAGCAACTTTTTCTTTATAAGCTGCCACTTCAACCCCTAATCCATCTAATTCTACTAATAAAATGGCTGCGGCATCCCGTGGATAACAATTAGTTTTAACTGTATCTTCTACCGCATTAATGGAGAAATTATCCATAATTTCCATACCAGCAGGAATGATACCAGCACTAATAATATCAGCCACCGCTTTTCCTGCGGATTCAACATTAGTAAAATCTGCTAAAACAACACAAATGGTTTCAGGAGTTTTGAGAATTTTTAAGGTAATTTCTGTTGCTATCCCTAACGTTCCTTCTGACCCCACAAATAAGCCAGTTAAGTCATATCCTGGCATCTCAGGAACACTACCACCCACTTCAATAATTGACCCGTCAGGAATCACTAATTTTAAGCCTAAAACATGATTCGTTGTCACCCCATATTTTAAACAGTGAACGCCTCCAGAATTTTCTGCTACATTACCCCCAATAGAACAGATAATTTGACTCGAAGGGTCCGGCGCGTAATAAAAACCGGCTCCACTCACCGCTTGAGTTACCCAATTATTAATTACCCCTGGTTGCACCGTAACCCGTTGATTTTCTAAATCAATGTCGAGTATTTGTTTCATGCGAGCGGTGACAATTAACACACAATCTTCGACTGGTAACGCACCTCCTGATAGTCCGGTGCCGGCTCCTCTTGCTACCCAAGGTATTTGATAATCATGACAAATTTTAACCGCTGCGGCCACCTCTTCTGTGGTGCGAGGTAATACTACTATCGCCGGACGTTTACGGTAAGCAGTTAAGCCATCACATTCGTAGGTCAATAATTCTTCTTTACGACGCACGACCCCGTCTTTACCAACGGCTGCTTCTAAAGCTTTAATAATGGGTCGCCATTTTTTATCAGTGTCGTTAAAAATTCGATTTAATAACATGGGGTTAGGATTGATTCTTGTGTTTTATTGTAGCTGATTTGTTCGTTTTTAGGGGAAAAATAGAATATAATTATATATTAAAAGTTTATTTCTGGTTTAACTATATTTATATTAAGTTATTATAGATAAAAATTAGGAGATAACTAAATGCTAGAAATTAGTAAAAGCTATGTCTTAGACGACGATAATAACCCGATTGCAGTGCAGATTCCTCTCGCTGAGTTTGAAAAAATCGAAGAAATCATCGAAGATTATGGACTGGGAAAACTTATAGAAGAAGTTGAAAATGATGAAACCTTATCTAAAAAAGAAGCCTTAAAATATCTAGAATCAATTAAAAATAAAAATGTGGGAAATTAAATACACTAAAAGATTTTTAAAAGAATTAGCTTGTTTACCAAGAGATATACAATCTCGTATCTAATTAATTATTTTTGATGAATTAGAAACTGATAATCCCTTTAAGTTAGGCTATATCATATCAATAAAATGAAAGGTTATAAAGATAAGTATAAAATTAGAGTCGGAGATTATAGAATAGGGTTAACCCTTGATAAAAAGAATCAGACTATTATTTGTCAGCGAGTTGCACATCGTAGAAAAATTTACAAAATTTTCCCCTAACTCCGAACTCCTAACTCTGATTAATTCTCCTCTGCGAACATAGCTTGTCGCTTATTCGTAATGGGCCAATCTTGATTTTCTCCCCCAATAATTAATTTTTTAATAAAGATTAACTCCTTACTTAATTGAGTCAAAGCATTGATTAAAATATCGAGAGCAATTAAATCACTGGTTCCGAGATCAAACCAACAACGACCCCAAACCCCTTCGTATTCAAATTCTGCCATATTGTGCATTGGAGCCATCATCATTTCATCGGATACTTTGGTATCGTAATCCATATAACTAATTTCAACCCCCATATCTTGAACTTGTAGATTTTCAGCATTGAACCCGCCTAATTTACCTAAATAAAACCAGGAATTAAACACTTCTTCTACATATTGTCTTTCCATAGGAGAAGGAACAGTTTCAAACTCTAACCAAATCCACAGATCAAACGGATTAAACTCTCTAAATTTAACTTCCATACAATCGTAAAAATTAAATGAAACAATTAATTAAGAAGACGCATCACTGGTTCTATTGTTAAACTTCCAGAGCGCACTTGACATCCAATTAGTAATAATATGAGCAGTAATTGGAACTAATAGATTATCAGTCATTAAGGCACTATAACCAAGGGCAAATCCTACCAAACTTGCCCAAACCACATAAGGCCATTGTTGTGAGCCACTTAAATGTAAGACTCCGAACACTAAACTTGATAAAATGACCGCTAGTAGATCGTATCCTAAGGCCGGTAACATGACCCCACGAAAGAGTAATTCTTCACTGAGGCCAGGTAATAAACCTAACCAAATTAAATCAGGCCACACTAAAGGTTTTAAGACCAATTCTAAATAAGAATCTGCACTTTGACGATAAGCGGGCCAGACACGATAGACAAGACTACTAGCAACAATAATGACACCAGCTAAACCAGCCCCGTACAATAACCCATCAATAGAGAATTGAATTTTAATTAAAGCAATGGAGCCAAAATATTGCCATATTTTAGCAACAACTAGCAAAATAATGGCCGTTACTCCCATAACCACTAAAATCTGGGTACGGGTTAACGGTTCCATATCGGAGGAATTTGGATTAGTCACAGGCTTGAGAAATAGAGCGAACAACAGGACGTAAGGCATCAATACTAACGCCAGCTTTATGAGCTACCAAGACACCCAACGCCTCTAAATACGAGTTTACCGTAATTACCTCCATTCCTAAGTCTTGGGGAGTGACATTCAGAGCCGTTGTATTGTCTCTAACCGTAATGATACGGGTGTTTCCTTGACTAAAACTGAGCATGGCACTACCGCCACAAGCTGTCTCAGGAATAACCACAGCATCCACTTGATCAGCCCAAATACTATAAGGGTGAGGTTGAGTAACAAATTGAGGCGCACGACTTAACCCTACTAACACACAGGGTAAAAACGTATAACCTAGTTCTTCGGCTGCCGCCCGAGGGGAAATGGTATCATCGACGGGTAAAGGCTCCAAAGCTGGCGCATGGGCGCAGGGAATACGAAATTCACGGACAATAAGGTGAGAAATAACAGCTTCTGCACCAGCTAAGGGATCAACCCCTTGTCCATGACGATAATTATCTAAAACTAAACTATCGACATCATCAGGAAACCGGGCTACAACGGCGATCGCTTCTGCTTTGTTTTGGGTGATTAACTTCTCGGCAGCCCTCAGTAAACTATCGGGGTGGCCAATGGTTCCCCAACTCGCCCCAGAATCGGCGGTACGCAATTCTACCTGTAAAGGGGTGTCAGTTACCACATAGTCCGTTAACGTCAGTCCTAGGGTAGCTCTAGTGGCATCTGCTGCTTGAATATGACGGGTTCTTAACTCAGGTTCAATCCCTCGATCCAAAATTAATCCGACTCGGTTTTGATGAACAGGGTTTAAACCCCAGTCTCCTTGGGCAAAGCAATCTAAGCCGTACCCTTCGACATAAAAAATATTGTCTAGGGGCCAGTACAGTTGCGCCCCATTGAGAACATTGGGGTGAGTAATTAGGCGATCGCAAACTTTAGCCATGGCTTTGGCTACCGGTAAGGCATCTCCTGCATAACCGCCAATGGCCGCGCCAATACCAGTGGGAACGATTAGTACAGCCGTATAAGGACGATGAATCATCAATAAAATGTAGAATTTAGAATGGACGAATTTAAAATTGACCATTCTGCATTCTACATTTTGGTAACAATGGCTTCTACTTGGGCGGTTTGCTTGTCTTTATCTACTTTAGTAATAGCCCACCGTAAGGGTTCCCCTTGTTCTTGCAGGGACGCTTCTACGGCTTCTTTCGTTGTCAAGGGGGTTTGTTGGAGATCGATTTCGGCTTCAATAAAATGGGTTGTCATAATTAGTTTCACCTAATAACTTATACATAGTGATCAGTTTATCAGGCTTCTTAACCTGAATTTATACACAAAGTTATACAAAAAATAACATGAACGCTAACACGAAAACTAACATCCTTCTCTTATTCTGGTAATCAAGAGAGTAAAGACCGATTTAGTAGAGCCATGACAGCATATAGTTTCTTAGATCAAAATTCCCATTCTTTAGCTGTGACACAAACAACTTACCCCCTTAACACTTTCCATCCCTCGATTAACAGTAAACTCAAGCGAGGAATCGATATTATTGGGGCTTTAGTCGGATTAATCATAACAGGGATGATTGCTATTCCTATTATGGTAATCATGGCTATCGCTGATCCGGGCCCCTTACTTTATAGCCAAGTTCGTTGTGGCTTACATGGCCGTCCCTTCCGCATTTGGAAATTTCGTTCTATGGTGGTTGGGGCTGATCAAATGAGACATTTAGTTAAAAATGAAGCTGAGGGACATATTTTTAAGAACACTAAAGACCCTCGCATTACCTGTTTAGGAGCATTTTTGAGAAAAACCAGTCTTGATGAATTTCCCCAGTTCTGGAATGTTTTAATGGGAGATATGAGTTTGGTAGGAACTCGTCCTCCTACTGTAGATGAAGTGGAAAAATATGATCCTCATCATTGGCAACGCCTTAACGTTAAGCCTGGGATAACTGGTGAATGGCAAGTGAATGGACGCTCCAGCGTTAAAAATTTTGAAGATATTGTCAAAATGGACATTAGCTATCAAAATAAATGGTCTTTATGGTATGACCTTAATCTAATTGTAAAAACGGTTCTTGTTGTCTTCAATAAAACAGGTGCTTACTAATTCTAATTCTCTCTCTCTTTAAGAACTTTTCTCACACAACACAATCCTATCAAATTTACCTGTAAACTTATTAATAACTTAATAGTTAGTAACAAAATGGTTCTAAAATTTGAGATAGAATCGTGGCCATTGACTGTAAACTGTATGATTTAATGCATCTTTGTCTTGCTTTTTTACCTTGAGCTTTTGCTTCTTCTAAATGATTAAAAATCCAGTCAATTTGAGTAGCCAACTGTTCAGGGGAACTGGGATCAACTAAGTAACCAGTCTCCCCTAAAATTTCAGGAATATCCCCGACTCTAGTGGCTAAAATCGGTTTTTCCATAGCCATACCATCGGTTAATTTTAAGGGAAATTGGGCTTTTGTCGCTGGCGTATCTTGTTGAGGAACCACCACTAAATGGGCAGCAGAAACAATTTCAGGCATAGCGTCAACAGGAGATTTGGGTAGTTGAATTAACCATTTTTCCCATGTTTCTCGTAGCTTTTTATCATAATTGTCATAGGGACTGCCCCCAACAATCACTAATTTCAACTCAGGATTATTGAGTTTTTCTAAGGCCATTAATATATCTTCTACTCCCTTATAAGGCCGTGGTGCGCCAGGAAACATTAAAATTTTATAATTTTCTAAGTTATATTTTTTACGACTTTCTTTGGGATCATATTTTTGGGGATCGAATAAATCGGTATCTTTCCCATTAGGAATATAAATACCTCCAAATCGTTGTTGAATAAATTGGGTGTGTAGGGTAACTTGATCAGCTAAAGAAACTAATTTTTCTATTCGTTGTAAATAAAAAGGATGATCAGGATGTTGTAGGGGTGCATTTCCTTTAAATAAATCCTCAATAAACCCCTTTACAGTAAAATTATATCGCCAACCATCACCCCCAAACCAACTCATTTCCCAATCATCAATATCGACGATCAAAGGACGATGACTGAGGTATTTTTTCAGTAAAGCAATACCATAACTACTGGGTTTTAATTTAACAGCGTAAAGAATATCTCCATCAATTTTTGGTAATAATTGTTTCAGCGATCGCCAGGTTCCTCCAAACCCTGCATAATAAGGACAAGGAATCGATACAATGGGAAAATCTTGGGGTAATTCTGATAAGCCATTTTCTTCATAAGCAATGCCAAAAATCTTGACGGTATGACCTAATTTTTGTAAAGCTTGTGCTAATAAAAAAGGTCGAATTGCCCCACCCCAACGGCCTGCACCTTTACTGGATAAATCACTAACAATAAGAGAAATATTTAATTGCTTATTGGGTTTTAAAATGGTCATAAAAATAACTATTATTTAAGTTGTTGATTTAACCAATTCAGATAACCTTGACTTCCTTCTAAAATGGGTAAACTAATAATTTCAGGAACATCATAAGGGTGAATTTCGGTTATGGTCTTTTCTAGAGTGTGATAATTGTTTTGGCTACTTTTAATTAAACAAATCCATTCTTCATCGATACATAGTTCATTATTCCAATAATAATGACTACTCATCGGACCGAGGATTTGAATACAACCTGCTAGTTTTTTTTCTAACAAAGTTTTGGCGATTTGATTAGCATCTTCTTTTTTTGATGTTGTTGTAATCACAACAATAAAGGGTGAAGACATAAATAATTTTTTCTATCTCAATTACAGTTAACTTTGAATATTGAATAACTAACAATCTAGATTATACCAGAATAAAATAAAGTGACGACCTAATCGTTCTGACTTTTGTCATCATGAGTTACAATTTTCTCGTATCTATTCCTTGAAAATAATTAGCTTATGATAACCTCGAAACTTACCATAGGACGTTTTTCTCGTTTGAGTCTTGCTCAAAAATTAATGTATATTGGTGGATTAATTACATTATTTTGGTTATTTATTGCTTTGTTTGCTCCTATTTTACAAGGAATTGGCTTTCTGCAAGATCCCACAGATTTATTAAGTAATATTCCTGGAGAGTCTCCTAGTTTACGTCATTGGTTCGGCACAAATGTTCGAGGATATGATGTGTTTTCTCGTACTCTTTTGGGTTCACAAGCTGCTTTAAAGGTGGTTTTTTTAGCCACGTTTTTATCGATGTTAATTGGTGTACCCCTTGGCTTAATTAGTGGATATTTAGGAGGAAAGGTTGATAAAATATTGTTGTTTTTCATGGATACTATTTATACAATCCCTGGTCTATTATTGTCCGTAACTTTAGCTTTTATTTTAGGGCGTGGCATTTTGAATGTAGCGATTGCTGTTAGTATCGCCTACATTCCTCAATATTATCGTATCGTTCGCAATCATACCACCAGCGTTAAAAATGAGTTATTTATTGAAGCAGCAAAAGCGATGGGAGCAACCCCTAACCGTGTTTTATCTCGCTACTTATTTTTAAATGTTATTCAAAGTGTTCCTGTTGTGTTTACCTTGAACGCAGCCGATGCTATTTTAGTATTAGGGGGTTTAGGATTTTTGGGGTTAGGATTACCTGAAGAAGTTCCAGAATGGGGTCATGATCTTAAAGAAGCATTACCGGACTTATCTACAGGTATTTGGTGGACAACTTTATTTCCTGGAATGGCCATGACATCGATGGTTGTGGGATTATCTTTTATCGGGGAAGGTATTAGTGAAATGTTTAACCCAACTTTACGCAATAAACGATGAAAATTAAGGATATTGGAGAACAAGGACTGCTCAAAAGGTTAAAGTCTTTTTGCCCCCATGATATAATTGGAGATGATGCAGCCGTCTTATCCATTGATCCTCAACAACAGTTAGTGGTAACTACTGACGTTTTAGTGGACAGGATACACTTTAGTCAGCAGACAACTCCCCCTGACTCTGTGGGTTGGCGTGCGATCGCTGCTAATTTATCCGATCTTGCAGCGATGGGAGCGAGTCCTGTGGGAATTACTGTTGGCTTAAGTTTGCCTGGAAATCTTTCTGTGGATTGGGTAGGACGATTGTACCAAGGCATGAGCCATCTGTTAGCAGAGTATAACACACCTATTATCGGGGGAGATATTTGTCGCTCAGAAGTGATAACGGTGAGTATTACTGCTTTGGGTCAAGTTTATCCCAATCACACTATTAAACGTTCTACTGCTCAACCTGGAGATGTTATTCTTACCACGGGATATCACGGTATGTCACGGGGAGGGTTAGAATTGTTACTTAACCCTAGTTTAGCCAAGAATCTAGGTAACAAAATCCAGGATAGACTGATTAAGGCTCATCAATACCCTAAACCCCGTTTAGACTTGCTTCCGCATCTTTGGGAGATTATGAAGACTCATACTATTACAGGGATGGATAGTAGTGATGGGTTAGGGGATGCGGTTGTGCAGATTTGTACCATGAGTGGGGTCGGCGCACAGATACAGTTATCCAATTTACAATGCGTATCTATGATATCACAGTGGTTTAGTTCAGAGCAAGCCTTAAATTGGGTGTTATATGGGGGAGAAGATTTTGAATTAGTCTTATGTTTAGCCGAAGAAAAGGCTAAGAAACTGGTTGAAATAATAGGACAAGAAGCCAAAATTATAGGTAAAATTGTCGAAGAAAAATCAGTCAAATTAATAGATGGAGATCAAGAACAAGCCTTAAGTTTAACAGCAAGTTTTCAGCACTTTTCTTAAGAGTTGTCATCTCTGAGAAATATAAACTATCAGGTAAAAGAATGAATTTATTACTTTCAATTCCTCCCACATCGGTCATTTTATTACGAACAGGAGAACATATAACCTTAGTATTAATTGCCATGATAGTAGCCACTGGAATAGGTATTCCTTTAGGCATTATCATGAGTCGCTACCCGAAATTAGCTAATCCTATTTTATTAGCAACTAATGCAGTACAAACCATTCCCAGTTTAGCCTTGTTTGGCTTTTTAATTACAGTTCCTTTTTTAGGAGGGATTGGAAAAAGACCTGCAATTATTGCTTTAATTTTATATGCTTTACTACCGATTATCAAAAATACTTATATTGGGATTACTCAAATTAAAAAGGGAGTCAAAGAAGCTGGAAAATCCCTAGGATTAGACCCTTTAAAAATTTTATTTTTAATTGAATTACCTTTAGCTTTAAAAGTCATTTTAGGAGGAGTAAGAATTGCTGCTGTTATTTGTGTTGGAATTGCGACGATTGCAGCAGCGATAGGAGGAGGAGGATTAGGCGTATTTATTTTTAGAGGGCTGTCTACGGTTGATAATACTATGATTTTGGCCGGTGCTATTCCTTCAGCTATTATTGCTTTATTAGTAGACTGGGGACTCGGTTGGTTAGAGAAAAACTTGACGCAAACGGATACACAAAAGAAAAAAAATAAACAAAAATTCTTAGTGATTTTCCTGTTACTTGTTTCATTAGGATTTATTGCATTTAGTTTGATTAATCAATCACAAGGTCAAATTATTATCGGCTCAAAAAACTTTACAGAGCAAATAATTTTAGGGGAAATGGTAGCACAGCAAATTGAAAATAATAGTGATTTAAAAGTGGATCGTCGTTTTAATTTAGGGGGAACGTTTATCTGTCATGAAGCAGTTAAAGCACAAGAAATAGATGGTTATGTTGAATATACAGGAACCGCTTTTACTGCTATTTTAGAACGGAAACCTATCAGTGATCCTAATCTTGTCTATCAAGAAGTTAAAGACGTTTATAATCAAGACTATCAATTAGAAGTAATGCCATCTCTCGGATTTGAAAATACCTATGCTATTTTAATTAGAGAAGAAGATGCTAAAAAATATAACATCGAAACTATTTCAGATGTTGCTAAATATACCCCTGAATGGACAGCAGGATTTAGTTATGAATTTTTAGCTAGAGAAGACGGTTATCCTGGACTTTCTAAGACCTATAATTTACAATTTGCTCAGCAACCAAAGACTATGGAATTAGGATTAATGTATCGTGCTTTGGCAGAGAATAACGTCGATTTAGTAGCAGGAAATTCCACCGATGGATTGATTAGTGTTCTTAATTTAGAGATGTTAGAAGATAATAAAAATTATTTTCCTCCTTACGAAGCAGTTCCTGTTTTTAATCAAGAAACATTAGAAGAGCATCCCAATTTAAGCGATATTATACAACAATTATCAGGAGAAATTTCTTCAGAGGAGATGCGACAACTTAACTATCTCGTTGATCACGAAAGACAGTCAGTTAATAAAGTCGTTGAAGATTTTTTAAGAGAGAAAAATTTAACTTAATGAGGTGATTTACCCAATTAATCCTTAATTTTCAGGAAATCTCTAAAATTTGTTATAATGATAAAGATACAAATAATTTAATAAATTAATAAAATTGTGAGTAAAAAATGATTAATAAATATGGACTAAAAACAATAATTAAAAGAGCAATACTCCTATCCATTTCTCTAGTTTCGTTGGAATCATTTAATGCTGCGATCGCCAATGAAACTCCATCAAATTCAACGGAAAATCAACAAGAGAATCAAAAGAAAAATCCCTTAGTGGGAACGGAATGGCAATTAGTTGATTGGACTGAAAAGCAAAGCTTAACCAAAGAAAACTCTACTATTACCTTTCAAAAAGATGCACTCTCAGGAAGCGGAAGTTGTAACCGTTATACAGCAGGATATGCAGTTCAAGAAAATTCTATGAAAGTGGGTTTAATTGCTGCAACCCGTAAAGCTTGTCCTGAAGACATAATGACTCAAGAAATGTTATTTTTAGGCGCTTTAGAAGGGGCAAAAATTTATAGTATTAATGCAAAAGGACAATTACAAATTGCTTATATTAAACAGAAAGGAATTGGTATTTTAACATTCAAACCGACCAATAACGAAAATAGTAAAACTGTAGAAAAAACAGTTTATATTAGTCCCGAAACTATAGATTGTATTGGAGTTGTACCTCAACAATGTTTAAAAATAAAAGAAAATGTAGAAGATGAGTGGACATTATTCTATGGTTCCATTGAAGGATTCGACTACGAACCTGGATATTTTTATGAGTTAAAAATTGCTCAAAAAAAAAATTAAATCCCCCTGCTGATAGTAGTAGTATTCAGTGGTCACTCGTTGAAATTATTGATAAAAAAACAGTTGAGGAAAGAAAAAAAATATGGTTAGATAATAAAATAAGTAATTGGAATGCTGTCGGGAAAATGGTTCCCAATGCACCAAAAATAGACGCTGAACTTCCCAATATTGATAGGTGTAAAGACCAATTAAGAGAAGCACAAAGCACCGAAGAAAAAGATATTATTAAAGCAGGTTGGGAGTTATTTGGACCTAGACAAACCTACGATGAAACAACAGTCATAACTGCTATGAGTGGAGTAGATGGGATGTGTCGTCCTTTAGGTTATCAAGGGTTTGTCTTTGTGGGAGAACAATTTGCCGGAACTTTATCCCCTCAACCGATAAACTCTCGTACAGATGGTGATATAGCAAGGATTGTAGTAACTAATTCTTCTCGTTTATTAGTAGAATATAAACGCTATGATAACGATGATCCCCTCTGTTGTCCTTCTGATATGAATCGGGTATTGTTTAACATTGAAGCCAAAAATGCTAAACCCCTGTTAATTCCTGTTGAAGTTATCTCAGAAGAATAGAAAATTGTTTATTAAATAAGCATTAAAAATACATAGAAATTTCTAGTTAGTGTTTTAGATTTATTAGAAGGGTGAGTTTTGTCGTCAAACATTCAGTAATGATAAATTAAGGGGAATTACGAGTTATGAATATAACCATTAAAATATATTTAACTCGAACCTTAAATATCCTTGGTATAATTAAACTATTATTTTCTTTAGTTTCTTGTTCAAAACCAATACCAATAGAATGTTATGCTGATAAAAATCATCCTAAGTGTATTGAATCTAACCAAAATTCTTCTTTAGAACCACAAACAAATAATTCAATAACAAATTCTAATAATTCTCGATCTTCTCTATCTAAGTAATACTCCTATTCAAAATAATGTTACTTCTCCTTTACAACAGCAAATTATTGGTAAATGGGAATGTAATAGTTTTGAGAAGGAAGATAATTATAGTTTTAATTTTAACTTTACTTTCTACAATAATGGAGACGTTGTAACTTCTGGTAATTCAGGAAAGTATGAAATTATGGAGGACAATAATTTGAGGATTGAATAGAACTCTGAAACTAATCAGTTTGCTCGATACGATGTGATTATTTCAAGTAATAGTTTAGAATTAGATCACCCAGCCGTAAAATATAATTGCACAAAAATAAGATAAGTTTACTATCTTCAATAAAAATATTGTTTAGTTTATTATTTATTTTTACAGTAAATAGGTTGGTTTTCGTCTCTCAACCTAAAAAAACGCAGTTTGATATAGGTTATTTTGGTGGGTTACGACAGATTTTTAGATCCTTATGGTAACTGACTTTATTTCCGTCTAACCCACCCTACTACTAAATTCTTTTTAAATTTAAGTTATGCCTCAGAAAAGCTGTATTAACATTGAGGTAAGAAAAATAATTTGAATGAGGATGACTGATGCGTTACGCAGTAATTATTGAAAAGGGAAGATTTCATTACGGCGCTTATGTTCCTGATATACCCGAATGTTCTGCCGTCGGAAAAACAGTTGAAGAGGTAAAAAAATCGATTTATGCTTCTATTTCTAATCATCTTAGTAGCTTACAAGCAGAAGGCAATGAATTTCCTAATGCTAAAACCCTATGTGAATATGTAGAAGTGAGTTAAATAAATTAAGGGGCGATCTCTATTATTTAATTATTGTTCGATTGCTCCTTATACTTACAATATAACCTAAGCTTATAATCCTATCATTTCTCTATTTCCCTCTATAACTTCTCCAATTTCGTAAGCATCAATTTCTTGACTTTTTAGCCATTTTATGATATGCTCTACTTTAATTTTAGGGACAATAATAACAAAACCAATCCCCATATTAAACGTATCGAACATAGCCGACATTTCTACATTTCCCATGTTAGTAATCCATTGAAAAATGGGTAAAATCGGCCAACTTTCGGGATTAATTTTTATAGCTTGATTTTCTCCTAAACAACGGGGTAAATTTTCAGGTAAACCGCCTCCTGTAATGTGCGCCATTCCCTTAATTTCCATCCCTGATTTTAACGCTTCAAGAATGGGTTTAACATAAATTTGGGTGGGAGTAAGTAGAACGTCTCCTAATGTTTTATCTCCTAAACTATCAAAGCGATCGCTCCAACTAAAGCCATTAACTTCGACAATTTTACGCACTAAACTAAAGCCATTACTATGTACCCCACTACTACTTAATCCGATGGCCACATCACCGATATTAATTTGCGATCCATCGAGGAGTTTTGTTTTTTCTACCACTCCCAAACAAAACCCCGCCACATCGTATTCACCCACCCCATAAAACCCTGGCATTTCTGCGGTTTCGCCTCCTAATAAAGCACAACCACTGAGATGACATCCTTCTACTATTCCTGTTACCACATCGCTTAATTGTTGAGGGTTTAACTTTCCTGTGGCTAAATAATCTAAAAAGAATAAGGGTTTGGCCCCAGAGGTTAAAATATCATTGACACACATGGCCACTAAATCAATACCAATGGTGTAATGACGATTTAAAGCGTGAGCAATTTTTAACTTTGTCCCCACCCCATCGGTTCCCGATACCAAGACAGGATTTTCATAACCTTTAGGTAATTCAAAGTAACCGCCAAAACCCCCTAATCCCCCTAGAACGTGAGGATTATAGGTACTTTCTACAGAACGACGAATTTTATCGACAAATGAACGACCCGCTTCAATATTAACCCCTGCGTCTTGATAGTCCATACAAAACTTAAGAAACTTGGATAAGTTGCACTCAGTCATTTTAACTGATATCGTCTCAAGCATCTGAGGAAAATGTTACACAGATACTTAAAAAACAACCTTAAAGTAAAGGTGTCATAATTAAATAATTTATTAAATCCGTACCCTGTCTTCAAACTCCTGATAACCTTATGTCTTTTAATCTTAATCAAGTGGAAATATCAATTATTGTGCCTTGTTATAACGAAGAAGAAGGCCTCGATCTGCTCTTTAAAAGACTATTTACAGTATTAAACAACCTAAATCTATCTTATGAGATTGTTTGTGTCGATGATGGAAGTAGAGATAAGACCCTAGAACGTTTAATTGACTATCATCGTCGTTATCAGGCCATAAAAGTCATTAGTCTTTCTCGTAATTTTGGTAAGGATATTGCCTTAACTGCAGGGCTAGAAAATGCTCAAGGACAGGCGATTATTCCCATTGATGCTGATTTACAAGATCCCCCAGAATTAATTGAACAGTTGATTGAGAAATGGCGACAAGGGTACGATGTCGTTTATGGAAAACGTCGCTCACGACAAGGGGAAAGTTGGGTTAAAAAGACAACAGCTAACGCTTTTTATCGGATTATTAGTCGTATCAGTAGTGTTCCTATTCCCCGTGACACAGGAGATTTCCGCTTATTGGATAGACGGGTAGTAGACGCAATTAAAACGATGCCGGAACGAACTCGTTTTATGAAAGGTCTGTTTGCTTGGGTGGGATTTAAACAGACTTACATAGTCTATGATCGCCCCAATCGACTCCAAGGAACTACCAAATGGAATTACTGGAAGTTATGGAATTTTGCCTTAGATGGAATTACTTCGTTTAGTTTAGTGCCTTTAAAAGTTTGGAGTTATTTAGGGTTATTTTTATCCTTATTAGCCTTTACCTATGGTAGTTTTCTGATTATTAGAACGATTATTTTAGGCATTGATGTGCCAGGATATGCGTCTTTAATGGTGACTATACTGTTTATTGGGGGAGTACAGTTAATTACCTTAGGAATCCTCGGAGAATATTTAGGCCGCATTTATGAAGAAACCAAACAACGTCCCCTTTATTTAGTTCGAGAACGTTATGGGTTTCATGATGATCTCCATTCTAGAGAGTTAGAAAGGTCAAAATTAAGCTGATCCGAGTTTCGGGTTCGGAAGAAAGGAGATCGCAGTTAAATCATTTTCGATCTACTTTGAGATCGTCTCTCTTATCCTACAAAAATACAGATATCTGTCTTTAAAAAATTTCTCAAACGTTGAGAATATTATGCAAAAAAATTTTAAACTTATTTTTTGGGTCTTTTATGGTTATTGGAAAGTAATGGGACAATTAATTGAATATTTTTGTGTCAAATTGAGTCATTAACTGCGTATTTTTAAAAAGCTATGTTTCGAGCAAATTTTCAAAGGACTGGCGTTTATCAGACAATTGGTGTCCATCAACTTGGGGGATTAAAGTGGAAGTTTCAACAACCTCCTGAGATAGCTAGTCGGATGCCAGGCTTCCATTGGCGTTTAACGGCTGGAGATGGAATAGTTTGTGCAAAAAGTCCTGGAGATGGAGAAAATCTATATGGATTGGACTCTCAAACAGGACAGCTATTGTGGAGGTATCAAATTGGTAAAGGCAAAAAATTCTTCCCACTAGGAATTGATAATGGAGTCGTCTACTTTGGTTATCGTCGACTTGACAGTGTTACAAGGGATGAGTATCTGATCGCAGTCAACGTGCAAACGGGACAACAGAAATGGCAATTTAAACTGCCTTTTCAAACAACGACTTTCTCGTTTGAGTCTCTTGTTTCTTTGTCTTCCCCTGCTGTTGCTGATGGCGTTGTCTATATCGGAGGTAGCGACGGTAATCTTTATGTTGTAGATGCTTCTTCTGGAGAGTTTCTCTGGCATTTCAAAACCACCAAGAATATGGCACTTACTTCACCAGCAATTGACGAGGGAATTCTTTGTGTCTATAGCAGTGATGGTTATCTCTATGCGGTGGATGTGACTACAAGACAACAACGATGGAAGTTTGAAATTGGTGCATTATCTTCTTCTCTTTTTTCCGCTTCAGTGCCTGTAATGGCTAATGAAAAGGTTTATATTACTAGCGGTGACAATACCCTTTATTCCTTAGATATTCAGACTGGAGAGACATTATGGACATTCAAAGCAGCCAATCATCTCCTTTATCAACCAGCAGTAGCAGAACACATTCTTTGTGTTGGTAGCAGTGAGGGTCTTTTTTATGCTTTAGACTTAGAGACGAACCAACCAATATGGACTTTCAAAACAGGAGACTTCAGGTACTGGTCTAGTCCCGTTATTGCTGATGGCATAGTTTACCTGGGTAGTGAAGGATTTTTGCAAGCACTGAATTTAGAAACTGGAGAACAACTGTGGCAATTTCAGCCTCCCTTACCCGATCAGTGGGTGTTAGATCCCCCAATGTTTTTCTATGGACTATTTAATCAATTCCTAAAAGTCTTTACAGGAAATACCTTTAATCTCGAAAAATTTTCGTCTCCAGTTATTGCTGATGGCGTAGTTTATGTTGGTTGTAGCAATGGGTATCTTTATGCTTTGCATAAATAGCAATTTCTCATATTTTACGATTACGATAGGTGTTTCAGACAACAATTTTATTAGCCTTTGAGCTTATGCTGAATTCACATTAAGCAAAAAAAAATTAATCAGCTTGCAAAAATTTTAAATAACTTTCGCTCAACTCCTTAACCGCCAATTCATACAATTGTTGACCATGTTCAGGGGTTGCTAAAGCAGGATTCGACCCCATTCTACCATCAGGATAATGGGCGCGAAAATCTTTGGCTCCATAAATGGGATAACCTGAAGCAACATCAGGGGATAAGTCCGCTTTTTTAATGGAGTCAGGATAAACAAATTGAGTCACTGCTACTTCTGAGGGGGTAGCATGAGATCCTTCTTGATCGCCATAAAGTTCTTTAGCTTTTTGATAAACGGAACGACACATAAACCAATTACCCACTTTAGCGCGAACTTGCTCAGCTTGGGGAATATTGAGACTCGATAAATGATAATAACTTTCAGAAAAAGCCGCCTTTAAAGGAGAAATATTGCCCCCATGACCATTAATAAAAAAGTAGCGAGTAAATCCGGCTTGAGTTAAATAGGTAAGATAATCAAGAATGACTTGAATGAGGGTACTGGGCCGTAAACTCATGCTGCCAGGAAAAGCGGTATGGTGTAAAGCCATTCCGACGTTGATCGTCGGGCCGACAATGGTTTGAGTTTGTTCTCCGACTCCTTTGGCGATCGCTTCTGCACAAATGGCATCCGTTCCAATCAGTCCGGTGGGGCCGTGTTGTTCAGTAGAACCAATGGGAATAATGATTCCTGTATTCGTTTGTAAATAGTCTTCGACTTCGGGCCAGGTCATTAAATGTAGCAACATAGAGATTCAATGGTATAACAAGGATGAGGATATTTTCAATCCTAGCGGTTTCGTTGTGTTGTCTATATTGGCATAGAATCAAAAATCAGATTAATTATGTTGTCTTTTGATACCCCTCAAACTCCCCCTAACCCTTCTGTGGTCAATACTCACCGCATCCTGGTGGTAGAAGATGAAGATGTGATCCGCGATATGATTGTTCTGGCCTTAGAAGATGAAGGCTATGATATCACTGCCGTCAATAATGGACGGAGTGCCTTAAATTTATTAGCAGAAGAAAACAAAAATTCTAAGGGAACCGAAACAGAGTTTGATCTGTTAATTTTGGATTTGATGTTACCCCAAGTTAACGGTTTAGACATCTGTCGTTTATTGCGTTATCAGGGCAATATTATTCCTATTTTAATCCTGAGTGCAAAAGCCAGTGAAACAGACCGTGTATTAGGCTTAGAAGTGGGGGCTGATGATTATTTAACCAAGCCCTTTAGTATGCGAGAATTAGTGGCTCGTTGTCGGGCTTTAATTCGTCGTCAAAATTTAACCAATTCTTCTTCAAGTTCGGTCAAACAATTCCGTGACATTATCCTTTATACCCAAGAATGTCGGGTCACGGTGGGAGACCAAGAAATTGGACTTTCTCCAAAAGAATATCGCTTATTAGAATTGTTTATGAGTTATCCTCGGCGGGTTTGGTCGCGAGAGCAACTGATTGAACAAATTTGGGGGCCTGATTTTCTGGGAGACACTAAAACCGTTGATGTTCATATTCGGTGGTTACGGGAAAAATTAGAACAAGATCCCAGTCAACCGGAATATTTAATTACAGTTCGGGGGTTTGGTTATCGTTTTGGTTAATGAATTATTGCTCTGATAAAATAGCTTCCATTTCTTGAAATTCGGCGAGACTCTTTTCGGCTGCTTCTTGGTCTAAAATACTAAGGGCAAATCCCACATGGACAATTACATAGTCATCGATTTTTACGTCAGGAACATAAGCTAAACTCACCTCTTTAATGACTCCCCCAAAACTTACTTTTCCTTTTCTCAGTAAAGGTTCATCTTCGCTAATACTAATTACTTTTCCAGGAACAGCTAAACACATTATTTTTGTCTCGTTCAATTGAATACTAAAGCTTAATACTTTTTTTCTAACACAAGTTTTCAAAAAAAACTGTAATTAAAGGCTCTAATCTCTTATTCTTAATACGTTTTTTAGGTTTAAAAAAGAAGGCTCTACTAAAATTTAGTAGAGCCTTCCAAAAAATGGAAAAAACTATTCTAAGGATTAAACAATCCCTAATTCTCCATTTTTTGTCGAGTTAAGCATCTTGTTCAATGTAGATAAATAAAAGTCCCATGACTACGATTGGCATGAGCCAAGTAACAACGGGAATTAAAATCCAAGGTAAGTAAGAGGCAGCATAAGCACCATTCATGTGATTCTTCTCCTGTAAGTTGTTTTTTGAATTGGGTCAAGCACTTTTTCAAAAATTTGAAATTCTGAAAATCGAATTAAACCGTTTTCAGCGATGTTTAGTTAACTAAGCCACGGAAAATTGCATCAATAGTCGAAAACTTCTCAAGTAAGAAATAAGCCATAAAGGCACTACCAGTCCCACCTAAGAAAAAGCCACTAGCAAAGAGACTCCAACCTTCAGAGGTTTGCATCGCATCGGTTCCCGGTTCGCATTCATTAGCACTCTTGAGAGAAACTAAACCATGAGCATTGAGTCCAATGGTACCGATGATGACAATGGCCACTGCCGTTAAGAAAGCAGCTAAATAGGGATCTGCGGGAAAATCACGGTTAGTACCGAAAACGACTTCAGGCCCAACTAAGAAATAACCATGAGCAAGGCCGACTTCTAAACCTCGTGCCAGAGGGGAAAGTCCTTTACGATAAATGGGTAAATTGTTAATGAAAGTTCTTGTAAAGCCAGAGTCAGAGATAGGGGTTGACAAATGACCAACAAAGGGGTCACCTTTATAGGCTTTAACCATCTGGGTGTATCCAGTTTCTGCCATTTTTCTTGAGTCCTCCTGATTTTGGTGAATAGGATGGCTTGACTTGTAAGATTACATTTTAGGCAAGTAAGGGACAAGGGAAGGTTAATTTTGCCTTTAACGTAAAAAAAATTCATTAATTTTTGTATCTAAGTAAAGATTCTTTACATTTTGCCCTGAAAAGGAACAAAAAAAGCGGTAAAGTTAAGAACTGGTAAGCAATCATTAAAATCCAACAATTGATCACAATGGACATTATAAAACAGGGTGAAGATTCTAAAGTAGGCAATTTAGCCACTCCGATTAATTCTTCACAGTTGTCTCTTACGTTTATCAGAAACTTACCGGCCTATCGCAAAGGATTATCGGCTCATCGTCGTGGTTTAGAAGTGGGGATGGCTCACGGTTACTTTCTCTACGGACCATTTGCCATTCTCGGTCCTTTGCGTAACACTGAATATGCAAGCACTGCAGGTTTATTATCCGCAGTTGCCATAATCTCTATTTTAACCATTGCTTTATCGTTGTACGCTTCTGTTGACGTAAGTCAACCCATAGAAACCTTAACCACTCCTAATGTTCCTGAAGATTTCAGAACCTCTGTTGGTTGGGGTGAGTTTGCTAATGGTTTCTTTATTGGCGGTTCAGGGGGAGTTGTTTTTGCCTATCTTCTCTTCTGCCAAATTCTCTCTTTTGACTTAGTACAACAAATCTTAGGTTAGCTTTACTTCTGCCTAAAAAAAGACAAAAATCAACAGTTGGGACAGCACTGTTGATTTTCAGCAAAGAGATACGAATGCTTTTGTCAATGGGAAAATTAACTGTATTCGCAACATTTAAGCCATATTTTGGAGTTCTTTACTAGGTGTGCTGTCAATGATGCTTGAAGGTTCATCTTTATCTTGATATTTGATCAAGTCAGCTAATTCCTGTAATTGACTGATAGCTTCTGCCCCTTCTAATTTCATTAATTCACGATCATCTCTCATTTCTGTCCAAGTAATACCATAGTCAGATACTAAAAATCGGATCAGGTGATCTTTGCCTAAACTAACCATAAATGAGGCACTATTCATTTCCCCGCCACAAGTATAGCAAGAAGCTAAATAACCGCGATTTTCTAGAACAATTGCTAAGGCTTGTAAGTTCATTACTAAGTCCCTGACAAAATCACGATGTTGTTGAGCTAGTCGAGTAAACACGTTTTTTCCTCCTGATAACACTCCTCATTATAAAACCTTAATACTTTTTAAAGATTTTATTTTTGCCATTAAAGATACAATTTAATATAAAGTGTACTATTCAATAAGCTAAACTCATCATCAACTAGGCTAACCTAGTTTCTCTTTATTGCCTAGTATCAGGAGTTACACTATACAGATTGTCTGATTCTCTTTACATTTCAATTAACAGCAATAAATTTTTATAAGTCGCTTTATATCTGAGTTTTAACGATATTTGACCCGAGTTTAGAGGTTAATATTTCTACAAAAAACTTTACATTTATTATTCTTATAAGAAGCATTGATAAAAATAATTATAGAATTAACCTATCCTTAATCACTTGGCAAATTGAGCGTCTCTTGCTAAGCTCTATCGGTAATTAGTCAAGAATCCTTTGTGTGGTGTGGAGGCATTCATGAAAGTATCTAATTCTCGTCCTTGGTTATTTATCCTAGAGTTTCTTTTGCTTACTAATGCGATCGCCATAGCTGCTGGTGTAGGGTTTGGTGCAGCATTACGTTTAAACAAACCAGAAGAACCCGGTTCAACAGTACTACATTCTGAACAATCGTTTCCTCCTCGTCAAGATTGGCCAGTGGGAGACTAGAACTAGAGAGAATAAACAGCTAATTTAAGCTAAAATATGGGGATGTAATCACTCAATTATTACTGATGGAAACATTAACATCCCTTGGTTTTTCGACCTATACACAATGGTCTATTATTGCCACTGTTGTCTTTTTCTTATTAGCCATTGTCGGTTTTATCTTTAAGTGGGGAATTCGTTTTCGATTAGTAGGAATTACCGGTTTTATGATAGTTCTAACGGTAGGATTATTTGGGTTAGGATTAGGTTTATTTGAGCGGACAGAAATTCCTGGAGCAGTTCGTTTTTCTCGTGTCTATGATAATGGAGGTAATCAAGTTGTCATTGTCGTTAAACCTTCCATTACAGAAACAGAATTAGAAGCGACTTTAAAGCAAGCTGGTAATGATTATTTTTCCTACGGGAGACGGGGAGGAAAAGATAATAAATTAACGGTTCGTGCGCGTACATTAGTCCATCCTGAACCTGGAATCAGCTTACCTTTATATCTGGGTCAAGTCAAGCGATCGCTATCGGTTAGAGAGGATGAAAATATGGAGATTAATATTTACGATGATGAGATTCAGGAGTTATCTAAGTATCAAGAGGTTGCTAAGGGTTAATGGTAGATAATCGAATTCTATCTTGATCAAAAGAAATCTTTTGTTGTCCAATTTCAACTTGTGCTGTCATCCCTATTCCTGTAATTTTTAATGAAGGTGGGGATTTTTTTTGTACGGTCATAATCACAAAAAATTCTTGTCCTCCTGTGGCTATAATTTTAGTTCCTTCCTCAGTTTTTTTTGTAGTAATTTTAACAGATTTTGGTACAATAAATGTACCTTTCATTGTTGCTTGATTTTTACCTTGAATCAGAAAGGTATTATTATTAACCGTTACAGTTCCTGCTGTGTGCATTATCCATACTTTTTCTTTGAATTCTTCAGCTTCGTTATTGCCAATAAAGCGATCAACTAACACAAATAAACCAGGAACTCCTGAAGCTTTACTATAATCAACAGCAAAAGATCGTAAACCAGCAATTCCTACCGAAGGTTTACTATTTTTGCGCCAATTTGTATTAGTTTGTAGGGTGACAATTCCTGAACCATCGGGGTTAGAAATAAAAAAGAGGGGTTTAGAGGTTTTCCAAGGGGAACTTTTAGGTAAAATAACCACATTTTCTTCTTGCCATTCGGGGATAGATTTACCCGCTTTTGCCCAAGTTTCTCCTAACCCTGAAATGCGAAAACTACCCACATCGGGAAAATGCCAAGTTCCTCCTATCAGTTCTTTTTTTAAGTAAATATTAGCGACAAAATCATTTTTATTTTCCCATTGATTTCTAAAATTATAGAACCCTTTTTGCTGATCAACAAAATTATAATCAAATAGTTCAACAGGATTTTGAGGTTCGTGATTATTCTTTTCACTATAAAACTTTAAAATAAAAGGAGCATGATAAGGTAGATTAATGCCAAATTTTTTATTACCTTTCAATCCTAAATATTTCTCAAAAATTGAGACAATTCCTGGTAATAAATTATCAGGTACTGTTACTAAACCCGTAGCAAAAAGAGCCGATCCTGCATAGTAGCGATGTCTTCCATAAGCGGTAATATTTAACTTAGTATCATCAGGTATTATTCGCATCAGATAATGGGGTAACATCCATTGAGCCGGAGACCCTTTAACTAAGTCTTTTCCCATTACATTGCTATAAGCTTGTAAAAAAGGAAAAACTGTTAAAATTAAAGGCTCTGTCGTGTAATGATCCCCTTCACTTCCAAAACCATAATCACCAATTGCGGTGGTAAAATATCGTTTAATATTACGTTCTGCAGTTCTCATATAATGGTATATTTGATCATTAGATATATCAGGCTCATTTAAAATAGCTAAAGCAGCTAATCCAGCTGCACCTCTTGCTCTTGCATTCCAGTTACTTCCTGCATTACTATTCCAACCATTATTTAGAGAATCACCTTTAACTAATTGTTCTGTTTGGGCTGCTAACCAATGAGTTACAGTTGTTATTTTTTCCTCATCCCAGAGAGAGTAACAAAAATCATAAGCTAAAGCTATACCTGCTACAATAGGAGAATGTTCTAATAATCTCCTCCCAGGATTTTCTATAGACTTTTTTACTATGTTCCACCCTTTATCTGCCAGTTTTTGATCATTATTTATTAAAGCTAGAAAGCAGTAACCAGAAGCATGATAACCACCAGTTGGCACATATCCATCATAATAAATAGGTTTTAATAAACTTATTTTTAACTGTTCTATAATCGCTTTACCTTCTGGAGTTTCAACGGCTTTTTTGACGGAGTGTAACTGATGTTTACGGAAAATAAGACGAGGATGCTCTTGAGGCATCAAATCCTTATAATTTTTAATAGGAACTGGCCACGGAGATTGTATATTACCAGTGACACTACCTTGTAAAAATTTTTCATTGTATTTTCCTTGATAACTGCCGATAAGCTTATCTTTGTGAGGAACTAAATTGATAGTGTAAATGGCTTCTGAAACTTGAGTATTCCAAGGATTAGTTTGAATATTCATGACAATTTTTAGATGCCATGATTGACGTAATTTTTTAGTTTTAATTTCTTTTATTGTTAATTGTTCTAAATTATTTTTTTCTAAAGTTCCTTGGTGGTCGACATCTTGATTAAATTTTTTTGCATATCCCCAAACTTCAGGTTCACATTTACCTTGATTGCAGACTAAATCTAGGGTTATATTTTGATAAACGGGTTTTTCTTCCCATAATTTCCAAACCCCATGTTTTAAAGTTAAATGAATGTTACCAGATAATTTTTTTACGTCAAAAGAATGTAAAATAGGTGCAGTTGTGCCTCCTAATAAGAAAAGGAGCAAGGGAAATAGAACTAAATATGGTTGTTTCATTAACTTTTTGAGGATTGATTGATATTTAAAGAATAACAAAATAAATAAACAAGGTTTTTTAGCAACTGTATAATAGATCAGTGTTATCTATTACCTAAGTATAGAAAATTATGCTCATACTATGTAGAAGATTAACATTTATTATAATTGACATAGTTACATTATGAATCAACCATCATCTTTAAATCATCCTATTGTTAAAGAAAGTTTTAGAATTATTGATCAAGAAATTGGTCAACACAATCTGAGTTTATTAGAGTATCAAATTGCTCGTCGGGTTATTCATTCAACAGCAGATTTTGAATTTATTAATTTACTTAAGTTTAGTCCTAATTCCATTGCTATTGGTGTTAATGCTTTAAGGAAGAAAACTCCTATTATTACAGATGTAACAATGGTAAAACAAGGTATCGTTAATTTAGTGGCTAGAACTTTCCATAATCCCATTATTACAGCTATAGAAAAAGCACCTAATCCTCTTCCTGGAAAAACCCGAACCGAAACAGGTTTATTAGAATGTTATCAACAGTATCCTCAAGGAATATATGTCATTGGGAATGCTCCCACTGCGTTACTTGCTTTGTGTCAACAAATTACTCAAACAAAACTTAAACCTAGTTTAATTATTGGTGTGCCTGTTGGCTTTGTTTCTGTATTAGAATCAAAAAAGAGCTTAGAACAAATTGATATCCCTCAAATTCGTGCAGACGGACGAAAAGGAGGCTCATCTGTTGCTGCTGCTATTATTAATGCTTTAATAGTTTTAGCGTGGGAAAATAATCCCTAAACCTTAAAATACTTAAAAAAAAATTAATTATTCTTCAAAATGTGGTTAAATAAGTACATCGAATAACTATTTTAAATTGTTATTTTATTACATTGGCAGAAGTTATGAAAATTGTATGATTAAAGTGGTAGGAATTGGTTTAAATGGAAAAGAAAGTTTAACAACTAAGATACAAAATATTGTTAATAATGCTAACTTATTAATGGGAAGCGATCGCCATTTAAGTTATTTTCAGGAGCATCCTGGGGATAAGGTTATTATTAGTAACTTTTATGAGGATATCAAAACCCTTCAACACATTAAAAGTTATCATGAATCCATTGTTATTTTGGTGAGTGGTGATCCTTTATTTTTCGGTTTAGGACGATTATTATTAGAGCAATTTGAAGTAGAAGAATTAGAATTTTATCCTAATGTCAGTTCTATACAATTAGCATTTAGTCACATTAAAATACCTCGGAATGATGCTAAAATTATTAGTGGTCATGGTCGTGATTTAGATGAGTTAATTACTAACTTACAGCAAGGGGTAGAAAAAATTGCTATCCTGACAGATAGTAAAAATAATCCCCAAGCGATCGCTAATCTTTTTTTAAGTTTAAATATTCCGATCAATTATGAGATTTGGGTATGCGAAAATTTAGGTCATACCGATGAAAAAGTTAATTGTTTTACTCCTCAAACTTTAGCTAATACAAGTGATCAGTTTGCTGCACTTAATGTTGTTATTTTAATACGAAAAAATGATTTTAATTTAACTAAACAAGAGCTTGATAATTTACAACTTTTTGGTATCGAAGATCATTATTTTTTGAGTTTTAAAGATCGTCCTGGACTGATGACAAAACGAGAAGTTAGGATGATTATTTTAGGAGAATTAGAATTAAAATCACAAGAAACTATTTGGGATATTGGCGCAGGAACAGGATCAGTTTCGGTTGAAATAGCTCGTTTATGTCCCAATAGTCAAGTGTTTGCCATCGAAAAAACAGCAATGGGAATCAATTTAATTAATAAAAATTGTAAGCGATTTAAGGTTAATAATATCACATCTATTCAAACAAAAGCACCCGATAAATTATCAACATTACCATTACCTAATCGTATTTTTATCGGAGGAAGTGGGGGAAATTTAATTAATATTTTAGATGTTTGTCAAGAAAAATTAGTCGAAAATGGCATTATTCTGATTGCTCTGGCAACCTTAGAAAATTTAGCATTAAGTTTAGATTGGATTAAGAAAAATAACTGTAATTATCAATTATTAAATATTAATATCGCTCGCTCTCTTTCCATTGCGAATTTAACCCGTCTATCCCCGTTAAATCCTGTATTTTTAGTCAAAATTCAAAAACAAGAATGAGAGTTATATAGAAGTAACAATTAAACCCAGAATTCCCGCAGCAATCAGATAATAACCCAGAGGAAATAACATTCGGTTAATGAGACTGCCCCCTCAATTGAGGGGGTGACAAGAATTAGCAAAACTAAATCCAATCAAGGTTCCAGAATTTGAGTTGACTAAAAAATCAACTTTTTTAATAAGTGGTAATGATGATTAAGCAGTTTAGAATAACCCAAGTTAATATAATGATGAGGAAAATTATCAAAATTATTTTTATTAGTTTATAATCCCTGCTTATATTCATTAATTTTATGCCAGTTTAATTTCATCAACTCTTCAGTTATAAATGAACAAAAATCCCAAGCTAAGACCCAACTCTGCCCATAGAGTCCTACCCAGAAGTCGCTATGTCTTCTAACGTATCTTTTTGGTTCAGTTAGCCTAGAAATGTATTTTTGATATCCTTTATTTTTGATTGACTTGCCTCTTAAAGCTGAAGATATCTATAAAACCAAACCCCAACTAGCCATAGAAATAATTGAAGAATTACAAAAATGGAATTTTAATATAAAGCTAGTATTGGCAGATAGCTTGTATGGAGAAAGTGGAGATGTGATTACAGTTTTAGATAAATTGAATTTGGAGTATATTGTAGCAATCCGATCTAATCATAAGGTTTGGATGTTCGGAAATGAGAGAAAAAGATATAATCAATGGAAAGGCTATCAACAAAAATTATCCCATCGTCAAAGTGAAACTAGATATATTAGAGAAATTAGTTTTGGGAAAAGAAAACATATTCGTTTTTATCAAATAAGTAAGAAAGAAGAGAAAATAAATCAGTATCTTCAAACCCTTTTTCTAATCATCCTTGGTGGGATTTTTGCAAGAGTTGGAAGAGTTCGTTAAATAACTTACGTTTAATTATTCAACCATTCATCTTTTTCTGTCTCATTCAACCTTGGTTATCTGTCTTTCCCAGTCAACATATCGAACTGGGTTTTTCTCAATTAATCAATATTATGAATCGCTTTCGTGGCTCTCCTTTTTCTCAAAGTTTGTTTATAGAATATCCATTCCCTGTTACTTGCTAATTCGACATTTTACTCCATAGTCATAAAAGAGAGATTAGATTGCTTCGGGGTGTTATTAATGACAATCAAACTTACTGTTTAGCCTACCCCTCGCAATGACAATGTAAGGTGTAGTAATGTATTTGTACTGCTATAACAAACAAAAAGAGACGCTATAACTAGCGTCTCTTGCAAAGTGTCATGGTGAATAGACAGATGAACGAAGGATAAAAGCTTTTAGAAGCCCATACCCATGCCGCCCATACCGCCCCCGCCCATACCGCCCATACCGCCCATACCGCCCATGCCGCCCATATCAGGCATAGCAGGGGCTTCGGGTTCGGGTTTCTCGACGACTAAAGCTTCTGTGGTTAACACCATACCGGCAATAGAAGCAGCATTTTGTAAGGCAGAACGAACTACCTTAGCAGGGTCAATGATACCGGCTGCGATCATGTCTTCAAACTCGCCAGTCATGGCATTGAAACCAACATTAAAGTCCGTTTCTCTGACTCGTTCGACAATAACTGAACCCTCTAAACCAGCATTATTAGCTAACTGGCGTAAAGGGGCTTCTAATGCGCGGGCCACGAGGTCGGCTGCCACTTTTTCCTCAGCATTAGCTAACTGGTTTTTATAGTCGGCCACTTTAGACGCTAAGTGAATTAAAGTAGTACCGCCGCCAGGAACGATCCCTTCATCTACGGCTGCTTTGGTAGCATTAAGGGCATCTTCAATACGAAGTTTACGATCCTTTAATTCCGTTTCGGTAGCAGCCCCAACTTTAATAACTGCCACACCACCAGCTAATTTAGCGATGCGTTCTTGTAACTTCTCGCTATCATAGTCGGAGTCAGTTTCGGCTGCTTGTTTCCGTAACTGTTCGATGCGCTTTTGTACCGCAGCTTTAGTTCTATCGTCGGTGGTGGCAACGATGGTGGTGTTATCTTTAACAATATTGATTTTGGTGGCTTGACCTAACATATCTAAGTCCACCGCATCTAAGCTTAAGCCCACTTCTTCGGAAATAACACTACCACCGGTCAAAATGGCAATATCTTGTAAGACTGCTTTGCGTCTTTCTCCGAAGGCCGGGGCTTTGATAGCAGCTACGTTTAACACGCCTCTAGCCTTATTAACCACTAAAGTGGCTAACGCTTCCCCTTCTACATCTTCAGCGATGATTAAGAGGGGTTTACCAGCGCGAGCAACATTTTCTAAGATAGGCACAAGATCAGCGATCGCACTAATCTTTTTATCGGTAATTAAGATTAAAGCATCGTCAAATTCGACTTGTTGCCGTTCTTGATCAGTGATGAAATAAGGAGAGACATAACCGCGATCGATCTGCATCCCTTCGACCACATCTAACTCGGTATTCAGAGATTTTGATTCTTCTACGGTAATAACACCATCTTTGGTCACTTTATCCATGGCCAAAGCGATCATTTTACCCACTTCTTGGTCATTACCAGCAGATACACTGGCGACTTGGGCAATAGCGTCTCCTTCGACGGGTTTGGCTACAGTTTCGATCTCTTTGATGAGAAAGTTTATGGTTTTTTCGATACCACGACGTAAGGCTACAGGGTTAGCCCCTGCTATGACGTTTTTAAGACCTTCTTTGATCAACGCTTGACCAATAACCGTGGCGGTGGTGGTACCATCTCCAGCGACTTCTTTAGTTTTAGAAGCAATTTCTTGAATTAATCTTGCCCCTGTATTTTCTAAGGGGTCTTCTAAGTCAATTTCTTTAGCAACGGTGATCCCGTCGTTAACAATTTGAGGCGCACCAAATTTCTTTTCTAACAATACGTTACGGCCTTTGGGACCGAGGGTAATTCTAACCGCGTCAGCCAAGGCGTTTACGCCTTGTTCTAATGCGCGCCTAGAGTCGTCACTAAATGATACAATTTTTGCCATATTTTGTCTGGTTACTCCTATAACGCCTGATGACGGGACTTTCGGCAATGATTGAGAAGAGAATTGCCTTTTTCCCACTTATGTTAATTTAGCACTCTTGTGGTGTGAGTGCTAAGGCTTCTAGTCAAAGAATCGAAAAGTTTTTCTTAAGGAAAGGGGATGAGGTGTGGATGTTTAGGTAGTCAAGGTGAGGATATCTAGAAAATAGGGTGTCGGGTGTCGGGTGTGGGGAATAGGCAATATAGTTTCATTGCGACTTCTGCCTCCTGCCTTGATTGACTGGGAAATGATAAGATAACTTAATGTAACTTAATACTCTAAGATTAATATTTTTACCATTGTGAATACGCCTATTTTAATTTCTACCTTCTTTCTTACTCTCCTTTTAATGGTTGGTTTATTTTTCTTTATTCGCGCCTCAGTTAAGGATCGCACAGAAGAGGTTAAACTGATCTCGGAAACTCCTAAAACTTCCTTATTAGAACAACTTAAAGCTTATTTTACTGAACGAGCTTACAACGTAACTAATTCTAATGCCAGTCAAGATACTATCACCTTTGAAGGGTTAGTTCGTCCTAGTCTATTTTTAGCCATTTTCTTAACATTTCTCGCCGCATTAGGGCTGCTTTGTTTAGTGTTAGTTCTTTCTTTTGTTTATCCCCCTTTGACCCCCTTATTTTTCGTTTTAGAACTTTTGTCCCCCGTAGCTGGTATTTTTTATTGGAAAAAAGCTCGCAGAATAGAAAGGGTATTTTTATCCCTCGAAAGTCTTACTGAACAAGGGTCACAGCAAGGTAGTTTATTAACCTTAACCGCTCATCGCGATGAAGTCATCCAATTAAAACAAAATTTTCCGCTAAAATCAGCCAATTGATATATAATAATCAAGCGAATAAAAATCCCCCGAGATAGCAGTGGGGGGATTTGAGTTGTTTTCTTGGTTCAGTCGTCGTTAACCAGTAACAGCAGGAGTCTTTGTTTGCGCTTTTGGCACCTGTGGCTGGTATTCTTTAAGACTAGGGAAGAGAAAATGGTTTTCTTCGACGTACTGCGCGCCGAATAAACCTTTCTCCGCCCAAAAATATCTATCTGTGGTGTGTTCGTTTCGTCTTACAATTAGTAAGGCCGGCGGTTGTATCCCAATATCATGGATATATTTCCTAGCGGCAGTAACTGGTTTATCTTCGCCGCTTTCGATATTATACTGGGGTACAAGCTCGAGAATTTTCCGGCCTTCCTGGCGACGACGACTTTTACGTTTGCGCTTTCTTGCCAACCCGTTTACCTCCTGTTTTGACTACACACTGTAGTCATAGTTACAAAATCCGAGGTCATTATATCTTTTTAATTTTTAAAAATCAAGTATTGCTTACATAATTGTTTAATTTTAAGAATCCTCCCTAGGTTAGACTATTCTTTCGATTGAGCGATTTATACTAACTTCATCCTCTGGTTTGATGTTACAAAAGTTTATTTTTTGTTACAAAACTTAAATAAGATATTCTTTGTTGCGTTATGTTTTCTGCTAATGCCAGCCTACCCCATCCTAGTCAAGATTTTATCGCTTTGTGTCAATCGCAGGTAATGCTGTTAACGAAAACGTTACAAGCAGACTGGAGTGGAGTCTATTTAACCTCAGAAGAAGAAGGTCAACCCGTTAACTTAATTCCTGTGGTAATCTATCCTCTACAAGAAACACCACACAGAGCATCAGACAATCAAATTCAGTTGAGGGAGGGAAAAGAAGAGGTAACTTTAGCCAACCTGTCCAAGTCTTTGCCGAGTGATCTCAGTCGCTCTTTAATTATCCCAGAAACCGACGGTTTTGATTCAAAAGATTATCAAATTGTATTACCTTTAGTTTATCAAGAAGTGGTGTTAGGGGTATTAGTAACACGAAGAGACACTTATCCCTGGAAACCAGAAGAATTTAATCAAGTTGAACAAATAGCAGATACGTTAGCCATTGCTCGTTTATTGGATCAACGTCAAGAGTGGTATGAAGAACAACTCAAACAACAACAACTAGAACAACAAAAAGAACGCGATCGCCTTGATGATTTGTTTCATCAGTTACGCAATCCTTTGACAGCATTAAAGGTCTTTGGCAAGTTATTACTAAAACGCTTAGGAAAAGACGAGCAAAATCTTTCAATCATAAATAATATAGTACGAGAAGGGGAGCATTTGCAAGAACTAATTAAAGAGTTTGAAAGTCATCAAAAAACGATAGTTAATGATCCTCAAACCATTACATTAAATACGGATTCTGTGGCTATTCCTGAGCAAAGTTCTCTTCATTTACCTCCATCACAATCTTTAAAATTAACCTCAGTTTATGTTCGAGATATATTAGAAACCGTTGTCATGTCAGCAGAGTCCATTGCAGAGAATAAAGGGATTAATTTAAACGTTGAAACATCTGATTATTTAGATCCTGTGTTAGGGAATTACTCGGCATTAAGGGAAGTTTTTAGTAATTTAATTGATAATAGTATTAAATATACTCCTGTATCCGGTGAGGTAAAAATTCAATTAGGGCTATCAAAAATTATTAATCATAAAAAATACCAAGGTCTTTTAATCGAAGATACTGGTTATGGGATTCCCCCTGAAGATCAGGCACATATTTTTGAGCGACATTATCGAGGCATTCAAGAAAATAGTGATATTTCAGGAAGTGGGTTAGGATTAGCTATTGTCAAAGAATTAGTAATACAAATGGGAGGATTAATTGAGTTATATAGTCCGATTAATTTAGAAAATAATACAGGAACTAGGATAATTGTTTGGCTAGTTATTAATTAATATTAATACCTTTTAAATTTACCAGTACAAATTTATCAAAATATTGGTTGAACTTGAATTCTCAGTTTCCATAAATCTGATAATTAAATTTTTATATTTTCAAGTCATTTTTAAAAATGCTCTTGACAATTTTTTTTCCAAAGTTTATGATTTGGCTTGCAACTTTCCGTATATTTAACCAAGGGAAAATAATGAAGCAACTTAAATTTCTTCTCTCGTTTAGTATTGGCTCTTTAGTAATTGTTGGTGTTAATCAAAACGCCGAAGCATCTACTATCAGAACACTCTGGTGGGATTCAACTCCTAGCTATGGAGGTCAAGCTCTTGATGCCTTTCGCCAAGAAATGTCGGACTTTTTAGACACATTTGATGATGGCAGTATTTTTGACGCAACATACATCAGCAGTGAAACACCAGGTACTCTTAGTACACATTTACTTTCTAATAGTTATGATGTTATTGTTTTCGATGCAACAAGTCAGACCACTAAATTTAATAGTGCGGATTTGGCTGCAATTCAAACCCATTACACTAATGGAAATAGCAATTTAATGCTTGATGGGACTTTGTATATTCGTAGTATTAATTTGAATGCTACAACCGATTTCCCTGGTATCAACGAAGCAACCGGTGGGTTACTCGCTAACCAAGTTCATCAACTTGGAATCAGAGGTGGCGGTATTATGATCGGTACAGATCATGATTGCTGTCAAGTGGATGCCAATCAAGTTTTACAGGCAATTTTACCTGATGCTGCTTTTACTGGTTTGACAATTCCTTCGACTGATGGTGAATTTTTTGGAACAGATTTACTTAATAGCGTTACACCTGTTGCACCTCTCGATATATTCAACCATTGGAATAGTGTTCCTTCTCAAGCAATAGCACCCACAGGAATTTACACCGATTTTCTGGGGAATGATATTACCCTTTATACTCAAGTCCAAGCAGCTGATGCTCCAGGAGGTGGTACAAAATTTCCCTATATTTCTACAAGTTGGACACCAGGGGATCAAGTTATTGACATTGACGATCCAGAACCTCCTGAACCAGACCCTGAGCAAGTTCCCGAACCTTATTCCGTAATCGGATTGTTGGCTTTTGGTGGTATTAACTTCTTATTCAGAAAAGGGAAAAAGCAAAATATTTAACCTTAAAACTTACCTAGTATTTAAAAAAAACACTGTTGTTCTCTAATTTAAATGTATAATTTTTTATTTTACAAAACATTCTGCTAACCAGCAGAATGTTTTGTTTAAAGAACTAATCAAAAGGATAATTGATTATGACGGGATTATAATATTTTTATCTAATTTTCCCCCAAGGATTTTTTACTGTTTAGATAACTGTTATATTAAATATAATAAATTGATTTAAGTTATTGCTATGACTCAAACTGCTGATAGTTCAGCCATGAAATATGGAGAACGGGAAATCGAAGAAGGAAAATTAATTACTTTCCCGAATCCTCGGATTGGTCGCTATTACACCATCGATATCACGTTACCAGAGTTTACTTGTAAATGTCCGTTTTCTGGTTATCCTGACTTTGCAACCTTACATTTGACCTATGTTCCTAACGAAAAAGTTGTTGAATTAAAAGCGATCAAATTGTACATTAATCGTTACCGCGATCGCTACATTTCTCATGAAGAATCAGTTAACCAAATTTTAGATGATTTTGTAGCAGCTTGTGACCCATTAGAAGCAACCTTAAAAGGTGATTTTCATCCTAGAGGGAATGTTCATACTGTTGTGGAAGTAAATCATAAAAAAGAGAATTTAAGCTAAGAGGCAAGAGGCAAGAGTCGGTTTTTTAAAGAAGCAGATTGCCTTATAAGGCTTGCCCCTGACGCAAAAGCCTCGATAACTTAAAGTGCCTCCTGTTCATCTTGTCGCCTCAACGTGATATTATTACCACTGGTTTGCTATGAAACCTTTTATAGCATTTTTTTTGTGACTGTATGCCATTGACTGAAACGACATTCCAAACTGCCGAAACACCATCAGCGAAAACTGATTCCATGAAAGACTATTATCGACTGCAACGTAACCTGTTGCTGTTAAGTTTAGTCTTAACTGGAATTATTTTTGTGTCTGTGTGGATATTCTACTCTCTGAATTTAGCCCTTAACTACCTGTTAGGTGCTTGTGTTGGCATTGTTTATTTAAAATTGCTCGCAGGAGAAGTAGAGAAACTTGGCACATCAAAACAAAAAGTTGGTACCAAAGGGTTAGCCATCTTTGCTGCCATGATTATTGTAGCCAGTCAATGGCAACAACTGAACATTCTCCCAGTCTTTCTGGGATTTTTGACTTATAAAGTCGCCATAATCGCCTACACCATTCAAAGTGTAATGGACTTAGAGTCCAAAAGCGATTAAACCTTATTTCGTAACCAGATTCGGTAAATTCTACCCAATGACAATGTTAAATGGTTTACGCATTTTAGATACTTTACCCCTTGCTGCCTTAGAAGTGGGTAAACACTGGTATTGGGAGATTGGCAACTTAAAATTACACGGACAGGTATTTTTAGCCTCCTGGGTAGTGATTGCCTTATTGATTATCGCTTCATTACTAGCAACCCGAAATATACAAAGGGTTCCTAGTGGAATGCAAAACTTCATGGAATACGTTCTAGAATTTTTGCGGGACTTAGCGAGAACTCAGTTAGGAGAAAAACACTATCGTCCTTGGTTGCCCTTTATCGGGACCCTATTTTTATTCATTTTCGTCTCCAACTGGTCAGGTTCATTAATCCCTTGGAGACTGATAGAAATTCCCGAAGGAGAATTAGCTGCCCCCACCAACGACATTAATACCACCGTAGCCTTAGCCCTATTAACCTCTTTAGCGTACTTTTACGCCGGTTTGAGTAAAAAAGGATTAGGGTACTTTGCCAATTATGTCCAGCCCATTCCCGTTCTCCTACCCATCAAAATTTTAGAAGATTTTACCAAGCCCCTCTCCCTAAGTTTCCGTCTTTTCGGAAACATTTTGGCCGATGAATTGGTAGTAGCGGTGCTTGTATTTTTAGTCCCCTTATTTGTGCCATTACCCCTGATGGCCTTAGGATTATTTACCAGTGCCATCCAAGCCTTAGTATTTGCCACCTTAGCAGGGGCTTATATTCATGAGGCCATCGAGTCCGAAGAAGAAGAAGAACACGCTTAAAGGTAAAATCTTTAGGGGTAAACAGGAGATAGACGAATATCTGTTGAACAAAAATGACCAAAACGTAAGACAATAACATGAGAAGTCGTACAGAGAAAAGGTGAATTAATCATGTTCTCTGACATCTCAAATCCTTACCGATTGGGAGTTCACCATACTTCGTCACCCAAAAGGGAAACTTCGCGCTCTTAAACGCTTAAGCTAACCATTAGCTTGCAATTTGTACTGTCAATAAAATTCGAGGAAGAACTAACATGAATCCCACCGTTGCTGCTGCTTCTGTTATCGCTGCTGCTTTAGCTGTAGGTTTAGGTTCCATTGGACCTGGACTTGGTCAAGGAAACGCATCCGGTCAGGCTGTATCTGGTATTGCTCGCCAACCTGAAGCAGAAGGAAAAATCCGTGGAACCTTATTGTTAACCTTAGCGTTCATGGAATCTTTGACCATCTACGGTCTAGTAATCGCGTTAGTTCTTTTATTTGCTAACCCCTTTGCTTAAAACCTAATCCAATGGTAGAGACAGCACTATTGCTGTCTCTGCATCAAAAAAGCGTTAAAAAAAACAAGACGTAGATGGGTGAACCATGTTTGATTTTGATGCAACTTTGCCCTTAATGGCATTGCAATTTGTATTGTTGGCGATTATTCTTAACGCCATTTTTTATAAGCCCTTGAATAAGGCATTAGACGAAAGAGCCGACTACATCCGTCAAAAAGAAACCGGTGGACAAAAAGAGTTAGCCGAAGCTAAAGAACTCGCTGCCAAGTACCAACAACAACTGGCAGACGCTCGTAAGCAATCTCAAGACATTGTAGCCCAGGCTCAAGCAGAAGCGAAGCAACTGGCAACAGAAGCCGTCGCCGAAGCCCAAAAAGAAGCCATAGCCAAAAAAGAGGCCGCTGCCCAAGAAATTGAGCAGGAACGCCAAGAGGCTCTAAAAACCCTAGAACAACAGGTTGATGCCTTAAGTCGTCAAATTCTAGAAAAACTTTTAGGGCCAGAATTAGTCAAATAACGATACTGTCCGTTGACTTCAATAACCGGTATGATCGATCCTTTTTTATTATTAGCCACTGAAAGTCACGCCGAAGGGGAAGCTCTCATCGGTTTCCACTTCGACTTCTTAGAAAGTAACATCCTCAATTTAGCCATTTTGATCGGGGTTTTGGTGTTTTATGGTCGTAAAGTTGTGGGAAATATCCTCAGCGAACGACGCAATCAAATTGCCGAAGCCATTCAAGAGGCTGAAGGAAAACAACGTAAAGCAGCCGAAGCATTAGCTAAAGAAAAAGAAAACTTAGCTCAAGCTCAAAAAGAAGCCGAGCGCATTCGCCAAGCTGCCACCGAAAGAGCTAAAAGCGTTAAAGCCGAAATTGAGGCACAAAGCGAACGAGATATCGCTCGTCTTAAAGAAACCGCTGCAGCCGATCTTTCCTCTGAGCAAGAACGAGTCATGGCGCAATTGAAAAAGCAAATTGCAGAACAAGCCATTGCTCAAGCAGAAAATCAACTCAAAGCACAAGTTGATAACAATACCCAACAGCGACTTATTGATCGCAGTATCACTAGGTTAGGAGGTTAAGGGTGAAAGGATCACTGTTTAGTTCAGAAATCGCTGAGCCTTACGCTCAAGCACTTATATCCCTCGCAGAATCCCACGATATTACTCGCCCTGTTGGGGAAGACTGCCGTAGCATTTTAGAAATTTTAGAAGACTCTGCGGAGTTACGGCAATTTATTAGCTCTCCTGTTATTAAGGATGAGGATAAACGAGCAGTTCTCAATCGTATTTTAGGAGATGATATTCATCACTATTTACGAAATTTCATCATGCTGTTGGTGGATAAACGCCGAATCGTTTATTTAGAAGCCATTTGTGAACAATACTTGGCTTTACTAAGAAAATTAACCAATACCGTTCTTGCTGAAGTCACCGCTTCAACCGAGTTAAGCGATCGCCAACGTCGTGACGTAATCGATAAAATTAAAGCTTTAACCGGAGCAGAATCGGTAGAACTAAAAACCGATAATGACCCCGAATTAATCGGCGGTGTCATTATTAAAGTTGGCTCCCAGGTATTTGACGCTAGTTTGCGCGGACAACTCCGTCGCATTGGTATCAGTCTTGCTGGAGCATCCTAAGCTTAACCCCTTGTAATTCATTCAATTGCTAAAAAGATCCCACTATGGTTAGTATCAGACCTGACGAAATCAGCAGCATTATTCGCGAACAAATCGAGTCCTATGACCAAAGTGTTCAAGTCTCTAATGTGGGAACCGTTCTCCAAGTCGGAGACGGAACTGCCCGTATTTATGGCTTAGAACAATGTATGGCAGGGGAATTATTAAACTTTGAAGATGGAACCGTTGGTATTGCTCTCAACTTAGAAGAAGATAATGTTGGGGCGGTATTAATGGGGACTGGTTTAGATATTCAAGAAGGTAGTACCGTTCAAGCTACAGGGAAAATTGCTCAGGTTCCTGTAGGGGACGCTATGGTTGGTCGGGTGGTAGACTCCCTCGGTCGCCCCATTGATGGTAAAGGCGATATCAACACCTCAGAAACCCGTTTAATTGAATCTCCCGCTCCTGGTATTATTGCCCGTAAATCCGTGTGTGAACCCATGCAAACTGGTATCACCGCGATCGATGCCATGATTCCCATCGGTAGAGGTCAACGGGAATTAATTATCGGTGACAGAAAGACAGGAAAAACTGCGATCGCTATTGACACCATCATTAACCAGAAGTCAGAAGATGTAATCTGTGTTTATGTTGCCATCGGTCAAAAAGCGTCTACCGTTGCTCAGGTTATCAATACTTTAGAAGAAAAAGGCGCAATGGACTACACCATCGTGGTTGCAGCTAACGCCAACGACCCTGCTACCTTACAGTATCTTGCCCCTTACACCGGAGCAACCTTAGCAGAATACTTCATGTATAACGGTAAAGCGACCTTAGTTATCTATGATGACCTTTCTAAGCAAGCTCAAGCTTACCGTCAATTATCCTTGTTACTCAAACGCCCACCCGGACGGGAAGCTTATCCTGGAGACGTTTTCTACATCCACTCTCGCTTATTAGAACGGGCGGCTAAACTCAGTGATGCTCTTGGTGGTGGTAGTATGACTGCACTACCTATCATTGAAACCCAAGCAGGGGACGTATCGGCTTACATTCCCACTAATGTAATTTCTATTACTGACGGACAAATTTTCTTATCCAGTGACTTGTTTAACGCTGGTTTCCGTCCCGCCATTAACGCAGGTATTTCTGTGAGTCGGGTAGGTTCTGCTGCTCAAACCAAAGCCATGAAACAGGTGGCAGGTAAGTTAAAGTTAGAACTGGCTCAGTTTGCTGAACTAGAAGCGTTCTCTCAGTTTGCTTCTGACTTAGACGCTGCGACCCAAGCACAACTAGCACGGGGTCAACGGTTACGTCAAATTCTCAAACAACCCGAAAACTCTCCTTTATCAGTCTGGGAACAGGTAGCGGTTTCTTACGCAGGACTCAATGGTTATATTGATGATGTTCCTGTAGATAAAGCCACTGAGTTCGCTACGGGTTTAAGAGAATATATTGCGACCAGTAAGCCCAAATATCCTGAAATCATCAAGAGTGAGAAAAAACTCACCGATGAAGCAGAAAGCTTACTCAAAGAAGCGATTTCTGAGTACAAGCAAGCCTTTAGTGCTTAGTAATGTCGAGTTGTTAGGTCAGTGATCTTCTAGAGATCACTGACTTTGGAGTAGAACTTAAGTATTAATTTAGAATCACTCTCACATTATGCCTAATCTTAAAGCGATTCGCGATCGCATTCAGTCGGTCAAGAATACCAAAAAAATTACAGAAGCCATGCGTTTAGTGGCCGCAGCGAAAGTGCGTCGGGCGCAAGAACAAGTTATCTCAACTCGTCCCTTTGCTGATGCGTTAGCTAACGTTCTGTTTAACTTACTGAACCGTTTGCAGTTCGTAGATGTTAGTTTACCCCTATTGCAACAAAGAGACGTGAAAACCGTCGGCATCGTGGTTGTTTCAGGCGATCGCGGTTTATGTGGCGGTTACAACAGTTATGTCATCCGTCGGGCTGAACAACGGATTAAAGAGTTAAAAGAACAAGGGATTGATTATCGTTTAATTACCATTGGCCGCAAAGCGACTCAATATTTTACTCGTCGGGAAGCCCCCATTGCTAATAAATATACCGGGTTAAACCAAATTCCTACCGCCGATGAAGCCGGAACCATTGCTGATGAATTACTTTCTTTGTTTTTATCGGAAACAGTGGATAGGGTAGAGTTAGTTTACACTCGTTTCGTCTCTTTAATTAGTTCTCGTCCCGTGGTGCAAACTTTAGCCCCGTTAACGATGCAGGGTTTAGAAACAGAAGACGACGAAATTTTCCGTTTAATTACCAAAGAAGGTAAATTAGGCGTTGAACGGCAAACTGTCACTCAAGATATGAGTAGTTTTCCTCAAGATATGATTTTTGAACAAGATCCTGTTCAAATTTTAGACGCTTTGTTACCTTTGTATATTAATAACCAGTTATTGAGAGCGTTACAAGAAGCGGCTGCTAGTGAATTAGCGGCTAGAATGACCGCTATGAGTAACGCCAGTGACAATGCTGGTCAATTAATCGGAACTCTGACCTTATCTTATAACAAAGCCCGTCAGGCAGCCATTACGCAACAGTTAATGGAAGTGGTTGCCGGTGCTAATGCTTTATAAGATATTATTTTTTGAAGCAATATAAGGCGTTTAGAGGCGATCTAAACGCTTTTTTCATGGCAACATTTTAATATTTGTTATTATTTAATATTTGTTATTATTTAATTATAACTATTCTAGTCTTCATTTAACCGACTTTCTACTGCTGTAATAATCTCCTCAAAATCTGATTCCTTGTGCATCGTCGGGGTAAGTACATTAATATTTTTTAAAATATTGGTTAGGTTGGGTAAGTTACGTTTAATTTCTTCGTAAAGATTCAAATCATCATAAATTCCAGCAAGGTTAGTAATATCTCCTTGTTTGGTAGCTTCTTGAAGTTCATTTAGTTCATCTTCTCAATAGCGACGGTATTTTAATCTATCAGTTGCTTTGTAAATCTTAGCGTTGATATTAATGGGAAAAATTCCATCAGTAAAGTTATCATTTTTGAAGATTTCTATCAATTCAAACATACAATTTATAACAACGGAAAGCTTCTTCCACTGAAGATAAACTTTTATACGCTTTGACGACTTCAAAACCATTCATCAGAGTTTTATCTACAGAAGTTCTCAAAATATAAACCCCATCTAAAGCTATTTCTTGCTCAATTAATTCTTGTTTACGCTCATAATTAAAGCTGAAATCTGTGATGTCTAAATCATAGTATTTATTGATTTTATACTTGTTTAAGACTTTGCCAACTCTTAAAGCTATTTTGTCAGCACCTTTCAAAGCTCTTTTTTCTCTTTTTATAGCTTTAATAATCAACTCGAATTGTTCTTCTGCTATTTGTAATAATGCTTCTCTTTGTTTTTTATTCTTAGCAGCTACCAATGGGTTTCGACAAGCAATTAGTCTTTCATCTGGGTAATCTTCACTTTCAAACTCGACGAGATTCACCTCATCAAACAATCCTAATTGAATAGCCTCAACTTCTGCTAATTTTCTAATGCTTGCCTTACTTAAACCACTGATATAATCTAATCCTTCTACTGGTTTTACTAACTCTTTAATATTTGAAGATGTTAATATCCCTCTATCTGTCACCCATACCACATTCTTAACACCAAACCGTTTCCTCACTTTCTCTATTTGACTTCCTAATGTGCTAGTATCTGAGGTATTTCCTTCAAAAACTTCTACAGCGATAGGACAACCCTTTTGGTCACAAAGCAGTCCAAATACTATTTGAGTTTTCCCCTTCTTTTTATCTCTATTATATCCATACTTTCCTAATTCACATCCGTTGCCTTCTAGATAAGTTGAGGTAACATCATATTACTTCAAAATTATCAGGTATCGCTTCAGTCATTGAAACTTTTGCCCCTTTTAAGACCAGTTTCATATTATCAACAACTTCATCTGGCAATGTTGATAGATTTGCCAGGGTTCTTTTTTTGACTTGATCTCCTTCTCTGTAAGATTCGCGAAGAAGAACAGCCGGTGGGGAATTTCTATTAGGAACTCTCTCTATATACATGACTACTATTTTAGCTTAGTTCCCTCCTCGCTGTCCATTAAGAAATATTACAATTTACATGGGTACAGCGTCAAGAACTAATCGCCGTATCCCTTCATAGATAAGGCTTTTAGGACTCTATAGTAGATTTATATGGGGGAAGTTCAGTAACAAAAAAGGCGATCCTGTAGGGGCGAACGGCCATTCGCCCCTACCCTTAGATATTTCTTTGCCAACAACATCCGTAACAGTATAAGTCTGCCACCACTGCGTATATTTAGGATTATTGCAGATTGCCTCTAAATATGCCGAAAAATCCACCGTCACGATTAATTAAACACTTATCAATAACATGATTTGATTATAATCAATAAAATAACGAAAAATTAGCTATATACTCCCTGTTCCCTGAATATTAAACTGATCTTGTATTATTGAACCCTAACGCAAACATTAACTATAATTAGGGATTGGGAACACCGTAAGCCAAAACGAAAGGATTGAATAACAGTGAGTGATACTAATTTAGATTTTTTAGCCCAAACCGATCCCACCCTTGCCGCTATGATACAAGGGGAACTACAACGGCAGCGAGAACATTTAGAATTAATTGCCAGTGAAAACTTTACCTCACCCGCCGTATTAGCTGCACAAGGCTCGGTGTTGACCAATAAATATGCAGAAGGATTACCGAATAAACGTTATTATGGCGGTTGTGAATGGGTTGATAAAGCCGAACAATTAGCCATCGATCGCGCCAAAGAGTTATTCGGTGCAGCACACGCCAACGTCCAACCTCATTCCGGCGCACAAGCCAACTTTGCCGTTTTCTTATCCCTCCTTAACCCTGGAGATAAGATCATGGGAATGGACTTATCTCACGGTGGCCATTTAACCCACGGTTCCCCCGTCAACGTTTCAGGAAAATGGTTCGAGGTATCTCACTATGGCGTTAGTCCCGAAACGGAACGATTAGACTATGATGCTATTCTAGAATTAGCCAAGAAAGAGAAGCCAAAATTATTGATCTGTGGTTACTCTGCTTATCCGAGAATTATTGAATTTGATAAATTCCGAGCGATCGCAGATGAAGTGGGAGCCTACCTTATGGCTGATATTGCTCACATTGCTGGTTTAGTAGCTAGTGGTCATCATCCTAACCCCTTACCCTACTGCGATGTCGTTACCACCACCACCCATAAAACCCTACGGGGGCCTAGAGGTGGTTTAATTATGACCAAGAACCCTGAGTTGGGCAAAAAGTTTGATAAGGCTGTCTTTCCTGGCACGCAAGGGGGTCCATTAGAACAGGTAATTGCAGCGAAGGCTGTCGCCTTTGGAGAAGCCCTTAAGCCTGAGTTTAAGGTGTATTCTGGCCAAGTGATTGCCAATGCTCAAGCTCTAGCTAATCAGTTGGCGCAACGAGGCTTTAAGCTGGTTTCTGGTGGCACTGATAACCATTTAATGTTAGTGGATTTACGCTGCATCGACATGACAGGGAAAGAAGGAGATAAATTAGTCAGTGAAATTAATATTACTGCTAATAAGAATACGGTTCCCTTTGATCCAGAGTCTCCCTTTGTTACCAGTGGTTTAAGGTTAGGATCGCCAGCTATGACCACTAGAGGCTTAGGAGTGGAAGAATTTACCGAAATTGGTAATATTATTGCTGATTGTTTACTCAATCGCAACGATGAAGCGGTTAAAAAAGATTGTTTAAACAGAGTGAAAGCGTTATGCGATCGCTTTCCTCTTTATCCTCATCTCAATATGCCTGTACCTGTCTTAGCGTAAACTAATACCAATTCTCGAAAATAGCTAGAGAGATGTAGCTTGGGGTGTGGGGTGTAGGGTGTAGGGTTAAATCCCTTTTTAAACCTACTCAATTCAATATATCTCTAGTCAGGACAATTGTTAGAACAATTTAACTCTCTAGTCACTTTTGAGATTTGGTATAAATTTAATCCGTTGTAGGGGTTCATTCCCCTACTCAACAGTGATTCAAAAAAACTCATTAAATCCTTGTTTAAAATACCCGTTATTTCGTTAATTTTAAAAGTAGACTAACAGAACTTCTCTATTGCCTGTTGCCTTTTGCCTGTCTTCGTTAGTAACCTTTGATAATCAGAGTTAGTATCATATTATTTACCAATATCTTCGTCCCATAATCGAGGATTATTTTCAATAAATTGTCTCATCAAATCTTTGCATTCTCCTAAGTCGAGATCAATCACTTCAACCCCATGAGACTCCATAAAATCTTTAGCCCCTGTAAAGGTTTTTGATTCTCCTGCAATGACTTTTTTAATATTAAATTGAACCACTGCTCCAGCACATAAATAACAAGGCATTAACGTCGAATAAAGCACCGTATCTTGATAATTACCAATTCGTCCAGCATTGCGTAAACAGTCAATTTCTGCGTGGGTAATCGGATCACCGTCTTGTACTCGTTTATTGTGTCCTCTACCGATAATTTTATTATCTTTAACTAACACCGAACCGATGGGAATACCTCCCGTTTTTAACCCTTGTTTAGCTTCTGTGATCGCAGCTTTTATAAACTCATCCATCATCATAATTTTTCCAACGCTTTAATCATTTGATAAAGATAAACGAGATAAAATATTATTCCTTAAGGCTTCAAAATACAAAGATAAAGGAAACTGGTAATATTCTAAAACTAACCAAAGTAAACAACTCAAATGACAGATAAAAGTCAGTCCAGTCCAAAACCAAGGAAACCAGATTAAAGGACTATCCGGTAACCCAGGAAATAAATAAGCTCCGGCCCCTACAATTAATGTAGGTAAGCTTACAAAACCTAACGCTAAGAAACGATAACCCCATTGAAAGCTTTTAACAGAACGAATATTTTTCCAGCGTTTTCCTGTCCAATACCAAGTCAAAGGAAGTTGACTATCAACAATAGTAATGGCTTGTTTATCGATATTAGCCGTAAAAATATGACGACAAAAATTACAAGAAAAAGCTTCCATCAAGGGCAATGTAGCAATTTCTCCATGACGACAAACCGGACAATAATAAGCACTATAATAGTTTAGTAAATTGGATGAAGGACGAGAAGATAACATAGACACCAGACAATAAACTTACGCAAGATTAGGAGGAATATTATTGTTATTTGGAGGGTTCAACGTTAGACGGCGTAATTGTTGTTGAATAATATTTTGTAGTTTAGCACGGGAAATTTCAGCTTGCTGCTCCTCATTACCAGGGACTTCCAGAAAAATAATGCTATCAATAGATTCTACAGAAAACAATTGAAACAATAAATGAGTCACAGGGATAGAAATAATGCGAATTTCAGGGTTAATAATACCTTGGAAAGTTTCAGCATCTTTTTTAGTAGCAAACGCATAGATCACTCGTTTTTCTTCCTTGGGATTTTTACGATTACTTAACGTTGTCATCATCCAAGAGCGATTTTTACCCTGTAAAACATAATATTTCTCGTGTTGTAGCTGACTGGCAAACAATTTAAGGGTTGGGGCTACTGCCTTTTCCATCACAGGAATAGGAACACCCTGTTGAGGGGCTTCATGAATAAGAATTTCTAATTGTTCGTCTAAATACATCACTCTTTCCAATATTGTAAGTGTCAATCTTAAATCAATAAAAGAATATATTATGATTCAGGATTACTTTTAGAGACATTATCAGCGATCGCTTTAAGAATGAGGTTAACCATTTCCGGTATTTTAACCAATTCCTGAGCTAAGGTCATTTGTTCTTCAGGAGCCAGATTCTCAATCAGTTTAAGAATATCGACAATACTCGATTCTGATGGTAACGTATCTTGACTAACATCTATCTCGGAATCCATGTTTTCTTCATTTAATGATAAATTAGCTTTTTTGTTTCCTGGTAGCTTATCGGTTGAAGATAAAGACTCTTTCGCTTCTATGAATTCATTGTCTTGAAGATTAGTTTCTACGAGGGTTTCAAACAACGTAGATTCCCTTTGATTTGACTCAGATGGCTCTAAAGAATGCGCCTGAAAACTTTCCTGAGGAGCATCCAACTCTGATAATAAAGCAAGCAAGGGATCTGAGGTGTCCTCAGAGTCAGTTAACATTGGCTGTGGCAAGTTCAGGGCTTCTTCCCAGGGAAGTTTTGTTTTAGCTTCTTGGTCGATTTTGTAATCGAGATTAACTTTATGACAAGCCATTTTTGGAGGCAGCCCCCGTAAATGCCAACGATACATCTGGGCTAAATTCTCCTCATCTCCTTGCCATTGTAAAGCGATAATATCCCGAACCTCTACTGGAATTAAAGTTCTCAATTCTGAGAGAGATTTCTCGCTCCATTGATCAGATTCGACTGTCAGTTGGCTATACTCTTCATCGGTTGCTTTATCTCCCTTATTGATTAAACGAATAATGTCAGACTGTTGAGAAGGGACAATGGCTGTTAATGGAGGTTGCTGTTTTTTTTCTCTTCCTAAGGCATCATTAATACATCGTTTAAGTGCTGATTTAGCTGGTCTGTTTTGTTCAGAGGAAATCCATTCTAAAGAGGTTTTTTCGAAACTTCTGATCAATTTTATAGCGATACGATATAGTTTAATTAACCTTTCTTGAGTGACAGGGGTTAGGCCATTAACTTGATTAAAAATGAGATCACTATCCCCTTTAATAGCTAGGGTATTTAAACCTAATTTTTGTGCTTTTTTTAAACCGATAATTAGGGCTGTATATTCTGCTTCATCCTTATGGTTAACGGATACTAATTGACTCACCGTGTATCGTCGTCCATTAGGCATTAAAAGAATAGCGGCAGCAACTCCTTGCAGCAAATCACCTTGAAATTCCCCATCAAACAGCATGACTGGTATATCCTTAGGGACGATAGGTTTTTGGCGATTAGTCGACATCGTAAGTTTATGATAATGAGGAGATCAGACAAATAGCAAAGATCACTGTTTACAAGGGAATGAATGATTCTCCCTTCAATTTTGAGTTAGTATCCATATTGATTAACTTGAGGGGGTTGAATTCCGTAATTAGGTTGGGGTGGGGCTTGATTTGTTTGATTAGGAGCATTGACATTGGAATTGCCATTACCATAAGCATTGGGAAACTGAGTGGAGGAAGGGTTGACAGGCACTGGTGCTGGACCTCTACCACTCCCATAGGGTTGAGTATAGGGCTGAGGAGGGGAATAGGTATAGGGGTTATTAAAGGATGGATCAGAAGAAGAATTGCCTCTAGATGCAGTTCCAGAGGTGGGATAGTTGGGGCGTGTTGATCTAGTTCTTGGGGAACGGGGCTGCTTATTTTCTTCAGGGGAGGGATCAATAGACGAAGATTCTTGAGAAAAGACATCTTCTATGGCATCTTTTAGGGGACTTTCCTGAGGGGTTTTACTGGCATCAAGGGCGCTATCAGGTAGTTTAATTGGTTTGCCTGAATCTTTAGAAGGAGTCAGAGGAGGAAACAAAGAACCCAAATCCTTTCGATTAGGCATTAGTGGTTGAAATTCAATGGAGGGATTAGATGGGTTTAAGTTTGGATTTTGTTCATCGGGGGAGAGAGGCAAATCAGAAGGATTACCGCTATTTTCTTGGATAGGCTCCTGCAAGGAGCTGGTTGGTACTTGGGAAGGTTGAGGGGGGAATCCTTGTGAATTGAGGCGGTTTTCTTGTAAATCTTGTATGTTTACCCCAACATCAACATTGTTTCCCACTTCTCCTTCAAATTCTCCCTCAATTGGCGATGTTGCTGTATCATTTCCTAACCATTCAGGATGACGGGAATATTGCCAAAGAACTACAGAAACCAGTCCTACAATGGCGACTGATCCCCAAAGTTTCACACTAGCTAAGGGTTTGAGTCCTGCAATCAAATAACGGAATGATGATTTAGAGGGTTTAGGATGAGTCATGGCCAGACCTTGATTGAGTCGTTCTTCATTTAGTCTATCTTAGATTATCGAAGTCGCAGTCATTGAATCTTAGTAACAATATTTCAGTTTGGTTAACACTGATAGCTATCTCCAAGACAGTGTAAACTGAGAAAACAAGGCTTTTAGTTAGTGATGACTATAACTAAACAAACCTAGTGAAATAAAAATCCCACAGGCATATTGCTGTGGGACTGTTAATGTAATTCTTACTTTGAGGATAGGTTATGGAACTAGAATTTCCTGAAGATTTAAGATATTTGGATAGTCACGAGTATGTTCGTTTAGATGGAGAAATTGGAACCATTGGTATTAGTGCTTATGCTATTGAACAATTAGGGGATATTGTTTTTCTCGAATTACCTGAAGTGGGAGACTCCTTAGAAAGAGGGAGCAGTTTTGGTTCGATTGAATCAGTTAAAGCAGCAGAAGACCTTTATCCCCCTGTCTCAGGAACGGTTATTGATCGCAATGAAGCCATGATCGATACGCCAGAGGTGATTGCTGATGATCCTTATGGAGATGGATGGTTGCTCAAAGTTCGCGTGGAAAACCCAGATGACGAATTAGAAGATACCATGTCTGCTCAAGACTATCGTGGGATGCTTGAAGGGGAAGACGCAATCTAAGATAGCTAGAGTTAACCTGTCCACCTTGTTGCTGTTCTTGTTGCTGTTGTTTCAGAGATTACCCCCTGATTAAAAGGCTTTGAAATGACAGCAATAAACTCCTAAAATTCTCTAGGTGACGGGTGTTGCTGTAACCACTAAGTAGAGAATGACAGCTAAAAAGAGAACACAGAGTTTAACGATTAGGTAGGTAATACTATCAGGATATAAAAATGGATGAATCATAATTTCTCTCCTGGGGAAATAGTCTGATGCTTAGTCTTTTCCCTACTTCTATTATCTCGTAAACATTAGATTTTGTTGCACAAATTAAGTAAAAATTTACAATATGGTAATCGAGTGGCTTAAATTTCGAGTTTCTCCTGAATCTAGAGATATTTTTATTCAATCCGATAATGAAATTTGGACTCCAATTTTAGCACAGTTTCCAGGTTTTCTAGGAAAAGAAGTTTGGATCTCCCCTACTATTCCCGAAGAAATTACTTTAATTATTCGTTGGGAAACCCGTGAACAATGGAAAGCAATTCCTTTAGATATTTTAGAAGCAACGGAGCAAAAAATGGCTCAACGGATGCAAAATCATTTCTATGAAATGACGGAAAGTAAAGAATATCAAGTGAGAAAATTTCCTAATTCTTAGATTTTTTTAATTAAGAAGCAATCTTTGATGTGGTTTGTGGTGATTGCTTCGGGAATTTTCAGTGAAAGTCGAAAGTTAATGTTAAATTTTCCCTCGCAATGACAAGATAAGTTCAATGTAGGTTGAATTGAGCAATGAAACCTAACAAAATTCAATTCTAATTTACTGTAATAGTATAAAGCGATCGCACCTCATCTTCAGAAAGACTGATTTATAAAATCATTAACAACACGCTCATCTTAAAAATATCTTAAACGCACACTTTCTGCTTCAAAAATAAGTTAATTAAAATGGAAGTTCGTCTTCAGTTTGAGAAGAAATATCATTATCAACAGACGAAGAATTATTTTTAGGTTTAGTGAATGCTTGATAGGACGAGGGTGGATGAAAGTATAATAGTCTAGCACCAAGTAATTCTAGTTCTTGTGGTTCTTGATAAACCTTATAAGCTAAGGTCTTTGTTATAAACCAATAATTGCCTTGAGGATCAAATAAATCTGCCATAGCGTGGTCGATACGCTCTGTATAACCTGGCACATCTTGTATTAACTGGTAATATTCAGGACTACCATCTTTTTCTAGTTTTTGTATCTCAGCTTCTTGTTTTTTCACTTCTGGTGATTCGTTAATATTAATAGCTACTTGCATTGATTCTGGTACTTCGATTAAAGAAAATTGTTGAATAAAATCGGGTTGATTAACTTTTGGTTCATTGTAAAATTGAAAATTGTCGGGATAGTCTGCACCAGGACTTCCAGAAAGAGCTATATGACCAGAAGCATCGGTTTCTAAAAGGTATCCATACCTTAGTTGTTTTGGCTCAACATTGAGTTTAGGAAGCTGAGAAAGACGAAAACAATTTTCTTCCTCTTCCAACAATTTATTTATCTTTTGTTCGAGAATATCTAGATTATTGCAATCTAAACAAGTGGTGAAATTCCAATATCTAAAAAAAACCATTTGCTTGTCTAAGAAGATCATAGTGAATAGTTGATAGTTAATTTTGCTTCTACTGACTCCTAAAATTTAACGCTAAGCGCAAAGGTTCCCGAAGTCCCATAAAATGAAACCAGTAGAAAACCCATCAAACTATTTGGTTGAACGCAGAGGAACTTTTATGAAAATTGCCATCTTGTCCCAAGATGCTTCATTATACTCAACAAGACGACTCAAAGAAGCAGGAGAAGAATTAGGACACGAAATCCGTGTCGTTAACTATCTTCGCTGTTATATGAATATTACCTCCCATAAACCTGAAGTTTACTACAACGGTAAACCCCTAGAAAGTTTTGACGCAGTTATTCCTCGTATTGCTGCGTCTAAAACCTTTTACGGTACAGCAGTAGTCCGTCAATTTGAAGTGATGGGAGTCTTTAGTGCCAATGAATCACAAGCCATTTCGCGATCGCGTGATAAGTTGCGCTGCTTACAAATTTTAGCAAGGGACGGCATCGGTTTGCCCGTTACAGGATTTGCCCATGCAACTCAAGATATTGACGGGTTACTGGACTTTGTAGGTGGTGCGCCGGTGGTGATTAAACTCCTAGAAGGAACTCAAGGAATAGGAGTGGTTCTCGCAGATACCAAGAACGCAGCAAAATCAGTCATAGAAGCGTTCCGTCAGTTAGATGCGAACATTTTGGTACAAGAGTTTATCAAAGAGGCCGCAGGGGTAGATTTACGCTGTTTTGTGGTTGGCGGTAAAGTGGTGGCTGCTATGAAACGTCAAGGGGCCGAAGGAGACTTTAGATCAAACCTCCATCGAGGAGGGAAAGCAGATATGGTCAAATTGACTCCAGAAGAACGAACAACCGCCGTTAGGGCTGCAAAATCTATGGGGTTAAAAGTAGCAGGGGTGGATATGTTACGGTCAAATCATGGCCCAGTGGTAATGGAAGTGAACTCTTCCCCTGGAATAGAAGGGATAGAAAAAGCATCCGGAATTGATGTGGCCAAGAAAATTATTGAATTTTTAGCCAAAAATGCTCCTTCTGGGAGTACCCGCGATCGCATTCAGTTTTAGAGAAAAGTGAACAGTTACCAGTGAACAGTTACCAGTTACTTGAGATTGAAACTGTTGGGAGTGTCGGAAGAAGATTAATTTTTTCTTCCTTTGCTCCCTATTATTCGTGCTTTAAAATCTAATTCTTAAACTAACTCATGACCAACCAAACCTTAGAAATTGGTGGAATGGCGATCGCCCCTGGCCAAAGACAACGTTTAGAGATTCCTGTTGCTCAACTACCCACCAGAACCGCTATTTCTTTACCGGTAGTTGTGATTAATGGTCAATATCAAGGGCCTATATTGTGGTTAAGTGCGGCCATTCATGGGGATGAAATTAACGGCGTTGAGATTATTCGACAGATTTTAAGCAAAATTAAGGCTAAATTTTTATACGGAGCCATTATTGCTGTTCCTGTGGTCAATGTCTTTGGATTTATTGAACAGTCCCGTTATTTGCCCGATCGCCGTGACTTAAACCGTTCTTTTCCAGGTTCTCCGCAAGGTTCCTTGGCTTCCCGTCTGGCTCATTTATTCATGACAGAAATTGTCAACCATAGCACCCACGGCATTGATTTACACACTGCAGCCCAACCCAGGATTAATTTACCTCAAATTCGGGGAAATTTAGCGGATACCGAGACTTATCAATGCGCTCAAGCCTTCGGCGCACCTTTAATGATTCATGCTACCACCCGTGACGGTTCTCTGCGTCAAGCAGCCAGTAAAAAAGGGATTCCTGTGTTGCTATACGAAGCAGGAGAAGCTTGCCGTTTTGATGCACAGGCGATCGAGATTGGAGTTAGGGGAATTTTACAAGTCATGGATCGCTTGGAAATGTATACCCATGCGCTAACGCAGGATTTACCGTCTCCCTCTCCTTCCCTAGAAATCGAGAAAACAAAATGGATCAGAGCATCTCGAGGGGGATTATTACATCTAGACGTTAATTTAGGGGATAAAATCGAAAAAAAGCAACTGTTAGGCATAATTACTGACGCATTCGGCGAAACTTTAGCAAAAATTCGTTCTCCTGATCACGGTGTTGTCATTGGCCAAGTACAAAATCCTTTAGTTAATCAGGGGGATGCAGTGGTTCATCTCGCTTTAGTGAAGAAATGAACGGAATTAGTTGGGGATGGGTAACAATCCTCTACCAAATTTTTCACTCTTGCTTATTGCCTTTTGCCTTTTGCCTTGAAAAAATCATTCCCCAAACAACCAACTAAACAGTAGCAAAAGGATGATTAACAGAATTAAATGCCCAAAAGAGCCTAAACTGGTGAAGAAGTGAATCGGGAAAATAACCAGTGTATTCGCTGCCAGCCAACTGATAAGAAAAAAAAATAAAACCACAATAATCAAAAACATCATCCCTCTCTAGTTGAGTAATATAAAGGTTTTGAGACAATTGCTTAACGTTACTTTACAAAAAAACAGCATTTTTTTTAATAATATGTAATAAATAATGACGCAAAGGCATTGTATAAAATTAACTTGAAGGGGACACAAGTAGAGATGAAGGTCATCTTGAAAACCTCTGATAATTCTGAGACGACTATCTAGTTTTCTCAGGTTTCTTAAGAAAACTTTTGTAAAGAACTTAGGGAACCGCAGCCATTGTGGCCTGTATTTACAGCACAATAGATGATGGAAGTCCTGAGTTCTAACCAACTCAACTTATTAAAGTCAAGTAGGAGATTAATTCAATGTTTGACGCATTTACCAGAGTTGTTTCTCAAGCTGATGCCCGTGGTGAGTTCCTATCCACCTCTCAGCTAGATGCTCTGAGCCAAATGGTAGCTGAAAGCAACAAGCGTATGGATTCAGTTAACCGCATCACCAGTAACCAATCCACCATCGTTACCAATGCTGCTCGCGCTTTATTCGCTGAGCAACCCCAATTGATCAATCCCGGTGGAAACGCTTACACCAGTCGTCGTATGGCTGCTTGCTTACGGGACATGGAAATCATCCTACGCTACGTTACCTACGCCACCTTTAGTGGAGACGGCAGTGTACTTGAAGATCGTTGTTTAAATGGTCTTCGTGAAACCTATGTTGCGTTAGGTGTTCCCGGTGCTTCCGTTGCTAACGGCGTTCAAAAAATGAAAGAAGCAGCTCTCGAAATCGTTAACGATCGCAACAATATCACCCAAGGCGATTGTAGCGCGATCACATCCGAAATTTCCGGATACTTTGATAAAGCTGCTGCAGCTGTTGCTTAATAGAAACCCTGAAGTGGTCAATAAGCAATTTCGTACACGATTTCAACACCGTATTCTAGGAAAACTTAGCAAAACAATCGGGAGATATAAAAACCATGAAAACCCCTTTGACTGAAGCCGTCGCAGCTGCTGATTCCCAAGGACGTTTCTTAAGCAGCACCGAAATCCAAACTGCTTTTGGACGTTTTCGTCAAGCTTCTGCCAGCTTAGAAGCTGCTAAAGCTTTAACCAACAAAGCAGACTCTTTAATCAGTGGTGCTGCTAACGCAGTTTATCAGAAGTTCCCTTACACCACTCAAATGCAAGGGCCTAACTACGCTGCTGATCAACGTGGTAAAGACAAGTGTTCTCGTGACATCGGTTACTACCTCCGCATGGTTACTTACTGTTTAGTAGCTGGTGGAACCGGTCCTATGGATGAGTACCTCATCGCTGGTATCGATGAAATTAACCGTACCTTCGACTTATCCCCTAGCTGGTATGTTGAAGCTCTCAAGCACATCAGAGCTAACCACGGTTTAAGTGGAGATCCTGCTGTAGAAGCCAACTCCTACATTGATTACGCAATCAACGCACTAAGCTAGTCATCTAGAAAGTGCTAATGACCTGGAAAAACGGGAGGTTGTTGGCTAATCACAGTTAGCAATCCTCTGTTTCTCCAGGTCTTGTTGTATCTAAATCTGCCATTAGCATTGTTAGGAGGTTAAAAATGACCAGTTTAACAGCAGCAAAACGGTTAGGTTTTGAGCCTTTTGTGAATATGGCTCCTGTGGAGTTGCGAGGAAATTGGACAGAGGAGCAAGCAGAAATAGCTATTCGTGCTGCTTATCGTCAGGTACTCGGTAACGATCATTTGATGTCTTGCGAGCGACTCTCAAGTGCAGAATCTTTACTAAGAAATGGTGCCATTTCCGTCAAAGATTTTGTCAGAGCCATCGCGGTTTCAGATCTATACCGTGATAAATTTTTCCATAGCAATCCCCAAAACCGCTTTATCGAACTCAATTATAAACATCTATTAGGTAGGGTTCCCTACGATCAATCGGAAATCGCCTATCATAGCGATCTATATCATCAAGAGGGATACGAAGCAGAAATTAATTCTTATATCGACTCTCTTGAATATCAAGAAAACTTTGGTGATGCGATCGTACCCTATTGTCGAGGGTTCTCAAGTCAACGCAATCAAAAAACCGTTGGCTTTAGTCGGACTTTTCAACTCTATCGAGGATACGCCAACAGCGATCGCGCTCAAGGCAACAGTCATCAAGGTAAATTGATTCGAGAAGTCGCCCGCAACAGTGCTTCCCCTGTGTACATCGGTGAAACAGCAGAAGTATTATGCGGTGTGTCCGGTGGAAACCGTGACCAAGTTTATCGCCTAAGAGTGATACAAAAAGCAGACAACAGGGCAAAAACCCAACTACGTCGTAGTTGTCGAGAATACTTGGTTCCTTACGAACAGCTATCCAATAAACTACAGCAAATTAACCGTCAAGGTGGCAAGGTAATCGATATTACCACTGCTTAAAGTATGCTGATAGAGAATGATAAGGGTTAATAGAAGCTAGCCCTTATCTACCATGTCCCTGTATCAATATCAATGGTTAATCAGAGAAAGGAGAACGAATAAATGCCAGTAACAACAGCAGCTTCTCGTCTGGGGACATCTGCTTTTGAGGAAACCTCACCCGTAGAACTCCGTCCCGACTGGAGAAAAGACGATGCCCAAGGGGTAATTCGTGCAGTCTATCGCCAAATTTTTGGTAATGACTACATAATGAAGTCCCAACGTCTAAACAGTGCAGAATCATTACTATGTAATGGTTCAATTAGTGTCAGAGAGTTTGTTCGTGCTGTAGCCAAATCAGAACTTTATAAAGAGAAGTTCTTCTACAACAACTTCCAAACTCGTACTATCGAACTCAATTATAAGCATCTGTTGGGACGCGCTCCCTACGACGAAGCTGAGTTCGCTTATCACCTCGATTTATATCAAACTGAAGGATTTGACGCTGATATCGATTCTTACATCGACTCAGCAGAATATCAAGAAAACTTCGGGGAAAATATCGTTCCTTATTATCGAGGATTTAATAACCAAATCGGACAGAAAACCGTTGGGTTTACCCGGATGTTCCGTCTTTATCGAGGTTATGCTAATAGCGATCGCTCTCAACTAGAAGGGCGTACCGTTCGTTTAGCCACCGAATTAGGACAAAATGGCTCTTCTTCTGTCGTAGGACCTTCTGGTGCCAATGATGGTTGGGCTTATCGTCCCTCTAAAGAAGGTGCTACCCCTAATCAACAAGTCTTCGGTGGAACCCTCGCCTTTGGTAATGAGGAGAACAGAAGCTATCGCGTTGAAATTTCCGGTATTGGCGCAGGGGGAGCAAGAAATTATCCCAGTGTTCGTCGTAGTAGTCGTGCGTTGATTGTTCCTTACAAAGAATTATCTGCAACCCTACAACGCATTAGCCGTTCTGGTGGTAAAGTAGCGAGTATTACTCCTGCTGACTAGAAACGAGAAGTTTTTTAGTAACTTTTCGTGGTATAACTTAATCCAAAATGAGTCAATAATCGTTTAGGAAATTTTTTATCATGTTAGGTCAATCAGCATTAGTGGGATCATCAAGTAATCCCTCCGCCAGTCGCGTTTTTGTTTATGAAGTGACTGGACTTCGTCAAAATGACACCAACGATAAAAATAGTTATCCTGTACGTCGCAGTGGTAGCGTTTTTATTAAAGTGCCTTACGCTCGCATGAACGAAGAAATGCAGCGTATTACCCGTATGGGTGGCACCATCGTTAATATTTCAGCATCCGGTGAGTCATCGGATGAATCATCCAGCGAATCATAAACCTTGTAATGGTGAATCATTCTCAGGATGATAGGGTTGTGGGATCATCGGTTGGTCAAGGATCTGCCGATGATCCCGCCTATACAATTGAACAAGCTTTATTCAATTTACAGCAAACAGAAGATACCAGTGCGCGGTATTATGCAGCTTGGTGGATCGGACGGTTTCGAGTTAATGAACCGACGGCAATAAAAGCATTATTAATAGCATTAGAAGATAACAGCGATCGCTCTCCTGGTGGAGGTTATCCTCTCCGACGCAACGCAGCGAAGGCGTTAGGAAAATTAGGGGATGTATCAGTAGTTCCGGCCTTGATAGATGCGTTAAATTGTAGTGATTATTATGTTAGAGAGTCCGCAGCCCAATCATTAGAAATGTTGGGAGATGAGCGAGCTATTCCTGGATTAATTCAGTTGTTAGAGGGTGGGGTAGAAGCAGCCCAACAGGTAGAAGGTAAACCTCATCTCAAAGAGCCTTACGAGGCAATTTTAGAGGCGTTAGGGACATTACAGGCAAAAAACGCCATTTCTTTGATAGAGCCGTTTTTAGAGCATTTTGTACCAAAGGTGAAATTTGCAGCTGCTAGGGCGTTATATCAATTAACTGAGAATCCTCTGTATGGGGAAAGATTAGTTACAGGGTTGCAAGAAAAAACATTACAGGTGCGTCGATCTGCGTTAATGGATTTAGGCGCAATCGGTTATTTAGACGCAGTGGACGCGATCGCTAATACTTTAGCAGAAAATAGCTTAAAATTAATTGCTCTTAAAGGAATTTTAGAACATAATTTAACTCAGGAATCAACAACAAACGAATTAAACGATGATCTTATTCATGTCATGAATTTAATGGATTCCTTGCTTTAACTATCAACTAAACGACCCGTTACATATCCATGTAAAATATCAGAAATTAAAGTTTTCTCGGAAATACCTTTTTCTTTTGCTTGTACTTGAATTGCTTCTAAATCAAAAGAAGATAATTGTAAAGTAACTGTTTTTTTCTGATTTAAAGTTGCTTCTGCATAAGATTGTAATTCGGCAATTCTTTCAGGTGTTGCTACTGAAGACCATTCGTCGTTATTATAGGAAGTGAGGATTTCTTGTTCTTCTTGATTCAAATTAGTCATTATTAGTTTCTCCAATATACTGTTTAGTTGCTTTCCTAGAGGGAATAATGGTTTTTAAAAAGAGTTCAGAGGGAGAATTCACATAAGGAACGAGATAGGCATAATTATTAATACAAATAATCATCATTCGTTGATTAGGATACTTTTTCTGATTAGGATGTTCAAGATCATCTAAGATATCGCCTCTTTGCATTGATGCTAACACCATTTCAAAAGTTATGCCTCGTTCTTCTCTTAGTTTCTCATTTTTTTCTTGACTCCATCGAATAGTCGTCACTGCTTCTTCTATTTTAAGATAGCTTAAAGTTAGTCTCTCAATATTCTAGGATTAATGTATTTTTATCAACTATGGGACGAATAAGACAAAAAAAATGCGATCGCTGTCATATCTCCTCAAAATTATTATATCGAGTGCAAATTGATTCCTCGCAACAGTGGCGGTTTATGTGTCCCAACTGTTGGCAACAAGTGAGTGAGAATAATCCTCATTACGTCTATGGTGGAACCTGGAAAGCTCGTAAACGCCATTGATATCCTAACACAGTCTTTTAGACTAAACTTGTTTAATTAAAGGTGAATCATAAATTTTGCGTTAGAGTGAAAATAGAAGCTAGTTGTCAGCGAAAGTTTTGACGACTAACTTGAAAAAAGTATCAAATTTTGATTTATTATCACTCACGTATGAGCAACGCAACTGTAACCAATAACCCTTTACTTATCGGAAAAGGATTACCTCCATTTGATAAAATTACTCCTGATCATGTTATTCCTGCAATGACGGAATTATTGCAAGAATTAGAGACTAAATTAAGTGATTTAGAAGCCAATGTTAAACCAACCTGGGAAGGTTTAGTCGAACCTCTAACAGAAATAGAAGAAAAATTTAGTTGGAGTTGGGGAATTGTTAGCCATTTAATGGGCGTTAAAAATAGTCCTGAACTTCGCAATGCTTACGAAACGGTACAACCCCAAGTTATCCAATTTATTAACAAATTAAGCCAAAGTAAACCCATTTATGAAGCGTTTAAATCTCTTCAAGAAAGTGAGCTATGGAATACGTTAGAAAATGCACAAAAACGTATTGTAGAAACAGCGATAAGAGAAGCAGAATTATCTGGGGTTGCTTTAACAGGAGAAACTCGTGATAAATTTAACAACATTCAGTTAGAATTAGCAGAACTTTCCACTAAATTTTCTAACCATGTTTTAGATGCAACTAAAGCCTTTAAACTCAAATTAACCACAGAAAAAGAAGTCGAAGGTTTACCCCCCAGTTTACTCAGTTTAGCAGCACAAACGGCACGCGCAGAAGGAGAAGAAAACGCCACACCAGAAACTGGTCCTTGGGTAATTACTTTAGATTATCCTAGTTATATTCCTTTCATGAAATATAGCACCCAACGGGACTTAAGAGAAAAGGTTTATAAAGCGTTTATTTCCCGTGCTTCTAATGGAGAATTAGATAATAATCCACTCATTGAACGTATTTTAGAACTGCGGAAACAACAAGCAGAAATTCTCGGTTACAATACCTACGCAGAGGTTAGTTTAGCCAGGAAAATGGCTCCTAGTGTTGAAGCAGTAGAGGGATTATTAGAAGAGTTAAGAAAAGTTAGTTATGATGCTGCGGTTCAAGACTTAGAAACCTTAAAAAACTTTGCTAAAACTGATGAGTTAAAACAGTGGGATGTGAGTTATTGGGCAGAAAAACAACGGGAAACTTTATTTAATTTTACCGCTGAAGAATTACGCCCTTATTTCCCCTTACCGCAAGTATTAGATGGGTTATTTACCTTAGCAAAAAGAATTTTTGGGGTAACGATAACTTCTGCTGATGGACAAGCACCAGTATGGAACGAAGATGTCAGATATTTTCAGGTCAATAATGAAGCAGGAGAAGCGATCGCACACTTCTATTTAGACCCCTATAGTCGCCCTTCAGAGAAGCGTGGAGGGGCCTGGATGAATGATTGTATTGGACGGGCAAAAATCAAGCTAGAAGAGCAATTTATGACCCGTTTACCTGTGGCTTATTTAATCTGTAATCAAACCCCTCCCGTGGATGGAAAACCCAGTTTAATGACCTTTGATGAAGTCACTACCTTATTTCATGAATTTGGTCACGGGTTACAACATATGTTGACAAAAGTTGACTATCCTGGTGCTGCTGGAATTAACAATGTAGAGTGGGACGCGGTGGAATTACCCAGTCAATTTATGGAAAATTGGTGTTACGATCAAACCACTTTATTTAACATGGCAAAACATTATGAAACGGGAGAAACGTTACCCGAACATTACTACGATAAGTTAGTTTCTGCTCGTAATTATATGAGTGGTTCAGCCATGTTAAGACAGCTATATTTTAGTTTCCTTGACTTAGAATTACACCATCGTTATCAACCCAATGGAGACGAAACTCCTGCGGATATTCGTAACCGCATTGCTGATAAAACAACGGTTATGAAACCGTTACCAGAAGACTCATTTTTATGTTCTTTTGGTCATATTTTTGCTGGCGGTTATGCAGCCGGTTACTATAGTTATAAATGGGCAGAAGTGCTAAGTGCAGATGCGTTTTCTGCGTTTGAAGAAGCCGGTTTAAATGATGAAAAAGCGGTTTCAGAAACAGGAAAACGGTTCCGAGATACAGTGTTAGCATTAGGGGGAAGTTTAGACCCGATGGAAGTGTTTAAAGCATTCCGTGGACGGGAACCGCAAACAGAACCTTTGTTAAGACATAGTGGTTTATTACAAACTGCATAATCTATAATTTCAGTGCGTTATTATCTTAGTAACGCACTTACTTATTTATTTGTGAGAGTTAACAACTATTAATCCTAAAAGAAGTGATCACTCTGAAGAAAGACGAAAAGAAGGAAGAAGGGTTAGTCCTGCTTTTAATGATGCAGTTAATGCAAAATAAAGTGACATTTTTCTTCAGGAAGATGATAGATATGTTGTTATGAGGAAAGAGAGGAAGAGAGCATAATTTGTATCATCAACAAGATAATCGTAATGTTGACAATATTAACAATTCGCAATTTGGTAATACTTTATAAAAGAATTGAACAATTGATTGATAAAAAACTCCAAAGAAAAGCAGATAATAGTTTATTACAAATCGATCATAATTTAGCTTATTATCTGTTTACATGGCGAAGAATTAACTATGAAGCTACAAAAAATTATGTTAATCAGTTACTGGAAACGAAACAAGGAATAATTGATTATCTAACCGGTGGTTTATCTTCACATATTTATAATAACGAAAATAGAAAAAACGATGAACATCAAACCATCAAAATCGACACAAAATGAGCCATCTGTGATCAAACTGTAAAAAATTGTTACAATAGAAGCAACCAGTTATGAAGAAATGTTACAAAAATGATTAGCACCGACCTCGAACAAATATCTTTACAACTAGAAAGCGAAAACTCCCGCGATCGCCTGTTAGCCTTAGCTTCCTTAAGACAAGTGTCCGCAGAAGATGCAGTCCCTTTAATTAAGAAAGTCTTAGACGACGAAATCTTACAAGTGCGATCAATGGCGGTGTTTGCCCTAGGAGTCAAACAAACTGACGAATGCTACCCCATTTTAGTTAAACTATTAGAGACAGACCCAGACTATGGCATTCGGGCTGATGCTGCTGGCGCATTAGGGTATTTACAAGATCCTCGCGCTTATGAACCCTTATCCAGAGCATTCTACGAAGATACACAATGGTTAGTCCGTTTTAGTGCTGCTGTTTCCCTAGGTAACTTAGGGGATGTTCGCGCCAAAAATCTCTTATTACAAGCCTTAGAAAGCGACGAAACGGTGATGCAGCAAGCAGCGATCGCAGCCATTGGAGAGATCCGCGCCTTTGATGCTATTGATGAGATTTTGCGCTTTGCTAACTCAGAAGACTGGTTAGTACGTCAACGTCTGGCACAGGCTTTAGGTAACTTTAACACAGAAAAGAGTATTTCTGCCCTCAAGTTCTTAGCTAAAGATGCTCAATCCCAAGTCAGAGAAGCTGCTTTATTTTCTCTTAACCTCCTCGAACAAGACAACTAAGAAACGGTGAGATGTCATGATACAATCAGGGTTGTCGGGTTGCTTAGAAAATAGCCACAAATAGTCTCATTTAATCCCCTAAATCTAAAAAAAATAAAAGGGATAAAAGTAACCCATCACCCTATTTTTATCAGATAACTCAGCAGTGTTCATGGATATACAAACTTTTCTAGAATCATGTATCGGTCAATGGTTTTCTCAACGAAGTAGCTATCAGTTTGACACCGAAAAAGCAGAGAGTCATAAATCAGAATTAACCGTAGAATGGCTGGACACTGATCATTCTCTGCTGGTTTCCCTCTGTCAACAACATCGTATCGATTCCAGTCAAGCGATCGGGGGTCAACAAGTCAGTTGGAATAGTTCCGTTGACTATGGCCAAAAAAAGCAAACAGGAAGCGCAACAATGATTATAATTCCTGATAGTAACACCCCAGAAATTGGAAAAATTATACAAAGTTTTAAGTCTAACCCTTCATCCCAAGGAAACTATAGTTTAGGAGACGATGAAGCTTTAACCCTTACCCTAAAAATTGGGAATTTTTTAATAGAAGAAAGAATCTGGTTTGCCAGTCCAAACTTACGACTGCGTACCAGTTTAATGAAAGGAGAAAATGGCTACAGTCGCACTGCTTTTTATTCAGAAATTCGCCGACTTCCCCCCCAAGAAGTCGCATAATTAAATAGATTAATTTTATATAGGAGAACTCGAAACAATGCGTATTTTAATCATGGGTGGAACCCGTTTTATTGGGGTTTATCTCACCAAAGAATTAATGAAACAAGGCCATGAAGTGGTCTTATTTAACCGAGGAAATAAAGCAGCCCCAATTGAAGGGATAACACAAATTCACGGCGATCGCAAGGATGCCACGCAGTTAAAAGAAAAGTTAGCGTCTGAACATTTTGATGCTGTTTTTGATAACAATGGCCGAGAATTAAGTGATACGCAACCCCTAGTAGAAATCTTTAATAATAAAGTCAAACATTTTGTTTATGTGAGTTCAGCAGGAGTCTATTTAAAGTCTGATCAAATGCCTCATATAGAAGGGGATGAAGTCGATCCTAATAGTCGTCATAAAGGAAAATTTGAAACCGAAAGTTACTTAGAAAAATCAGGTATTCCCTGGACTTCTATTCGTCCCACTTATATTTATGGATCGCAAAATTATAATGATTTAGAAGCTTGGTTTTTCGATAGAATTGTTAGAAATCGACCCATTCCTATTCCTGGTAATGGTTTACATTTTACCCAATTTGGTCATGTTCAAGACTTAGCAAAAGGGATGGCATCAGTATTAGGAAATGAAACAGCTATAGGACAAATTTACAATATATCAGGGGAACGTTATGTTACCTTTGATGGGTTAGCGAAAGCTTGCACCATTGCTACGGGTAAATCTGCTGATGACATCAAAATTGTTCATTATGATCCTAAACAATTTGACTTCGGGAAAAAGAAAGCCTTTCCATTAAGAATGCAGCACTTTTTTGCTGATATTCATAAAGCATTGCAGGAATTGGATTGGAAACCCGAATATGATTTAATGAGTGGATTAAAAGACTCGTTTGAAAATGATTATTTAACCTCTAAACGAGATCAAGCTGACATTGATTTTAGTTTAGATGAACAAATTTTATCAGCTTCTTAACTGTAGGGTGGGCATTGCCCACCTAAAATATAATAATTATAATAAACAAATTTTAAGAGGATTTAAGTTTATTAGCAATTTTATACTTAGCATAAATTACCTGACTTAACCAATCCATTAATATCGGTTGACTAAGAGGATAATTATGTGAAATTAACCAATCTTTCGCTTTAGTTTCTAAATAGGCAACTTGTACAGGCGTTAAAGCTGTTTTCCATTTATTGGATGCACCCGAATCAATATGATTAGCATGAAGTAAACTTTTAGGATCATAAAATTTAGAATCTTTCTCTTGATTATTTTTCCAGTTACTGATTCTACTCTTTTGGCGTTCAATTTGGTATTCATCAGCAATGATTGTTGCCTCTTCTTTAGAAAGATTGATATTAAGATGATCGGCAATTCTCAAAACTTCTTCAGTTAAATTATTAACCATAACTTCGTAACGAGAAATTAATAAATTATCAAGCTTCGTCCAATGGTAAAAATCACGAAGACATTCTTGTATTTCTCCGGTTTGAAACATCAATTTTTCAAAGCTTGCTTTACGCATTTTCATCAAAGAAGCAGTGACATCTCGAATATCACGATAACTATAAATTCCTTTGGCTTGTCCCTGTGCGATCGCAGTTTCTACGCCTTTAAGATGACGAAATTGATGAACTTTCACCACCTGCATTTGATCGGATGAATGGGCTTGTAGAAGTTGCTGACAGTCACCGTTGCGAATTTCTCCTAATCCGATTCCTTTCTGGGTTTTCTCTAAAATGGCTACAGTGAGTTGATACTGTAGGGTAGATCCCGATCGCATCATTCCACAACAAATTACAAGCATTAATTTATCAAATTTTATACTTAAATATTTAACTGTTTTGATTTTATATCATAAAATAGTAAAAATGTCAAGTATTCTTCCTAAAAATTAAGCGTAAAAAACTGGGATGTAGTCTCGCATTTCTCTACATAATTTTCATTACTAATTAGGCATAATAGTGATATCTGAGCAAATTTTATTTTGAAGGTGTCTTCATGAATCAAGACTCAATGAATAATAGTAATAATTTAGTACCAACAGAATCTATAAGACTAGAAGAAAAACCAACTTATAGCGAAAAAACAGAGAGAATTCAAGCAATTACGAATATAATTACTGGGATTCTTAATACTATCAAGCCTTTTCTCTTAATTATTTTTTGTCTAATTGTATTAAGTTGGATTGGAAAATTTGTCATGAATTCTTCCATGTCTCAAGGAATCTCTGAGTTCAATAGTCCAGAAAATACAGAAGTTACAATTACTGTTCCTGAAAAAAAAGATATTGATGAAGGTATTGCAATTGCCCTTCAAGAAGCTAAAATGAATGCAGAAAATTTTGCTTCAGCAGAATTAGATCAATGGGTGAATCAATTAATGACTCGTGTTGATGATAGTTTTTTACCTTGGTACTTTGGTTATTTTAATCAAAAATTTCAAGAACTTCGTACTCCTTTTCTTTACTTAAAATCAGCCGTATTTCATTGGGTTAATAGTAAAAATCCTTCCCCTAATCAAGCAGTTGCTGAACAATTAACCGAAGAAATGCAAAGCGAATTTGCTAAACGAGTATTACAGCCAAAACTATCTCAACTTCAACTAGAAAATATAACCCGAAATACAGCAAATATATATGTTGATTCACTAACTAATAATCTTGCTAATCTGCAAAGTCATTATAATATTCCCCAAGCTGAATGGGAAAAATATCTAAATGGTCTTGCTGTAACGATTAAGGATACTGAAGGTAATGCTTCTAGTTTATCGATGAAACTTTTAGTAGTTGGAAGTCCCTATTTATTTGCGAAAGCGATGATTCCCCTTAGTAAAGGAGGAATCGCGATGTTATCTCTAGCTGGAAAATCTGGAGCTAAAATGGCTGCAAAAACAGGAGGAATAGCTGCTACTAAAATAGGGGCGCAATTTATTGATCCTTTGATTGTTTTTGGTATTATGATTTGGGATCTTTGGGACTATCATCATACAGTTAGTGTAGAACAACCTATCTTGAGAAATACAATTGAACTTTATCTACATGAGGTTAAAGAAATATTGTTAGAAAACAGTGTTATGTCATCGATGGATCAGGTTGAAAATGGCATATTGAAGGCTTTGTAAGATTAATAAGATTAATAAGGTGGGCATTGCCCACCCTACTTTTTTAAGCGTTCCAATTCGCCCAATCTTGAGGTTTTAAGAAGGTATGATATAACTCAGCTTCAGGGGTATTGGGTTCAGGTTCGTAACAATATTCCCAACGAACCAAAGGGGGTAAAGACATCAAAATAGACTCGGTTCGACCATTGGTTTGTAGACCAAAAATTGTCCCGCGATCGTACACTAAATTAAACTCAACATACCGTCCCCGACGATATAACTGAAACTGTCTTTCTCTGTCACCATATTCTGCATTGCGACGCTTTTCGACAATGGGAAGATAAGCTGGTAAAAAAGTCCGTCCACAGTCATTGACAAAAGCAAAAATATCTTCCCAAGTACGGGGTTTTAAGTCAGATAATTGATTACTATAGTTAGCTGCTTCTTTATCAGCATGGGGACCACGATATAAGGGGTCAGTTCCATCTTGATAGTCGAAGAAAATACCTCCAACGCCACGGGTTTCTTGACGGTGTTTGAGATAGAAATATTCATCACACCAGGGTTTAAACACGGGATAATATTCAGGATGATGCTTATCGCAAGTTTCCTTTAAAGTTCGATGAAACTGGGCTGCATCTTCAGCAAAGGGGTAATAGGGAGTTAAATCAATACCGCCTCCAAACCACCACACTGGACCCGCTTCAAAATAGCGATAATTAAGGTGAACTGTTGGAATATAAGGGTTACGGGGATGAAGAACCATAGAAGTCCCTGTGGCGTAAAAACCGTGTCCTTCTGCTTCAGGACGCTGTTTTAGGATGGAAGGGGGTAACTGTTTGCCCCATACTTCGGAGAAGTTTACCCCACCTTGTTCTAATAAATTACCGTCTCTGAGGACACGAGAACGGCCACCGCCTCCCTCTTCTCTCTGCCAACTATCTTCATGAAATTTGCCACTACCGTCTGCTTTTTCAAGTGCTTGGCAAATTTCGTCTTGGAGGGTTTTCATGAACTGACTGACCCGTTTTTGGGCATCTTCTGGGGGCAAAGAAGTTTGTTGCGGAGTGGTAACGTCTGTTGTTATAGGGGTCATATCTCGTTAACTAAGACTTTAATCAAAAGTTCAACAGTAACTTGTTCATTGCACTGACAAAGTTACACTTATGATCAATCTAAGGCTTACTGGGTCAAAAGTATCATTAAGTTTAGTGAAGTCTTCTGGTTGTCGGATTTATTGCCACATTTGAGGAAGTTTAATCTCAGTATATTGACGTTCTTGACAAAATTCTATAATTTCTGTGACTTCGGGAAACTCTTCTTCAAAACTTTGTTGCAATAAAGTCATTAAAGGTCGAGATATTTGATGAGAAAACTTACCTCTTAAACAGCGATTATACCATTCAACTAATTGACTTTCTTTTACGATTCCTCTAACACGCTTTCCCCATCCAATTTGTTTCATTAAAATAGAAATGACTGAAGCATCAGCATCACGACAAACAATAATAATATGATCACTTTCAATTTGATCAACAATGGTTGCTACTTGTTCAGAATTTAAGGTAAGATGTTTCACTTGAATGACAAGGCCAAAGTTAGCCCACATATCTAATCCTCTATCTGCTGCATTAGTAACACCGACTCTATAAATATGTGCAAGTTCAGTCCATTCTGGTTTTTCAGAATTAACATTAAGGAGAACTTTTGATAAGTCAGAAAATTCTTGTAGTAATAGATAATTTTTTGGAGGGATTTTAACTGTAATTTCTGCTTCTAATTGATTAACAACAGTTTCCAATAAACTATAAGTAATAATTTCATAACATTTGTCAATACTTCGTTTAATTCCAGCTTCTTGTCTAAATAAAGATAATAAATTTTCTAGTTGAAAATTGTTTGGAGATGATACACCTACCATAACAATCTGTATAATAGAAGATATAGTACCTAATTTTTCCTTAAACTTATCATAAATATATTTTTCAACAACTCCTGAATTCTTTTTATTAAAATTATCTAGGACTTTTAATATTTCTGGAGGCATTGCATTATCATTCCAAATATCATCTTGAAATCGACTAGATGAGGTAGAAGATTGATGTAATAGTCTATTTGTGACTTGATCTCTCCATAGTTTTGACTTAATTCTATAATCTTCTTTATTAGAGGTGTCGATATTACTATCAACACGAGAATGATAGAGAACTTCAGCTATTTGAATGGGTTTATAGAAACGAGTCCGAGATTTATTAATAATTTTATCTAATCTCTTTTTAGCTTTTTCGATATCTAAATTCATAATTCAATCAAATAGAGTAGTTTGAATAAATTTTTCTTCTGTTTGATTAACCTTGAATTTATTTTTATCAACTGCATCAAATATAGAGTTAATAATCGAAACAACACAAGGAACTGCAACAGAGTTTCCCACTAATTTTCTAGCTGATGAATAGGAACCAATCAATTGAAACCAGTCAGGAAAACCTTGTAAACGTAGCATTTCTCGTTCGGTTAAACGACGTTTACCGTTAACTAAAAGATAATTATAAGATGCTCCGGCTCTCATAGCACAAGAGTAAGGATAAGCACTAATATGTCCTCCTTTATTTTCATGCCAAATCGTAATTTCATGCTGATGATTTCCCTGGTATTTAGCTAACCTATTTTTTTGAATTTGTTCAGAAGCATAATAAAATTCTGAGACAGATTTTTCAATTATTTCTGATAACGGTTTCATCGATATATTTTGTTTTTTCCAAATAAAAGCAAGGGGATCTCGAAAGCCAATAATAAAAACTCGTTCTCGTTTTTGGGGTAAACCAAAGTCTAAAGCATTTAAAACTTTATAGTATGTATAATAACCTAAATTAGATAAAATTTCTAAAATAGTTTTTAAGGTTTTACCTTTATTATGTCCTACTAACTGTTTAACATTTTCTAATATAAAAGCATAGGGTTTATGGTAATCAAGAATTCGAGCGATCTCAAAAAATAAAGTACCTCTTGTATCTTCAAAGCCTTTAAGCTGACCACAAATACTAAAAGGTTGACAAGGAAAACCAGCTAATAAAAGATCATGTTTAGGAATTGATGCTATAGGAATTTTTGTAATATCTCCTTGAGGTTTTTCCTGAAAATTTGCTTCATAGTTTTTTTGAGCATCGAGATCGATATCCGAAGAAAAAACACAAATAGGTTCTATTTTTTTATCTTTAAGTCTATACTTGGAGCAAACTGAGTCTAAAGCAATCCGAAAACCTCCAATTCCACAAAATAGATCAATATATTTTAACTGTAAGTTTGAATTTGTATCTGTTAATTGACCTTTAAATAGCATAAAAAGTTTGAGATAATGAATTAAGATGTATCAAGGTGGGAAATACCCACCTGATAACTAAGATGCTAAGACTTAGGTAAAATGCGACCAATGGTCAAATTTTCAGGGATAAAAGTCGCTTGTGCAACCCGTTGAATATCTGCAGAGGTGACAGATTCAATAGCTTGTAGTTGATCAAATAAATTGCGCCAACTACCGGTTTTCACCTCATATTCAACCAATGCTTTACCCATACCTAAATTAGAGTCAAGAGAGCGTAATAAACCTGCCCGTAATTGATTTTTGACCCGTTGTAATTCTTGTTCAAAAACGGGTTCAGTTTTCAATCTTTCAATTTCTAACGATAAGGCTGTAGCCACATCTTCTATGGAAGCGTTGGGAGAAGTTTGAGCATAAAATAACATCAAATTGGGGTATTTGTTCGCCGGAAATCCATTAAATCCTTGAGCAACTAAAGCCACTTGTTGTTCTTCGACTAAAGACTTATATAAACGGGAGGTTCTTCCCGAACTTAATAAAGTCGAAATCACCTGATAAATAGCACTATCTGGATGACTTAAAGCAGGAACATGATACCCTTCTAAATACCAAGGTTGAGACGCTAATTTCAAGGTAACTTCTCTGCTTTCTTCTTGTTTGGGTTCTATTTCTGTTACTTTAGGGGGTGCAGGTTTTTCCTCATAGCGACCAAAATAAACTTCAGCTAATTGTTTCACTTGTTCCGGTTGAACATCTCCTACAATAGCAATGGTTAGGTTATTTGGCCCATAATAAATATTAAAAAAGTCTCGAATGTCTTCACGGGTTAAATTGCGAATATCTTCGTTATAGCCAATAGTTGGACGCTTATAAGGATGTTCAGTAAAAGCAGTGTCTAAAAATGCTTCTACCATCGTACCAATGGGATTATTTTCTGTGCGTAACCGTCGTTCTTCTAAGATAATACTTTGCTCTTTATAGAACTCGCGAAATACAGGATCTAAAAATCTTTCTGATTCTAGAGACATCCATAATTCTAATTTATTGGAGGGAAAACTATAAAAGTAACGGGTTGCATCAGCACTGGTTGTAGCATTAATATTAACCCCTCCTGCCGTTTCTACAATTCGCCCGAAAGCATTTTGTTGTACATAATCTGCTGCTTCTACTTGTACTTTTTCAAAGGTTTCTGTTAATTGCTTAACTTCCTCTTCATTCCCTGCTTTTTTAGCAGCTTTCAGTTGCCCAAAAACTTGATCTAAGCGATTTAAAGTTTCTTGTTCTTGTTCATAGTTAGTCGTTCCAATTTTTGTCGTTCCTTTAAAGGCTAAATGTTCTAAAAAATGCGCCACTCCCGTTTTACCATCGGGTTCATTTGCACCTCCCACATCAGCATACGTTACAAAAGAAACGACAGGTGCATCATGATTTTCCATGATAATAAATTTCATGCCATTATCTAAGGTAAATTCTGTGACTCGTTCGATAGCGCGATTTAAATAAGGGGTAATACCATCAGAAGATGCGCTTTGTGCTAAAGCTGAAGCATTTCCACCCAAGAATAAGACAAGACAAAGAAGACTAATAACAGAACCAATGAAGCGAGACAATTTCAACACATTAATGACCATAGAGATTAGAAAAATCTTGAAGAATTAATAGATTCTTATATAGCATATCAAAATTAGAACGTAAATAAATTGTGTTTGTCCTTGCTCAAGGATGTTTTTTAAATATTACCGTTGATGGTTGATCTTATTCTCGGAAAAAGAAAATAATATATTATATTAATTATCTTTTAATCAAAAAATCTTGAATTTAATCACCCATCAACCACCCAGAAACCAATTCAGTTAAATTAATGTTATCTATATATTCTATACTCTTATTTCTATAGCAAAATTGTACCGTAAGCCTTAATGAAATCATAATCAAGTTACGGGGATCACAATAATTGGGAGGAAAACTTTGTCTTTCAAGAAAAATAGTTTTTAGATCGGAGTTTAAATTATTGTAACAAAAATAATCTCTATGTAATTCTCTTATGCCTTGGGCATGGGACTTCTAGCTTAGGCGTTCTAATCGAATTAAATAGACAAATTTACACAATAAGAAAACATAATTAAATAATAGAACATTCCCTAAAAAACTTTATACAATCTTCCTAATCAGGAGCGTTAATCCATTGAGTATTCATGACCTTAAACTATGGACGGGAAATTTGCGGTAATTTAAGCACAGCCCAATCAAGGGAATGGTTAATTACGAACGGTATTGGGGGCTATGGTTGTGGCACAATTTCAGGGGTGATAACCCGTTGCTATCATGGGTTATTGATCGCTGCGTTGAACCCTCCCCTTAAGCGAACCTTACTACTGTCAAAACTTGATGAAACCATTCAATATGATTATCAAACCTATTCTTGCTTTACCAACCGTTGGTTTGATGGGACTATCTCTCCTCAAGGCTATCTAAATATTGAGAGTTTTCGCTTAGAAGGAACTATTCCCGTTTGGACCTTTGCTTGCGGAGATGCCCTCATTGAAAAAAGAATTTGGATGCAGCAAGGGGAAAACACCACCTATACTCGTTATACCTTCAAACGAGGTAGTAAATCCCTGCAATTATCCATTAAAGCCCTAGTGAACTACCGTGATCATCATGGTACTACCCAGTCAGGACAGTGGAAAATGTTAGTCGAAGAGGTTCCAAAAGGGTTATGTGTCTCTGCCTATCCCGAAGCAACTCCCTTTTATCTGCGATCGCAAAAAGCAGACGTGACCTTAAACTATCATTGGCATTTAGGATATGATTTGGCCATGGAACGGTATCGGGGATTATGGGATCGAGACGATCATTATAATGCAGCAACCTTTAACCAAACCCTAGAACCAGGAGAGTCTTTAACCATCGTTGCTAGTACCAACCAAAAATCCTCTTTAGATGGAAAACAAGCGTTACAACAACGCCACGAATACGAACAAGGGTTACTCAAACGCTGTTCTCATTTTTCTGTTCCTTGGATACAACAATTAGTCCTTGCGTCTGATCAATTTATTGTTGATCGGACTTCAACCCATAACCCTGATGGTAAAACAATTATTGCTGGTTATCCTTGGTTTGCAGACTGGGGACGGGACACTATGATTGCCTTACCGGGATTAACCATAGCTACCAATCGTCCGGATATTGCTCATAATATTCTCAGTACCTTTTCTAAATACCTAGACGGGGGAATGTTACCCAATGTCTTCCCTGATGATGATCGAACTCCTCAATACAACACCGTCGATGCTATTCTTTGGTATTTTGAAGCCATTCGCGTCTATCACAGTCTGACCAAAGATATCACCTTATTAAAATACCTTTATCCCCTTCTGCAAGATGTCATTCAGTCTTACCGTGAAGGAACCCGCTACAATATTCATCTTGATAGCGATCATTTAATCTACGCCGGCCAAGAAGGGACCCAGTTAACCTGGATGGATGCCAAAGTAGGAGACTGGGTGGTTACCCCTCGTCACGGCAAACCTATCGAAGTGAACGTCCTTTGGTATAATGCGTTGACCATTATGATCGAAATAGGGGACATCTTGGGACAACCCACCGGAGAATATAAAACCATGGCCCGTGATACCCATGCTGGTTTTCAAAGATATTGGCATCCTTCCTTAAAATACTGTCACGATGTTTTAGATAGTCCCAACGGCCATGATAAATCTATGCGACCTAATCAAATTTTTGCCGTTTCCTTACCCCAAAATAAAACCACTCAACCGTTACTTAAACCTGAACAACAAAAGTCAGTCGTAGATACTGTGGCCAAAATGTTAATTACCTCCCATGGACTGCGATCGCTATGTACCACTCATCACCAATATCACGGCCGTTACGGTGGCGATCAAGTTTCAAGAGACGGGAGTTATCATCAAGGAACGGTTTGGGCCTGGTTAATGGGTCCATTTGTTGAAGCCCATTTTCGCGTTTACGGCGATCGCACTTTAGCCAATAGTTTCCTCGAACCTATGGCTAATCATCTCAATGATGGTTGTGTGGGCAGTATTAGCGAAATTTTTGACGGAGATGCGCCTATGATTCCTAGAGGGTGTTTTGCTCAAGCTTGGAGTGTTGGTGAAGTGTTAAGGGTTTGGGCTAAAATTAATGAGCCTTCTTATTAGTGATCACAGATAACTGTTCCCTATTCATCAATGAGTTTAGATTATGATCTCGTTATTATTGGTAATACCCCAGAAGCTTTTTTTGCTGCTTCTCAAGCCATAAAATTTAAAGCTAGAGTGGCTTTAGTATTAGGAGAAACCCCTAATGATTATTCTCTAGAAACAAATAGTCTGATTCTTAATTATTTTACTTATCTTCATCGCCATTGGCATAATTTTACCCAATGGTATCTCAACTTACATTCAGTTCCTCAATTAAATTATACTGATCTCAAACAGTGGAAACATGAAGTTAAACAACAGATAAAAGAATTAACGAATCGAGAGAAATTAGCTAAATTAGGAGTCGATATTATTGAAGAATCAGGAGAATTTTGTCGTCTTCCTAAGTTGGGTTTTGTTCTGAAAAATAGAACACTGCGATCGCGTCGTTATTTATTAGCCATGAATCCTATTTCTATGATCCCCAAAATCCAAGGATTAGCAGAAGTTGGCTATATTACTCCTGAAACATTAAATATCGATCAATTACCTGAAAATATCGTTATTCTATCTCAAACATCTCTAGGAATTGAACTGGCACAACAGTTAAATTATTTAGGAAAAAACATTACTCTAATTATTGAAAATAATAATATTTTACTTCAAGAAGATAAAGACGTTTTCCAACTAATTCAATCTATTTTAGAAGCAGAAGGTATTAAATTATTCCTTAATAATTCTATTACTCAAGTAAAAAAAATAGAAGGCAAAAAATGGATCCAAGCAGGAAATCAAGCCATAGAAACCGATGAAATTATTATTATCAATCAAAGAAAATTGAACACAAAAGGATTAAATTTAGAGGGAGTTAAAGTAGATATAGAGAATAATAAAATAAAAGCCAATAATAAATTACAAACTACTAACCCTAATATTTATGCCTGTGGTCGTGCAATGGAACAATATAATTTGTTTAATATTGCTAAATATGAAGCGAGTATTGCTATTAAAAATACCATTTTCTATCCTATTTTTAAAGTTGATTATCATTCTCATCCTGTTCGGGTGTTCACTAATCCTATTTTTTCGAGAGTGGGACTAACAGAAACCCAAGCCAAATACAAATATAAAAATGACTTAATAATTATCAAACAAAACTATAAAACCTTAATTAAAGCAACAATATTAGATGAAACCACTGGCTTTTGTAAGTTAATTACTCGTCGTAATGGGCTTATTTTAGGCTGTCATATTATTGGTAATAATAGTAATGAAATTATTAATATAGTTGCTTTTGCTATGAAAAATGAAATTAAAATACAAAAAATTTATCAATTATTTCCTGCTTATGGAACAACATCAGAGATGTTATTTCAAATTGCTCAAAAATGGCAAGAGAAAAAATATAAAGATAATAAATTATTAAATAATTGCTTAGAAACTCTACTTTTTTGGCGCAGAAAATGGATGAAATAATTGATAATTAACAATTAATAATGTTTTATTGAACGACAAAATATATAATCTATTGTAATATAGTCGTTGCAATGCTGAACCCCTGCACAAAGCGTTACAATTGTCCCCGATAGGATCAACAGTCTCAAACTATCATTAAAAAAGAATGAACCCACACCATAAATTGAAACAAAAACGTAGTTTACCCCTAAACTGGCTGAAAGGGACGATCTTAGTGCTATTATTGACCTTGTTCGCTTGTCAATCAGATAAACAAGCATCCCAAAACCTAGAAACGTCAGGAGAAACCAGAGAAGAAACCAATTTAAAACTACAAAATGCAACCCTAGAACAATCCAATGCTGAAGGAGAACTTCTCTGGAAAATACAGGTTGATGAAACACAATATAGTCCAGATCGCAAAAAAGCTAATTTAACCGCAGTTAAAGGCAATATTTTACAAGATGGTGAAGTTGTATTAAAAGTTAAATCTGATTATGGAGTCATTAACCGAGACGGGGCCGAGATTTTTTTAAGGGAGAATGTCGTAGCAGTCGACCCTCGTAATGAAGCGGTTCTTCGCAGTCAAGAAGTAGAATGGCAACCTGAGGCATCACTGTTAACCGTTCGCAAAAATGTACGGGGTTCTCATCCTCAACTCGAAGTTTCTGCCGAAGAAGGGAAATATAACACCCGTGAGCAAAAATTGGAATTAACGGGGAAAATTGAAGCCACTGCCGAAGAAAGACAGTTACAGTTAAAAACAGAGCATTTAATCTGGGAAGTTGCTAAACAAACAATTATCGGCGATCGCCTCTTAACTATGATTAAATTCCAAGACAAGCAGATTATTGATCGCCTCGTCGCAAACAAAGCAAGGGTTCTCTTAGATAAAAAACACGTTATCGTTCAAGAAAATATTGAATATAAATCTATTAAACCTCCCGTACAAATAGCTACCAATGAAATTGTTTGGCATTATCAAACCCGTCAAGTATATGCCAGTCAACCCGTTCAATTAATTCATTATGAACAAAATGTTACATTGACTGGAAATCAAGGCCATGTCAACTTAGCAGAAAATATGGCTTATCTTCAAGGAGGGGTTAAAGGCATCAGTCAAACTAATGACAGCAAGTTATACTCTAATAATTTAACCTGGAATATGCTAGCCCAAACCATCGAAGCCTACGGAAATGTCATTTATGAACAAAATCAAAACCCTAAATTGAATTTGACTGGAGAAAAAGCTGTCGGTACCTTAGTTGATAATAATATTGTTGTCACTAACAGCGATCAGCAAGAACGGGTGGTAACAGAAATTTTTCCTGAGTAAAATGACTTTAAATCCTTGTATTCTTTTAGTGCAACTTGATGATAGTTTTAATCAGCTTATCGGCCCTGAGTTACGAGAAGCAGGTTATACACCCATTATTATTAAAGATAGAGGTCAAACCATAGAAAATGTCAAAATCCATCAACCAGCAATGGTGGTGATTAATTGTCATACTGACGATAATATGGGACTTGCCCTTTGTACTAAGTTACGAAAACTGCAAAAGTCCCTGATTTTAATTATGATGATTAATACAGAAACTGTTGAAGAAAGGGTGGCCTGTTTAGAAGCAGGGGCTGATGATTATCTATTAAAAACAGATTATAGTCCCGCTTTATTACAATTAGTTCGCTTTTATTTAACTCCTCCTCAAGTTGTTAAAGAACAACTACAATATAGTGATATCATTTTAGACTTGACAACTCGACAACTTTTTGTAAAAAATAACCCCATCCCTTTAACCATGAAGGAATTTGAGTTGCTAAAATATCTTATGTCCCATCCCCAAAAAGTTCTCAGTCGAGAAAAGATTTTAGAAAATGTTTGGGGCGAAGGTTTCCAAGGAGAATCTAATGTGATTGAGGTTTATATTCGTTATTTACGTATCAAAATAGAAAATGAAGACCATAAACGTTTAATTCATACGGTTCGAGGGGTCGGTTATGTTTTGCGAGAAGGATAACTGTTAAAAATAAAAGTGATAAAGTAGTCAAAATTAGTTTATGTTAACGATAAAAACAGATAACAAGTCATGTTAAAGAAAATTAGCTCGATTATTATAATAGCTGTTTTTTTAGTCGGATGTTCTGCTTCTACAGAAGCCAAATATAGTAAAGATATCAACCAAAACATGGAAGAACAGGGTCAAAAGCTTCCTATTGAGGCTACGGTGAAAATAGACGAAACTTTAATACAATTAGAAGTAGCAAAAACCCCCGAACAACAACAAATAGGCTTAATGTATCGCCAATCTTTAGATCAAAATCGCGGGATGATTTTTGTATTTGAACAGCTAAGACCCGTTAAATTTTGGATGAAAAATGTTAATATTTCTTTAGATATGATTTTCTTAGCTAATGGAAGGGTTAAAGCCGTTTTACCTAATGTTCCCCCCTGTAGCATTGACCCTTGTCCTACTTATGGACCAGAAAACTTAGTTAATCAAGTCATTGAACTACCAGGAGGACGGGCTACAGAATTAGGCATTGAACCAGGAGATCAACTTGACATTGAGTTTATCGAACATACTTCTACTCATCCTTGAAAAATAATAAGTTTTATAAATTTAATCTTTCTCAAATATCTATAGATTTTCTAAATTATTTATAATACTATCTACACATAATATGGAGAGAAGCAATAACTTCTACAGCAAAAAGATTAAGTTCTTATCGCTGTTGTACCGATATAAGTCAGTAACGTGATTAGTGGTGTGAAAGGACAAAAGTAATAAGCAGCTTGATTATTTCTCTTAGAAAGCTGTTGTTTTAATCAATTAAAGGTTCAAGAAGGAAACTCAAGATAACTATTGAGCAAGATCCTAGCAAGCTAGAGATTATGTCGTTAGCCTTCTCTTCTATCGAACAGTTTCGTTTATGTAGATTTTAGACTTAGTTGGCGATCGCAGAATGGTCACAACAAGAAAAGATCCTCATTGAAGCCTCAAAACGAAAACCATCAATTTATGATGAATACTTAAGGAAAAATAACGATGTCACACACCACCCATAAACAATTTTTGCGTTTTCTACACGAAGAACTTTCATTATCCCATGATTCTATTGCCATAGCTCAACGTTCTATGGAACAAACCCAAGGTCCTTTACCCATGCTTCTTTGGCAATATGGTCTCATTAATTTAAACCAGTTGGATCAAATTTATGATTGGTTAGAAGATGCTTCTGTGTGATTTAGTTGACAACAATTATTAAACTCATTATTAATAGTAACCCGCTTTTCTAATCAATTAATTAAACTTAAATATGTCTAAATTAGTTTTATTGGATCACGACGGAGCGATTGATGATATTTTAGCGACTTTATTATTAATGACAATGGCTAATATTGAGGTTTTAGGGATTGTTGTCACTCCTGCCGATTGTTATGTTAATGCTGCTCTTAATGTCACTCGAAAACTCCTAGATTTAATGGAGTGTCATCATGTTCGGGTAGCAGAAAGTACCGTTAGAGGGATTCACCCTTTTCCTGCTTTGTATCGTCGTGATTCTTTGATTATGGATAATTTTCCTATTCTTAATCAAAAAGATGCTATTAAAACCCCTTTAGTTTCCCAAATAGGACAACAGTTTATGGTGGAAACGTTACAAAGTGCTTCTCAACCTGTAACATTAATGGTGACAGGGCCTTTAACCACCGTTGCCACTGCTTTAGATATTGATCCGACTATTGAAGAAAAGATTAAAGAAATTGTCTGGATGGGCGGCGCGTTAAATGTTTCGGGAAATGTAGAAAAAGAATTTGCCCCTGAACATGATGGTAGCGCAGAATGGAATGCTTATTGGGATGCGATCGCTGTTGAAAGGGTTTGGCAAAGTAATATTCCTTTAATTGTGTGTTCATTAGATATTACCAATACAGTGCCAGTGACGGCTGAATTTATCAGAAAATTAGCTAAACAAAGACATTATCAACTATCAGATTTAGCTGGACTTTGTTATGCTTTAGCTATTCCTCAAGACTATTATTGTTGGGATGTTTTAGCGACTTCCTATTTAGATCGTCCAGACTTATTTTCCCTCAAAGAATGGCAAACAAAAGTCATTACAACGGGAAGTTCTCAAGGAAAAATTAAAGTGGTTGAAAAAGGAAGGAAGATTTTAGCGATGGACGCAGTTAATAAAGATAAGTTTCATAACTATCTATTAAAGCAATGGTCTAAATTTTAGATAATATGGATTCAACTGACAGATAAGATAAGATAAATTTAATTGATAACTGATACAAAAATGTTGACCGTTACCTCTTCCGACAGAAAAACCTCCCGTTAAATTTTACTTTAATGGGAGGGTATTAATAAGTATGAGATATTTAAGATTAATGCTCTTAAAAATCCCAATTTTTAACTAAATTGTTTTTCGATTTCAATTTCGAGTTCGAGATCAAACAACATTTGTAACGATTGTAAACATCGCTGTCTTGCTTCTATATCTTGTTGGGCTCGTAATTGTACCATGGGTTCATGTAATATCTTATTGACAATGCCTCTGGTTAAAGCTTCGATGACCTCTTGGTGTTTTTCAGCAAACTCTGTTCCCAAACGGGATAAAGCTTTTTCTAACTCTTGTTCACGAATGCCCTCAACCTTCGTTCTTAAACAACTAATGGTAGGAACTGTCTCTAAGGAACGCCACCACAATTCAAAGGCTTCAACTTCCTCTTCTAGTAACCCCTCAGCCTCTAAAGCCATTTGACGGCGACTGGCATGATTTTGAGCTACTACAGCCTTTAAATCATCTACGTTGTAGGTTTCTACAATCTCCATGTCTTGGACGTTTGTAGCTACATTTCGGGGAACAGAAATATCAAATAACATTAATTCTTGTTCGACCGATACCACTTCTTTGAGATTGTCTTGATGTAAAATCGGCTCAGTGGCTCCTGTGCTAGTAAACACAAGATGTGAATTACTTACCACTGCCATCATATCATCGAGAGAAACTAGAGTTAACTCAGCTTGAGGAAATTTCTTAGCTAACTCTTCAGCACGACGTTGGGAGCGATTAACAATGGTAATAGACGTAGCCCCTTTAGCCACCAGATGTTTAACCAGTAAGCAGGCCATTTTCCCAGCACCGATGATACTAATATTACGGGTTGCTAAATCATCGACTTTGGTAATGGCTAATTCTACGGCAGCTGAACTAATGGATACGGCACCGGTGCCGATATTCGTTTCACTGCGTACCCGTTTCCCTGCCGTGATAGCTTGTTTAAAAAGGCGATCGAGTAATCGACCAATCCCTTTGTATTTTTGGGATAATTTATGGGTAGTTTTGACTTGGGCTAAAATTTGCCCTTCCCCTAATACTAAACTCTCTAACCCGGCAGCAACTCTTAACAGGTGACGTACCGCATCTTGATGAAGCAAGGTAAATAAATAGCGACGGAGATAGCTCAAGGGAATATGACCGATTTCTGATAAGAATTGAGTAATCTCTACCACTCCCTTTTCTGTGTCTGTCAAGACTGCATAGATTTCTAGACGGTTACAGGTACTAATGACAGCCACTTCTTCAATATGGGGATAACCCTTGAGATGGGTTAAGGCTTCTTCAATTTTAGCCTCTTGAATACTTAACTTTTCGCGGACTTCAACTGGGGCGGTTTTGTGACTTAGGCCCACCACTGCAATGTTCATAAGTTCTCCTACAAGGTTTTAAGCTTGCGTTAATCGAAAATGAAAATAAGTGCTACTGTTTCTAATTTTTGCAATTTAGACCCAAGTTGTCCCAATCACAAATACTTTGACAAGAATCTTTATAAAACTTTAAAGAAGTGAATTTATTTCGAGAGAGTGACACGAGGTGATATGAGCATTTTTAGTTCATCAGACCTCTAAGTCTTTGTCACAATCTTTATTATGTTACCACTTAAGCAGAATTTGTCAGTGGAGATAATGGGAAAATTATGATTATTTTAAGTTCCTAGGATGAGGAGATAGGGATATTGTAGTTCCCCATCTCTTCTATCAATTAAATTTTTGATTGATCGAGTTGTCAGAAGAGACAATTAACTTGTCTCCATTTTACGAACATCCTATTTGAGTTCGATGTACTTAGGTTGCTCTTGAATATGGATAGTGTCAACGAAACGAGCAGTTTTAGACTGACTAGAAATTACCAAACTTTGAGTTCTGGCACCACCGTGGAAGAAGCGGACTCCCTCCATTAAAGTTCCAGGGGTGATTCCACAAGCAGCAAACAGTACGGTTTCTCCACTGGCTAATTCGCTATCGGTATAAACCTTATCAGGATCATCAATACCCATTTCTTTAAGACGAGCTAAGTTACCTTCACGGCTTTCTCCAATTAAACCGGTTTTAACGACTTCAGGATCGTAGATTAGTTGTCCTTGGAAATGACCTCCTAGACAACGCATTGCAGCAGCAGAAATTACTCCTTCAGGAGCAGCTCCAATACCCATTAAGGCATGGATATTGGTTCCTGCAAATCCACAAGAAATGGCGGCAGACACATCTCCATCACTGATGAGACGGACTCTAGCCCCTGCGTCACGAATTTCTTGAATGAGTTCTTTGTGACGAGGACGATCCATCACCACAACGACTAATTCTGCAACGTCACGTTCTAAACATTCTCCTAAAATTTTTAAGTTTTCGGTGGCTGATTTATTGATATCAACTTTACCTTTGGCTGCAGGAGGTGCTGCTAGTTTTTTCATGTAGAAATCAGGCGCAGCAAATAAACCACCTTTTTCAGAGATAGCTAATACAGCCATAGAACCATTTTGTCCGTAAGCAACCAGGTTCGTTCCTTCACAGGGGTCAACGGCAATGTCAATTTCAATTAATTCTTCAGGGTTACAATAGGCTTTAGCATCTTCACGGGTGCAAATGCCTACTTCTTCGCCAATATAGAGCATAGGAGCGTCATCTCGTTCCCCTTCCCCAATGACGATGCGACCGCGCATATGAATTTGATTCATTCTTTCGCGCATGGCTTCTACTGCGACTTGGTCAGCAGTATTTTTTTCGCCTTTACCCATCCATTTTGCCGATGCGATCGCCGCTTGTTCAACGACTTCGATAATTTCTAAACCTAGTGTGCTTTCCAAGGTATGTCCTCCCTATCTGCTTATCTTATTTGTTCTCAGAGGCGGTCTTAAATTTAAACCTTAGTCAAAAGTCTATCAGAGTTCGGGGATCTCGTTGAAGTTTTTCTTAGGAGCCACTTTTGGCTTTTTTTCAAAAATTTCTTTTATTTTGGCTTTTTATTGCTAAAAATTCTTCTTAAATGTTTTCTTAATTATTTTGAAGTCTGATCGAACCTATATATACTTAGAGCGTAGGTATTATAAATAATTAAGTTGGTTTTGAGGGAGAATTACCAACATTTAGCATAGCGAATCAACCAAAGTCCTAAAAACTATTATCCGTGAATCAAAAACGAAAAAACTCATTAGTGCTAGAATTTAATTACTTACACTGGACTGGGGTGACTCTAATCGGGTTCTTGTGTAGCCTAGTTTGGGTAGAGATTGGAGAAGTTCCAGACTTAAATCCTTTTCAAGCAATGGTTGGCGCAACTCTTATTGGGTGCTTTCAAGCTTTAGTTGTAAGTCGTTTTTTTACTCATGCTTGGTTATGGATTTTATCTACCTTCGTAGCTTGGACTTTGATGGGAACAAGTAGTTTTGGGGTCATAGGTTGGTTTGCACCACGAACTAACTTGATCATGGTTCGTTTAACTACAGGATTAATCTTAGGAGGTATAACAGGAATCTGGGTTGGTTTTTGGCAGTGGTTTATATTAAAGCCTGTTTTATCTAAAAGTTATCTCTGGATTCTTTTTAGTGGCATTAGTTGGTCTTTAAGTTTATCGATAGGATGGATAATAGGAGGAATATTATACTCAATTACTCATCTTTTTTTAGGAGAAGTAATAGGACTTATCATCCTTTGGCTATTAGTAGGTATGTTTACAGGAATGGCTTTAAGTTATTTATTACAAAAATCGTAATAGAAAAACTTCAAGCCATTCTCGAAGAAATCAAGAATGGCTTGAAGGGAATATTAATTCTGGCATCGAGCTATTGTCCCAGTGGGCTACCCCACAAGTATCGTGGCCGCTGAGGTGTTTCACTGCCGAGTTCGGGA
>NETF01000021.1 GCA_002172675.1 unicellular cyanobacterium SU3
TAGTTGTCAATCTTTCTAAACTGCTGAGGCAGTTTTTGTCGCTTTTTTTGTCCTTATTTACTAATAGCAAAACAAATGAACTAATTAATCAGCTTTTAATTAATTTTGATTATAGTTTAAACCATTTTTCTGTGTTCAAACTTATTGATTTGTCAGAAAATTCTTGGTCAAAAGTGGCATAAATTTTTGAGTAACTTTTTCAGCAAACCCTAATTATGCCTACCTACTGTGTAGGCCCTCCAGATTTTTGTCATAGCAGGACAGCAAGAAGGTTGAGAAATTATAATTTTCCCTGATAGACATTGGGAGTTTAACCAAGATGACGAAACCTGATTTTAAAACCATAAGGGCTTAATAATATTAAGCCCCTACAACTCCATAAAAAATTATATTCCTAACCGTTGATAAATGGTGTCTAAATTTTGTAAATGATGCTGAGGATCAAAGCATTTTTCGATGTCGTCAGTCGACAAATATTGCGTCACCTGAGCATCCTGACCAACTAACTGATAGAAATCACCATCCTCCTTATTCCAAGCTTCATGGGCGCATTTTTGCACCACTTTGTAAGCATCTTCCCGACTCATGCCTTTTTCGACTAAAGTCAATAAAACCCGTTGACTAAAAATAACCCCACCATAAACATTCATATTCCGTTTCATGTTGTCGGGATACACTAATAAATTTTTGACTAAATTAGTAATTTCTTTCAACATAAAATGGGTCAAAATACAGGTATCTGGTAACATTACCCGTTCGACAGAACTATGGGAAATGTCTCGTTCATGCCATAAAGCGACATTTTCCAAGGCCGCAACGGTATAACTTCTAATAATACGGGCAATACCCGTTAACCGTTCCGAACGAATGGGGTTGCGTTTGTGAGGCATAGCTGAAGACCCTTTTTGGCCTTTAGAAAAGTATTCTTCTACTTCCAAAACATCCGTTCTTTGTAAGTTTCTAATTTCTACAGCAAACCGTTCGACAGAAGAAGCTAATAAAGCTAATTGTTGCACAAAATCGGCATGGCGATCGCGGGATATCACCTGAGTCGAAGCAGTATCTGGTTCTAACCCCAAATACTGACAGGATAAAGCTTCTACCCTAGGATCAACGTTGGCGTAAGTTCCCACTGCACCGGATATCTTGCCCACGCTAATGGTACTGCGTAGCTGAACTAATCGTTCTCGGTTACGCAACACTTCAGCCAACCACCCAGCCAACTTAAACCCGAAGGTGATGGGTTCAGCGTGGATACCATGCGATCGCCCTACCATAACAGTGTTACGATGTTGTTGCGCCTGATAACGTAAGGCTTGGATCAAGTCTTCAAGACGTTCTAAAATCAGGTTTAAACTGGCCACTAATTGCAACGCCAAAGCAGTATCAAGAACATCGGAACTGGTTAACCCTAAATGGATATAACGGCCAGCATCTCCGACATATTCATTAACATTGGTCAGAAATGCAATGACATCATGACGCACTTCTGCTTCAATTTCTAATACCCGTTTCGGGTCAAAATTAGCTTTTTCCTTAATCTCTGCTACGGCTTCTTTGGGAATGTAACCTAATTCTGCTTGTGCCTCACAAACTGCAATTTCTACTTGTAGCCAAGTTTTCAACTTATAGCTATCTGTCCACAGTTGGCCCATTTCTGGCAAGGTATAACGTTCAATCACTGCCATCTCTAACTGATACAACAAGACATATTATCATATTTGGGTTTTTTCCCAAGTTCATCGTGGACTCGTTTAATTATCTTTCTCAATATTGCCTTTTAAAAATGATTCTAAGGGGTGTACACGAAACCCCGGAGCTTTATAATCTTTGGGTAAATAATTTTCGGGAATTGTATTTTGATTTCCGTCTCTAACTGCAGCATAATGGGGAGAAAGAATTTCAATGCCAACCTCTGCACATTTGTCTTGTATTTTTTGATGTAATTCAGTATAAATATCACCAATTTCAATGGATGTGGTTTTATTAGTATAAACTCTAAGTTGATAACTAATATAGAAATCATCTAAGCTGGTTTGCCACACATAAGGGGCAGGATTATCCAAAATGTCGGTGGTTTCTACAGCACAATTAGTTAATGTTTCGTGGACTAAACGCCAGGGAACATCATAACCTAATGTAATGGTTGTATTTAAAATCAAAGGTTCTTCAAGATCCCTTGTTGTTGCAGTATAGTTAATAATTTTGCTGACAATTAAGATGGAGTTAGGAATGGTAATAATTTCATTATTTTGGTTACGAATTCGTGTAGAAAGAATGGTTTTTTCTATAACAACCCCTTGATATTCCTCAATTTTAATGCGATCGCCTATTTGAAAGGCACGGGTATAAATAACCACGAATCCTCCAATTAAATTAGCAATGGTACTGGCTCCTCCAAAGGTAACTAAAGCACCTGCTAAAATAGAAATTCCTTGAAAAGCAGGGGAATCAAATCCTGGTAAATAGGGAAAAATAATGGCTGCTGCTATTCCAATAATTAAAATAACAGTTAACTTATAACTTGGCTCTGCCCAGTCGGGATAAAATCCAGGAATGGTAATTCTTTCTTCTTCTATTGCCTTAAAAAATGGATGGCATAAGCGAATTAAATAATGAGTGACAATTAGAGTAATAATGATCAAAAACAAGTTGGGTAAATAAGCAATAAATCCCGACCAAACTTGTCCCAAGGCTCCAAAAAATGAACTAAAAACACTTTTACCTAACCGCTCAGTTTGAGGAAACAAACTTAATACTAAAGGAATATAAAAATAGAGAAGAATAAAAATAACAATCCAGCGAACTATTTTTAAAGTTAATATAGCAATTTGTTTTTGTCGGTAAATAGAAAGAAGCGTCCAATTTTGAATTCTTAAAGTTCTAAAAAATATGCTTCTCCCTTCAAGAATACGACGAGATGAAACTGGGACAAACCAATTTAAAAACTTAACAATAAAAATCACTAAAATAGTAGATAATACACTTAATAAACCCCTAATGCCTAAATAGGATAGGGTTCTTTTCTCACGATATTCAATAACGGCATTTTTGATGATTTCAGAATATTCTTCAGCTAGTTGATCAAGAGGTTTATTATTAGCTTTAGCATCAGTTTGTCCTAAATATAGTAAAGGACTATTTTCTACGTAAATAATATAAATTCCATCAATTGTCCTAGTTTCTAAATTATTGATATTAATTGAGCGATCTTTTGCCACTTCTTTGATTCGTTTCATGGCAACTTCTGCTCTTTCTTGGTTAGGTATTCCTTCAATATTTGTCTTAAATTCAAATAAGATTTTTCCATCTAATTTAACAGGAACAGGAGGATCACTCTTTAAGGATTCTTCCGAATAAGATTTTTCTTGTTGCTGTAATTCTTGAGCTAAAATATAGTCAGAAAATATATTGTTATGACTGCTTATTTCTAAAAAGCTAATCGGTTTTATTTGCGCTATACTTGGACGACAAAAATCCCAAGTCAGTAAACAGAGCAATGTTAAAAGCATTATTGTTAAAATATATATTATTTTGTGAAGCTTGATAATCATGTAATTATGTCCTTAGACTTAAATAAGTAATATATTAAAATTCAAAAGTCTAATTTATAATCAAAATTAATAGTAATTTAATATTATGGATACTATTAATAAATTGTGATCTGATACAAAGGTTTAAATATATGCTTTAGGTTATATTTAATCGATAGATCATTAAATTTTAATAAAAATTAAATCAACTCTCTTAAAATTTTTCGCTAAAATACAAAATAATAATAGACTAATAATTGAGTATGAATGGTTCTACTGCAACTTTGTTAATTTCTTGTCCTGATCAACAAGGATTAGTAGCGAAATTTGCTAATTTTATCTATGATAATGGTGGCAATATTATCCATGCCGATCAACATACCGATTTTGAAGCTGGTTTATTTTTAACACGAATAGAATGGCAATTAAATGGGTTTAAATTATCTCGTGATATGATTCCTTCTGCCTTTGCTTCTGTAGCTAAACCCTTACAAGCGGTGTGGGAAATTCACTTTTCTGATAGGATTCCCCGTTTAGCTTTATTTGTCACCAAACAAGACCATTGTTTATTTGATTTATTATGGCGTTGGCAAGCAAAAGAAATTAGAGCCGACATTCCTTTAATTATTAGTAATCATGAAAAACTAAAAGCGATCGCAGAACAATTTAATATAAATTTTTATCATCTTTTTATCACTAAAGATAAAAAAAATCAACAAGAAGCAAGACAGTTAGAAATTTTAAGGCAACATCGCATTGATTTAGTAATTTTAGCTAAATATATGCAAATTTTAACCCCTGAATTTATCAATCATTTCCCCCATATTATTAATATTCATCATTCTTTTTTACCTGCATTTGCTGGAGCAAAACCTTATCACCGCGCCCATGAAAGGGGGGTGAAAATCATCGGTGCTACTGCCCATTATGTGACAGCAGATTTAGATGAAGGTCCAATCATTGAACAAGATGTTGTTAGAGTTTCTCACCGAGATACTATTCCAGATTTAATTCGTAAAGGTAAAGATTTAGAAAGAGTAGTATTAGCTAGAGCGGTTCGTTTACACTTGCAACATCGAGTTTTAGTCTATGGAAATCGTACCGTTGTCTTTGCTTAATTGATAGCTTAAATTAAGCTTAATCATTAAGTTTCACTAAATTCCCTATTCTGATTTATATCTATTCTAAAATAGTATTAACGATTTCAACCAATCAATTAAATAGATTTCTTATGACACAAAAACTAGCATTCATTGGACTGGGTTTAATGGGAGGATTCATGGCCGCTAATTTAGCCAAAAAACGGTTAACTGTTAAAGCTTGGAATCGTAGTCCTAATCGACCTGGTATCACCATAGCACAGAATGCCGGTGCCATTCTGGCTCCTTCTATTGAAGCTGCTGTAAAAGAAGCGGATATTATCTTTACCTGTGTGGGGGACGTTCCTGATGTTAATGATGTCATCTTTGGAAAAAATGGTATTATTAATCATGCCAAACCTAGAGCATTAATTGTTGATTTTAGTACCATTGGAACTCAAGCAGCCCGTGAAATTGGGACTCAATTAAAAGAGCAACAATTTCGTTTTTTAGATGCTCCGATTTCTGGGGGAGATATTGGGGCAAAACAAGGGACATTAACTATTATGGTTGGGGGAGAAAAAAGCGATTTTGACGAATGTTTACCTTATTTTGAAACTATGGGAAAAACGATTATTTATTGTGGTTCTACGGGCAATGGACAAGCAGTTAAAATGTGTAATCAAGCTCTATGTGCAGTGCATATGGTTGCTTTATGTGAAGCCATAAAAATGGCAGAAAAACAAAATATTGATCCTAATTTAATGATAGAAGTTTGTCAGACGGGTGCAGCCGGTTCCTGGGCTTTAACGAATTTAGGTCCAAAAATTGTAAACTCAGATTTAGAACCTGGTTTTGCCATTAAACATTTATTAAAAGATTTACGATTAGTTCAAGAAATTATGGCAAAATCAGAGCGTGAATTACCAGGGGTTACCTTAGCAGAAAGGTTTTTGAAAGTAGTGGCAGATATGGATGAGGGTAAAGGAAAAGAACAAGGAACTCAAGCAATGATTCGCTATTATAATCAAGAAAATAATGCCTAAAAAATTAATTTTTCAAGGAACAATAGCCTATTTAACTGATCATTGGTATGCTAAACTTATTTTCCCTTTAATTGAGGTAAAAAAGCTACTACAAACTATTTATGAATTTTTGCTTAATCTCATTTGGTCTGAGTTAATTTATGGCAAAAAACTTGATAATGAACTTGATAGTTTAGTAGCTTTTGTTATTTTTTGTATTTTATCTCTTTTAGGTTACTATTTTAAAGATTATATTCAAATTATTATCATTGTTTTTTTTATAATTTGGTATTTAGACTGTTGGTTTGCAAAACATCAGTATTTTCAGAGAAATCATAAAATAGACATATATATCTATGAGATGGATAAGGATAAAATAACTTGTTCTTTATCCTTGCCTAATACTCAAAGTCAATCTGTTTTCGAGAGTTTTTCTCCAAGAGAAGTTAATCATATTTCTATCGTAAAAACTCCTTTAATCGGAGGTGCTTTTCAAGAAGTTTTAGATGAAGTTTGGCAAGTAGAAATATATTTATATAACGGTCAACATTTTATTATTGATGAAAATCTTTTAATTCATCAATCATTGTTAACTGCTAAAAATTTAGCTAGCTATTTCCAGTCCAATGTTATTTTTACTAATAGTCAAGGAAACCATCCTTATGCTGAACAGGAACTAGACAAAATATTTTTATCTCGTTTATTTAATCAAAATTCAGGTAGCGTTAAACATCAAAAACAATCGACAAAAGTTCATATTTATACTAAATGGCAATGGTCTAATACTTGGAGTTTTCTTAAACAACTATTTCAAAAAGCAGGGTTTTTATTATTTATTATTATTATGGGCAATTTTATGATTAAGTTAGGGGGATTATTACATAATATTATTTTAGTTATTAGAGGACAAGATCATATTATCTATTTACCATCACTAATTCAATGGTTTTTCCCTAATTGGTATTGGCGTAATATTTTAGGATTAGTTTTAGTTTTAGGTGTTTTTATTTATCAAGGGTGGCAATTAAGCCGTGTAAAACATATTTATTTGACTCAACACTATCTTAAATTTTTTATTGATAATAATATGATCGATAAAATGAGAATTTCAGATATAGAAGCTTCATTAGTGATCGATAATTCTCATTCAGACATTTTAATTATCGGAGAAAATAAAGTGCTAGCGATTACTAATTTTCAAAAAGAAAAATTAGCTCAACTATTTTGGGCTTATCTCGACGAAGCTATTAATAGTCATCAAAATAAACAGCCAAAATAACTCAGAAATGAATAGCTTTAAAGATGAAAGAGAGGTAATTAAACAAAGGAAACAACAAAAAACCTCGTAAAACGACGAAGTTTTTTGCTATTTTCGTAACTTTTTAAATATTCTGGAGTAAATCATCTAAAGTTAATGCCGGATAAATATTGATTTGTGCATTCAACTGGGCGAAGAGCGGTTCATTGATAGCAGTCATTTGTGCTTGCTCCGACGCTTCAAACACAACCATTCCAGCGCGTTTACCATCTTCCACATAAAAATAAGCTGATTCAGGTTGTACAGTATTGATCAAATCTTTAATGGCTTGTGACATAGAACCATCAGCCTTTGCCTGATTACCTTTTTCCACAGGGATTGTGAATTTCAACATTAAGCGCATAATTTTCTCCTAATTTTTAATAACGATTAAAATCTTCATTATGTTACTCAACATCGATCACAATGTTATAGTATTCAATCTGATTACTGATGCACTATTTAAGATTCAAAATTATAACAATTTAATACTAAACAACTGTTAATTTAGCAACGCCGTTGTTCATGCTTTAGTTTAGTTTTCAGTTCATTGAGTAAGTAGGTAGGTGTAATTAAATATAAAATAGAAAAGTCCGTAGTGAAGGCTTTAGCCTTCATTATGACTCGTGTCCTGGTCCTAAAGGACGTACTACGAACTGGCGTTTATTTTTGCCTACCTACTTAGGATTGTTTTGGTTTAACAAGTGTGGGGTCTCGCTCTACAAGCCCTTCACTGTAACCGAGTTCATACAGACTAGCTATTTCACAATTGTCTTGGGGAGGGGGAGGGTATTTGGGCTTTCCCTCCCAAGCATCGGCCTTACCTTGATTAAACCAGTCACTATTATCTCTCAATTGATAATTATCCGTGTCTGAGGTGTTAACCATTTATAAACTCTCCTTGCATTTGGAACGGTAGCAAAAACGAAGTGGCTTAAAAAGATTTTTGCCAAAAAGTCATCAGACAGCACAAGGATACAAAAATACGACAAATTAACGAATAGTGTTGGGACAACTTTTTGTAACAGTTCTATCTTAAACTAAGGGCTAGATTCGTTGTGGTGGTACAGTTATCTCGGTGGAACCAAACAACAACCAACTCCAAAATAGAAGAAACTGTATGACAAAAGCGGTAAGAATCAACAATTTTAACATGGCTTTAACTCCCTAATAGCAAAATTGAGAGCGATTTTGATCCAATTTGACTTCACCGATAATTCTTTTTATTTTAGATTGGTTTCCATCGCACTCTGTACTGAGAATTTATCAGAGGCTCAATGGCTATAATTGCTAAAGTATTCTCTAGTCTCGTTAATGATTTGTTCTTGGTCGAACTCTTGTAAAAGTCTGACCCAACTGGATTGAGACGAAAACGGTCATTGAGTCTATTTTTATTATAACCTAAAGCTTTTAGAATCATCAATAGACGGTGTGTTTCTGGCGTTGCTCAATTGACAAGCGAATAGATGTAGTTCACTCATGTTATTCTAAATAACTTAAAGGTTATCTCGAATTAGTTATCTAAACTATGAATATAGTAGACCGTGTTCGTTTAGGGTTAGCTGTAGGTGTAGCAAAAACTATCACTGCTGTTGTTCGCTTTGTGGGTTTAGGGGCTGCTAGTGTCTTACCTGGTGCTATTTCTCGTCGTTTTCACCCTAAACTGCTATCTCTTCTCTGTGAGCAAGTTAAACATGGGGTAATATTAGTGGTAGGAACCAATGGTAAAACCACCACTTCTCTACTATTAAGAACGATTTTAGAAAACCAAAATTATCAAGTTGCTCATAATGAAACTGGGGCTAATTTAATTAATGGTTTAGTCACTACTTTATTGAGTAATACCAATTTAATTGGTACATTAACGGCAGACTATGCCATCTTAGAAGTGGATGAAAATATTGTGCCACTTGTCTTAAAAGACTGTCAACCAAAAGTAATTTTAGCACTCAATTTGTTTCGAGATCAACTTGATCGTTACGGCGAAGTTGATACCATTAGTCAACGGTGGCAAAAAGCGATCGCCCCCCTTTCTCCTAATACTATTATTGTCCTAAATGCTGATGATCCTACCCTTTCCTATTTGGGTCAACAATTAACTCAAAACGTTCGTTATTTTGGTCTTTCTGAACCCGATTTGTATTTAGAAGAAATTCCTCACGCCGTTGACTCTATTTACTGTCCTAGTTGCGGTCATCCTTTAACTTATGAGGGAGTTTATTTATCCCATTTGGGGGATTATTCCTGTGAAAAATGTGGCTTTCAAAAGAGTAAATTAGACGTAAAGAGTCAAGACTGGCCACAAATTCTTATCGGAGTTTATAATAAATATAATACCTTAGCTGCTGGATTAGTTGCCCAAGAATTAACCCTTGAAACAAGGGCGATTTTAAAAACCGTCAAAGAGTTTAAAGCAGCTTTTGGTAGAGCGGAAGAATTAACTATAAATGGTAAGCACGTCCGCATTTTATTATCTAAAAATCCCGTCGGTATGAATGAAACAATCAGGGCGGTTAATGATATCAAAAAAATGGGAAAATCCTCGACAACTTTATTAGTTTTAAATGATAGAATTCCTGACGGAACCGATGTTTCTTGGATATGGGATGTGGATACAGAACCCTTAGTTCAATTAGGAGGTAATTTAGTGGTAAGTGGTGATCGGACTTATGACATGGCATTACGTCTTAAATATAGTCAAGAAACTCTACCTCAAAAAAATAATCAGGTTAAATTAATCGTTAAAGAAAACTTAAAAGAAGCGGTACAAACTGCCTTAAACTTAACAACATCAGAGGAAACTTTACACATTGTTCCCACCTATTCCGCTATGTTAGAAGTTAGAGGAATCTTAATCGGTCGTCAAATCTTATAGGTGTAATAACACAAAGATAATGTCTTCTTTAACTACTGGGGAAAATCAACAAGAATGTGGGGAAAAAGGAAAACCCTTGTGGAGAAACTTGAGGCAGGGGAAATTAGATCAACTTTTAATAATAGAGATTATTGGGGCAGAGGAGGCAAGGGAAGACAGGGAAGCAGAGGAAGAAAAATGGAGTTAAGTCTCTAGTGAGTTTTGAGAATTGGTATCAGATCAATTGCCAAGCAAAGCGAGAGAATTTTAAGTGACTTAATGTTAACTCTTCAACCGCCTCATGTACACAATTTGTAACTTTCGTAGCAGACAAAACGAGAGAACTGTGCTAACATCGGGGTTAAAATTACAGAAATTCCTAAAAAATAAGTTATGGGCAAGGTTCTGGTGTTAAATGCGTCCTATGAACCGCTCAATATCACCAGTTGGCGAAGGGCTGTAGTTCTATTAATCAAAGGCAAAGCAGAGCAACTGGAAAACAACGAGCGATTAATTTATACTGATTTTCCCCTTCCTTCAGTTATTCGATTACGGCATTATGTGCGTGTGCCGTACAAAGAAATTCCCTTAACGCGCCGTAATATCCTAGAACGGGATCGCCACAGTTGTCAATATTGTCGCTATAAAGGAGAGCAACTGACCCTTGATCATGTGATTCCGCGATCGCGCGGTGGAGGAGACACCTGGGAAAATCTGGTGACGGCTTGTGTTCGTTGTAACGTCAAAAAAGGGAATCGTACCCCCAAAGAAGCACAAATGAACCTTCGTTATCCGCCCCGTCGTCCCTATAGTAGTCTACAGTTTGAGCTAGTTAAGTATACTAGAGGTAATCTTAATCAAGAATGGCGTAAGTACATTATCGGTAGTTAGGCAAGTTGGCCCTCAACTTCAGCCAATTGAAACCCCATTTCACATTCATAGACTTTAGCTTGTTGTGTATCAACTTTATTGAGAGAATGGCCACAACTGAGTTGCCCATGATGCCACCGTGGTGTACCTTTTTGATCAGCCAGTAAACAGCCAGGACACACTTGATTAACAGATAAAATATTATCACGAGTTAAAATAACCAACATATTAAACCTCTTTTATGCCACCAACTTTATTTTAAAGTGTATTATCCTGAATTTTAGTGAAACACTTCCCTTTCGACATCTATTGTAATCAATTAGTTTTTAGAAGATTGTAGAGGTGTGTGGAGTTATCGAGGTGTTCACCGTCGATGATAGCGGTAGGGTAAATGTTTTGGTCAAAGGGTTCGTGTACTGACATCTTGCACCAGTACAGAAAAGCTAACCAACAGACTAAAGAAAATCAATTCTCAAGGAGTTACACTCAAAAACAAATCAAACAATACGTTCTCTTCTAGAAAAAGGAGTATCTGAGGAAGTAATTACTCAAGCATTAAAAGTTACCCCTGAAATTTTAGAAAAATTCAGCGATCCTAATTTTCCCTAGGGTGATTAACCTGATTCACTAGAGTTTAAAATTTTTCCCTAACCGATACCCTCTTAAATTGTTCTAACTTTGTTCTTCTTTTTCCATTGTTTCTTTTGCTTTTTCTACCCTGGCATCTGCTGTCTTCATCACTTCATCAAACTTTTCTATCATTTCGCCAGGATAATTCTCTAAAATTTTAGTCGATAAAGCAATCCGATTTTTATACTCATCAATACTTAAAATCATTACTTTAATATCTTGATTATATTTAAACAGATGGTTCAAATCATCGACACGGGAACCACTCACTTGAGTAATATGTAATAATCCGGAAACCCCTTCAAAATCAACAAAAACACCATACGGTTGAATCCTCGCAACTTTTCCACTGACTAATTGACCCGCTTCTAGTTTATTCATTCTCGCTGCTGCGATCGCTTTACGTTGGGAGAGAACTAATTTATTAGTAGAAGGGTTCACTTCTAAAAAAGTAGCGGTTAACATTTGTCCCACTAAAGCGTTTAAATCTTCTTTTTCCATGAGATGCGATCGCGGAATAAATCCTTGTAATCCTTCAACTTCACCAACCACACCCCCTTTATTGGTTCGGGTGACGCGCACTTGTACAGAATTACCCATTTCAGCGATTTCTTCTACATTTTCCCAGGCTTCTTTGAGTTGTAGTTGACGACGAGATAGTTTAACTTGTCCATCGGCGTTTTGTTCACTAATAACGAGAAATTCCTTTTCTTCATCAAGGGGTAAAATTTCTGCTAGATTAGGACGGGACTGTAAATCTACTTCATTGATGGGAACAAACCCGGCAGATTTACCGCCAATATCAACAAAAGCACCATCATCGGTATGTTGTATTACTTTCCCCCGAATAACTTGACCTTTTTCACATCTATAATCGTACTGATCAAGGGCTTTGCTGAAGTCATCCATAGAAAAAGAAATTTGAGAACCCTTGGGGGAAGCGGAGTCTGAAGTCATGATCGTTAAGGAGAAATAAAGACTGATAAGGACTCAGAAATGTGAGTCCATGATTAATTATAACGTGGAGAGTTCTCCGATAACTATTTGAAAAATTAATCCTCAATCCTCCCTATTCAATTAATTACTATCTATCCCTGTTTCTTGACTCAACTCCACTAAAAAAGCTTTATTTTTCTTTTAAATCTTAATATTTAATTTATTCTGTAATTGTTGTTTTATTCTGTTAGTTTATATAATCTGATGGGTATATTATAAAGAGAAACAATTTATCGGGCTAAAACAATCAATTAAGCAATTTCCGTTAAGCAAAATTGTGTAGATTTTTGCACTCAGTAGACAACAGTATTTAATACTAATAAATAACTATGAATTTTTCAAGCCGTTCTCACCATACCCCTTCTAAATTAAAAAATTTACAGCCATTCCCAACCCTATTAGATATTTTGGCCTATCAAGTTCAGCATCAATCGGAAAAAACTGGTTATATTTTCTTAGAAGATGGGGAAACCGAATCGAGTCGTTTAACCTACCAAACATTAGAGACACAAGCAAAAGCGATCGCAGCCATTCTTCAATCTTGCACCAAAATCGGCGATCGCGCTTTATTGTTATATCATCCCGGTCCAGAATTTCTCACGGCCTTTTTTGCCTGTCTCTACGCTGGTATCATTGCTGTCCCCGTCTATCCGTCTCATTCCCGCCATAATCTCAGAAGATTAGCATCAATTATCTCAGATGCTCAAGTCAACATTGTTTTAACGACTGAGTCCCTTCTGAATAAGTTTGAAACTCATTGGATTGAACAACCTTCTTTTAGTCATCTGCAATGGTTGACCACTGAAATCATTAACCATGACTTAGCCTCACAATGGATAAAGCCAGATATAAGCAAAGATACCATCGCTTTCTTGCAGTACACATCCGGATCAACGGGAAATCCGAAAGGGGTGATGGTGAGTCATGACAATCTCTTAAACAATGAACGATTGCTAGAAATGGCTTTAGGTCATTCTGACAGAACGGTGGTTGCTGGTTGGTTGCCTCTGTTTCATGTTATTGGACTCGTCGGTAATATCATTCAACCGTTATATTTAGGGGTTCCCTCCATTTTGATGCCTCCTGACGCTTTCATACAAAAGCCGATTCGTTGGTTAGAAATGATTAGTCGTTATGGAGTCACTACCAGTGGCGGACCGAATTTTGCCTATGATTTCTGTGTACGGAAAATTACCCCAGAACAATGTGCAGACATTAATCTCAAAAGTTGGACCGTGGCCTTTAATGGGGGTGAGTTGGTTCGTGCAGAAACGTTAGAGAAGTTTACTGAAAAATTTGCTCCCTATGGTTTTCGTCCTCAAGCATTTTATCCTTGTTATGGTATGGCTGAAACCACCTTATTTGTGTCTGGAGGCTTAAAAACGGGTTTGCCTGTGGTTCATAAAGTCAATTCTAACGCTTTACAACAGAATTTCATTGAATTAGAACAAAATGATCAGGTTAAGACTCAGAAGTTAGTCGGATGTGGACAAACCTTTTTTGACAAAATCATTATTGTTGACCCAGAAACTAAAACTCGTTGTCAACCGAACCAAGTGGGAGAAATTTGGATAGGAGGGGTAAGTGTAGCACAAGGTTATTGGAATGATTCAGACTCAACAAAAAGAACGTTTAATGCGTATTTAGTCGATGGAAAAGAAGGGCCATTTTTACGCACAGGAGACTTAGGATTTTTCCAATGGGGAGAACTGTATATTACGGGTCGGATCAAAGATATGATTATTATCGGCGATGACTATTATTATCCTCAAGATATCGAATCAACGGTTGAAACCAGTCATCCTGCCTTAAGAATGGGTGCGAATGCTACGTTTTCTGTAGCGACTGAGGAAGGAGGAACATTAGTCATTGTTCAAGAAGTTAAACGCACCTACTTACGTCATCTTGATGTTAATGAAGTGGTGACAGCTATTAATGAAACTGTTACTAAGAAACATCAACTATCAATTCATAGCATTGTACTGCTAAAAACTGCCAGTATTCCTAAAACTCCTAGTGGTAAGATTCAACGTTACGCTTGTAAACAAGGTTTTCTAGATAGTACCTTAAACACTGTAGGAGTCTGGACGAATAATGTTATCACAGTAGGAAATTAATTTAATGGGGTAGCTTATTAGGTTGGGTTGAGGTAACGACACTCAACACTGAACTCTGGATAAAATGAGTCATGTCCTCAAGACAGTTTACCTTGAGGACTATTTTTATCCTATCGAAAAAGATTAGGGTTTAAGCGACGGGAGTCAGAAGGACGGGAGTTCGTATTAGTAGGAGTCTTTTCTAATTTTTCCCCAGTTCCTCCATCGACAGGGGCCAAGAAAGGACGTAGGTTAATACCATTAGAACGAGGAGACGAGGGTTTTCCTATTTGTGGAATGGTTCCATTGAGGAGTTGGCCGAGTGGGTTCGTGATACCACTACCTCCCGTAAAAGCGTTGACTCCTTGGGTATATTGTCCTTCTTCTGCTGCGACTAAGGTTTGAAAGATTTGATTACGGGTCACTTCTGGGTTCTTTCCAGGGGGAACCGTCAAAACGATACGACAACGGGGGTCAGCTTCTGTGGTGACACAAATAGTATCATAACTATTTTCTCGACCGTTTCTTAATTCTAAGAGTCCGTCAGGTCGATACATTTCTAACCGTCGACTGATTTCATTACAACGACGTTCTGCTGTCCAACCATCTCCCATATTACTTGGAATGGCCCAAGGATAAGGTTGCATTGACTGAGACTGAGGACGATACATCACCTTATACTGTCCGTTATGATATTGACAGTCAAAACGAGTGTCACTAGAACTGGTATTAACAGGAGGAGGTGGGGAAGTGGTTTGGGGGTTGCTATCGATAATGATGTCGTCAGGACTCTGTTGCGCTACATTGTAATCATAATCTTGAGGGTCAGAAGTGCGATAATTTCTATAATCTCTAAGGAAGTCAACTAAGGGGTTAGCATTTGCTGATGAAGCAGAAAAGAGAATCATCAGTCCTAAACCATATCCTGTTCTTTTGATTACAGTTTTCATTTGGTTAGATAATTGTTTCTTCATAGCGTTTATGTTCCGTTAATGAATTAAGTATGATGACGATATTGATGTTCAACTGTTTCAACTTTAAAGGGAATAACAACAGGATTGATCACAAAACAGGACAGTTTTTTTAGTGAACAATTGAATACCACGTTTTTCTACTTCTTTCTACTTTCTTCGCCTATCTACTCTACTATTTTTACCTAGTAATACCACTTTAGATGTTCACATTATAGACTATTTATAAATAAATCTAGCACTACAAAAATTAGTTAGAACATTTTTTGTATCTTTAGCTGTCATTCCGAGGAACGAGGAATCTCCTTAGTGTAGTAACTATAATGGGTAGTGCTATAGTATATCAATTAATAAATCTTGATATTATGCAATCTTTAACTCAAACCTCTCTTACTCTAGATGAGTTTCTTTCCTCTCCTCTCGCTAACGAAAATTATGAATTTTTTGATGGAGAATTAACACAAAAAATGTCAGCAAAACGTTCTCATTCTCGTATTACCCTAAAATTATCAAGACTTTTGGATGATTGGAGTGAAAATAAAGGAGAAATTGGGATAGAATGGGCTGTTAGGTTAAAGAGAGACGGAAAAGATTGGTGTCCTCTTCCTGATTTATTATATGTTTCTTTTGAAAAGTTAGGTAACATTACATTAGAGGATGATGATTGTCCTATTCCTCCTGATTTAGTGATTGAAGTGATTTCTCAGGGTCAATCTTTTGGTAATTTAAGTGAGAAAGCAGAAGCTTATTTAAAAGCAGGAGTTGATAGAGTTTGGTTAATTGATACACAAGTGAAAAAAATTACTATTTTTTATCCCGACTCACCCCCAGAAACAAAACAAGGTAATGATAGTTTAGAAGATGATATTTTACCTAATTTAAGTTTAACCCCTCAATTTATTTTTGAAAAAGCTGGTTTAATTTAATTATTTGTTTGAAACTAATAATTTTTACTTTTACTTACACCTTGATTATTTTAGTAATCATTATCAGGATACTTCAACTATTTTGTTAATATACTATAACTTAGAATTAACTTTCAGGTGAAAGTTTATCTTTTATATGTCTTGTAAAGGTTACAGTTTTAGCAAAAGAACGATCATATTTTCCCTGATATTTATTATTGATCAATTGATCAATAATGGTTGAAGTATTGATAAAAGCTTCAAGACAATACTCATCATTAGTTAATACTTTTTCCATTTTTTCACAATATTTAATGAATTTATTAGAGTTTAAATCAGGTTGCTTAAAACCTGAGACTTGTCTTCTAAAAATATTCAGTAAATGGTATTTAAATGGTTTATATTTACTATCTAGTTTATTTTTTCTAAATAATGAATTTAATTGAAAAAAAGCATAACAACTAACATAATATCCAATAGGATCATGAGATGATTGAAAAATTTTATTTTCTATATTTTCATATAATTTTGTACGATATCTACCTGCATTATGAGCTTGATCAAGAAACATAGAAGCAAAACATCTCATTTGTAAAGTTGCATCTACAATTCTAATCTTTTCAATCCCATTTTCCCCATGATATTGTTGTGATCTTCTTTCGTAATAAAGTCTCATATCTTTTGGTAAAGATTTATAGTATTCTTCTAGTTGTTTTTGAAATTCGATAGCTTTTAGTTGTTCAAGGGTAACTGGTGTTTGTCTGTTATTTGATTTAATAATATGATTTTTTATTTGGCTACTTTTTAATCTAATTATTTTAATAGGAATATATAAATTATTCGTGGCAAATTTACGATTATTATGAAGAACATAACTTGTTTGACAACCATTGACTATCTGGTAATCTTCGATAGTCATTACTGTTCCAGATAAATTACAGTTTTCTGCTACTATTGTAATTCCATTATTATACAAAACAAAAGCATCATGCTCATCTTTTGATTTTATTGTCTCACTAATTTCTTCATTAACATCGTTTTGATCACCTTGAAAGTCTCTCACATTATCATAAAATAAACCTTTTATAATATTACCTGAGTCATCCATAATCAATTTCAGATATTCTTGTGCAGAAATAATACCAATATAAGCTTCTCGAACACTTTTTATTCGGGGTAGTGGGATATATTTTTCAAAATTAATTTGTTTGACAATTCTGTTATTAGAAGAACGATATAAATTTTGAAGTTCCTTAGCATCAACAGGAATAAAATTGATGTCTGTAAACATATTCAAATCTTCAAGATTTTTTTTAAGACTTGAAACTGCTCCATTGATGGTAGAATCGTCAACCCATTTTCCAGTGGTAACATAATATAAGTTTAAATTAGGATTTCGATTTCTAAATAAAGAACTTTCTTGATAAACATACTCCATGATTTCAGCTTTTTCTTGGATTTTGCTGTTATGAGGTACATTATTTTGATCGTCAAAAATTCTTTTGACCCTATCATAAATTTAGCAATATCACCTGTATCAAAAGTGCTGCTAGTTTTCGATTGAATTAAAATAAACGAGACATCTAAATATTTATTAGATTTTGCTAAGTCTTCAACTTCTTGTTCTGAAGTAATTAAATTTCCATCTTAAAAGTTTTGAGATTTCCTTTCGTAATTTTATCCATAAAATTAAAATGCTAATTAGGGATAGTAACTCATTTCTACATTTATATATATTATCTAAATTAGTTTTCTTTAGGTGTAAACATTGTTAATTTTAAAATTATTTAATAAAAGAGCATCTAGAAAATAATATCAATAGATGCTCTAAAAAACAGTAAAAAATAAACTTAACTATCTTTCTTGTAACCAACGGGCTGCATCTTTGGCATGATAAGTTAAGATTAAATCAGCACCAGCACGTTTAAAACTGGTTAAAGTTTCTAGGGTCACTTTCTTCTCATCAACCCAACCATTTAAAGCAGCAGCTTTCACCATGGAATATTCCCCCGAAACATTGTAAGCAGCAACCGGAAGCTCAGTCATTTCCTTGACCCGCCAAATAATATCCATGTAAGATAAAGCAGGTTTAACCATCAACATATCAGCCCCTTCAGCTATGTCGAGATACACCTCTTTTAACGCTTCTCTAGCATTTCCAGGGTCCATTTGATAGGTACGGCGATCGCCAAATTGAGGAGAAGAGTCCGCAGCATCCCGAAATGGTCCGTAGTAAGCTGAGGCATACTTAGCCGCATAGGATAAAATAGGAATATGGTTAAATCCAGCCTCGTCTAATCCTTCTCGAATAGCTTGCACAAAACCATCCATCATCCCCGAAGGTGCAATGATATCAGCGCCGGCGTTAGCTTGAGAAACAGCCGTTTTCTTCAATAATTCTAAGGTAGGATCGTTTAATACTCTTCCTGTTAAGTCACCCACTTCCAAGTAACCACAGTGACCATGACTGGTATACTCACATAAACAAGTATCCACAATTACCACTAGATCAGGAATTGCTTTTTTTACGGCTGTGGCCGCCTGTTGTACAATACCATGATCATGCCATGCACCCGTTGCTTCTGTATCCTTCTTTTCAGGAATACCAAATAAAATAATGGCAGGAATACCGAGATCATAGACTTCCTTGGCTTCATCGACTATCTTATCAATGGATAGCTGATAAACCCCCGGCATAGAAACCACTTCTTTGGCTACACTACTACCCGAAACCGCAAATAAAGGGTATATTAAATCATTAGTGGTCAATATGGTTTCACGTACCATGCGACGGAGTTGACCATTCTGACGCAAACGACGAGGACGATTAATAGGAAACATAAGCATCAATACATAATGACTAGCTTAATTACTGTACAGCGATCGCCTTCCCTTCATGGCAAAATGAAGTAAATACTCAATGATTTGTAACGTTGTCAAAATTAAAAATTCTATCTATAATGTATATATAAGCACATGGGGCCGCAACGGCTTCGACAGGTTGGCGAAATCCGAACTGTGATGCAAGCCGAGAGTGAGTCGTCTCTCGCAAATCAAAGGCTCAAAAAAAATAGTAACTGCGAATAACATCGTAAGCTTCAAGCGCGTAGCAGTAGCTGCGTAGAACTCTCTCATAGAGTCGCTTACCTCTGATCTGACTCCGTTAAGGACTCAGAGGTACCAACCCCAACGGATGCCCTTAATAGCTACCTCTGGTTAGCTGTTAAGTCAAGACTATACCAGAGCATCCCACCGTTCGGGATAAGGAACGGTTCCCGCCTTGAGGATAAAAAAGGCTAAGCTTGTGAATGAGCAGTAGGTCAATACCCAGTCTGGACAGCAGTTCGACTCTGCTCGGCTCCATTATTTTGATCAGTTAAGAGTTTTCACACCATGAGACTGGAAGGATATCATTTCTGTCACAGAAGCGATATCCTTCTATAATGTTGGAAATCTTAAAAAACTTCTCTTGTGTGGTTTTCATTGCTGGATACTACGAAAAAATGAAGTAACCCGTTCTTGGCAAGTTAGTTTTGTTATCTGGGTAATATCAGAAGTTTTTGTTTAAGAAGAAGACCGATAAGCAGTTACTTCTATTTCTATTTTCATCCGCAGATCGGCTAATCCTGCCACTATCATGGTTGAAGCAGGTTTAACCGATCCCAAATATTTTTTTAGGATCGGCCAACAGGGTTCAAAATCTTCTCGATTGGGTAAAATATAGCGTACTCTGACCACATCTTGCCAACGAAATCCAGCCTCAATTAAAATAGCTTCAATATTTTGAAAACATTGTTCAGCTTGCTCTAGAATATTCTCAGAAATGGTCATTGTTTGATAGTCAAACCCTGTTGTTCCTGATAGAAATAACCAATTACTATCAACGACAGCCCTAGAATAACCGATGGCTTCTTCAAAGGCAGAATTTGAGGAAATTAAACGACGGTTCATAATGATTTCTCCTGTAATTGATACCAGTTTCAAGCTTCTTTTTCTACGGTTTTAATAAACGGATCTTTGCCATCCATATACTCAGTAGATCACAAACTCAGTTTCAGAGAGGCGAAACGTTAATCTGCGATCGCCAATTTACGTTGAAACAGCCCAAAAAACCTCCTTAAACATAAGTTTGTTTTATATAATAGAAGATTGGACTTAA
>NETF01000022.1 GCA_002172675.1 unicellular cyanobacterium SU3
TTAAGATTTTTGTTAGCGGACAGCATACGCTAACTTTTCTCTTCCGTTTCTAGGTAACTTTTGAAATTAAAGTTGTAAGGCAAAACTCCCTTGACATCTGACTTACAGCCTTAAGTTGTCACGAATGGCGGAATGATAATTAAAAAGGAAAAATAGGTATGATAGGTGAGTTTTTTTCTCTCACCTCATACCTACTTCAATCTTTTCAATGAAGCCATCCTTTAAGACGACGCGCCACTTGAGGCCGACGTAGCTTCCGCATCGCTTTACTTTGAATCTGACGGACTCTTTCACGGGACAGGTTAAAAATGCCTCCTACTTCCTCTAAGGTGTGAGGTTGCGCCGTACATAAACCGTAACGTAAAGAAATGACATCCTTTTCTCTTTGGGTTAAAACATCACTGAGAACGGCAGAGACTTCATAACGCAACATTCCTTCATTCATCAGTTCTTCAGGGAGTTGTAACTCTTGGTCTTCGAGTAAATCAACTAACTCAGTGTCTTCCCCTTTACCAACCCGATGATTTAACGATAGAGACTGTCTGCGTAGTTGCAATAACTGACGTAATTGAGAAGGACTGACTTCTAACTCATCGGCCAGTTCTTTTTCGTTAGGGTTGCGTTGTAATTTTTGTTTTAGAACCCGTTGAGCTTTTTTGAGTTTGTTTAATTTTTCTACAACATGAATCGGTAAACGAATGGTTCTCGCATCATTGGCAATGGTTCGAGTAATCGCTTGACGAATCCACCAATAAGCATAAGTCGAAAATTTATAGCCTTTATTAGGATCAAATTTCTCGGCCGCACGATTTAAACCGATCGCACCTTCTTGAATTAAATCCAGGAAAGGAACACCACGATTAAGATAACGTTTAGCAATAGATACCACCAAGCGCAAATTAGAACGAATCATTTTCCGTTTAGCAGTCCGTCCCCGATGTAACCGATGTTCAAATTGCTTTTGAGTCTCAAAACCCATGGCCTGGCCCCATTCGGCTTTCGTGGGGGGACGTTGTAACTCTTCTCGTAGTTGTTGTCTGGTTTCTTCTGCTTGAACTAAAAACTGAACATGATTAGCTAATTCCACCTCCTCTTCTGCATTTAATAAGGGATAACGGGACATTTCTTTGAAAAATGCCCCAACCGTGTCATCAGATACCGTTTTACGATATCCCTCTGGATATTGATTTCCTAACTCATCAGATAACGAGGAAATTTCGACTTCGACAGACTGTAATTCATTTTCCGTTTGTTCGAGTTCTGCTGTTTCGAGTTGAGAGGCATTGAATTCAGTGTTGGATTGCGTTTGCATCATTTGTGTCGTATTCATAAGCTAATAATTCCGAGGAGTAAAACAGGTTTAACAAGTTCAGGAACAATTGGAGAGGAGACCAGGTCAGCTATATCAGGAATTATGGATGATTTGGTGTCAGTTGAAGGGGAAAATCTTTAAGATTCTCTTAATAATTTTTCAACCTTGTTAGGAGATACCAATCAATAACCAAATAACGGAAAAAAGATCAATAAAGGACAAAACTCAATCTTGCTATTTAATTTAGTGACTATCGCCTCGTCCGTCAACCTGTAACGGTTTGAGAAGACTGGTTGCTTATCAGGCTACCAGAATTATTTAGATGTTTTGTCTATCTAATTACAAAAAGACAATTTTGAAAATGGAAAGAGTAGTTTTTTCGATCAAACTATAGAATGTTTTTAACATTTGACTGTCTCCTTCACACTGGGAATTAGATTTTTTCTCTTGTTACTCATTAACTTATCTGATGTGGGGAGGATTTTTCATCCTTTTTGAGATAAAGTTTTGTTAAGGAATAATTATCAGATAACTTAATAAAGAAAATTAAAAAAAACGATGTTTGTATCTGATTATACTGTAACCTATTTTACCAAAATTTGTGTAGGAATTCCTCATACTTTGTATCAATAGACTGCTTTGAGACGCGGGGTAAAGATAGTTATTCAGTTTATTTGTAAGGCGTGCAAGATGTGAGTCAATACTAAAATCCCCTAATATGAGAAGTGCAACCTTATTAGTATTAGTCGGTTCAAAATAATGTCACCGCTTAAGACAACTGACATCAACCCCCAGTTTATTCGTCCTGCAACCCATTTGGATGATGCAGACTTACAAATAGAAAAGCAAAAATTACTCCAAATTCTAGAACAAGCAAATTTAGAAATTCGAGAAATTACTCAAAAAGATAAGGATATTAAACAAGCATCCGAACAAGGAAATTTAGGCATTTCTCAGTCAAACCAAAGTCGTTACGAAGTGACTATCAAACCTCATCAGCAAGTATTTATCAAAAATGAGACAAATTGTTATTTACAATCAGGAATGGAAGGAGAAGTTAACATTGTTACTTTAGAAGAAACCTTCATGGAATTTTTGCTGAGAAAAGCTAGATTAATGGCAAATGTTTAGGGAGATTTAATTTAATAATTATCCGTTTATTTAATATAAAGGAAAACCATGACAATGAGAAATTATAATAATTTTTTAATTAGAGATTGGCAACCTTGTGATCGCAAAAATGTTAGTCAATTAATTGCTTTAGTTTTAAATGAGTATGGACTCTCTTTTGAACCTGATGGCGCTGATATTGATGTAGTAAATATTGAACAATATTATCAAAATGTAGGAGGTCAATTTTGGGTGATAGAATTAAATAATCAAATTGTCGGTACTGCTGGTTATTATCCTATAAATCGAGGGATTCGCGCCGTAGAACTTCGGAAAATGTATCTCATCCCATCAGTAAGAGGGCAAGGCTTAGGAACCTATTTATTACAAAATTTAGAACAAGAAATACTCACCAAAGGATATCAACAAATATGGATAGAAACCGCTACTTGTCTCACAGAAGCGATTAAGTTGTATGAGAAGTATAATTATCAACAAAGTAGTGGCGTAGAAACCCCTCGATGTGACCGAGTGTATGTTAAATATCTTTAAAAATTAATTTTAGTTCTTTTCTAAACAAAAACTAAATAAAAAAATAACTAATTCTTAATTAAGCTACGTTGAATTAATTTTTGACATTCTTCGACTGATGCACGTTGTTCCATCATTTTTACTAATTCTTGGTAAGTGGTTTGATGACGAAGTAATAGATTTTTTGCTTGTAATAATGCCCAACTTTCTTTTTGAGGATAAACATGGGAAGGAATTTCTAAAATGTTCATAATTTCCCGTAAGTTTTGTTTATCTTCTTGTCCTCCCTCTGCTTTATCATACATCATGTTTTCTGCAGCAATACCAGCCATTAAAACGGTGAAAGTTCGCTCAAGAATTAAAGGATTTTTACTAACTTTTTCCTCATCCGATAAGAGACTAAAATCAAATTGTACCCCTCCGATACCAGCTTCTTCTCCTTGTTTTAAGGTTTCCCAAGCGGTTAACGTATAACCAGTAACAGGAATTCCTAAACAATAAGCTACTAACAAATGTCCGGCTTCATGATGAATGATACGTTGACGCTTCTCAGAGGACGTAAATAGGTCTAAAAACACAGTTAACCCCTTCCCTCCCCAACTAAAACTATCAACCGTCGCAAGTCCTAATACAATAAAGGTAGTCCCGGCAGGAATGAATGGAGAGATATTCAACACCGGACTGAGTAACGCCGATAAAGTCATGGCAAAAACTGCGATCGCTACCAAATTTAAAGATGTTTGTCCCACAGCACAAAATAGAAAATTAGCTTAGTTTCTTAACTTAATGTTACAATACTTTTCACATTATCATCAATAACTATGGGGTTATAATTATGGATCGCAGTGCGATTGCCTTGTCATCCAGCGTAGTGATCAAGAAAAATCAAGGATTCCTATAAATTGGTTTTGTACATCGCATCCATTGGGGTAGGATGGTAACAGAAGTGGCCAGAGAAGGTATGCTTGAATTAAATAAAAATAAATCAAAAAGGTGAGTGTTGTTTCTGATTTATGCCAGTATACGCCAATAATCTAACACCTTTATGATATGGGTGATTGTTTGTCTCTAAAAATTAGTCAATACTCATCAGAGATGCTTTGCAAACAATAGCGATTACGTCCTGTGGCTTTGGCACGATAAAGTGCCATATCGACCATTTCAAATAGAGTCTGAGGAGATAACACAGTTGTAGGAACACTTACAGCTATACCTAAACTAATAGTGACATATGGACTGACGGGAGAGGGATGGTGAGCAATTTGTTCAAGCTCTACCCTCTGAAGAATTTGACCAGCGATAATTTCAGCCCCCTCACTAGCTGTATTCGGCAAAATAATAGCCAATTCTTCTCCTCCATAACGAAAAACCATATCTCCAGGTCGTTTTAAAGTATCTTGAATAATTTGAGCCACTTGTCTTAAACAATTATCTCCTTGTTGATGGCCATAATAGTCATTGTAGGATTTGAAATAATCGAGGTCACAGAATAATAATGACAGTGGGAAATTTTCTCGTTGGCAACGTCTCCACTCTTGTTGATAATAACGATTAAAATAACGACGATTAGGAATTGTGGTTAACTCATCAAAAAGTACCAAGTTTTCCTGGTTAGCTAAATAAGATAATAATCGAGCAATTATTTGAGTCGAACTATCTCCTGTCACTGAGCCAATAGCTTGCTGGTTAGCCACAATTACGTATTCTTCTGTTGAACTTGTGATAGATTGTCCTAATAATAAATTTCCATTAACGTCTTTAATAGAAACTGGAGTTTTAATTAACTGAATCAAGTCAGATAGTAGAGATTGAATTTCAGAATTATCAAGAAGCTTTTGTAAAGATGTACCATTATTCATTATTTTGATGCTCTTAAAGTAACCCTAAATAAAAACTGACTAATATACCCAAACCAACTACAGCCATTCCAGTTAAAAACGGGCTAATAAGTTTCCAAGTAATTAGGTTGTTATCAAAAGTGATCAGTTGAAAACGTACATTCATGTCTAAAATTAAAATTTTATTTCTGGTTTAAGTTAATTTAAACAATTTAGTTAACAATTTGATTGCTTTATTTCTAAATTATCCTCATATTTAAAATAAACTGTAATTCAAGTCACAGGGTGATTATGATTTGAATTTATGATCAAAAAAAAAGAGAAAAAGAATTAGACTTAGCTAATCTTTTTCTCCTTGTGTGTGTATAACAGGAGTAGAAGTATCTACCCTTTCTTATTGATTAACTATCTTTTGAAAAACAACTGTGTTTTCAATCACCGAAAAATATAAAATCTTGGTTATGATTAAATAGTATTGAAATATTTAACCAGATGAAATACTAAGTACCTGGACAAAAATAAACATCACTCTGAAGTGAGCGGGGGAGCAGGGAGATTTTATCGACAGCAATAATAGTATATTTTTCTCTCTTGCCTGTTGCCTGTTGCCTTTTAAACTAGCTAGTTTAAGCGAAGCCGCAAAATGTGAATATTAACTTTTGTTTTTGTAGAGAGCTAAACTTAGTAGATCGAAAACTTACTTGTTTGGGCGGCAAGGGAACGCGGGAGACAGAGAGAAGAGGGGATTGTTTTAAACCATTTTAGAGTAAATAAAGATTTTAAAAGCTACAAATCCCTAAAAATCTCAATCATACTCACTGATTTTTTATTTTTATCCTATTTTTTTCTCCCATGCTTCGGTCTCCCTGCTCCCCCCCAATCCTAACTAGGATCTTTGTGATCTACTGAAACTTTATTCTGCATGATTTCGATACCAATCAATGGTATTTTTCAAACCTTGTTTAAAGTCCATCTCAGCTACAAAACCAAACTTTTCTTTAGCTCGTTGTGTATCTAAACAGCGACGAGGTTGGCCATTCGGTTTATCGGTTTGCCAAATAATTTCTCCTTTAAACTCCATTAACTCACAAATTAATTCAGCTAAATATTTAATAGAAACTTCTTGATTCGTTCCCAAATTTACAGGCTCTGGATCATTGTACAACTGAGTAGCCATAACAATGCCTCTTGCTGCATCAGTCGAGTATAAAAACTCTCTAGTTGGCGAACCATCACCCCAGACAAAAAGCTCTTTTCTCCCTTCTTTTTGGGCTTCATGTACCTTACGAATCAAAGCAGGAATAACATGGGAACTTTGAGGATTAAAATTATCTTCTGGTCCGTATAAATTAACCGGCAGTAAATAAACGCCGTTAAACCCATATTGTTGACGATAGGATTCTAATTGAACTAATAACGCCTTTTTAGCGATACCATAAGGTGCATTAGTTTCTTCAGGGTAACCATTCCAGAGATCATCTTCTTTAAAAGGGACAGGAGTAAACTTAGGATAGGCGCAAATGGTTCCTACGCAAGAAAACTTTTCAACCCCGGCCTCGTAAGCAGCATGAATTAACTGTGCGCCCATCATCAGGTTATCGTAAAATAATTCTGCTGGTTTTTCTTGGTTTAAGCCAATTCCTCCCACATGGGCCGCCAAATGGACAACGATATCTTGTTGTTCTACTGCTCGTTGACAGTGATCGAGTTTTCGTAGATCGCACTCACGAGATCGAGGAATGGTAATTTTTTCGGGTTGTGCGCCGGCAGACACCAACTCATTAACCACTTGCTTACCAAGAAAACCGGCCCCACCGGTTACCAAAATTTTTTTATTAGTTAAATCTAGCATTGTGTTGATTTACTCCCTTGATCCCTGAAGGCGGTGAACAGTTGCCTATAATTAGTTGTTGAGTCTGTGACTTCACCCCTAATTATTAAACAACTGATTCCCCACATTAGTCCACCATGACACTCATCGGTTGACGCACATAAGCATTATCCTTGAAGAGTAACACTTTGTCATTAGATGTTTCGTTAGGAGAAGACAGGCCCAAAGCCGCCAGATCGGCTTCTACCATAAGATGCACTAATTGCTCAAAGGTAACAGAGGGTTCCCAACCTAGTTTAGTTTTAGCTTTAGTGGGATCACCAATAAGTAAATCCACTTCTGCAGGTCGTAAATAACGCTTATCAAAGTCTACATAATCTTCCCAGTTCAAGTTGACGTATTTGAAAGCGATTTGCAGGAACTCTTTAACCGAATGAGTTTCTCCGGTGGCGACCACATAATCATCCGGTTTTTCTTGTTGTAGCATTAACCACATGGCTCTAACGTAGTCTTTAGCGTAACCCCAGTCCCGTTTTGAGTCGAGGTTACCTAAATATAATTTTTTCTGAGTTCCTGCAACGATGCGGGCAATCGCCCGTGTAATTTTTCGAGTGACAAAGGTTTCACCGCGACGGGGAGATTCGTGATTAAACAAAATCCCGTTACAGGCAAATAAATCGTAAGATTCGCGATAATTTAGGGTTTGCCAATGGGCGTAAACTTTAGCACAAGCGTAGGGACTCCGAGGATAAAAGGGAGTCGTTTCTTTTTGGGGGACATCTTGCACTTTACCGAACATTTCCGATGATCCGGCTTGATAGAAACGGACTTCAATCCCTGTGCGTTGTTGATAGTCGCGGATCGCTTCTAATAGGCGTAGGGTTCCCATTCCCACAGAATCGACGGTGTATTCTGGAGAATCAAAACTGACCCTAACATGGGATTGCGCCCCTAAGTTATAAATTTCAAAGGGTTTGACTTCTTCTAGAATTCGTCTCAGGGTTGTACCATCAGTTAAGTCTCCGTAGTGTAGAAATAACTTAGCCTCGGTTTGGTGAGGGTCAACATACATATGATCGATGCGATCGGTGTTAAATGTTGAGGTTCGACGGATAATACCATGAACTTCATAACCTTTTTCTAATAACAACTCACTGAGATAAGAACCGTCTTGTCCAGTAATTCCAGTGATCAGAGCGCGTTTTGTTTGAGTCATCGCTTAGTTATCCTAATTATGATAGAAACTTAAATTAAGTTTTGTGATCAGCTTGAGTCTTAATAACATACTTTACTTCACAATGACAAGCTCTGCCCACACTCCCCACCCTTTTCACTCTCTCACAAAAAAAGTAAAGCTTTCCCTGTGTCAGAGAAAGCTGGTAAGTGAGGCTATAAACTTATTTTAATGTAATGCTTAATAAGCACCATTATTTTTGGGAAAGAGGATCACTCCGATGGTTTTGAAAATGATCCAGATGTCCATTAACCAATTACGGTAATTGACGTAGTAAACATCAATTTGAACTCGTTGGGGATAGGGAATATCGTTTCGTCCTGACACTTGCCATAATCCTGTAATTCCGGGGCGAATAGTCAAAACTTTTTCAATTTTACTACCATATTTGCACAATTCTTCAGGAACTAGGGGTCTAGGACCGACTACACTCATATCACCTTTGAGCACATTCCAAAATTGCGGAAATTCGTCTAAACTAGTCAAACGAAGGAATTTACCAATCCAAGTAATGCGTGGATCGTCTCTGAGTTTGAAGTTATCTTCAAACTCAGCCCGCATTTCCGGGCAGTTAGCCATCATTGTTTCTAGAACTTGATCAGCATTCTGCACCATGGTTCGGAATTTGATACATTTAAACTTTTTGAAATTTTTTCCCGCCCTCTCTTGACAATAAAAAATTGGACCAGGGGAACTCATAGCGATTAATAATCCCAACAATAGATAAAGAGGGGAAAAAATAATCAGCACAGATAGGGAAAAGACGATATCAAAAGTTCTTTTAACAACTTGATCGTTGAGTATCCCTCGAGAACGAGGTTTTTGATAAACTCTTTGGGAAACTGAGGTGGGTAAACCTCTTCTCGTCAAAGCTTGTATTGCTTTGACAGCAATAAATTGGCTATTAGCAGTCATCTTACTCCTTCACATCACATCACACCACACTATTTGTGATCTTCATCGGGCCAATGAAACAAATCATAGCAATTTGAGATCACATTCATCGAAAATTGGTTATCGCACTTTTTGAGTAAAGTCTTGATAACACTGTTCTAAGAACGTCAGATAAGACGTTTCAAAGACTTTTGGAGTAAACTTTGCCGCTTGGTGACGGCAACTCTCTGGATTAATCTGATGCTGAAACCCAGAGAAAGTTTCAACAGCTTCTATGAGAGCTTCATGGGTTTGAGGGAAAAAGAACATTCCCGTCCCTTTCTCTATATTTTGACGAATATCTATTACAGTTTCTAACGCACCACCACCTCCATAAGCAATGACTGGGGTTCCACAGGCTTGGGCTTCTACCAAGGCAATACCAAAGTCTTCACAGGCGGCATAGACAAATGCTTTGGCTTGAGTCATGTATTGCTCTACCACTTTATTTTTTTGCGCTCCTAGGACTTTGATATTTGATTGTGCCATTTGACGAATTTTCGGCAGATCAGGCCCATCACCAATAATAATTAAAGGATAACCTAATTGATTAAAAGCTCGCACAATTAAGGCAATTTTTTTATAACTGACCAATCTCGAAACGGTGAGGTAAAAGTCTTGTTTCTGGGAGCTAAAAGAAAATCTATCGGTATTTACAGGGGGATAGATGACTTTAGCCTCCCGGCGATAACAACGCCAAATGCGACGAGCGGTATGATGGGAGTTGGCGATAAAGTAGTCAACTCGATTGGCCGAAATTACATCCCATTGTCTAAGACGGTGCAACAAGTAGCGAGTTAAAATTCCTGGAATTCCTTGACCGGCCACAGAATAATTTAGATAGTCAAAAGTGAGATCCCAAGCATAGCGCATAGGGGTATGACAATAACAAATATGGAGTTGTCCAGGACGGGTTAATACTCCTTTTGCCACCGCATGGGAAGACGAGAGAATAACATCATAATCTCTTAAATCCAACTGTTCAATGGCTAGGGGAAGAAAAGGTAAATATTTTTGAACCCCATTGCGAGCTAAAGGAAAATTTTGTAAGAAGGTATGACCAATTTTATGGCCATAGAGATAACTGTCAGGGTTAGTTGACTCGAAATCAATCAGAGCATATACATCGGCTTCAATATGCTTTAGAATTTCTTCGACAACTAATTCTGAGCCTCCTGTGGCTTTGGGGGTTAACCATTCATGGACGAGAGCGTATTTGATCGCATTGTTCATTGACCTATAATTATCGGCTGTTGAATTTTTCCTATTCTATTTCTTGTAAAAATTGCTACCATACACAAACATCTATATTGCTTATTTGTTTTACCTTATTAGTTTTATCATGATTTTCCCTGAATTTTTAATAGATTAGTAAAAAAATTCCTTAATTAATAATGAATAATTAATGATTATTCATTATTAAAATTTATATCTGGATTAAGTGCTATGTTTGGTTAAATTTATCCTTCCCCTCATCTTTTCTCTTCGGGGTATCCCTTCCATCTTAAAGAGATAGAGTTTATAATTTATCGGAAATAGAAAAAACCAATTATACACACAAATGGTGACAACGAAACTTAAAATACAACTGGTGGAAGAGGAAACCCATAAATTGATTGAATGGGTAGATCACATAGAACATTCTGATCACACGGTTTTTGAGAAAGCTCAAAAGGTGGCAACTCGTTTAGGGTCCCATTATCGCCCTGAAGATGGGTTAACAGAAATTGGTTTTTGGACACCGGAATTAGAATCAGATATTATACAACCTAAAAATATTTACTTAGAAGTTTTTACCCCTAAAAAAGAAATTAATCCGACTCAACCAACTCAGAGAGTGGTTTTTCGTAGAGATTATGTACAATTGGAAAAAAGAGGAGAATATTTTTGGGGTGTTATTGCTGGTTTAAAAGCGGGAACAAAAGAATCTTTTGGTTCATTTTATTGGCTACGTTATTTGGATTGGGAAACTAATGAAGTTAAAGCCATTGGAGATTGTTTAGCTTATTCTCTGCCTTACGGAGTTTATGCTCCTGCTGAAGTCTATAATCTCCATTCTTTACAAGCAAATCGTCAAGATATGGCTTATTTTTTAAGAGATAAAGCAGACGAAAATTCCGATGAAATTGTCTATGTTCATCCTCCTCATAATATTCTACAACTTCATGTTAACACCGCTTCCCCAGACGGCACTCTAGCAGGATTGACAGAACTGTATCAGCAGATCGGTAAAAAACTTGTTCAAAAAGAAAAGTTAACGGCAGCAGAACAAAATTATATCGGCTACGATGCCGTACAATTATTACCCATTGAACCCACAGTAGAATATCGGGGAAAACACGAATTAGGTCATGGATTTTTTATGATCGATGACAAAGATTTAGATGAAATGGACGCTGAATCCGAAGGCATTGAACACGAACCAGGGAATATTAAAATTACCCTCAAAAAACCCGATACCCAAAATTGGGGTTATGATATCGTCATTTTTGGCAGTTCTGCTACTGATCCATCGGTGTTAAGAACCCTCCGTCCGGATGAAGTTGTAGAATTTATCGAAACCCTTCATAATTTTCCCACAGGACCGATTAAAGTTATTTATGATCTGGTTTATGGTCATGCCGATAACCAAGGATTAGACTTACTAAATGGCCGGTTTATGAAAGGACCAAATATGTATGGCCAAGATGTTAACCATCAAAACCCTGTGGTTCGAGCAATTTTATTAGAAATGCAGCGCCGAAAAAATAACACCGGAGTCGATGGTATTCGAGTGGATGGAGCCCAGGATTTTAAATTTTTTAACCCAATTTCTGGGGAAGTAGAATATGATGATCAATACCTACAAGAAATGGGTAACATTATTCAAGAAATAGGTTCGAGTAAGCGTCATCTGTTTGCTATTTTTGAAGATGGTCGCCCCTGGCCTACAGAAGGATGGGAAGAGATGTCGACCTATCGCAATATTATTGATTTTAATCCCAAAGCCTTTCAATGGGGTCCTTTGATTTTTGCCCACAATACCCCCTGTCTCAAAAGCTTTTGGGAGAAAAAATGGCGACGGGTTTGCGAGGTGATGCAGTTAGGAGAAAATTGGATTACTGGTTGTGGAAATCATGATACGTTACGTCGTGGAACCCAAGTTGACCCCACTCTAGACATTAACTGGAATTTAGGAGAAACTTTACCAGAAGTCTTAAATAATGCCTACGATAACCCTTCAATTGGTTTATTAACCTATGGGTTTAGTCCCGGCCTACCCATGGACTTTATTAACTGTACCATGCGGGCCCCGTGGGGATTTTTACGCAATACAGACGATCGCTATGGGGTCAAAGTCGTATCCGAAGAAGCAGGAGGGTTTCTCGATTGGCAAATTATCCCTGAAACCTATAATTATCCTGATGTCTTTCCTAGAATCAAGGCCCTGGGATTTACTAAACTCGGAGAATTAAGACAGTTTGTGACTGCGTTAGTGGATGCGCTGGCCGAAAGTAATTACGATTTAGATGAAGTGGCCCACATTTGTCAACGTCACTTAGGTCATGAAGGGGAGTCAGAAGCGGCTAAAAATGAGGCAAAAGTCCGAAAATCTGCAGCGGAATTACAAAAACTGAATGTTCCTGATAAATCTCAAGTCCTCACTGAATTATCTGTGGCCAAATTAAAGGAGTTTGCTAAAGCATTTATGGAAGATGCTCACGAACTCAGTAATGTCTGGTTACATCAAGAAAATTTAAACCCTGACCAAGTCGCTTATAATTTAGCACTGAGGCGTTTTCGTCAGGCCAATCCTTGGTTGCAACATAATTTAAAAGACAGCGATCGCTTTAACCAAATTCAAGATCCCGAAAAAACCTTATTTTATGGAGTCCGTCATAAGACGGTTGAAGAAGGTACCGAAACTGAACCCTACGGCGTTGTCATGGTTACTCACATGAGAGGGGAACCCATGACGGTTAAAATTGGGGAATGGTTAGAACTCGATCTCGATCAATGGCAAATTGCGATCGCTTCTCCAGGTCTCAAAATCGATGATTTAACGGCCTTTGAATTACACGATAGTCAGGCGGTTTTATTAGAGAAAAAGATGGTCTAGTTTAAAACAGACGGTAGGGTGGGCATTGCCCACCCTACAAAACTAAGCCTGAAAACTTTCTTCGGGGGTTCCTTCGTGAACGGTTTTTACCCATTTTAAACGTTTGGGACGAACGGACATCCGCGCTGTAACACAAGGCATAATAATTAACCAGTGCATCATATACACCGTTCCCCGTAAGGTTTGCCATGCTAAACGAAAGATATCCATCAACCCAAACGTTTCGTCATTTTTTATACGCCGTAAACCGGTAAACATTCCCCAAAATGACAGAGATAACATTAACCCAGTTAACGGACCGAGTAAGGGTAAACGATGACGAGTTACACTCATCATCAGATCAGGAATGGCCGCCGTTGGTAAAAGATACTGCATCAAAATAAAGGAGATGAGATCAAATTTTTTTCCTAACCCCATGGGTTGATTGACAATAAACCGCCAATAATCTAGATATCGTTGATAACCTCCTTCGGCCCAACGGTTACGCTGATGCCATAAAGACTTAGCAGAGGTAACTCCTTCTTCTTCAACCGCCGGATGGTTTAAAAAGCCAATTTTCCAATTAGCTAAATGTAATCGCATGGTTAAATCTAAATCATCGGTAATGGTTTGTTCGTTCCATCCTCCGCTACTAATTAAGGCGCTACGGCGCACAAATTGACCGTTACCCCGTAATTCTCCAATGCCACCAATAGCAATACGTTTTTGCTGAAAAAAGCTGTCTAAAGCCATTTCTGCTGCTTGTCCTTTGGTCCAAAAGTTTAAGGGTTCATTGGCGATCTGTTTTCTGACTTGGACGGCCCCAATATCTTCTTGATGAAATAAGGGGACGACTCGTTTTAATAAGTCGGGTGTTACTTTCGCATCGGCATCAAACACCGCAATAATGTCTCCTTGGGTTTTGGGAAACACCCCATTTAAAGCCCCAGACTTACCCCCCTGGGCCCCAGCCGGACGACGAATAACATTGAGTTGGGGATATTCTTTGCTTAAGCGATCAAGTATTTCAGGGGTTTTATCTGTACTGTGATCATCGACAATCCAGAGATCATATTTTTCGGTAGGATAGTCTAAACTACATAATTGCTGTACTAATTTGCCGATTACTGCTTCTTCGTTTTTCGCTGCCACTAATAAGGACACAGAAGGGGCTTCTTTTGCCTCTTCTCCTGATAAGGGTTCTGGGATGGGGTCAGGTTGGGCGAAAATGAGGCGAAATGCTTGTAAAGTAAAAACAGTGGTTAAAGCGATAATTACCCATGTTCCCCACGCTACTAAGTGAAGGGTGATCACAATACCCCAAATAGTCATCAAAACAAAGGCCGCTTTTTTGCGTCTTCCGGATAAGCCTTGGAAAAAGTCGCTTCTAAACTCTTCTTCTTCGTCTTCGGGGTCAGACCATTCGGATAATAAGGAACTGATGGGGTCTAAGTTGTCTGGGTCGTCGTTGTCTATCCAGTAATTTTTTGCCATAATTCAAGGGTTAATTTAATGTTGTTTTTTACTACTAAGAACAGGGGACGATGGTTTTTGATCCCCTGTCTTTGTTAAGCTTGTTTAGTCCATATTCTAGCGAAAAATGTTCATTGTTTTTGTAAACCGTGACGGTTATTGACCTTGAGGGAGTTAATTACTTGGGTTTCTATTGATCCAATGATCTTTAATGGTTCATCGACACCAGCCCATTTTGCCCATAATTGACTAATTTGTTGATAGAGTAAGTTTTCTTGATCTTTTAAACTAATATTTAAACGCCAAGACACAGGAATGCCATAATACCCATTATAAGCGCCAGATATAGCTGCCGTAATCCCAAGAATAACGGGATAGTTAAATTGAGAGGCTTGTAAAATACTTAATTTAAAATTGTCTGGCGTTCGATAAAAACAGTACAATGATAACAATAAATAGTTACTGTCTAAAGTGGTTTTTTGTCTAAACTGTTTCTTTAGTTCAGTTAAGGTCATTCGATTATCTAGAAATGTCTCTATTTTTTCTAGGGAGGGAGAGATAGTTAAAAGATAACTTAATAGTGGTTTTTCTTTGTTTAAAATTAAGTTTATAATTTTTCTAAAGATCATAACTTTTTCTATATTTTCTGGATTTATATCATTATACTGTTTGATTGTTTCTAACTGTTCATATAATAAACTTTCTGTTTCATGGAAAAAAAGAATTAAAGGCAAAATAATTAAGGTGAATTCTCCTGGACTGATAGATGAATCTTTTAAAATAAGAGGGATCGCTTCACAGGTTTCTCGTGATATTTTTTCATTGTTAATTAAATCGATGATGATTTTTTGATTAATTATTTCCCAATTCAATAATATTTGTTTTTCAGGACTAATAAAATTAGCTACTTTAAATCCCAATAACGAACCTCGAAACCTATTTAATAGAGATGGATTCATGAATTTTTTGTGGTTAAAGAAAACAAAAAAGTTTGTATTAAGTAGGTAAGTATAATTAAATGGATAAAACTTGTAAGGTGGGCAATATTTCAAATCGTTTCTGGCTCAGGTTGATAAAGTTTTTCTTAGCATCGACCACCTTACTTTTATTTATAATCACCTACATATAGCGTTTCTAAATGAGTCGTGAATAAAAAAAGCTCTGGTTAGGTAAAATTAAAAGAGTAACTTCAAAAGTAAACAAACTCATGATAACAGAGAATAAGGAGAAAATTGAGCTTATTAAAGAGTTTCTTCAAAATCCATCAAACGGGAGAGAAACCCAAAGAGCTTTAGCTGTAAAGTTAGTGTTAGAAGGCTATCGTTATCAAGCCGTCTCAGAAATTTTATCTGTGTCACTAGGATTTATTAGTAAATGGGTTAATGCCTTTAATTTTGGGGGTATAAATGCTTTAAGATCAGGATATAAAGGAAGTAAAAGTTACTTGAAAAATCAAGAACACACCGAGGTAATTGAGTGGTTAATTGAACAAAAAGCTTGGGATGTTTCTGAACTAGAAGCTTATCTAATTGAAAAGTATGATGTGGTTTATCAATCTCTTCAAAGTTATTATCAAATTTTAAAAGAAGCCAAAATTTCTTGGCAAAAAGGGCAACAAATCAATCCCCGATATAATGAAGAAGTTACTCAAAAAAAAACAAAGAAATAGCGGTGCGACCTCGGCGAATCGCATTCGCCTTGAGGAAGCGCACCAAGAGAGCCGAAATTCTGGAAAATAGAAAAGAGGAAATAGATTCAGGAAAGCTGATATTGTATATAGTTGATGAGTGTCATCTCCACTGGGAGGATATTTGTGGATATCTCTGGAACTTAATAAAAGAACCCGTGAAAATTCCCCTTTTAAATCCTAAAGAAAGACAGACATATTATGGGGCATTAAATTTGTTGACTCAAGAATTTATTTTGCTTCCTTATCAACAAGGAAATGGAGAAAACACCGTGGATTTTGTTCAACGATTACAGAAAAAAAATCCTGAAGCTAAAACATTATGGATTTGGGATGGAGCCAGTTATCATAGAGGAAAAGAAATGCAAAAGTTTTTAGCTAAAGAAAACCAAGATTTGTCCCCAGAAGACTGGCGAGTAACTTGTTGCCTTTTTGCCCCTTATTCTCCTCAAGAGAATCCCGTGGAAGCAATTTGGTTACAACTAAAAACCTTGCTAAGAAGATTTTATAGATTTGGAAAAAATTTTAAAATTGTTAAACATCTTTTTCAACTTTTTGTTGATTTGAAACTGTTTAATCCTCCTAATTTTAAAAACTATGATGCTTTTTCACGATTCACTTAGACTGGCTATAATAGATTCACTACAAACTAATCAATAAAAATTTTATAGGATAATTGTTACCTAAACTAATTCTACCATATTCGTATATTCTGTTATGAATTCATCGTAAGTTAAACTATCATTTTCTGTTTGTGGACTCCAAATTAGTTCAAATTTGAACAAATAATCAGAAGGCATTGATCCTAACTTATTTAATGCTTCTTTTAGGTCATCTGGGGTTCTAATATCTTGAAATAAAGGCTTATCGTGGGCGGTTCCTACTAATAATGTAACGACAATATACATGGCTGACTCATCCTCAGGAGAAACAATAGATTTTTGTCTAATCTTTCCCTCTACATTTGACAAGGTTTCTGAACTTAACTTACTTCTTTCTTCTAAGGATAAACTATTAAATTTAGCTTCTGCTTTATCAATATGGACTTTTTCAGAATTATGAATATGATGAGTCCAATACTCAGAATTTCTCAGTAAAATCAAGATAGATTCCTGTAGTAACTCTCTTAACCCCTCTTCTTTACTGGTATCCACCCTTAAACTTAGTTCTGTTAACCCTGATTGTACATCGGTTGCTGATGCTAATAAAGCAATTTGTAGCTGAGAAATGGTAACAATATCATTATCTCTTTCTCGATAATAAGCGCGCGAATTACTGCCTTTACTATGACTTGCTAATGCAGATTTTAAACCATAATAAATAACTGTATAAATAATAATTCCTCCAACTCCAAAAAAGATTAATAAGATTAAAAAACGAAACCATTGTTCACTATTATTATAACTGTTTCCACTGCTGTAATAAGTTCTAGAATCGGAATAGTCACGGGAATTATTCTTATCATATCTCGAAGAGTCATCATGAGAATAACTAGGAGAATTATTATAGGAACGACTTCGAGATCGTGATCTTGATGAACCTCTAGAACGTCCACTAGAACGGGAGGAACCGCGACGAAAGGAACCACCTCCACTGCGTCCTCCACTGCGTCTTGCTTGCGCTTCTGTTTGTACCGTTAACCAACTATTAGGAGTATTAGGTATTTGTGGGGTTTCAATAGTGTTGATAGTAGCGATCGCTGCAACCGTTGTCAAGAATAATTTTGTTGTTTTTTGTAACATGATTGATCATTATTTGCTCCTACTATTTTAAGGGTTCCCAAAAATTGCTTGTAAGTTCAACAAAACTGTATAAAGTTATGGTAATTGTTACAAATTATCATATTTTCTTAATTTCAAATCAATTATCTTATTGTAGTATTTATTTAAGCTCAAAATAACTAATTACCTGATGTCTATTTTTATTTTTAAATAAAGATGTCAAGTATATAAGTACACAGGGAGAAAAAATAATATGAAATTCAGTCCTCTAGATTTTTCTCAGATAGGTGAAGAGTTTAAAAAACTAATATCCAATATCTTTTTTGAAGGGCAAGAACCAACATGGTTATCTCCACTTATTAACTCTATTTTACTAGTTGTCCTAGTTTTATTAGGTCTTTGGGGACTGTTATTTGTAGTTAGTAAAATAAAAAAAATATGGATAGAAGAATTTTGGCCATTATTTTATAAACAAGAACAAAAAAGACGGAGATTACAAAGACAACGATTTGCTGAACATATTGAATATCAAATTAGACAGTTAAACAGTCGGGAAGAATGGAAAGATTATCGCTTTACAGAATTAGAAGTAGAAATTGAAGCAGAGGGAAAATGGAAAAAGTCTACTATTATTCCTTTTATTCAAACAACTCAAAGAGGATTACGTCGCGAGAACTCTTTATCCAAAGGGTTAGAAATTAGTACCGAAAGACTTATTTTAGTGGAAGGAGAACCCGGATCAGGAAAAAGTGTTGCTTTGCGTCATGTGACTCAAAAATTAGCAAAAAAAGCAAGTAAAAGTAACAATCTTAAAAGTGTCATTCCTCTTTATATTAATCTCAAGAAATTAGAACGAGATTCCCAAGACATTGATAGAAACTTAATTGAAGATTTTGTTAAAAAAGAGTTAAACCGTATTAATGATCGAGATATTGAGGAATTTTTAGATAATGAATTTTATCGTGGAATCAAGGAGGGAACTTGGTTATTTTTATTTGATTCTTTTGATGAGTTACCAGAAGTATTAAGTTCCGTTGAATCTGATCAAGTTATCAGAAATTATGCAGAAGCGATTGATGCTTTTTTACACAGTTTAAATAATCAATGTCGGGGTATTATTGCGTCTCGTCAGTTCCGAGGTCCTAAACATTTAGGATGGCCTCGTTTTCGTATTTTACCCCTAGAACATCGTCGTTTAGAGTTAATTCGTAAAGCGGATCTCGATCCTCCTGTTGAGAAAGAATTCATTAAACAGTGGAGAAATGCGTCTTCAGACATTCAACAGATGACCAAAAATCCTATGTTTTTAAGCATTCTTTGTGAAAATATGCGAGATAAAATTCCTTTTCCTAAAAATACTCATAGTGTGTTTGAAATTTACTTAAATAAACGGTTAAAGCGTGATCAAGAACGTATTAAAAAACATTTTAACCTCGAACCCACTGAAATAAGGGCGATCGCAGAACAGGTTGCTTTTTGTATGACGTTAGATAAAAATTTAGGTCTAAGTCCCACTCGTAACGCTATTCGTGAGGGGATGGAGAATGCTAACTTTAGGGTTCCTGGTCATTTTGATAAACTTCTCGATGCGTTAGAATATCTAAAATTAGCTCGTTTTGAAGAAGAAACGATTGAAAAAGATCAGAAATTTACCTTTTCTCATCGTCGTTTTCAGGAATATTTTGCAACTTGTGTGGTTCTCAGGGATGTTGGTCGTATTAATTCCAAACAGTTATTAAAAGATGGTCGTTGGAGAGAAACAACGGTCGTTATTTTTCAGACTCAACTATCAGAAACGTTTCAACCTATTTTAATAGAAGCGAATAAAATATTAACTGAGATGGTGGGGAATGTTTCAGGATTAATTGATAATCCTTTAAAATATGTTTACGATTATTTACCAGAGAAATATCGTTCTAGTCCTCAACCTTTTTCGTGGCCAGATGGTGTTATTCATCTCTTAGGAATTTTACAAGATGGTTTTAGAAGTCGTCTAGAAGATTTAGAAGATAATATTCAATATCAAGCAGAATGTTTATTATTATCTGCAACCGTTACAGGAACCCTTCGTGATCGAAAATGGGGTTTAGAAGTTGCTGGAGTTACGTCTCAACCTGTTTTAGTTTGGTTACTGCGTCATGGGTTTGCTGGTGATAGTCAATGGTTAAAAGAAGTTGCTTATCAACAAACAGCAAGACTCAATAAAATTCCTGATGATATTGCTGCTGGTATTCGTAGAAACCTTTTAAGATTATTTGCTACAGGACGTTTATATAAGAGACATCTCCAAGAATCCATAACCCAGTTACAGCAATGAAAACAGGCAGATTAAACTTGAAGTCAAAATTAGCCTTCAGAACGAATTAATAAGGGGTTGAAGGAATTAACTCTAATTTGGACATAAAACTATGGCTCATTATAACGTCAATTACCTCTCCAGATTGGGAGGATTCTATTATTTTCAAAATCAAGGAACTAATTCTCAACCGAACTAATCCACA
>NETF01000023.1 GCA_002172675.1 unicellular cyanobacterium SU3
GGGACGGTCTAGCAGAAGTTCTAGCCGTTCGCACAGAAGTCGTGCCGTTTTGTGTGATCTTTGGGTATCGCATACTTAAACGATAGCATAAGACACACCCTCCTCGTTCAGGTGGGTGAGGCTTCATATAGGGGTTAAGGTTCAACCCTAACCCCTCTGGCGATGTTAACAAAGTCTTCAGTTTTCAGCGTTCAGCAGTTCCGAGAGCGAAGTTCCGGCTAAGGGCGAACAGGGTTATAGGAATATAGCTGATAGCTAATAGCTAGTTAAACTGTTGGTTGAACTTCTAAAGATTGCTTATTCGTTTTCACAGTTTCTATGTCATCAACCCAATGAATACAAATTGCAGCTAAAAGAATAGAAACACCTCCTAAAACCACTACCAATAAGCGGTTATTATCGAGAAAGTAATCCATAATCGATCCTAACCCCAAAGCTGCAATAATTTGGGGGATGACAATAAACGCATTAAACAGTCCCATATATAACCCCATATTTTTCTCAGGAATGATGTGGGATAACATTGAATAAGGAATCACTAAGGTACTGGACCAAGCAATACCAAAGCCAACCATAGAAAATAAAGCGTAAATCGGTCGATTAACCCATAATAAACTGATTAATCCCACGCCACCGCAGATTAAACACAGAGAATGAGTCATTTTTCTTCCCAGTCTAGCTGTGAGCATTGGTAATACCCAAGAAAACAGAAAACAAACGCCATTATAAACAGCGATACAAATCCCTGCCCATTCAATCCCTTCAGTATAAAGGGCTGAATTTTCTTCTACGGCACCAAAAATATTATGAGCCACCGCCGGGGGAAAGTAGAGAAACATACAAAAAACCCCTAACCAAGTAAAAAACTGCACCAAGGCTAATTGTTTCATGGTTTTGGGGGTAGCTTTGATTAAATTGGCAATTTCCCCTAATTTATCCCCTGCATCTTTGCTTTCGTTAGCTTGTTGCATGGCTTCTAAATTTTTGGGGGGTTTCTCTTCTGTGGTAAACACCGTCCACAGTACCGTAAATAAAAAGACGGCTGCCCCGATGTAAAATGACACTTTAACGGTAAAAGGAACTCCTTCTGCTGCGTTGGTAGTATTACTCAGCCCGAAAACATGGGTTAATATCCAAGGGGAAACCGAGGCAACCACAGCCCCAAAGCCAATAAAGAAGGTTTGCATCGAAAAGCCTTGAGTGTGCTGTTTTTCGGGCAATAAATCGGCAATAAAAGCCCGAAATGGTTCCATACTTATGTTAACGGAAGTGTCTAAAATCCATAATAACCCTGCTGCCATCCATAATGTGGATGAGTTAGGCATTAATACTAAAGCAATAGAACTTAAAATGGCACCCACTAGAAAATAAGGCCGTCTTCTGCCTAATGGTCCCCAAGTGCGATCGCTCATATAACCGATAATCGGTTGGGCGATTAAACCACTGACAGGGGCAGCTAACCATAATAAAGGAATTTGTTCGGGGTTGGCTCCCAAATACTCATATATTGCGCTGGTGTTGGCCATCTGTAAAGCCCAACCATACTGAATACCAAAAAAGCCAAAACTCATATTCCACAATTCTAAAAAGTTTCGGGTTCTATTGGGTTTCTTTTCTGTAGTCATCACGTTTTTTTACTAACAACAAGCTTGCTATTATTGTGTTTAATAGCTTTCCACAATTGCGAGAGTCAACTTAACTAAAGATTTTGATTTTTTTGTTAATGATGAATTCAATCTTTTAAGTTTTTTGTTTTTGATTACTCTCAACAAAAGATAAATACTTCAATTAAGCAAAGTCTAAATCATCAAATTCTGCTTTCAAATCCCTAGCCATTAATTCGTTTACTGCTTCTTGAGGGGTTGTTTTCCCATTAATAAGGCGATACACTTGACGAGAAATCGGAATGGCGATTCTATATTTTCTTGCTAATTCTACTAGCACATTAGCAGTGTTAACTCCTTCTGCGGTACTTTGTAATTCTTCTAAAACTTGCTCTAAACTTTTCCCTTCTGATAAACCGTAACCGACTCGATAATTACGGGATAAAGGACTATCACAAGTGGCAATTAAATCTCCCAATCCTGACAGTCCAAAGAATGTTTCTGGAGAGGCTCCCATCTCATTACCAACGCGAATCATTTCGGGTAAAGCACGGGTTAATAGGGCAGATTTTGCATTAATTCCTAACTGTAATCCGTCGCAAATACCAGAGGCGATCGCCATAACATTTTTAAGGGTACCACCTAATTCTGTTCCGATAGGATCATTATTAAAATAAACCCGAAAAATATCAGAAGAAAAGATTTCTTGCGCTTTACCAGCCGCTATTGTATCATCACTAGCGACGACAGTTGCAGCCGGTAATCCTTTATCAATTTCTTTAGATAAATTAGGACCAGATAAGACCACAACGGGATGACTTGGAAAGCTTTTTTGCCAGATTTGTGAAGCAGTCAGAATACTTTTTGTTTCTAACCCTTTCGTCGCACTAATAAAGATAGTTTCTTCAGGAATGTTTAAAGCTTGCAGTTTCTCGACAGTTGGCCGAACCCCTTTCATAGAAACAGCAGAGAGTATTACGTCTGCTTCTTTGACAACTTCTGCTAAAGATTCATTACTACTTCTTGACCAAATTCTGACGTTGTTTTGTTCATTATATTTTGCTAATTTCGCTAACGCTTGTCCCCATAATCCTGCTCCAATAATGGTTAAGTTGGTGGTTTGATTGCTCATGCTTTTATATTTATGGATACGTTGACTAATAAACTATCTTGACTTTGCTTTGAGGCTCTTTTTTTAAAGTTTTTTTAACCCTTGATGTTAACCTACATCTAATATCACGTTTATTATTATAGACAATGTTAAATTTTTTGTAAATTAACAGTGATCTATTGACAATTTATCTGAATGTTATCTACATAGCCTAATCGCCTAAGTTTCAGGGTTAAATTCGGTAATCTTAACTTTTAAGCCATCACGGGGACGGGGACTGGGAATGGTTATCATCTCTAAGTCTTGGTCGGGTACAAGTTGCCAATGACAGTTACGGACTAAAATACTCGCAAAGATTTTCATTTCTAATCTAGCAAATTCTTTCCCTAAGCATTCTCTCAATCCCCCACCAAAGGGAACATAACAAAAGTTTTTCTGTTTATCTGCCATATTTTCAGGAGAAAATCGATCAGGATCAAAGGTATTATAATCAGGGAAAGTATCTTTTTGTTGATGGGTTTGAGCAATTTGATATTGTACTGTCCAATCTTTAGGAATACGATAGCCTTGAAATTCAAACTCTTGAATCACCTTTCTAAATGCACCACCCACTGGAGGAATGAACCTTAAACTCTCTTTTAAAACCTGTTCTAAATAGGTCATTTCTTTTAATTTTTCTAAGGTTATGTCTTCAGTAATGTTGAGTTTTTCTTGTTTTGTTCTTACCTTTTCTAAAATATCAGGATGTTGCGCCATTAATAAAACAAAAGAAGAAAGTGACGAAGTTAGTGTTTCGTGACCAGCAAATAAAAGTAATAGAATTTGGTCTTTTAATTCTTCTATTGTCAGACTATTTCCTTCTTCATCTGTTGCGTCTAATAAGATACCAAGGGCATCATTTTTATGACTCGGTTGTTGTTGTCGATCAATAATAATTGTTTCGATTGCTTTTAACAGTTTTGCCCGACATTTCAACGCTTTACCAAAGTTTGTCCAAGGTAAATTAATGGGTAACGTAAATAATCCTTGACACCAGGTTTCAAAATCACTTGCTAACTTGTTTTGAGAAGCATTGTCGATGCTAATTAATAGACTACAAGCAACATCAAAGGTATATTTTCTTAATTCGGGATACCAAGTTAACTCTTTTTTTTGTAACCATTTGTTTACATATTGTTGCGTTATTTCAGTCATTTTCGGAATATAGCTATTTAACGCTCTGGGTTGAAATGCTTGGGCTAATAATTTCCGTCTAGAAGTATGAAACGTACCATCTCTAACAGCTAAAGATAATTTTCCTAGAAGAATTCTCGTACTTTTTGGCCAAGTTGAAACAACATATTTATTTTCATTACGGAATAAAAATTGATTCGCTTCAGCCCCAATCATGGTAACTGTATTATTACCAAAGATATTGGTTTTATAAATTTGACCATATTTTCTTTTTTTCTTCTTGGCAAAGTCAGGATCAAATAAAAAGTCGAGAGTTTCACCTATAAAGGGTAATCCTGTCTCTCCAGGGGGTAAGGGTATAGATTTTTGAGTTTCTAAACTTGTCATTTTTGATTAATTAAAACTTGAAATTTATCTATCTTTATTGTAAACAAAAAGGGGCAAAGTTGCCCCTTCAAATCAACTGAGAAAAAGGTCTTTAAACAACGCTAAAGACAACCACAAATCCTAATACCGCCCCGAAAATAATCAAGGCGTAGAATTGGGCGCGACCATTTTCTAGATACTTTAAACCTTCTCCGCTAACGAGGGTAGCTAAACCGGTCAAATTAACCGCGCCGTCAATGACACGATAATCCACTTCCATAATTTGACGGGCTAAACGACGACATCCCATAACAAAAACATTATGATAGAAGTCATCGAAATACCACTTATTGAGGGAGAATTTATACAATGCTGGAAACTTATCTGCGATCGCTTTAGGATCAATTTTGTGCTGTAAATACATCAAAGAAGCGACGGTAATACCAATCAAAGCAATACCAACAGAATTTCCGGCCATGATACCAAACTCAGTCCAGTCGAAGTGAGAAACCTCTTCTATCATCTCTCCGGGAGCGTGTATAAACTCCTCAAAGGTATTATCCCAAGGTTTACCCAATAAACCGATGACGGTCGAAGGAATGGCTAAAATAAGCAAGGGTAGGGTCATGGTTAAAGGAGACTCATGGGGAGAATCACTATGGCCATGTTCGTCGTGACCGTGATCTTCGCTATCATGGTCTAATTCTTTCACATCCATGGCCCCAGGACCAAACACAGGGGCTGCAGCCATTGATAGCTCAGTGCGAATGTCCATATCATTGCCTCGGAAGTCTCCTTCAAAGGTCATAAAATACATTCGGAACATATAAAACGCGGTTAACCCTGCAGTAAACCAGCCCACAAACCATAATAGAGGGTTCGCTTCAAACGCTAAGCCTAAAATCTCATCTTTTGACCAGAAACCGGCAAAGGGAGGAATCCCACAAATAGCCAGAGTTCCTACTAAAAAGGCTAAGGAGGTGAGGGGCATATATTTCCGTAATCCCCCCATTAAACGCATATCCTGTGCCAATACGGGGTCATGGCCGACGACTCCTTCCATTCCATGAATAACAGATCCAGAACAGAGGAATAACATGGCTTTAAAATAAGCATGGGTCATCAGGTGAAAGAGTCCGGCGGTATAAGCACCGATACCCATAGCCATCACCATGTAACCCAATTGGGAGATGGTTGAATAAGCTAACCCCTTCTTGATGTCGTTTTGGGTTAAAGCGATGGTTGCCCCTAAAAAGGAGGTAACGGCCCCGGTCCAGGCAATAATGGTCATGGCCGTGGGGATATGTTCAAACACAGGATACATCCGTGCCACTAAGAAGACACCGGCTGCCACCATCGTTGCTGCGTGAATTAAAGCAGAAATGGGGGTAGGGCCTTCCATTGCGTCTGGTAGCCACACATGGAGGGGAAATTGTGCAGACTTGGCCACGGGACCGAGGAACACTAAGACAGCGAATAAGCCGGCTAAGGCAGGGGCTATCATTCCTGAAGAAACTAAGTTTTCTAGCCGTTCCCCCATGAGATCAAATTCAAAGGTTCCAGTGGCCCAGTAAATGCCTAACATTCCTAAGAGGAGGCCAAAGTCCCCCACACGGTTGGTAACAAAGGCTTTTTGACAAGCATCGGCGGCTGCTTTGCGGTCAAACCAGAAACCAATGAGAAGATAAGAACACATCCCCACCAGTTCCCAGAAGATATAAACTTGCACTAAGTTGGGACTGATCACTAATCCCAACATTGAAGCACTAAAAATACTTAAATAAGCGTAAAAGCGCACATAACCTGGATCATGGGCCATGTAACCGTCGGTATACACCATCACCAAAAAGGCGACAGTGGTGACGATAACACACATTAAGGCACTAAGAGGATCAAGGGTATAACCCATTTGTAAATGAAAATTGCCGGCGGCAGCCCATTCGATCATGCGATTATACTCTTCATGACCATGTATTTGACTCCACAACAGAGCAAAGGATAACACCATTGACGCGCCTAGCAATGAGATAATAAACACTGCATTGGCTTGTCTGAGGCGGTTTGTCGCTTGATTAAAGGAAATTAAGCCTAAGCCTACCACCATCGCCCCCAACAGGGGCAACACGGGAATAAGCCAGGCATATTGATAAAGGGGTTCCATAGGGTAATGCCTAAGTGATTTGTTCTCTATTTAGTTGATAACGCTAACTTTATAGTTATAGACTTTTTTTAAGGAATTTTTCAATTCTAGTTAGTTCGGGCATTGTATAGGATTTAGTCTGATAGAAATTGTTTCTTTTTACATCGATAAAAATTCAATTCTGGGTATTAAAGGATCTTTAACTAAGCCAATGCCTTGAAAACCCCATCGTTGTAAAATGGCTTTTAATTGGGTTCCTGATATGGATTCTACAATAAAGCGATCGCTAACTTCTGAACTATGAGTATTCAGATAACTCAGGGCTTCAAAATTTTCTGGGAATACCAATAAATAGCTCACCGGTGCCTCGTCTTCTCCTTTATTTATTCTGGCAACTAAATATTTTCCATCTGTTTTTGAGCGAATAATATAGTGAAGTTGTGAGAGCATACTTATTCTATTTTAAATTTTCTAATTTAATGCGGGGATCAACGGCTTTTAATAATAAATCCGCTAATAAATTACCTACGATTAACATGGTAGCACCCATGGTTAAACTTCCCATCACTAAGTATAAATCTTGTGCAGTAACCGCTTGTAAAACGAGTCTTCCTAACCCTGGCCAATTAAAGAAAAATTCTGCAATAAAGGCACCTCCTAATAAACTAGCAAATTCAAATCCTAATAGGGTAATTAAAGGGTTAACTGCATTGCGTAATGCATGAACATAAATAACTTTATCTTCTGGGAGTCCTTTTGCCCTAGCGGTTTGGATATAATCTTGTCTCATTACGTCTAACATTTGCCCTCGCATTAAGCGCATTAATCCGGCAAAACTGGTGATACTTAAAGCAATAGTTGGTAATATCATGTGCCAGCCAATATCTAATATTTTACCCATGGGAGATAATTCTGCATGGTTTAAACTGGTCATATTTCCGACAGGTAATAAAGGGGATAAATATTGAGCTAAAATTAATAAAACTAAGGCAGTAATAAAACTAGGAAATCCTTGACCTAAATAACTAATTACCCTTAATATTTTATCTGTCCAACTACTTTGTTTGACTGCGCTCAAAATGCCTAACGGAATAGCAATTAACCAAGTTAAAATAATAGAAGAAACAGCTAATAATAAGGTTGCGGGTATTCTTTCAGCTAGTAAAGAGGCAACAGAACGATTATAAACAAAGCTGGTGCCAAAATCTAATTCAGTTACAACTTGTACTAACCATCGCCAATATTGAATATACCAGGGTTGATCTAAGCCAAATTGCTCTGTTAACTGTTTGATTGTTTCTTCAGCAATTTTAGGGTTTTGTTTTAAGGTATCCAAGTAACTTCCTGGGGCAATTTGAATAATAATGAAACTAAGAATCGATGCTAATAATATTGTTAACAATCCTTGTAAAACTCGTTTAATAATATATAAAATTGTTTCAGCATCAAAAAAATTTATTAGTTTATTTAAAAGGTTATTTTTTTTAGTAGATACAGTTTGAGTCATGATACTTATATAAAGATACTTTTATTTGTTATTGAAACAAGAATGATTAGGATTACTGATAGTTTATTGACTACAATAATTTGCTGGTGCTAAGTTAATAATTCCAAAACTCAAAAATGTTCCTAAAGAATGAAAAATTTTAATCAAACAGTAAGCAAGATATTCGTTATTTATCAAGTTATTCATTTTTAATATTCAACTAAAGTAATAATAGGAAGATCAGGCAACTTTTTACGACCATTTAAGGCTTTTAGTTCAATGATAAAGGCAAATCCTAATACATTACAACCAATTTTTTCTAACAAATCTGCTGTTGCTTTTGCGGTTCCTCCTGTTGCCATTAAATCATCTACAATTAAAACACTATGATGATTTTCTAGGGCATCTTGATGGATTTCCAAACTATCTGTACCATATTCTAATTCATATTTTACCTGATGGACGGCTGCTGGCAATTTCCCTGGTTTTCTCACAGGGACAAACCCTGCATTTAATTGATAAGCTAAGGGTACGCCAAATAAAAAGCCACGGGACTCCATTCCCACAATATAATCAGGGGATAAATTGGCTGTTTGACATTTTTCGGTTAAAGTATCAATCGTATAGCGTAATCCCTCAGCATCACTGAGTAAAGTGGTAATATCTCGAAACACAATACCCGATTTAGGGAAATCAGGAATATTACGAATTAATCCTTTAATGTCCATTTATTCTCCTTTACAAGATAGTTCTATTGATTATATAGCAGTTTTTATACTTGTGATAGCAGTTTTCAACTAACTAAGTAGGTGTAATTAAATATAAACTAAAAAAGTCCGTAGTCAAGGCTTCAGCCTTGATGATAATTAGCTTTCGTGTCTATAGTAATACAATTTAATTTTATGCGTTTAACCATTCAACCCTTTACTGTTAATAAACGTTTCCCTTTAACCATTAGTCGGGGAACCACCGCAAGTAATACTAACTTATGGGTAAAAATAGAGTCGGAAGGAATAGAAGGATGGGGAGAAGCGTCTACTTTTTCTGTTGTAAAAGGAAACAAAATAAATAGTAAGCAATTACAACAAGAATTAACAGAGATGATTCCTAGTTTAGAAAAATTTCAACCTTTACAAAGACAAGAAATAGAAACCCTTTTAGTAGAAAATAATCTTAATTCATCTCTTCGGGCAGCTATTGATACTGCTTTGTATGATTGGTTAGGAAAAAAGGTCAATTTACCCCTATGGAAACTGTGGGGATTAAACAGCGATCGCTTGTTTCCAATTTCAGTTACTATTGGTATTAGTTCCCCACAAAAAGCCATCGAAAGAGTAAGAAATTGGCTTAATTTTATGGAGGTTAATCTCTTAAAAATCAAGTTAGGTTCTCCTGAAGGAATAGAAGCCGATAAAGCTATGATTTTAGCTATCCGTAAAGAAACCCCCTATCTTCCTTTAACGGTAGATGCTAATGGAGGATGGACATTAAAAGAGGCTATTTTGATGAGTGACTGGTTATCACAACAAAATGTTAAATATATAGAACAACCTCTAAATGTAGGAGATGAGGGAAATTTATCCCAATTATACCAGCGATCGCCTTTACCTATTTTTGTCGACGAAAGTTGTTTTGATAGCGAAGATATTATCAAATTATCCCCTTATATTCATGGTATTAATATTAAACTGATGAAAAGTGGCGGATTAACTGAAGTGATGCGAATGATTTCTATCGCCAAAGCGTGTAAATTACAAGTCATGTATGGTTGTTATTCTGATAGTAGTTTAGCGAATACTGCCATGACTCATTTAGCGGCTTATGCTAATTATTTAGACTTAGATAGTCATTTAAACCTGATTGATGATCCCTTTCAAGGAGTGACCTTAAAAGAAGGAAAATTAATGCTTAGTCATTTACCAGGATTAGGGGTAAAATATAATTAGTAGTCAAAAAAAAAGTATTTATTATAACGATTTAGCAAAGTGTGAAAATGGTTGAATTATATCCTGTCAATTTTCGATTTTATGGTTCTTTGAATGACTTTTTACCTACCCAACAAAAACAAAAACCCGTAACGCATTGGGTAAAAGGAAATCCCTCTATTAAAGATACCATTGAAGCCGTTGGGATTCCTCATCCTGAAGTTGAGCTAATATTAAATAATGGCAATAGCGTAGATTTTTCTTATGGAGTTAAAAAAGACGATTATTTTAGTGTCTATCCTTATTTTTTCTCTTTACCTATCAACCCAGAAACATTACGAGAAACCTTAGATAAAAAGCAATTTATCTTAGATGTTCATTTAGGAAAATTAGCCAAACAGATGAGATTATTAGGATTTGATGTGCTTTATGAAAATAATTATTCTGATGAAACCTTAGCAGACATTTCTCATCAAGAAAACCGTTATTTATTAACTCGTGATATTGCTTTATTGAAACGGTCTAAAGTAATATATGGTTATTGGGTTCGGGGCAAAAACACTGAATCGCAATTGATAGAAGTTTTAAATCGATTTGAATTATTCTCAGAAATAACCCCTTTTAAACGTTGTATGAAATGTAATGGTTTAATTACTCCAGTGGATAAAGAGGATATAAAAGAACAGTTAGAACCCTTAACCAAAGAACATTACGATGAATTTTATCAATGTACTGAATGTGAACAAATTTATTGGAAAGGGTCTCATTATCCCAAGTTAGAAAAATTCATTAAAGAACTTACCGAATAATTTCAGTTTAAAGCCTCCCCACGGACATCTCACAGTAGCGAATCGAAACAAAAAACCAATCGGTCTGTTATGATGTAACGTAAATTCTCAACCAACCTTAAGCCTAAAAAGTTGTGTCTAAAGCCCAAGTAACAAAACAGCACATTATCAAAGAAGCGGCCGCTTTGTTTAATCAACAGGGATATGCTGGTTGTTCCTTGTCAGACATAATGAAAGCCACTGGATTAAAAAAAGGAGGGATTTACAACCATTTTCACAGTAAACAGGAGTTAGCACTAGCAGCCTTCGATTTAGCAGTCATGTTAGTCAAACAACGCTATCGAGAAGCTTTACAAGGGCAAAATCGTAGCGAACTCCGACTCAAAACCGTGATTGAAACCTTTTGTACTTTGGTTGAGTCTCCACCCTTACCTGGGGGGTGTCCCTTACTCAACACAGCCATTGAAAGCGATGATACCAATCCCGCTTTACGAAAACGTACTCAACAAGCAATGGATGACTGGCGTAAAATGATTCACCAAATTGTCACGATTGGTCTCAAAAACAAGGAATTTCATCCTTTTGTTGAAGCTGATGTCACGGCGACAATTATTATTTCTACCTTGGAGGGAGCGTTAATGATGAGTCAATTGTATGGCGATATAACCCATTTACAACGGGTTAAACAACACTTACTAGAGTATATCGATAAGATGCTTGTTACATAGGGAAAATATCTCTTAACCTCTTAGTTTGATTATGAGGTGTATATTATGTCTAAAAAAAGACCGATTGGTTTGTTTTTAATCTAAGGAGTGCATCATGTTGAAATTTTATTACCATCCCCTTTCCCCCATTGCTCGAAGAGTATGGTTAGCATTACTTGAAAAAAAAATTTTCTTTGAACCGTATTTAATTGATCTCAAAAATGGAGAACAATGTCATCCTAACTATTTACAACTCAACCCCTTTCATCATGTGCCAGTTATTATTGATGATAATTTTCGGCTGATTGAATCTCTAGCCATTCTTGACTATCTCGAAAGCAAATATCCCACACCATCTTTATTACCCAAATCTGTCGAAGATATGGCTAAAATGAAAATGATCCAAATGGTAACAGTGAATGAGTTAGTTCCTAAAATTCCTTATTTAGTCAATCAAACTCAGATTCCTTTACCAACTCAAATAACTCAGCAGTTGGACATCGGTTTAAACTTTTTAAATGAACAACTCTTAGATAGCACTTATTTCGGAGGTAATTGTTTAAACCTTGCTGACATAGTTGTTGGGGCAACCATTCCCTTATTTTGTCGATTAGGGGTTAATCTAGACCAATATAAAGCATTAAATCACTGGCATAATTTAATTATAGGGCGAGAAACCTGGAAAGCAACTAACCCTAGCGAAAAAGAATTTAAACAGTGGACATTTTATATACGACGTTTGATAAAATTAACTAATTTACGTCGTCAACGTCAATTTCGTAACTCATAAATTTCAATCTACTTAATGTTGAGAAAATCTTTTTTACTGCAACAATGGCAAAAATAAAGTAACGAAATAATAGACCAATGGGGCAGTAAATACATAACTATCTGTTCTATCTAAAATGCCACCATGACCTGGAATTAATTGACCGGAATCTTTTACCCCGGCATCCCGTTTCATCATTGATTCAGTCAGATCACCCAGTAAACTAACAATACCAATTAATACCCCTAAAATCATTCCGGTGACATACCAGTAAGGCCATTCTAAATACCAAGCCCCAATTTCTCCAATAAGAATACTTCCCAACAATCCAAAAAATGCCCCTTCAACTGTTTTTTTAGGACTAATATCAGATAAGCGAGTTCTTCCTAACCATTTTCCCATAATATAAGCCCCAATATCCGCAGCCCAAATACAACCAAAGGCCAAACAGGTGACGGTTAACGCTGGCGGAAATAATTTCGGTTCGTTCCAAGATTCCGGCCAATAGCCCATCAACGGTAAATTAATACTGGCTACATTAACCGTGGGGGCAGTATGGGCAAAGCCTACCCGTAATCTTACCCAATAACTGGGTAAATATCCGCCATAAAATAACCCCAATACCGAAGTAGAAATATCGGCGATGGTGGCTAATTTTGGTTGAAATAAGAGGTAAAAACAAATTAACGCCCCGGTTAAGGGAAATAACGCATCCGTTAGGGGTGAAGCGATCGCAGAACTGATCAGGAGTATTTGAGACACCACTAGAGTTGTTTTAGCAGCCGGGGCAATCCCTTTAGCCCTAACTAACTGAAAATACTCCAGTTGTCCTAAAAAAACGATCACACAGAGTCCGAGGGTGAAGTACCATCCCCCGATAATTAACATCCCTAAGGCAAAGACAATGGCGACAATGGCCGTAATAATTCGAGTCCAAGGCATAACAATAGAAAAAGATTAAGGTGAGGAGTCACAAGGCAAAAACATTAAGGATTCCTTATGAAAGGTTAACAAATTTCTTGTCCTTTATTTGAGAAATTTCCTAGGATTGATGGTAATTGCCTCTTTTCTTAGGATACATAAAGACTGAACCACTTAAACTATACCAATAGGTTAGTGAATGTTTCCCTGTCGGTATTTTGGTTAAAATTTTTCACCACTGAGAATAAAAATAGGATCAACGGCCGCTAGGGTTTGATAGATGCCTTTGGTTTCTAACCGATTCACCCCCCCTTGAACCACCTCTATATTCCGCGCTTGTAGGGCGGCTAAGCCCTCTGAAATCAGATAAAGGTTTTCTAGGTTAGAAGCAGTGGCGACTAGCCGTCCTTCGGGCTTTAATCGTTGCCAAACTTCCGTTAAGATACCTTTGATGGGTCGCCCTCCTTCGAGACAAACGCGATCGGGTAAGGGTTTTAATTGGTCAAGACAATCTGGGGCTTCTCCTTCAAAAATCTTTACATTCTGCACCTGAAAGCGATCGCAGTTGCGACGAATGAGATTAACCACATCTTCATCTCGTTCAACGGCAATAACCTGACTATCAGGGCATAATAAACCCAATTCAACGGGTATCGTTCCGGTTCCTGCACCAATATCCCATACCACTGAGTCCTGTTTTAATCTCAACGCGGAAATAAGCAGTAAACGCACTTCTCGTTTACTGAGGGGAATACCTGGTAAACGTTCAAATAGATCATCAGGTATACCAGGGGTTTTATAAGGCCAAAGCATAATGATACAACCTTTTAGTCGTTAAAATAAAGTAACAATTTGTAGCAATATCTGGAATCTTCTTTTGGGGCTATTTAATATTGTAGAACGTGGATTGTCAGAAATTACATTGAGTATTAATAATGAACACCGAAGAACTTCGTCAAGAATTAAAAAATCTCAATGATCTTAGTAAGAATTTGATGCACTGTCAGAGTATTGAAGACGTTGTTACGATGGCATTGGCTGAAGTTCGTGAACACTTAAACTCTTTAAGTGCTTAATAAAATCAAACCACAAAAGTTTGAAAGAGAAGACGTTTATTGGTTAATGATGATTGGTCGAGTTGTTGCTGATTTTATTTCTTTCTTTAAGCAAAAACGATCTTTAGGGGTATATAAAAAACTAATTCAAAAATTAGTATTATTATAAGTTTCTTCAAGAAACTTTAATTTAGAAACAGTTTATAATTTTGTTGGGGAAAGTTTAACAGCAGATTTTCTTCCCTATCAAGCTTGTATTATTCGTATTCCTGATGAAAATAATGATTTAGAACTTAAAATTAGGTCTGGAGCATTTGATATTTCTTGGGAAGGAAGAAAAGATGGTTCTGTGAAAGCAGGTAGTCAAATTGTTGGGGAAGTTTATAATGGTAAAAAAGCTAGATATATTGAGGATATAAATGAGGTTGAAATTGAAAAATTTAATAATAAAGAATGGATAAAAAAAAATCAGCTTAAATCCTTTGCTTGTCTTCCTTTGCGGGTTCAAGATGAATGTGTCGGAACTATATCTGTTTATACAAAATATAACCACAAATTTTACCAAGATCATAAAAATTTTCTCGAACAAATTGCTTTTTTGACAGCAGCAATTATTTCTAGAGTAAAAATTATTCGCAGACTTCGGGCAATTAGTGGAATTTTAGGAGCATTTTTTCAGGTTGATCAAAATAAGTAAATTTTATAAAATTGAATAATGATAAAATTAGAATAGTTAATGATTTAAAAGAACCAGAGATGTTTTAAATCTGTTCCAGCAGTTCTCATCATAAACTTATCTGTCAATCTTTGCTGTTGTTCAGATGAAAAATAGTTTTTCCAATCTCCTACTTCTCCTTTACGAACAAAAGAAGGCATATTTTTAGGACGTTTACTAGACCAACGCTGTTGATCTTTTTTCATATTTTCTATGCTACTATTAATTATAATATTGTTTAAAATTTTTTCATTTTCTATACAGTTTAAATAATCTCCTCTTAAAAAATTTGCTATTTTTATAATTATCATTTTGATGTTATTTTTCATCGCTTCGTATGTCAAAAATAAAATATTTTCATCGTCTTTATGTTCATACCAAGCAACTAAATTATCAAAGTAGTCTCCAAAGTCAACTTCTCCTCTTATAAAGCATTCAAAAAAATCATCAAAGGTTCCTTCTGAAAAATCGTAGTGTTTAATAAATCCTCTTGTATGATGATAAAAAGAAACCACGCAATCAAACGGATTTCTAGCAACATAAATATATTTTGCTTGTGGATGATAAGACGTTAAATCGTAAGGTAAATGAGTTTTAATGACTCTGGGTTTAGGTAAATTTTCGATGTTTTCTTTTCCTACTTCTTCTAAATGGGGAATATAAGTTTCTAATTTTTCTGAGGGTGATAAAGGGTTTCCTTGATGCTGCATTAACCAAAGAATATATTGTGTCCAAGTTGTACCACATTTAGGATAAGTGACAAGAAAAATATCGGAAGATTGAGCTTGATAATTGAGTGCAGATGTAAACCCTTCAACAGGAAATCCCATCGGCATCAAAAATCCATTATGATTGTAATAACTTGGTTTTTTTCTATTCATTGATTTTAATTTTGCTTACTTTTCTAAGAGAGTATCAACTGAAAGATTAATTTCAGGAAAAGATAAGGGAGAAATAAACCCAGTCTGATAATCTTGTTGAATATCATAATCATTTCCTGTTGGTTTTTGAAATACTTTCAAGATTTTAGACTTGAGATCAATGACCCAATATTCTTGGATGTTAGCACTAGCATAAATTGTTTTTTTTATCCCTAAATCTTTGCTTAATGTGCTATCAGCAATTTCAATCAACCAATAAATATCTTCGGGGTAAGGATGATGCTCAAAATATAAGGTAGAAGGAGAGCGAACGACGGCAATATCTGGTTCAGGTTCTGAGTCTATTAAGGTAATAGGATGAGCTTCGCTAATGACAGCTTTCTCCCCTAATAGTGAGCGTAGATACTCAGCAATACTGAGATTAATATAGTGATGTAATGGACCTTCTGGACTCATTTTTAGTATTTCTCCTGCTATTAATTCAACGGGGCGATCATCAAGAATTCCCGCTTCGATCATTTTGTGATAATCTTCTACAGACCATTTAGCAAGACTATACATAATTGTTATTAATTTCCATCAAATAGTAGTAACTTTAATCTTTATTGTGATTATATTATCACATCTCTCTAAAGTAAGAATAAAAGGTTTAAATGAATTCAAAAAACTAAACTGTCCCCATCGTTTGCTAAACTATTAACAAAGTGCATTAAAAGAGTAAGTATGGTTATGGCAAATCAAGAACATTTAGCCCTTTTAACAAAAGAAAAAAGCTGGATAAACTGGCGCGAAAATAACCCTCAAATCAGTCCAGATTTACAAGAGATTGATTTAACAGGAAAAAATCTTAAACAAGCTCATTTATGTGGAGTTAATTTAAGTAAAGCCAATTTAGAAAACGTCAATTTGAGCCAAGCAAACTTAGAAAAAGCTGATTTAACTCAAGCCAATTTAACTGCAGCAAATCTCAGTTATGCTTACTTAGAACAAGCCAACTTAATCGGGGCAAATTTACGACAAGCCAATTTAATACAAGCTCATTTATCCCAAGCCAATCTAATTGGAACCTCCTTAAGAAATAGCCAAATCCAAGAAGCTAATTTTAGTCGCGCCCGACTCAATCGTACCAATTTGAGTGAAGCTTATGGACGAAATACTAACTTTTGTGAAGCAAATCTTTCCCAAGCCAGTTTATACGAAGCAGAATTACAAGGGGCTTATTTTTACCGAGCCAATTTATCTCAAGCGCAAATGATTCAAGGGCATTTATATCATAGTTATTTATGTTATGCTCACCTACAAGAAATTAAAGGCGATCGCCTCGATTTAAGATGGAGTAATTTAAGCAAAGCTAACCTACAAGGAGCCAGTTTACAAGGGGCAAACTTAAATTATGCTAATCTGAGCTATGCCAACCTACAAGGAGCCAACTTACAAGGGGCAAACTTAAGAGGAGCCAATTTAATCGGAACGAATCTAGAACAGACTAACTTAAATGAGGTAGATTTATCAGAGACGATCCGCACTTAATAAATTGTTAAATATGAGGGGAAAAAATAGCAGTATTCTAATAATTATAAACAGCTAATCACGGTTAATAATTTAGTTTCAATTCATGCTGGAAAAAATCTTATACGCTGACTCAGGAACCGGAACTACTCAAGAAATGCTTAAAGTTTTGATGGATCTTCCGGCCATTAAAAAAGCATCCCTCAACATCCTCCATGTGGTTCCTCCCCAAATTACCACCGATGAGATCGCGACTAAATGGGAAGAAGGGGGCAAATTAATTGCAGGGATCCTCGACAACCTCAACCTTGAACCCACCCATGTCTCTACCATGTTACGGCAAGGTGATCCCAAAGACACAGTGTGTCAAGTCGCCGACGAGATCAACGCAGATTTAATCATTATGGGGTCACGGGGACTTAAACGCCTCGAAGCCATTCTCGAAAAATCCGTCAGTCAATACGTCTTTCAACTAACCAACCATCCCATGTTATTAGTTAAGGATGATGTTTACGTCAAAAAGATTAAACGGGTCATGGTTGCCCTTGATAAGTCTCCGGCTGCTCAATATGCCCTAGATTTAGCCTTGTATTTACTACGAGACTATTCAGAAGCCGAGTTAATTCTCGCACGAGTAAACCCTGACATTAAACCAGAACTGCTACCCCTATCGAAAGCAGAGATGGAAAATAACCCCGTTGTAGCAGAAGCAGCCACTAAAGTGAAGCGCATGGGAATTCCTTATCGTTGTGCCGTAACAGGAGGTCGTCCAGGGGAACAACTGTGCAACTTAGCAGAGGAATACAACGCAGACTTACTATTGTTGGGATCACCCGATCGCCGTCCCTCTGTGGCCAAAGCATTACCGGACTTGGATCGCCTGTTAGGAACGTCTTTATCTGATTATGTCAGGGTTAACGCCAATTGTCCCATCCTCTTAGCCCGCAAAGAAGGCATTTAAAGAGAAAGAAAGTTAAATCTTTGTAACAAGATGTTTCACAAACGGTCAATGATGATGCAAAGTAATGGTTAAATCAGTCATATTCTAGGAGATTACTGTCCATGTTATCTGATACCCAAGTGTTAGTTGCTTTAGTTATTGCTTTAGTTCCTGGGATTCTTGCTTTTCGCTTAGCCACGGAACTTTATAAGTAACTGTTTCGTTTAATAAAACAGATACCTATTCATCCCGACGTAAACAATAATTTAATGTTTTTGTTTGGGGTGGATAGATATTATTAGGTGAGTTATCTGTTTAACTATGTCCATGTCTAGACAGCGTCGTTCTTCTCGTAAAACCGTTGCCACTGCTCATCCAGAACATCAATGGGTGGCCACAGAAATTACCATTAAATTAATTATTAACGGCATTTTATCAGCCGTTGCACTGTTTAGTTTGTTTAAGTTAATTCCCTATCAATGGTCACAACAAGCACAGTTAAAAGAAATTAAAGTTGAAGTTGAAGAAACAGAAAAACGAGTTTCTCAGTTGAGAAATGATTTTCGTCATAATTTTGATCCCCATAAAATTGATAAAGTGATGCAAGAACAAAGTCCCCGTTTACAACCCACACAAAGACGGATTTTTTGGTTAAATTAGTTGGTTTAGGGAATAGGGAATATACAATTCGAAAATTATACGATCGTTGTAATCTTAAAAAGTGTTTGCGATGGAATCGTATATCAACAATCTCATAGTTTTTTCTTTCATACACATTCATGCACTAAACCCTAGAACAATTCCTCTTGATAAAGGGTTAAATGAAACTGTAAGTTAATTTTTTGTTTCCTTGACACAAAACGAAATCATGATTATTAAAACGTTTTTTCCTATGCTCGGTGCATCCGTACTGAGTGCGTCTGTTGTTGCCTTTTCTCCTGTTGCGAATGCAGCTACCTTTGTCATTGATTTTACAGGTGGTGTAGCAAATGGTGTAACTTCCTTCGAGAGAACTGCAGGAGATGCTACTGGAAGGTTTTTTAACCCAGAAGGAGGTGTATTTTCCTTTGTAAATGATGCTGGTATAGCTCTAGGCTCTGGAGTCTTTGCTGGATCTTTTGATGTTTCTTTTGACCAAGATGTAGAACTTATCTCTTATACAATATCAGATGATCCAAACGTTAACTTCGGTACTATGTCCTTCGAGATTACTGGCCTTGGTCTAACTTCTTCGGGGAATTCACAGACTTCTAGTGATTTTGTGGGACAACCTCTGTTGCTACAAGCTAACGAAATTTATGCCGTTACGGGAAACTTTCCAGGTGAACCAAGTGCTTTAGCTTTTACGACTTGGACATTAGATGCACCAGCAACAGAACCTGTTTCTGTACCAGAACCTTCAAGTATTATTGGATTAGGAATGTTAACAATATTTGGTATCAGTACAGGATTTAAACGTAAATTAGCTCAAGCTAAGAAGAAATACAATTTAATTGCAAACTTGTATTCAAACTTCTCCTCGTTTATATGGGGGATTTTTTTATCGACTATAAAGTTAGGTGTGAGGAGGGTTTAAAAACCTTCTTTTTTTTGTATATTTTTCACCTGTTCAATGTCTAACTGTAAGGCTTGGGCCACTTGTTCAACTGTTAACCCTAATGCTAACAAACGGGGAACAGTTTCTAATGCTTTGTCAAGTCTTCCCTCCTCACGACCTTCTTGGCGACCTTCTTGACGGCCTTCCTCACGAGCTTCTTGACGAACATCTTGAAAATACTGAGTTTGCTTTAATTCATCCAAACTAAACATAGCTTCTACCTCCCTACGAGTTAAACGGGGTAACTTATAGACAAGAACCGTCTCTATTAATTGTAAAAGTTCTTCGGACTTTTGGTCTGGTGTTAACTCATTTCTGACTCGTTGAATCAGTTGACGGGTAGCTTCAATAGTTTCTGCTTCAGGTAAACTCAGTAGATCACAAAGTCAGCTTGAGACAAGCGATCGCCACCAAAATTCATAAGTTTAAATTATGTAGCAGGAGAAGGGAGAGGTAAAATATCATTGATGGGAATATAAACATCTTTTACTGTGCCA
>NETF01000024.1 GCA_002172675.1 unicellular cyanobacterium SU3
TGATACCACAAGCATTTTAGACATTGATGACCCCCCTCAAACCCCTCACCAACCACCAAACACTGAACCGCCTGAAACTAATGCAGACATTGAGTGGTTAATGAAGTTGCTAGAAAATTTGGAAACGAATAATTTCCTTCATACTGGCGATGAATGGCTTGAGTTATTGAGTGAAGCTGAACAAAGAGTGGTTGCTATCGAAGGATTTGTGGAGAGGTATCCAGATTATTGGTCCCGAATCTGGGCGGCCTTCCCCATTGAAGATGAAGAGGAAACAGAATCGACCCCGACACTCGATGAACTAAAATCCTTGCTATTAGCTTGTCAAAGTTGGGTCCAACTCAAACAACTACAGAAACAACACCCAGAACTTTGCGTAGTTGCCTACACAGACATGGACTCTGATAAGCAAAGTCAAATCGATGCGATCGCTGCCACTGAGGTTAACCAAGAGGTCTACAAATATGTGGGCCCACAGAGAAAAGTCGATGGAGTGGAAATACAACCGGGAACCCTAGTCTACTTAGATCCGCAATCAAACCAGAAAAACCGTGTCCACTTAAGAGTCCGTCTGTTGCAAGGCATAAACCAAGGCTGGCAGAAAGTAGTTGAGATATCAAAAGATGCCTTGCAAGCTGTTGAGAAAGCCGTTAACGAGGGTTTAGAAACTTTTGAGGGGCAGCAGGGAAATTTACTCGACGGGCGTAGCTAGAAGAGGACGTAACCATGACAAAACAACCGAAAGGCTTCTGCAAAACAGTCCAAGCAGGAGCCACTTGATACCATTGTTCCCGAAGTTCTAGGCTTTGAATTCTTAACAGAGGATAGCGAGCGCCTACCTCGTCATATTCTCGGTACGCCACTTGACACTCGCATTGAGTCGCGCATTGTTTGATTCGGCGAAAAATGCTCAACTCTAGTGGCGTCTCTTGCATCTTGTCCTTCACAAGTGTTTGGACTGTTTTCACGATTACATTCTCTGTTCGCTCTCTAATTTTACTACTTTGTTACTACAGAAATATTACCATTTTTTCTGAGTTTATTCCTCGTTATTCTCGTTGAATCTTCTTCGTTCTAGTTCGCTGCCTTTTCTGGGGGAAAGCAAGCAGTGTTCTGTGGGGCCACTCATACTGTTTCTGCACGACTACTGCACGGATAACGCACGCAAAAGCACTATAAATGCACTTTTTCCCGCTAGTGAAAGCACATAAACGTGCGCACGGGGTGCTAAAGCGTGAACTTTAAGTGCATTGTTTTACTGAATAAAAATACTCAAGTAAATTCATGAAACACATATTATCTATTGTTAGTCTGCACAATTACAAAGTAACCGATGGCAATACGACAGAGTTAAAAGACACTTACTTAAGATTGTGACAGCGGCAATTCCTTTTTTGCTAGCGCAAATTATACAGACAAACAAGCGGGTAGCCTCGCTAGAGCCACTCGAAGTAGGAGGAAAACTTGTTCCTGTTTCGATTTGGTTTGATAGTGCGAATGCCCCATTTATTCGTTAAGGGCGTTGGCACGTTACTCAAAAAATTCCTGAACATGATGATGGTTCTCTAACTTTACATCTGGTTACTATAGCGATCGCTAACTTTGCCGAAATACCTTGCTAAACAAGCTTATCTTTCAGAATTGGCTAGAGAACATTTACTGGAAGTCAAATAAAAATAATTTAAAAAGGTTGATAGCGTAAAGAGAAATAAAAACCATTTTCTTGCCAAGAATTACCTTCTTTTCTAGTAGGTTCGAGGGGAATTCCATAATCAACACGAAGACCAATTCTCGGGGTAATTGCCCAACGTAACCCTAATCCCACACTAATTAATGTAGCAGGATCAGGGTCAGGAAGTAACTCATTCCATCCTGTTCCTATTTCAAAAAAAGGGGTTAATTGTAATGCTCTTGAATTTTCTAAAAGAGAAAATTGAGTTTCAATTGAACCAATAAAACCATTATCCGTGAGGAGTTTATTTTGACGATATCCTCTTACACTATTAATTCCACCAATAGGAATCTGCTCTAAAGGCAGTAAAGAATCTGGGGTAACTTGAGTATCAATACTGGTTAATAATAACAATCTGGGGGATAATTGTTTTACCCATTGTATTTGACCTTGCCAAGAAAAAAAACGTCCATCTACCCCAATATTATTGATGGTTGGACTAAATAAATCTACTCCAAAATTAAACTGAGAACGAACTGCTAAGACACTGGTTGCCTCTCGATTCAAATATTCTTGAAAAAAACGAATTCCTGTTAGTTTTGTTGTGCCATTTTCTGCTGCAATGGACAAGGAAAATGGCTCATCTAATAAAAAAGTTTGTTCTCGACGACGATCTAATGTAAGACCTAAACTGAATTCATGATTAAGATTTTTGATAATTGGTTGACGAAAGGTTAAAGAAAGGGTTTCGTTTTCACTATTAATATCAAATTCATCAAATTCTTCAGAAATAATACCACTGTCACTATTCCAATAACGAAAGCTAATAGTTCCATCATACGTATTAACAGGAACTGTGTAGGAAAAATTATAAAAATCAAGTCCTTCTGTACGATCATATTCAGCATAAATACTATCTCCCCAACCCACTAAATTATTATGATTTAAAGAGATAATTCCTTGAGTTGAACCAATACTCGGAGGACGATAATTATCTGTTCCAATAGTTGCTCCAAAAGCAGAAGCTTCTTGAACATCGACAATTAAAATACTTTGTCCCGGTGCTGTTCCTGTAGTTAATTCTGCATTAATTTGTTTTATTAATGGGTTTAATTTTAATAATTCTAGTGCTTCTTCGATATTATTTTGATTTAAAGGTTTTTGGGTAGCAAGTTGTAGGCGACTACGAATATAATTATCTTGGAGACGTTCTAAACCGCTAATTTGTATTTCTTCTAAAGTTCCTTCAATGACTTGAATCGTAACAATTTCTTGGCTTAAATCTTGATTATTAGGGAGAAAAGCTCCAGAATTTGTATAACCATTTGCCAGATAAAGCTCAGTAATTTGCGATCGCAAACATAATAGATTTTCTAAGGTAACTTTTTGTTCATTAAAAGGACGAACAAGACGAGAAATTTCTGCCTGAAGTACCGTATTGCCTTCGACGTTAATATATTCAATAAAAAAGCTTTCATCGTTTCTTTCTGAGGAAGGTGTTAAACAAGAAGAAGTTTGAGCCGTTGAAGAATCAGCTTCTGGAAACGTTTCTAGGGGTTGAGCCAGAGTTATCAAAGGCAGTTTATGAGAAATAAAAAAAGATAATATGACGATAAATATAGGTTTCACGGGTAATTGTTCATAAAATCTTGATAATGTACTTTAAAATAAAACATTTTGCTAAAAATGGCATGGGGAGATGTTTGCTATCATCTTATTCATTGATATTTCTAAAAATTAGTAAGAAGCCTTGCTTTTCTGAGGATGAAGGTTAAAACAGTCTCCTGTTGGGTAATAATGTCGGCTCTCCCTTCCATACCCGATTGAATCGCACAACTTCGTGATTGGAAGCTTAATTCAAGGTTTTTTTGCTGAATCGTTACATTATAATTAGACTTCTGTTTATTAGAATTAGAATGTTTATTGGTTGTCGCTTTGGCGTTCTCTGGTTGGGTAATAATCACATCTGGAGAAATAGTTTTAACCGTACCAAGAAGCGTACCATAATCAGGATAGGGACAAGCAGAAACACGCATTTGTACTTGTTGACCGACTTCTACTTTGGCAATATCTTGAGGGGAAACTAAAGCTTTGATAATGAGGGATTCCTCACTAGAGGCAATTTGGGCAATCTCTTCTCCAATATTAACCATTTGTCCTAAATTACGGAGATTAAGTTGCTGAATAATCCCAGACACAGGAGCGCGAATTACTGTATCTCCTACTTCAGTTTTAATCTGTTGTAGTTCATCTCGATCTTGATTGATTTGCTTTTGCATTTCCCAACGTTGTTGGATCAGTTGTTCTCGTTCTTGGCTTAATCGAGAGACACTCACGTTTCTGTTAGCACGTTCTTGAGCAATTTTTTCTTGTGTCATCACCACCTTAGCGTTACTGGGATTAAGGGGTGCTAATGCTCCGTTTAATCTCGCTTCGGCTGCCTTGACGGCCGATGAAAGTCGTTGAATATCTTGTTGTTGTGCCTCAACCGTAGCTTTTTTTGCGACTAGGGCTTGTTCTTGTTGGATGACAGCTATTCTCGCTTCTTGATACTGATCTTGAGATAATGCTCCTTGTTCGGCAATGGGTTGATAGCGATCTCGTTTAGCAATGGCAGCCTTTAAGGCAGCTTCGGTTGCCTTTTGTTCTGCTTGAGCAGAGGTTAACAAGGCTTGGGCTTTTTGTAATTCTTCTTGAGCTTGTTTTAAATTGGCTTCTGCTTCTTGAACTTGACTGGTGGTAGTAATTTGCTTATCTTGATAATCCCGTTGCGTTTCTTTGAGTTCGGCTTGAGCAGAGGCAATGGCACGTTGGCTGCGGTCTTTTTCTGCGGTCATTTGACGATCAAGAGCGATAATCTGGGACTCAATTTGCTGAACTTGTTGCTTGTTTTGGGTTAAGTTATTTTGTAATTGGCTTTTTTTCGTTTTTAGACGCGAATCATCAACCTTTGCTATTATTTCTCCCTCTTGAACGGACTGGTTTTCTGTAATCACAATAGACTTAATGGCTCCTTGAATGGGTGATTGGACTAAACGAAGTTCCCCCACAGGACGAATGGTCGCAGGAGCTTTAACAGTAACTTTGTAGGGTGTAAAAGCAGCTAAGGCGATCGCAACGCCACAAGTACCAACGAGAAATAGTCCGCCCAATGTCATCCAAGCACTAACGGGTGGGAGAAATTCATCACTTTGAATGGGGGTAAGATTGTGATAGGTTACGGATTCAGATTGAGTTTGCATGAGAAGATTGTCAAAATTGTTGCCAAGTTAAAGAAAACCCCTCAGTCTAGGTGGATTCAATAAAAAATTTACTGAGGGGTTATTAGGTTAACCAGAATCATTTAGTATTCTGATTGAGAGGAGATTAACTGATTACCAGTAACGAAAGATGCCGAGAATAGCGTTAACTCGTTTGTCAATTACCCCTAATCCATTCTGCTTGACATTATTGATGAATTTTTGTTCACCTCCACCGTATTTCCAATTGTAATTTGACCAAGAAGTCATCTGAGAGAGAAACCAAGCTGCTGAAGTCAGAAACTGTTGATTACCCCCACATAATTTTTCCTGCTGTTGTTCAGTTAATTCTTGCAAAAGAGAGTCTTGATCTTCAGTTTCAACGGATAAAGAAATTTGAGGATTCTTCATAATTTACTCCTTAAGTGTTAAGTGTTGAAATTATGTTCTATTGGTTTATTTTTGTGAAAAGCTAGTATCGAAAGCTATTAGCCTAAGATCCACGGTGTAGACATAAACTGTCCGTGATTTTCTTGGCTTGTCGCAAATACGTCATCACGTAACCGTTGGTTAGCACTTCCTTCTGTAAACCAACCACTCTTTGTTTGTGGTTGATTATTTCTTTGACTGTATAGATACATAAATGTGTACATTAAGGCAAACTTTTGAAAGGTACTTAGTCCTCCACCTAATTTTTCCTGTTCTTGTTCGGTTAGGTCTCGCCACAAAGATGTTTCAGACGAAGGTGCAATAGACACAGACATTTTCTGAGTCGTCATTATGTTACTCCTTTATTTGTAAGTTTTATGGTGTTGATTTCTCGAAGAGTTTTAGCCCGAAGCAAATCTTTAAAGAAATGTACTGTTTGAGCTTATTTGCTCTTAATTAACCTTATCTTCAATAAATTGAGTGAATAAATTAATTATCATTTTAAATAAAGATAATTCACCTAATTAAGCTCAAAATCTATCGTTAGATGAAGGTCATAAATTTACTTTAACTTGATTCTTTCTAAAAAATTTATCCGCTTTTCGCCCCTAAATGGATAAAGCTGACCTCTAACTTCAGGGTTAAAATAACAGTTCCTAGCCTCTGGAAATTAGTCTAAGGCTCTAACGTTCTGATAGATAACTCTACAGTACATCTTTGCAGATCCTAACCCTATTCTTTCTAAATTGATGAAACAGTATACTTTTATTCCCCAACACAGTGAAGAAGACTGTGGTGCAGCTTGTCTAGCAACCATTATCAAAAATTACAATCGTACTCTTACCATTAACCGTATTCGAGAAGCAGTCGGTACAGGACAACGGGGAACCACATTACTCGGACTGAAACGAGGGGCTGAAACTTTGGGGTTTAACGCCCGTTCTGTGCAAGCTTCCCCTGAACTTCTCGATCAATTAAACCAAGCTCCCTTACCTGCGGTGATTCACTGGAAAGGCAGTCATTGGGTTGTCTTATATGGACAACGGGGCCGCAGATATATTATTGCCGACCCGGCCGTTGGAGTGCGCCATCTCTCGAAATCGGAACTGGTTCAAGGTTGGATGAATGGTGTCATGCTTTTACTGCAACCTGACAGCGATCGCTTTTTTACTCAAGACGACGAGACAGAGAAACCTCACGGCTTTACTCGTTTTTTGAAGCGTGTTTTACCTTATCGTAAGCTCCTGACAGAAGTTTTGGTGATTAACTTAGTGCTTGGCTTACTTTCTCTTGCTTCCCCGTTCTTTCTACAAATTTTGACTGATGATGTCTTGGTCAGAGGCGATCGCCAATTACTCACAGGGATAGCTATTGCGGTTGTTGTCATGAGTGTGATGCAAAGTAGTTTAACCTTGATACAGTCAAATCTCATTGCTCATTTTGCTCAACGACTCGAATTAGGATTTGTGTGGGAATTTGCTAAAAAAATCCTCTATCTTCCTTTGAATTATTATGAATCTCGTCGTAGTGGTGAAATTATCAGCCGCTTACAAGATATTAGCGAAATTAATCAGTTGGTTTCTCAAGTAATTATCGGTCTGCCGAGTCAGTTTTTTGTCGCTTTAGTGTCTTTAGGCTTCATGTTATTTTATAGCTGGAAACTGGTGATTTTAGCGGTAATCATTGCAATTTTGATGTCTCTGTCTACCTTAATGTTTCTGCCGACATTGCAACAAAAAACCCGTCGCCTTTTAGTGACCAGTGCCGAAAATCAAGGGATTTTAGTGGAAACCTTCAAAGGTGCGCTGACCCTAAAAACCACTCATGCAGAGCCTCAAGCTTGGGACGAATTTCAAGGCCGTTTTAGTCGGGTGGCTAATCTTACCTTTCGCACTATGCAAATTAGTATTTATAATGGCGTTTTCTCTAATTTAGTGTCTAGTGCAGGAAGTATTGCGTTACTTTGGTTTGGTAGTAGCTTAGTCATTAGCCAGGAGTTATCTATTGGTCAATTGCTGGCTTTTAACAGCATGAATGGCAATTTTACTGCTTTTATCGCCACTATCATTACCTTTGTTGATGAATTTACTCGTGCCAAAACAGCTACTGAACGTCTTACCGAAGTGATTGATGCGACCTCAGATAACTGCGACGATGACAAAAAACCCTATGCTCAACTCTCTAGTTCAGCAGATATCGTTTGTACTGATCTAAACTTTCATCATGGGGGACGAGTCAACTTGTTAAAAGATTTTTCCCTGACCATTCCAGGAGGTAAAGTAACAGCTTTAATTGGAAAATCAGGCTGTGGAAAAAGTACCCTTGCTAAACTTGTCGCCAGTCTTTATACACTACAGTCAGGCAATATTTGTATTGGAACTTATAATCTTCAAGATATATCTATTGATTGTTTACGACAACAAATTATTCTGGTTCCTCAAGAAGCGCATTTTTGGAGTCGTTCGATTCTTGAGAATTTTCGATTCAGTTATCCTAATGTAACTTTTGAGCAGATTGTAACGGCTTGTCAAATTACTAATGCAGACGAATTTATTAATCAACTGCCTGACAAATATCAAACGATTTTAGGGGAATTTGGTGCAAATTTATCGGGGGGAGAAAGACAAAGATTAGCCCTTGCTAGGGCGATTGTTACTGACCCACCTATTCTAATTTTGGATGAATCAACGGGTGCGCTTGATCCTGAAGGGGAGACGGAAGTGCTTGATAAATTATTGTTTTATAGACGGGGAAAAACCACGATTATGATCAGTCATCGTCCTCGTGTTATAAACCGTGCTGACTGGATTATTGTCTTAGAAAATGGCGAACTTAAACAAACAGGAAAGCCAAATGAATTACAAACATTATCTATGCTGGCAATTTAGCTAATACATACTAAAAATAACCTGTTGACTCGTAGAAAAGAAGAGAACTTATTAATTAAGCTTTTCTCTTTAACTTGGAATGAAAATAAAATTTTAGAAGAAGATTAGTTTGCTCATGATGCAAATATATAACGTCTGCAAAAACTTGCACAAATTCTCGAGAAGGAAAACGATTACTACTGAGGTTAGGATTAAAATAGCGATATAGGGATTCAAGACTTAGATAATAACCTTTACTAAGTAATCTTTTGTGAAGATCGGGGATACTCACTTTTTTCTCTTTAAGTATAATTTTCAAGCAATGACTAAAGCTTAATTGGTGATAGTCACGAATAATTTTAAAAATCTCTTCGGCAGACTTGTTATTTTTAAATGAATAATATTTCATTGTCTTCATAGCTGATATTTAATTTTATTTGATTGACTAACTTTTTTGAGTGCTCAATTCAATAATTGTGTTACATCAAAAAAGCAAAAAAAGAAAATATTTACTCAATAAATTTCACCGAATCAACTCTAACCCTTAATAAAGATGACTTGCCGAGTTGAATAAAGTGCTGAAAATTAACTTCAGCACTGCGAACACTATTTAGTCCAAGAAAATAATAAATCAGACAAAAACTTATTCTATTGAATCAGAATAAATGTCGTCATCCCCATCCTCAGACTTATCTCCACCGACAGCTTTTTTAACAACCCCGACGGTTAAACCAAAAGCTCCATGACCGAGATTTTTGACTCCATTTTCTACAAGTTCATCATCTTCAGTGACCATTCCAACAATGGTTTGTCCACTGCCGTAAATTAGACGACCTGAGTTTTTAATTACTCCAAATCCGACATCACCGACAAATTCCGTTCCGATTTTTAAAAAATTCATGATTGCATTTTCTCCAAGATAAAAATTTGGGAGACTTAACTTAACAAGATTGCTACCATAATTGTTAAATCACCATACCACCATAAGAATTAATAGGCGTACCATAGACCAAACCACCTTGATCTACAAAACCATAATCTCCACCCCAATTACTAAATGACTGGCTAGGTTGGTTCATCAAGTTGCTTGTTTCTGATGCTGCTGAATTCAGGCTATAGGCAAGATTGCCAGAAGTAGGTGAACTAATACCTAAAGAGGAAGCACGATTGTCCCAGTAATCAAAATACTGATTAAAAGCATCAGGTTGATAATGATGGGTATTAGTTACTTGTTGGAAAGTATCTTGATAGCCAGATATTTGTTGATCCCAAACAGGCATTTGTTGCTGAGCGTAAGGTTCAGCGTATGCGCCGAAACCAGAAACTCCTCCGGGAGAATAACTTTGAACAGAATGTGTCAATCCATGACCAAAATTGATTAATGAATCATTTGGCCATTGTTGGTAACCTTGGTTAGCAGCATTAAATGATAGATTATTATAATTGCTTACTAAGTTATGACCTTGTAAATAAGAAGCCTGGTTACTCATCATTGTCGTGTTTGGATGTCCATAAAAGGGAGTAGAGTTCTGAAAGTAGTCGTACATGATTGAAGTTCCTCAATTAAACCTGTTGTGATATCAACTAATAAAACAATAAAAAGAATTCTTAAAAAAAGCATTAGATGTTTCTACAAACTTGATTGCACTTTTCTGCAAAAGCATAAATAAAAAAATTGGAATGTTGAACACTCCAAAAAAAAGTAATTGAATAATTTAACCTACTTAAGTAATTATTCCGAAGATTTTCCTCAAAAACCTTACCGTTTTTCTCACAGCTTTTCTATCGTCACTATTAAGATTGTCATAGCTTTTGACTGCTGTTGAGATGAGTTTAGTCGCCATAGATAATGTAATAGGAATACCTAAACTCTGAAGAAAGGGAATACCTGATGTTAAAATTCCAATCCCAAAAGTTATTGTTCCACCAACTCCTGCTAATGTCATAAGTAATTTAAAACCAGCAATAATATCTTTGTTAGTCCAAGCTTCTTCTGCATAATTTGTCAAGTCTTGTTCAAGATTACTTAAGTCTTCTGATATTCCACCAGCCATGTTTTTACTCCTGAAATGTGTTTGATAAAATAGTAAGAAATATTTTTTTTGATTGCACTAATATTATCGGAGAATTTAATTGCACTTTTCTGCAAGGTCGTTAGCAAAAAGCTGTACAAGACTTTGTATTTTTTATCATTGAAGCTAACCTTATCTTCATGAATAATAAAAAAAATCATCTTATTTCAATTCATTAGGAGTCTTTCGTGAAAAATCTTCTAATTACCACATCAGTTATTCTACTGAGTCTTTCTTCTAGTACATTAGCAACTGAAAATTTCAATGATTTGCAAGTACAAAAGAATATTTGCTCATCCGTCAAAGAAGGAAAAACAAACTCAACTAATTTTCCAAAAAATCTCCTTATTGCTAGAGAAATTATTATTGATTCTCGGCCTTCATACGACCCAAAATGTACAGATTACTATACAACTTGTAAGGACAATGGAAAATGTTATGAATGTATAAAATGCACTTATGGCGGCCCTTATTGTTGGGAAAAATCAAGTTAATCTTAGGTAGGGTCAAAAACCCTTGACCCCTAAGTTTCTTCAATATAAGAGAAAGAGAAAGTCAATAAATTCTAAGGTTCCTGTAAAGAAATAATTGTTTCTAATTGAGCAATCAATTCAGGAATATTCGTTTGAATAACTGACCAAACTAATTGAATATTTATATTATCATAATCATGAACTAATTTATTTCTCATTCCGATGATTTCTCGATAGGCAATTTCAGGATGTTGTTGTTTAAATTCTGGAGAAATGCGCTTCATTGCTTCTCCTAAAATAGAGATTTGATAAAGAACGGCTGCTTGTGTTTTGAGATCATTGGCAAATATGTCTTCGTCCATGTCGCCCGTAAAATCTACAATACGCTGGGCAAAAATTAACGCATCTAAAATAAAAGCTTTATCTCGTTCTAGATTCATAAATCACTTTTGCTGTTTCTAAAATATTACGTTTTCTAATCCAATTATGACTGGATTCAATACTTTTTTTGAAAACTAAATCAATTTCTCGATTAACTATTTGTTTTAACTCTTCTTCAATTTCATCTAATTTCTTTAAACTAATTTTTACCTCTGGCGAAAAAGTAACTAAAAAATCTATATCACTGTTCGGGTTAAAATCTTCTCTTAAAACTGAACCAAAAAGAGCTAATTCTATAATATCTCTTTTTTGACAAAATTTAGCTATTTTTTGACAAGAACACCCTAAACGCTGTTCAAGTTGCTGAGGGTTAATAACTGATTCTAAAGTTGATACTTTTTCATTCAATTTAACTGTCTCCTTATCATAAAGCTGAGCTAAATAGAATCATAACATTTTATATATCATAATTCAAAATAATAAGCGATCGCCTTTATTAATTCTAATAGTTATTTTACACTTTTGTGCAATCTATATTTCTTTTTTCAGCAATAAAATAAGCAGAAATGGTTAATGAATTACTATAATTTCTACTTTATTATTAAAATCACAAGGTTTTATTTTAAGTATAAAGGAGAAGTTGAAATGATACAAGTTACCTGGAAAAATTTAATCATGAAACTTACTGTTTGGTTGCTAAGTGAAATTTTACTAACATTTCTAGGATTAGATAATTTAGCCGATTACAGTGAATTTATTTTTAGTCAACAAGTTAGTTTTTATAATCATGTTAACAGTTATCATCAAATTTCTATGATTATTTAATTTGACTCAATTTTATTCGTCTGACTGACACTCTCGACTTAAAACTAATTTTCCATTGGGTAAACGATAAACCCCTTGCGGTTCTACAATAGAATCTCCTGGTTGCCAATATTGGTTATTATCATCTTCAAGGGTGCGAACTTCTCCTGTAGAATAAGTGGAACCCGAAACATCGCCAGGACGAACAGGTAAACCCCCTGAACCAGTAATAATAAAAGTCCCTGTTTGACTACGGTTAGGAACAACGCAACTATTAGCAATTAAGTTTTCTGTATCGATAATATTTTGGGGTAATTCGGTTAAACTATTACGAATAAAGGTAATATCAGGAACAATAATTGACCCAGAAATTGCACCACTAGCATTAACATCGACTCTATTATTACCATCAAGGTTATCTACATTAATACGAGAAGATATTTCTTGAAACCCATCCCCGAAGAAAATAGGGGTATTTAAGGTAATATTTCCCCCTCGTCCATCTCTAGCAAAGGCTAAAATATCACTATCATCAAAGGCTAAAATAACGTTAGCAAAAAAGTTAATATTACCGCCACCACCTGCACCACTATTAACATTAGTACGAACATCACTATCACCTTGTAAAAGAATGTTACTACCACTAATCGTAATTTCACCGCCAGATGCTTGATCAGAGGCTGTGGTAATATCACTATTATTCAGGGTTATTTGACCTTGACTACTAATATTAATGTTTCCTGCATCACCTTCTCCTTGGGAACGGGAACTAATTTGCGAACGGTTATTCAAAGTAACAGAATTACCCGTCGTTTCTATATTAATATTTCCTCCTTGTCCTGTGGCGTTAGGTTCAACAGTAGTGCTAATGATACTATTATTATCTAAGGTAAGAGTTTGCGCTTTAATGGATATTTCTCCTGCGTCTCCTTCCCCTGATGTACTGGCACTAATTTGAGAATTGTTATCTAAAGAAACAGTGTCAGCATTGGGAACAGTAATAGAACCTGCATCTCCTTTTCCTTCTGTGGATGCAGTAATTTCGGAATTATTATCTAAGGTTAATTGTTGAGTATTGAGGGTAATATTACTGGGTTGATCTGCTACTCCAGAAGGTACGATCGCTGTTGATATTCTACTATTATTTAAGTTAGTATTTTGGGCATTTTTAACGGTAATGCTTCCTGCATTTCCTTCTCCTGCTGTTGCTGCTAATATTTCTGATTCATTTAAGTTTAAATTAGGTGTATTTAAGGTTATTTGCTGAGAGTTTCCGATGGCATTTTCTTGGACTGAACTATTAATTTCACTGTTATTTAAAGTAATAGTTTCATTAGCATTGAGATTAATTTCTCCTGTATCACCTTCTCCTGATGTAGATGCAGTTATTTCTGAATTATTTAGGGTAATATTGTTAGTATTAGGAATAGTAATAGAACCTGCATCTCCTTTTCCTGATGTAGAAGCAGTGATTTCGGAATCATTATCTAAATTTAGTTGTTGAGTATTGAGAGTAATATTACTGGGTTGATCTGCTGTTCCAGAAGGGGCGATCGCTGTGGAAATGGTACTATTATTTAAGTTAGTATTTTGTGCATTTTCAACGGTAATACTTCCTGCATTTCCTTCTCCTGCTGTTGCTGCTGATATTTCGGAAGTATTTAAGTTTAAATTAGGAGTATTTAAGGTTATTTGTTGAGAGTTCCCGATGGCATTTTCTTGGACTGCACTATTAATATTACTGTTGTTTAAAGTGACAGTTTCATTAGCATTTAAGTTAATTTCTCCTGTGTCTCCTTCTCCTGATGTTGATGCTGTTATTTCTGAGGAGTTTAAGCTAATATTTTGAGCATTAGGTACAGTAATAGAACCTGCGTTTCCTGTTCCTTGAGTTGATGCAGTAATCTCGGAACTGTTATCTAAGGTTAGTTGTTGAGTATTGAGAGTAATATTACTGGGTTGATCTGCTGTTCCAGAAGGGGCGATCGCTGTGGAAATGGTACTATTATTTAAGTTAGTATTTTGTGCATTTTCAACGGTAATACTTCCTGCATTTCCTTCTCCTGCTGTTGCTGCTGATATTTCGGAAGTATTTAAGTTTAAATTAGGAGTATTTAAGGTTATTTGTTGAGAGTTCCCGATGGCATTTTCTTGGACTGCACTATTAATATTACTGTTGTTTAAAGTGACAGTTTCATTAGCATTTAAGTTAATTTCTCCTGTGTCTCCTTCTCCTGATGTTGATGCTGTTATTTCTGAGGAGTTTAAGCTAATATTTTGAGCATTAGGTACAGTAATAGAACCTGCGTTTCCTGTTCCTTGAGTTGATGCAGTAATCTCGGAACTGTTATCTAAGGTTAGTTGTTGAGTATTGAGAGTAATATTACTGGGTTGATCTGCTACTCCAGAAGGGGCGATCGCTGTTGATATTCTACTATTATTTAAGTTAGTATTTTGGGCATTTTCTACAGTAATACTTCCTGCATTTCCTTGTCCTGCTGTTGCAGCGGAGACGGTTGAGTTATTGGCTTCAAAATTAGCCGTATTTAAGCTAATTTCTTGAGAGTTTCCGATGGCATTTTCTTGGACTGCACTATTGATTTGACTGTTGTTTAAAGTAATAGTTTCGTTAGCATTGAGATTAATTTCTCCTGTGTCTCCTTCTCCTGATGTTGATGCTGTTATTTCTGAATTATTCAGGGTGATATTGTTAGCATCAGGAACAGTAATAGAACCTGCAGTTCCTTTGCCTTCTGCTTCGATAGCTGTAGTAATTCTGGAATTATTGATGGTTAAATTATCTGTTTGTAAGGTAATATTACTGGGTAAGTTGGGGTCTGCATTACCATTTTCCTGAATTTCGGTTGATATTTGAGAATTATTATTTAGAGTAATACTTTGAGCGTTGTTTTCTTGGTTAGCAATGCGAATACTACCTGCATTACCATTTCCATTAGTAAATGAGTTGATGGTTGCGTTATCAAAAATGTGTTGATTTGCATTGAGGTTAATATTACCTGCACTGCCATCTCCTATGGTTGAAGCTGAAATTTCTAATCCTTCTGCTAAGGTTAAATTTTGGGTAGTAATGTCGATTTCTCCTGCATTGCCTGTTCCTGATGTTTGAACAGTAATTTGTCCTATCCCGCGAATATCAATGGTTTGAGGTGCATTAAGATTAATATCTCCTCCTTCCCCTGCACTACTGGTAGAAGCTGAAATTTGTCCTTCATCGAAAAAAGTAATAGCTAGATTTAGCGTCTCGTTAGGATTAATATTAAGGTTGCCAGCATCAGCAATCCCGTTTGTCTCGGCAAAAATTCCTAATTCACCTGTTATATTGAGAAAGTCAGCGTTAATAGTAATATTTCCTGCTGTTCCTGTGGCGTTGATGGTACTTCTGGCACTTAATTCGCTATCTTTTCCGATGGTCAAGGTATTAGTGGTAAGGTTAATATTCCCTGCGATACCGCTACTATCGGTTTGCACGTTTAAGAGACTATTATTATCAATGGTAATGGTTTCTGCATTGGAAATATCAATATCTCCCGCATTTCCTAATCCTTCAGTAGCAGCAGAGATACGAGCGTTATCGTTGAGGGTAAGGGATGGGGTGTTAATGATTATCCCTTGAGAGTTGCCTTGTGCGCTTTGTCTGACTTCTGAGCTAATTCGAGTCTGATTTGTCAAAAAGATGGATTCAGCGACATTGAAGGTGATTATACCTGCATTTCCTAATGATTCTGTAGAGGTTGTGATAGTTGTTCCGTCGGCAATGGTAAGGGTTTGGCTATTAAAGTTAATGTTTCCTGCGTCTCCGCTTCCTGTGGTTTCGGCAGTAATTGAACCTTGTCCTCGAATATCAATGTTATCAGGAGCAGTGATAAAAATGCTTCCTCCATCGCCGATATTAGTGGTACGAGCAGAGATAAAGCCGTTATCGGTAAATTGGATGTTGAGGTTAGGGTTGGTTTGATAGGGTTGCAGGGTGAGAGTCCCGGCGGTGGGTGTACTTTGGGTTTCGGCAAATATGCCTAATTCTCCACTGATGTTGAGTTGATTGACGTTGAGGTTAATATTACCTGCGGTTTCGGCGGTAGAGGTTGGGGTAGCCGTAGCACTCAGTTGAGCGTTTTCGCCTATGGTTAATAGGGGAGTGTTTATATTGATGTTTGCTGCTGTACCTGCACTACTACTTTCAGTGATTAATCTAGTATCGGTGTTGAGAATAATACTTTCAGGCGCGTTAATGGTGATATCTCCTGCGTTTCCTTCTCCAGAGGTAAAGGCTTCAATTCCTGCACCATCGAAGAGAGTTAATTGAGGGGTGTTGATGGTGATATTTCCTGCGCTTCCTGTACTACTTGTAAAAGCTTCAATTCCTCCTAAATTACGATTTACAACTTTAGAGAAAAATCTACCTGAAATTGAAATAGAATTATTTATATTAAGTGTGATATCACCAGCATTACCACTACTTAAACTAGAGGCACTTATAGAAGCACCATCTTGCAAACTTAGAGAATCGCTATTGATAATTATCCCCTCACTATTTCCTATCCCTCTTGCTTCAACCGCACTACCAATGATACTATTACTACCTTGATTAGATTTCCCAGTTAATATAATTTCTTGGGCATTAATTTCTATTAATCCTGTATTACCTATTGCTTCTGTACTAGCATCAATTGCTCCGCCATTCTCAAGTTTTAGTTGAGGAGTATTAATTACGATTCCTCCACTGTTTCCTTCTGCTTGTCCTCTTACTTGACTTGATATATTACTGTTAAAACCCCTTAAAGATGCGCCTGAAATAGTAATATTGTCTGTTGCTGTTATTTTAATTTCTCCTGAATTTCCTAAAGAAAAGGTACTAGCAGAAATACTACCACCATCTTGAATCGTTAAAGCAGATGTATTGATAGTAATTCCTTCACTATTTCCTATTCCTATTTCCTCTCCAAAGAAGTTTACTTGACTAAAAATGCCACTTTGTCTAGACCCCATTTTGTCTTCACCGCTTATGATAATGCCACTATTTGCTGTAATGTCAATCAGTCCTGCATTTCCTATTCCTGATGTATTACCATCAATTCCTGCTCCATTCTCAAGGATTAAATTGGAAGTATTAATTACAATTCCTCCACTATTTCCTTCACTGTTAATTCCTTGAACTTGACTACTAATCGTACTAACTTGTCCTGAAAGAGATTCTCCAGTTAGCAAAATATTACCATTAGGAGCAGTAATTTGAATCCTTCCAGCATTTCCTCTTCCAAATGTAGTAGCGTCAATTCTTCCTCCATCTTTAAGATTCAAGTTAGGCGTATTAATAATTATTCCTTGACTGTTTCCAACCCCTGTATCAGAGACTTGACTGGTAATTCCACTTTGTACAATATCTAAGCTTAAAGAAGATTCTCCAGCAATATTAATACTGTCATTTGCCTTAATATTAATTAAGCCTGCATTTCCCCTTCCAAAAGTGCTTGAGTCTATATTTGCTCCGTCTGTAAGTGTTAATCTATTGGTAGTAATTTCAATCCCTTGACTATTTCCTATCCCTGTTTCTTCAACTTGACTAACTATAGCGCTTGTCCCTAAAATTGGTGATTCTCCAGCAATTAAAATCTCTCCAGTTGCTGTAATTTTAATAGCACCAGCATCACCAAAACCTGCTGTATTTGAATTAAGCTGAGTACCGTTTGTAAGAAATAAATTAGATGTATTGATCACTGTATCACCAGCATTTCCGAAAGCATTTGATAATACACCATTGGCAATAAGACTACTATCTATTAATATGGTTTCGTTAGCATTAAGTCGAATGTCTCCAGCTTGAGCATTCTCAAACCCTAAACCTTCTCCAATTCCAGACTGAAGTAGACTAGTCAAAATATCGATATTATTAGCATTAAGAGTAATATTTCCTCCTTGACTACCGATGACTCTTATATTGCTACTGATTAAAGAAATGTCGTCAACACTATTTAAGAAAACATCCCCTCCTTTACCATTTTGTCCAAAGGCAAAAGAATTGATAGCCCCAATAACAATTGTATTTCCTTTTGAATCAATTATTACTCTACCTCCATCAGTCAATGAAGATGTATCTATAGCTGTGAATTGAAAAGATGGATTAGATGGATTAAGTATTATGCTACCTTCTAAACTGGGATTAGGTTGATATTGATTAGTTAGTAAAACATCGCCTGTTATTTTTTGAGTACCGTCTGCAATATTTCTACTAAATATAATTGTTCCAATATTAATATCTGCACTGGTAGGACTTTCTGATAAAAAAGTCGGGGGGAAAAAGAAATCATTACCACTTCCCTGAAAAGGAGGAAAACCAATAAATTCTGGACTAACCCCTGCACGAATATCTACAGTAGGGGTATTTTGTCCATCAATTAATATTTCTTGTCCATTGGTTAAAGTAATCGTTTCTTGTAAACCAAATATTGGATCTGCACCTGTGATTACAATAAAATCAGGTATGTTTACACTTCCACCAGCAATAATATGCAAAGATGCACCTTGATAAGCACCAATAAAAACATCACCTAACGAACGAATAACGGGATCATTGGGACTAGATAAATTGTTTAAATTTCCATCTAATTTTTCAATACTAAAATTTCCACCACTGTAATAATGAGCATCTCCTATTACCGTATTAGCAGAACGTAACACTAAATCTTGTCCTGAAAATAATCCACTATTAGGATGATTTAATACAAAAATATCTACAGTTTCATTTCCTTGTATTAATAAATTACCCATTGCCGCAGCAACAAAAGGATTAGTCACTGTCTCTCTTAGCTGAACTGTATTTAATCCTTTTAAAGTAAGATTTCTACCAGAATATAATTGTCCTTGTAAATCTAAATTACCTGCTGTAAAGTTTAAATCTCCCCCAACGGCTAAATTTCCCCGATTAATAATACTACCTGAATGATTAGCTGCTTGATTAAATAATAATACCCCTGGATCAACGGATAATAAACTACTTTTTTGGGGTTCTATTGCATTAAAAAATCCCTGTTCTCCTAATTTAATTCCTTCTGCTGTACTCGCATGAAATGACCCTTGAATATCTAAACTAGCATTTTGTCCAAAAATAATCCCATTGGGATTAAGTAAAAATAAATTAGCATTTCCTAATACGCCTAACTGTCCTAAAATATGAGAGGCATTTCCCCCAGTAACGCGAGATAAAATATTAGCAATACCAGCAGGATTAGAAAAATAAACCCCTCTTCCTTCTCCTACATTAAACTCTAAAAAACTGTGAAATAAATTACCTCCGCGTATCGCACCCCCATCTATGCGTTCTCGTAGTTGGTCAATATTAGTAATTTGAGAAGATTCGCCCCCCAATGTGTTGTCGGGGATAACTTGAGCAAGGGTTAAAGATTGAAACCAGCAACTAACCCCAACCCCTATTAAGTAGGGATAAACCCGTAAAATATCTTTCATTTTCAGCCACTTCACACCATCTAAATTAGTTATTTTCTGATTCTATAGAAAACTTCTGAAAATTTCCACAAAAAGTAAAGTAAAGAAACATTAAGTATTTTTGAAAAAAGCATTGTACTTTTCTGCAAAAAAGTTTGCTAATAACAACATTTATTAATTTTGTTATCTTAAGTAACGTTAATGTTGTCACAAGGCAAAGAAAAATAATTTGGACTTTCTAAACAAAAAAATGATGAGGAGAAAACAATGAAAGTTACTCAATTAATGTTATCAACAGCTACTGCATTAGTAGCAACAATCGGCGTTTCTACTGTTGCTGAAGCGATTACACGTCGTCATGATGTATCAGATGTGTACTATCAACAACTTGGTAATCATTATCCTAGTGTTGGTCAAATATTTCTCAATAACGATCCCCATTGTTCAGGAACACTCATTGATTCTCGGTGGGTGTTAACTGCTGCTCATTGTACCCAGTTTCCAGGCTCATTTGAATTTGAGATTGGTCAATCTACCTATAGTGTAAATCAAGGAGATATCCATATTCATCATGACTGGTTTAATAGTGGAGGTAATTGGTGGACAGGATCAGATATCAGTTTCAGTAGATCACAAAGTCAGCTTGAGACAAGCGATCGCCACCAAAATTCATAAGTTTAAATTATGTAGCAGGAGAAGGGAGAGGTAAAATATCATTGATGGGAATATAAACATCTTTTACTGTGCC
>NETF01000025.1 GCA_002172675.1 unicellular cyanobacterium SU3
TGTGGATTAGTTCGGTTGAGAATTAGTTCCTTGATTTTGAAAATAATAGAATCCTCCCAATCTGAAGAGGTAATTGACGTTATAATGAGCCATAGTTTTATGTCCAAATTAGAGTTAATTCCTTCAACCCCTTATTAATTCGTTCTGAAGGCTAATTTTGACTTCAAGTTTAATCTGCCTGTTTTCATTGCTGTAACTGGGTTATGGATTCTTGGAGATGTCTAATGGTAAGCTTTTTACTCCATCATATAAATGGCTTGTTACGACCACTATTCCATTATCAGTCTTACCAATTTCTCCTATGTACTGTCGTCCTACTCCAAACGACGATTATTGATCTCTTGTTCTCCCCATGATGCTCTTACTAAGAAATGGCGTAAACTATGGTAAGACACATCTACAGTGTCCTCTGCTATCTGAGAGAGGTTTTTTCTCTCACTTTCCCCTAATAAACCTCCTAAATAGTGCCTAAACTCTTTTCTTTGGGCTTTCGTTTTGAAAATATCATCAAAACGTTTACACCATCTGTCGAAGCAAGGAGGCATCGCCGTTGAAATTGTTTCTCTCATGGGAACCAATACAATCGCTATCAACCTAAAAAGCCTATCCTGTCTATATTAGCGCAATGTTCAGCTTAGTTTCTAGCTAAAGTCCCATTAGCTAATCTTATCTCTTTTAGGGAGAAGTCGCTAATAATTATTAATTCATGAACTATTTCCACGAACTCGATTCACATTCAATTAAACGGTCTAAAATAGTGATATCTGTTTGATTGTTACTTTTGCGAATTTGTCTCTCTATTCTAATGTTTAAAAGTTCCATTAATAATCTAATTTTATAAGCTTTTTGTACATTTGTAGTAATTTGACTAGATGTCAATGTTTCTAAATTTTCTCCATAAGACTTTTGAGGATCAAATTTAAACATATTCACTAAAGAATTGATGACATATTTTTGTTGAGGACGAGCAATTTTTTCTAATTCTATAATTGGAGTCTCAAATAACTGTTCAATATCTTTTTCATTCGCTCGTTGTTGTAACCAAACTTCGGAAGTAGAAACAGGTAAATCAGGGGTTTTCTCATCTATTTTAGCGAAAGCATGAGCTTCAGAATAACTAATCCTACCATCTTTATCATAGTCCGCAGAAGCAACAGTTTGACCAATACGATTAACCCCACTTAATCCAGCAAAAAAACTAGAGCTATAATCTTTATAATCTGCTTCATTAACTTCAGGAGTACATCCTACAGAGGGTAAGGTTTTAATGGTGGCAAAAAAGCCACATCTTGTTTGTTGGGTTAAGGGTTGATTGGGATCACCATTTTGATAAATATAATTAGCAAATGACCCCGAAAAACATTGCGCCATCATGGTAACAATATGACTATCTTGAGGTAATCTATCTAAGGTATTAGATAGTTTTTCTACAGTTACAGGAGTATTATTCCAGAGCATTAAAGCATTATTATCACTATTTCTTTCGTTAAGAATTCCATGACCCGTAAAATATAAAAATATCGGTTTTTTCATTCCTTGATTTTGATTAATGTTATCAATCCATTTATTAATATTTTCCAAATTTGCTGATCCATTTAAACCAGGAATCTTAGGAACTTTGAACTGTTGTTCTCCTTGAGGATTAATATAACGAATACTTGCTTCTCCATTATTACCATTGGCAAAAAAGATGTTAGTTGATGGAGAGTTAAACTCCATATTTTTAAGGGTTCTTTGAAAATAAAGTATGTTTTTTTCTAAAGCAATTTCATTTGATTCAGGAGTCGCACCACCCCCAATGACCAAAAAGTTAGGTTCTGAGGTTTTCGGTTCACAGGGTTCTAGAGAATTATTCGTATTTTGAGTAAAAAAATTGTAAACTTTAACAGTTTCCGCCTCTTGCTGAAGCAGTTGTTTCCCGTCGTCTTGTATCAAGTTGAGAAACCATCCTCGGAAAGATTGATTAACATAGGATTCAGTAGAAGACGATTTTTCTAATAATCCAGTTAAACTTAGGGATAAAGCGAGAATAGCAATTTTCTGATAATGCTTAATCATAGTTCTTTGAAAACTTCTGATAGAACAGTTAATTGGGTTTTATAGTAAAGCCTTGTTAGGTGGGCAATGCACACCCTACAATAATCTCATAATCTTCCTTTGTACTGCTACAGCTTAAGTGAGTTTACCCCCTATGATTGCTCAAGTTGACTGGTGATGGCATTTCACCTTCTCAAAAAAAAATTTCTCAAAACGGTTGACACAGACAAAAACCCTTGTTATATTAATAAAGGTCTGGAAAAAACAAGCCCCCATCGTCTAGTGGCCTAGGACACCTCCCTTTCACGGAGGCGACAGGGATTCAAATTCCCTTGGGGGTACTTTAAAGGAGTAAGATGTAAATCTTACTCCTTTATTATTAAAGTAACAGCAAGTACGATTGTTCGTAATTTAGGTGATCACGAGAACGTCACTACTTATTAAATGTTCTTTGTACACCAGTTTATTCAAAGAAATTCAGAAGTAGAGAATTTTCTGAGTATAAGTAATTATAGCTCTTCTAGAGTAACTATGATAATTTAATAAAAAGAAGTTGCTAATTTTTAAAAATTTTTGTTAGTAATTTATCATACTTAACCCAGAAGAGCCACTTTATATTATTATACTTTTTTCGTCCTAAAGACTGACTACAGACTTAAACTTATTTTTCACCCATTGCTTTAACAACAATTAATCATCGGAACTTCTGCTAACATTTCTAACCCAACTGAGGTTAAAAGTTCTTGCCATTCTTGAGAGTTTTCTTCTTTCATTTTCACTACTATATCTAAAGTTTCAAACCATAGATTCTCATTAGCATAAACTTGAGCTTTTTCTAAAGAATGTTTATCTTTAAGTTGATTTTCTAACTCTTCAGTGAGAACAACATATTCTAAAGAACCCTCTACATATTTATCTCGATTTCGATAACGAGAATCGCAAATAATCATCAATGACCATGTATAATTACCCGGTTTTAAAGCCACTGTTTTCGGAATTTCTAATTTAATAATTCCTGGAGTTGAAGGTAAAGAAAACTGCTTATAATAGACTTCATTTTCATCTTCATCTACTAAAACAAATTCCCCTTCGCTTGCAGTTGTAGTGGGAATATAGCCATAAAAGATTGGAGTATCGCTTGCGGTTTTCGCCTTATTTTCTCGGTTTGGCATCAAAGCAACTAAAGGGGGTTCGTTATCTTCATTGGTTAGACAAGTTTCATCATCACTACGAGTTCCTCCTCCTGCGCTTTTTTTCGGCGCACCTCTATTACCAGTGTCGGGAAAATTTAAGCTAATAATAGAACTATTTAATAAAGGAGATGATAGAGCCGATAATAAGGGAGAAGAAACCCCTAAAATCATTATAGAAAGAAGTAAACTGAATTTTTTTGAAGTGATTAAAGTTGGCTTTTTTTTCATATTAAATAACAGTAATAACTGTCTATAAGATAATCAGGTTCATCTTAAAAGTCAATTATCTTAACAAAAATTAAATTATCTCACAATTAAGTAAGTTTATAGATGCTTTAGTTTAAAGAAAAGATACTTTTCAATCGTTGAGTGATCCAGACAACACTATTATTATCTTTATCTTATTCTAATAATCCCATTCATGTTTTTCTGATGCGACGTAGCTTTTCATTTCATCAATCTCAGCTTTTTTGGTATTATTTTTTAGTTAAATGATGAAAACCACCAACTTCGCCCAAAGTATACAGTGGTCTTCCTTTAACCTCTTCATAGATTCGCCCAATATATTCCCCTAAGATGCCAAGACACACAAGCTGAACCGACCCTAAAAAGAAAATCGCAATCATAATGGTGGCTAATCCTGTAATGGGTGAGTTTGGGTCATGCAATCGCCAGTAAAGCACCAATAAAGCCATCAGTAATGCCACCCCAGCAGAAAGTAACCCTAAATAGGTGGATAGTCTTAAAGGAACTCTCGAAAACGAAATTAAACTATTCAATGCTAGAGAAAAGGACTTACGGAAAGTATATTTGACTTCTCCAGCATAGCGAGGATCTCGTTCAAATTTGATGGCGGTTTGCCGAAAACCAATCCAAGCTCTCAGACCCCTAATATAGCGATTTCTTTCTGGCATGGCATTGAGAACATTGACGACTTGGTGATCCATTAGACAAAAATCCCCTGTATCCGCCGGAATATTCACGTCCGCTAATCGTTTAAGAAGACGGTAGAATAAATAGGCTGTAAACCGCTTAAACCATCCTTCCTGCTTGCGTTTGAGGCGCTGAGCATAGACGACTTCATAACCCTGTCTCCACTTGTCAATCATGTCAGGGATTAACTCAGGGGGATCTTGTAAGTCAGCATCGAGAATGACCACCACTTGACCCCTAGCAAAATTAAGTCCAGCCGTTACGGCTGTCTGGTGTCCAAAATTACGGGCTAAACTCAGATAACACACTCTGGGATCTTTTTGGTGTAGTTCTCGAATCAGTTTGAGGGATTTATCCCGACTACCATCGTTGACTAAAATTAATTCAACCAAACCGTCAAGACGAGACATCACCTTGCTTACGCGGTGATAGAGTTCGGTAATTGTTTCTTCTTCGTTGTAGATGGGAATAATAAACGAGTATTTTGGAGTTTCAGAAGCACTATTCACGGACTTTTTCAGGACCTAGGTCAATAGAAAGTTTACATTAATTCTAAAGGACTTGATGTCAAAAGTCTCAGAGATCGTCATCTTTAATTACCGAGTTTACTGTTCTCTATTTTCTATTCCTTGATTTTTTAGGCAAAAGTAGTTTTACTGATGATTTTGACCATTTTTCAACAAATAATTGTTTTTTTAGCTTAATCTCTTCAATAGGTTCATCTTTACTTGACCTTATAGCAATCAATGCACAGTAGTTCAACTCATTATATGGCGATTTATCCATTAATTTAGCCGAGTAATTTTCAGGACTAACTATATGAGAAAATCGATAATCTTTTTGAGGATTAATCTCTGAAATTAAAATCCATAGTGGGTATTCCCATATTTTCCCAGTATATTGTGGATCCCATCCTAAAGAAAGTCCAATATTTGAACATTCTTGTTGATTGATTATTTGTGCTACCTCATTATAAGACTCTTTAATCTGCTGTCTTTTTATGAAATAAATATCATTTCTAGCCATGGTTAAAATACTCTTTTCTCCCACAAGAGGATGAGAACTATTATTAAATAACCAGGGAAGACACGTAATAATCAAAATAAAGGTTAAAATTTTCAAAGGGATGGGTTTAAGGATTTGAGAATAACACAAACCAACAAAAGGAGAAAAAAGGACAAAAAATGATAAATGATGACGAACTGAATAAGGTTGAACTTTTAAAAGAAGACTAAATAATAAAAAAGAACTTATTAAAGTGACTAAATAATTGACAGATATTCGATTAGTTCTTAAGTTTTTATTAAAAATAAAAATCAAAATAGCCAACAATATCAACATAAGATGAAGCGGATTTACTGCTACATCCTCATTAAAGGAAATCCCATGAACTCTAAAAGTCCATCCAGGCATTGTTATTCGAGGATCACTGGGGTCAATATTGAGTATATGTTCATGAATAATATAAACCAGTTTTTCAACTTTACCTGTTATGGGGGTCAAAACGTTTTCTAAATGCAAGTAGCGAATAATATCACTATGAAAACTTAAATGTCTAATAACGGTTGAAATTAATGTCGGCAAACTATAAACATCGCTCTGATTTTCATCGCTATATTCCGCCGCAGAAATGGGAGAGCCAAAAACTTCTAAATTTCTTGAATAATGGGCAATATTAAATAAAAACCCAATCAATAAAACCGCAAATAAATATCTCCAAGCTTTCCATTTTTTTGTCTTCCATAACCAGAGCGTTAACCAGACGAGAAAGGGAAAACTCAAAAAATAGGCCGAACTCTTTGTATATAAAGCCAGTCCAAAACTAGAAGCAATGGCTAAAATGATTGGCCAAGAAATAACCTTATGAGACATTAAAGTTAAGGTATAATAAGCTAGACAAACAATGAATAAAGCGACAACATAATCATTTTGAGTGCTAGAGCCTTGTAAAATGCCCATAGGTAAAGTAGCGCAAAAAGCTGAGGTTAATAATTGCCCTTCTTGTTTTGCTCCTAGTTGTTTAGCAATCAAAGAAACACCAATAAGACTACTCACCATAGCAAACCACTGTACCAAATTAGCAAAGCGATCGCCGCCACTTAAAATTTGTAAGTGCATGATTCCAATTTCTGCTAGAGGAGGATGAACTAATTGAGCAGAATAATAGGCGGGATAGTGAGCTAAATTTTGATTTTGTATCCAGTGCATTACCCGTGCCATGTGGTAAGTCATAGAATCCCAGTTGTTGGGTGGAGCAATGACAGCCACCAAACCTACTAACACAATAATCACAACAATTCCTCCCAAAATTAGCCCAGAGAGTATTGTTATCTTGTGGAAGCTAAATAACGAAAAAAGCTGCTGTTTTTTAGAGACTCTGCGGTAGTAAAATCCTGCTAAGACTAGATTAGTAATTATCCAAAAGCTTATAATTATTGGATAGTTTATTAAGTTCATCAAGCTTAATAATTCCGTAGAAAGAGCTATTAAACTTCCTAAAATAATAACAGCAGACAAATAAGATATCCGCCAATCTTGCTCAGGGTTATACCAAATTAAGAAAAGTAGTAATAATGTTATTAGGGGAAAAATAGCTAACATTTTAATTGCTCCTTCTTAAGGCGTGTGATATTCATCTGATAAGGTTGAATTGGGAGACTGATTTCCAATATCTTAATCTCTTTTTGTCACAGATGATAGTTAAACCCCTAAATCGACAAGACTTGAACCGCCCTTCTTTTAGTCTCCTCACCCCGTCGGTCATAGTCACCGAAGAGCTATGACCCACCAACTTCTGCACTGTCACAATATCTATCCCTGCATCCAATAAATCACTACAAGCTGAATAACATCACAGTGGTGCAAAGCTAGGAGAAAAGCAGATAGCTAGAAGCCATATCTAGTAACTTCGCAAGGGAAGTTGTCTATGTTCAACATGGGTAAGACAGTTTAACTTATTACCGTCAACAGTTAGGGGTTAAAGTTGTCTCTAAATCAAGAGCCAGTTAGTTATATAGCTAGTCACATCTTGCACCTTCGCTAAAACTAGCTAGTTTAGAAAGGGAACAGGGAACTTCGGAACGGGGAACAGAGTTTCTTTTGACTGTAACTGCTTAAGAATTGATTTCCTTGAGTTTATTGTTGAGTTTTTATGTACTGGTGCAAGATATCAGTTTAACCTCCATAAACTCAGGAGATGAGTATCGAAACAATGACTCCCACGTTTCAGAACCTTCATGCTTCTCGATAATTCGATCCCAACGAACAGTTTTAATTTTAGAAAGGGTTGTTTTTGATAATTGTGTTAATTTCATCATCTATTATGTTAAATTCTCTTTAATAACGACCATAATCATAAAGTTCGGGAGGACTTTCTTTAGCATTTAAACGATAACAATGTCTTCCTTGGGGATGATACCAAAAGGGATTAACTCTTCGATAAAAGTCATCTTTTTTTCGATTGTTCTGACTATCTGTTTCAAAGTTAGCACACAGTTCATACTCAGTTTCATTAATAATATTATATTCATAGGATTGTTTCGTAATAGGATCTGAGGTATAATCCCGATTAGGAAGAGACTGAGGGATATCTGAATTATTTTTACTATTAGTGGTTTCTTGATAAATGAATTCAGCAATCTCATGTAAGTTTTCTACTCTTCTTTGATCAGCTTTTAAACTTCGCTGTAACTGAGGTGAACCTAATAACCAAAATCCGGTAACAATACCAATGGTAACTGCAAAAATAGATAAGCCAAGAAAAAAATGATTAAGGGATTTCATGATGTAATTACCTCTTTTCTTAACCAAAGTAAGTAATAACAAAAAATACTACCTGCAATTAATAAAACAATGATTGATTTTAGGAGAAATCCTAATGTTAATGATCCTGTTAATAAAGAAGTTAAAAACCATACTAAATCACCAATTACAATTAAAGCAGTAATAAACAAGGCAATATAAGTTAACCATTTCTTAATTCCTGATTGATAATTTTGTGACTGTTCTGCTAAATTAGAAAAAATTACTTTCATAAACAGTAAATAAACAGGATAAACAATTATTAATCGTGCTAAATTGGAAGCTAACTGACTAAACCATCGAGAACGCTCCAAAGGATCATCAATCATATAATTAACCGCAATAAAGCCAATACTTCCTAAAGCTTGACTCCAAATACTTAAAGTAATAAATGAGAGTAAATATAAAAAGGTTTCTTTTGCCGATTCTCCTCTTCGTTTATTGGGAACGGGAACAGAAACGCCGATAATTCTTTCAAAGGCTCGAGTAAAGGCTAAATCAATATCTTGGTTTGACCAGCCTTGATTTTTCAGTAATTTGTAAATGGTGTCATCGGGGATGCCTTTATTATTAGCAACTTCAATAAAATTGCTAATAGAGTCAATAGTAGAATTTTGATTTCTAAATTGCTCATTCGCCATAATTAAAACCCCTCAGGATCATCGTCTTCTTCTGCAAACTCTTCTAAATCTTTACCAAACTTTTGTTGAGGAGGAATAGCAGCAATAATGGCATCAATTACCTTACCAACGGGAACAATTTCGATACCAATATCATCGGCAAAACTCTGTCCTTTAGGAACGATCGCTCGTTTAAATCCTAATTTAGCTGCTTCTTTTAATCGTAATTCCATTTGAGCCACTAACCGAACCTGTCCCCCTAAGCCAACTTCTCCAATTAATACGGTTCTGGGATCAACCACCCTATCCCTAAAACTGGCCACAACTGCGATCGCTACTCCTAAATCAGCAGCCGGTTCTTCTACCCCTAAACCCCCCGCAGAAGCCACATAAGCATCTAATTTAGATAAAGGTATCCCTACCCGTTTCTCTAACACCGCTAAAATTTGTTGTAAGCGACTGTATTCAACGCCGGTGGTAGAACGACGAGGGGACGCATAGCTAGTGGGACTGACTAACGCTTGTAACTCCACTACAATAGGCCGGGTTCCTTCGCAAGCGACTACAGTAGCCGTTCCGGGGACAAACTCATCGCGGTTGCCTAAAAATAATTCTGAGGGGTTATCGACTTCCACTAACCCATGTTCAGCCATTTCAAAAATACCGATTTCATGGGTCGCCCCAAAACGATTTTTAACCGATCGCAACAGACGATGAGACGCATAGCGATCGCCTTCAAAATAGAGTACCGTATCGACTAAATGTTCTAACACCCTTGGCCCTGCGATCGCTCCTTCTTTAGTCACATGACCGACAATAAACAGGGTAATATTATCCCGTTTGGCCACTTGCATTAAAGCGGAGGTACATTCTCTAACTTGGGCAACCGAACCGGGTGCAGAAGTCAACGCAGCAAAGTATAAGGTTTGAATACTATCAATAATGGCTACTTGAGGTTGTAAAGATTCTAACTCCCTTAAAATCTCTTCTAAGTCCGTTTCAGGGAGAATAAAGAGGTTAGCTTTATCGGGGTCATCTTTTTTCTTTTTTGCAACTTTCCCATTGCCATTTTTGCCATTACTGTCTGCTTTTTTAGCTTCATTGACACTACTGGCTTCTGCTACCCCTAAACGAGAAGCCCTTAACTTAATTTGTTGGCCTGATTCTTCAGCCGAAACGTATAAAATACGGGGTAATCGTTGGGATAATTGGTTAGCAGTTTGTAATAATAACGTTGATTTACCAATGCCGGGATCTCCTCCAATTAAAACTAATGATCCCGGAACTACACCACCCCCTAACACCCGATCTAATTCCCCATAACCCGATTGAAAGCGGGCTTGTTCTTCTTCGGTGATATCATTAAAAGGGACAGAAATACGTGGTTTTGGGGCAACATTGGGACGATAATCCGTTCTGGCATTAGATTGCCAGCCCCCTCTAGCTACTCCCACAGGAGAATTAGAGGTGCTTACCATTTGTTCTTCTAGAGTGCCATAGGACTGACAAGCCTCACACTTCCCAAACCACTGAACCGACTCCGCACCACAAGCACTACAAATATAAATCGTTCGTGTTTTAGCCATAATGAAATTTAAAGAAACGTTAAAAAAATTAAAAAAATACTGGATATAGGGAAAAAAACCCTAGAAAATGATAAGGAGTATTAAGAGAATAACCCTTTTTAAACTCAGATTATGTTTAGATTCTAAAGCAAGAATTTAGGCTTAAGGATAGCAAAAAAGGGATATTCTGGATCTCAGGAAGATCGATGGGAAACCATTTAACTTAAAGATTAGCAATTTTACTTAGTATTAGGGAGCGTGGGCAAAATTGGAAACACATAAAGAGAAAATTTTAGTCGTGGATGATGAGGCAAGCATCCGTCGTATTCTAGAAACCCGTCTTTCTATGATTGGCTATGACGTAGTTACTGCAGCCGACGGGGAGGAAGCGTTAGACATCTTTCATGATGCCATTCCCGACTTAGTGGTATTAGACGTGATGATGCCTAAGTTAGACGGTTATGGAGTCTGTCAAGAGTTACGCAAAGAGTCAGACATTCCTATTATCATGTTAACGGCTTTAGGAGATGTTGCAGACCGCATTACAGGGTTAGAATTAGGGGCCGATGATTATGTAGTCAAACCCTTTTCCCCTAAAGAGTTAGAAGCGAGAATTCGTTCGGTTCTTAGACGGGTGGAAAAAAATGGCGCACCTGGAATTCCTAGTTCTGGGGTTATTTCTATTGCCTCGATTAAAATTGATACTAATAAACGGCAAGTTTATAAAGGCGATGAACGCATCCGTCTCACAGGGATGGAGTTTAGCTTATTAGAGTTACTCGTCAGTCGTTCCGGAGAACCCTTTTCCCGTTCGGAAATTTTACAAGAAGTTTGGGGCTATACTCCTGAACGTCATGTGGATACTAGAGTAGTAGATGTACATATATCTCGTTTAAGGGCAAAATTAGAAGATGATCCCAGTAACCCTGAATTGATTTTGACGGCTAGGGGAACAGGCTATCTCTTTCAACGCATTTTAGAACCAGGAGAAGAACCCTAGTTAACCTGAGTTCGGGGTTAGGGGTTCGGAGGTCGGAGTTAGATCATATTTAACGACATAATGCGTATTTCAGGGAACGATTTTATTAGCTTTTGAGCTTATCCCAAATTCACATTTGTTATTAGTATGGGTTTAATCCGATTAACCTCTAAAATTATACAAATCAAACTATTACCTCTTCCCCGTTGCCTATTCCCAAAAATTAGAAAATTTTAGACCTCACAAAAGTGAAGAAAGTCAAAACAATAACAGTCTATTTTGCTGAGTCTAGTACAATAGAATTCAAAATATAATTATTGGATAACCAACCAAGAGAGCTTATGTGTGGGATTGCTGGGATTTGGGGAAAAACCAGTCAGAGTAATATTGAGGCGATGATGGAAAGTATCGTTCATCGGGGACCTGATGCTAATGGTATTTTTGTCGTTCCGGATGGATCGGGAATTTTAGGCCATCAAAGACTTAGTATTATGGATGTTCAAGGAGGAGATCAACCCATTTATGGAAATGGGAAAAAAGCAATTATCGGTAATGGAGAAATTTACAATTATCCTCAACTTTTTTCAGATTTAGAGTCAAAATATGAATTTGTAACGAAAAGTGATACAGAAGCAATTTTACATTTATATGACGACAAAAATATAACCGCTATCCCTGAATTGGATGGGATGTTTAGTTTTGCTATTATTGATAATAATAAATTTATCGCTGCTCGTGACCCCATTGGCATTAAGCCTTTATATTATAGTGAAAAAGATGGTGATTTTTGGTTTGCCTCGGAACTAAAAGCGATTACTCAATTTTGTGAAGACGTAAAAGAATTTCCCCCCGGTAGTTTCTTCTCTTCAGAAACGGGATTTTCAACCTATTATAATTTACCCGATATTCCTCCTAATCTCGATGCTAATGTAGATGATATTATTAAAGAAATCCAAGAAACCGTAGAAGCTTCGGTGGTGAAAAGATTAATGGCTGATGTTCCTTTGGGGGCATTTCTTTCGGGGGGATTAGATAGTAGTATTATCGCAGCGATCGCCAAAAAACATAAATCCGAATTACATACGTTTTCTGTGGGAGTAGAAGGGAGTAAAGATATTAATGCAGCCCGTTTCGTTTCGGATTATTTAGAAACCATTCACCATGAATATTTAATTACACCTAAAGAAGCGATCGCTAAATTGCCTGAGATTATTTATGCTCTAGAATCTTTTGATCAAGACTTAGTTAGAAGTGCCATTCCCTGTTATTTTACCTCTCGTTTAGCCGCCCAATATGTGAAAGTGATTCTTACAGGAGAAGGAGCAGACGAACTATTTGCTGGTTATACTTACTACAAAGATATTCCCAGTGATGACATTTTACACACGGAATTGAGGCGATCGGTTTCTAGCTTACACAATATCAATTTACAACGGGTTGATCGCTTAACTATGGCTCATTCTATTGAGGGAAGAGTACCATTTTTAGACCTGAAAATGATCGAATTGGGGCAACGAGTTCCGGCACATTTAAAACTGAGGGGCAACCCGCCGATAGAAAAATGGATTTTAAGAAAAGCCTTTGAAGATATTTTGCCTGATGAGATTGTTTGGCGCAAAAAAGAACAATTTGACGAGGGCAGTGGTACGGTTGACTTATTAGTAGATACCCTAAAGGATGTGATGATTGAAGAACAAGCACAAGCTTATCAAAAAGAGCATTCTCACATTAATTTGCGATCAGCCGAAGAGTGTTACTATCATCAAATTTTTATGGATGTATTTGACAATCCCACGGCTATATTAAACAATGTTGCTCGTTGGGCCGATCGCCCTGTTTTAGTTTAGTTTTTCGCCAATTTCATAAAAGAGAGAAGGTGGGGAAAACATCTTTATTTTCCTTGAGTGTATCTTTACATTAACAGAGAAAAAAGCGATCGCACTACTGTATATCCTTCAAAGTTAATGGTTATTCATAAAATATGAAGCTTTGTTACGAATCAAGGTCAACAGGAACAAAAGTTGATATATTAATAATTGAAGCAAGTAAAGCTTCCCTGGCAGATCAAACAGCCCAGTGAAAGTAAAAAGTAAAACCAAGAGGTAAGTCAAAGCTGTTTAAACTAACATCTGTCTCGTATCCGACAACAACACCCAATCCGAAAACGGATAATTCCTCAAATGGGTAAATAGGAAGTAAGACCCCTAAGTTATAAGCTTAAAAGGTCTCTTCAGATAGTCTGAATTAAGAGAGGAATGACACCGCAGAGTAGGAATTGGGTGTTGTTTATATATATATAAATAATTCAATTATTACAAATCAAGTTATTGAGATTAAGCTATAATTAAGAGTGTAATTAGCCCCTATCGGGTTTTCTCATGTCAATCCAGTTCCTTAACCAACTGATTGCTCAACAAGAAAGTTTCATCAAAATTATCAGAAAAATTCATGAAATTGTAGACTTAGAGCCAATCTGCGAATTAATCACCACTGAACTCATGACGTTATTAAACGTAGATGGGGTATTGCTGTATGAATTCTCAGGAAAATACTGGGCAAGCAGTGGAGTCTGTCCCAATGAATCGGATACTTTATTTAATTCTTTACCAGAAGACCTAGATAAAATTGAGGGAGGTTCTGCTGAGGCTGATCATCCATGCAGTCTGATCTTATCAGAAAAGCTTAATAATAGTATCGAAATTGGAAAGGAAATTACTCAACTCATAGTTCCTATTGCATCGAAACAAGGAAAATGGGGAGTTTTAGCGATTTATCATCATTCGCACCCTCGTGAATGGCAACCCGAAGAAACTGATTGGGTGCAGCAAGTCGCCTTTCATTTTAGTATTGCAGTAGAACATTATAAAATGTACCAACAACAACAACAGCAGGAGCAAATTCTCGATAAAGCAGTTGAAACAGCCATAGGACAACAAACGACGATCGCCAATATTATTGATAAAATTCGTCGCTCTCTAAACATTGACACCATTTTAAATACAGCGACCGAAGAAACGAGAAAACTGCTGAAATGCGATCGCGTAGGGGTTTATCGCTTCAATACAGATTATAGCGGAGCATTTATTGCCGAGTCCGTAGGGGAAGGTTGGCGATCTCTGGTACAAAAACAGTCAAAAGATATCGATAAAACGAACAATATTAAAGACTGTACCATCAACCTTTTAAATAATTTAGAGTTAAGCGATACTTACCTACAAGAAACCCAATCAGCAATATTTAATCCTCAAGACTTGTTTCGGGTGTGTAATGATATTTATCAAGCCCAATTTTCTCAATGTTATTTACAACTTCTAGAAAGATACCAAGGCAAAGCTTATATTATTGTCGCCATTTACAAAAATAAATCCCTGTGGGGGTTATTTGCTGCCTATCAAAATGACAATCCTCGTCATTGGGAAACCACAGAAATTAACTTTATGGTACAAGTGGGGGTTAATTTAGGCATTGCCTTGCAACAAGGGGATCTTTTAGCCAAAACTCAACAACACGAACAACAACTACAAACCGCCTTAGAAACCGCCTTAAAACAACAAGCAGATACCCTGATTAAAATCAATGAAAAAGAGCGATCGCTAGGGTTAGTCATTGATAAAATTCGTCAAACTCTCGACATAAATACTATCTTTCAAACAACCACTACAGAAGTTCAGAAATTGTTAAGAGTAGAACATATTGCTATCTATCAATTTGATGAGAATTATAGGGGACAGTTTATTTTTGAATCTGATCCTGGGGACTTTATTTCTTTAACTAAGGTACGTTGGAACGACGACTATTTACAACAAATCCAAGGGGGAAGATTTCGAGATAATGAACCCTGTATTATTGACGATATTCAACAGGAGCATCGCTTCTCTGATTGTAATCTGCAAATTCTAGAAAGTTTTGATGTGAGATCCTTAGCTATTGTTCCTCTGTTCCAAGGATCGCAACTCTGGGGACTTTTAGCCGGGTTTGAACATACCCACCCCAGACAGTGGCAAGATGACGAAATCAATCTTTTAAAACGAGTTGCCCATCATATTAGTGTAGCCTTACAACAAAACTGGCATATTCGACAAATTCAAGACTATGGACAAGAACAGGCGATGATGGTACGACAAGAACGGGCTTTATCCCAAGTCATCGATAAAATCCGTCGTACCTTAGATTTAGAAACCATTTTTCAAACAACGGTGACAGAAGTTCGTCATCTTCTCAATGCTGATCGAGTGGCTATCTTTAAGTTTGACCCCGACTCACAATTTGCCTTGGCAGAATTGATCTCAGAAGAGGTGGTAACAGGGTATCCTTCGGCCTTACAAGAACAAGTCGAAGATCATTGCTTTGCTAGGTATAGTGGTCCTTATTATCAACAGGGTCATGTGTTTACTATTAATGATCTGAACCAAGCTGACTTACTCGACTGTCATCGTCAAATTTTAGAACGGTTCCAAGTAAAGGCTAATATGGTCGCTCCTTTATTGATAGGGGAAGAACTGTGGGGGCTAATTTGTATTCATCAATGTTCGTCTCCTCGTCAATGGAAACCCTTAGAAAAAGGCTTTATTACCAAAATTGCTACCCATCTCAGTGTGGCCATTCAACAAGCCGCATTACTCAAAGAAAGTCAGCACCGCGCTAGGGTTCTCGAAAAGACCTTAAGGCAAATTCAAGTTCAAAAACAACATTTAGCAGAGATTGCAGAGCAAGAAAAAGCTTTAGCACGGGTAATTGAGCGAATTCGTCAAAGTTTAGACTTAAAATCTATTTTTGCTTCAACTACAGATGAAGTGAGACATATATTGAACTGCGATCGCGTGGTAGTCTATCATTTTTGGGAAAATTGGGGAGGAGAATTTTTATATGAGTCCCTCGCACCAGGATGGAAACCCCTGACAGGAAACTCAGCAGAACCGCCCATCTGGGAAGATACTTATCTCCAAGAAACTCAAGGGGGACGATACCGTAACCACGAAGTTTTCTGGGTGAGTGATATTGAGACGGCAGAGTTGACCCCTTGTCATCGAGAGCTTTTACAGCAGTTTCAAGCGAAGGCATTGCTCACTGTTCCAGTGTTTGTTGGGGAAAAACTATGGGGAATTTTAGGGGTTTATGATAATCAAAAACCCCGCTATTGGTATAAACGAGAAATCGACTTACTCGAACAAGTAGCGAACCAGTTGGGAGTTGCCGTTTATCAAAGTGAGTTACTGTGGCAAACTCAACAACAGTCAGAGGTTTTAGAAACGACTGTCGCCGATCTTAATGCGATCGTCGATAACTTGGGCGATGGGTTATTAGTAGTCGATATCTATGGAAACATTACCCGCTACAACCCCGGTTTACTTTCGATGTTTGATGTGACACCCCCTTTATTGGGTAAGCAACTTTTAGATATCTTTCCTGAAGAGTTATCTCCTTTATTAGAACGAAAAAAATTAGATAAAAAAAAGGCAGTTACCCTAGAAATTCCCCTATCTAATAATCGCATTGGTCAAGCACTAGCGAGTAATATCATTAAGGAGCAACTAGCATCTGGAGAGGAATATCTAGGGGTTGTAATTTTAATTCGAGATATTACCAAAGAACGGGAAATGGAACGGATAAAGCGTAATGTTTTATCGATGGTTTCCCATGAAATACGAACCCCTTTGACTTCAATTGTGGGATTTTCTTCTTTAATTCGAGATAAACTGTATAATATAATTTTTCCTGAGATACCCGAAAAAGATGAGAAAATCAATAAAACAATCGAACGGATTAAGGAAAATTTAGATATTGTCATACTCGAATCAGAAAGATTAGCCAAATTAGTTAACGACTTTTTAGATATGACAAAAATAGAATCAGGGAAAATTACCTTGAATTTATTTCCTGTCAAACCTAGCACCGTGCTATCCTGGGCGATCGCTTCAACTGCCCCTTTATTTGAAGACTCTTCGGTAGAGTTAGTAGAAGATTTTTCTGAATATTTACCCAATATATTAGGAGATGAAGACCGCTTAATTCAAGTATTTGTTAATTTGATTTCTAACGGGTTTAAATTTACGGAAACGGGTTCAGTTACCTGTCGTGCTGAAATAGATCACGATAATTTATTGATTTCTATTACCGACACAGGGGTTGGAATTGCAGAAAATGATTATAGTAAGGTTTTTGAACCGTTTCAACAAGTAGGGAGTATTTTAACCAACAAACCGAAAGGAACTGGGTTAGGTCTCTCAATTTCTAAACAAATTATTGAACAACATGGAGGTAAAATCTGGTTTAGCAGCGAACTGGGAAAAGGCAGTACGTTTTTTGTGAGTTTACCTTTAGCACCAGAAAACTAAAGTTTTAAATCAATTATAACCATTGTTTAATGTTACTATGGAAGTTAACCTTAAATTAAATTTAAGGTTAAGGCTTACGCTATATCACTGTTATTTAACTAATTCTAGCAGTCTGAGAAACTAATGACAAGACTTATCAATTAGAAAGAACAATCTTCTCATATCTTGCACCTTCGATAAAATCAGCTAGTGAAGATAGGCAAAAGGCAAGAGGCAAGAGGCAAAAGTATCTTATTTTAAGGCTAACTGCTTGAGCATTGACTATCTTCTTTTTAGCTATTAAGTTATTTTGTACTGGTGCAAGATGTCAGTAGAACGAACAATTTTAACACTTAATAATACTTAATTACTGTTGGCTCTTGTTTAAGGACTTGATGTCTAGGCTTGCTATATTTTTTCACTTATTACACTTTGACTAATCTTTTTTTTAATAATTAACGCTTAAAAAGAGTGTCGTTTTATAAAGGAACAATGAAAAAAATTTTAATTGTTGATGATGAACCCAATATTCTTATTTTAATGGAACAAATTTTAGAAGAATTAGAAGATCAGGGAGTGTTACTTTTAACCGCAAAAGATGGACAGAAAGCATTAGAAATTATCAAAAAAGAAAAACCAGATCTCATTTTTTTAGATGTAATGATGCCTTATTTTAGTGGACTCGAAGTTTGTGAAACAGTGAAAAAAAATGATGATTTTTCCCATATTTATATTATTTTGTTAACAGCTAGAGGACAGAGTTTTGATGAAGAAATCGGGATGCAAGCTGGTGCGGATCTCTATATGACTAAACCATTCCGTCCTCGAGAAATACTACTAAAGTCTAAGAGAATTCTAGGAATTAATGAAGTATAATGAGGATAATAAAATCCTCCCTATTGAGTTTACCATGATTCAGATTAAATTAAAAAAGTTACTCAGTAAACCTAAGCTTAATTCGTTATTAGAAAATTTTACGAAAACATTTAATCTATCTTTTTTAATTAGTGATATCCAAAAAAATGTAATTTGGGGACACTTCAATGATAACTTTTATTATAATTATCCCCTTATGGTAAATGATAAAATTGTAGGAAATGTTAATGGAGATACTGATAAAATTGAAACGATTTCACAAATGTTAAATTATATTCTTAACGAGGAATTTGAGAAAAAATTCTTAGCTGCTGATACATTAGAAAAATACGAAGAAATAAATTTTTTATCTGATATTTCTAATCAACTTTCAAGTTGTTTAACTTTTCAAGAAATTATGGAAGTTGTCAGACTAGAGACCCAAAAACTTTTGAAAAGTTATCAAATTTCTTTTATGTTATTAAATGATAAAGGAGAGTTAGATATTTATTCTTACGAAGGAAAAAAATTCAACAAAAGCCAAGGAAGTATTGAATGTATTACTGGTTATGTATTGCGTTCTGGTAAAGCGGAAATTGTGAATAATGTTAATAAAGATTCTCGATATATTCAACACGATAACAAAATAAAATCTATCATCTGTGCGCCTTTAACAGTACAAAATACAACTATTGGAGTGATTAAAGTTAGTCACAACGAATGGGTTAAATATACCAGCGAACAATTAAAATTATTTACATCCCTAACCTCTCAAGCTGCTATTGCCATTCAAACTACCCAATATTACAATCAACTCATAGAATATTCTCAAACTTTAGAACAAAAAGTAATTGAAAGAACTCAAGAATTAGAAGAAGTAACAAAACAATTAGAATATTTAGCCACAGTTGATGAACTTACCCAAGTTTATAATCGACGTTATTTTAATGAATATCTAGATCGGGAATGGCGTAGAGTAGCAAGAGAAAGAAAATTTATTTCTTTAATTTTATGCGATATAGATTACTTTAAACGTTATAACGATTATTATTACCATCAAGCAGGGGATAACTGTTTATATAAAGTTGCTCAATGTCTCAAAAGTTTAGTTAAAAGACCAGCGGATTTGGTAGCAAGGTTTGGCGGAGAAGAATTTGTTATTATTCTTTCTGATACCAATCGTTTAGGGGCAGAAAAAGTGGCACAAGAACTTTGTCGGGCGATTGAGGATTTAAAAATTGATCACTTTGGTTCTGAGTGTAGTGATTATGTGACTATGAGTTTAGGAATCGCTACGACTATACCCACTCGACGAGTTTCACCTCAAAAATTAATCAAAACTGCTGATAAAGCTCTCTATCAAGCCAAAGATATGGGAAGAAATGGTTTTTGTGTTGCTGAATTCCGTCCAGATATTATTTAATTTTTTCTTTAGTCTTTAACTCACATCTTGCACTTTCGATTAAATTATCTAGTTTCAGTAGATCACAAAGTCAGCTTGAGACAAGCGATCGCCACCAAAATTCATAAGTTTAAATTATGTAGCAGGAGAAGGGAGAGGTAAAATATCATTGATGGGAATATAAACATCTTTTACTGTGCC
>NETF01000026.1 GCA_002172675.1 unicellular cyanobacterium SU3
TTAAGTCCAATCTTCTATTATATAAAACAAACTTATGTTTAAGGAGGTTTTTTGGGCTGTTTCAACGTAAATTGGCGATCGCAGATTAACGTTTCGCCTCTCTGAAACTGAGTTTGTGATCTACTGAGTATAGTGTATTCTTTCAGGGTAGTGCGGTTCCTGCTGGTTCTAATGGCAATATTTTCACCCAAAATTGGACAAATGTCTCAGACATAACACTTAAATTGGGTAAGGATACTTTCTTTGGTACTGGAGATGGAGTTAACTTCCAAATCGTCAATCAGGTTGATGTTGGATCTGGTAATCCCACTGCTGTCCCTGAACCTCTTACCATGTTAGGTGCTGGTGCTGCTATTGGGTTTGGTGGTTTCTTCAAGAGAAAATTAGCGAAATCTTCCAATAAAGAAAATAAAGCTTAGGTTTTCCTCAACTTTAGCCCTTCTATCTCCTTAACTTGCTTTTTGAATCCTATAAATCCTTAATAAGTAAAAATTTACTGTTTACATCCAGATATAATCTAATAACTCTAGTTTTTATCTAATATCTAAGTTAAGACCATAAACGATTTTGGCTACATTATCCTAAAATCTATAAAAAGTTTTTTAACTAATTTGTATCCCCTATAAACCAGTCAATGGATAAGGAACGGGTCAAGATTTTTGTTAAGATGTAACTAACCCGTAAAATTATCGTTATTTATCGTCTTTAAATTCCTATGACGAGTTTAATTACAGTCGAAAAAGAAAAATTAGACAATCCTCCTTTAGATATTCATGTTCTCGGCGATCGCGCTCTCCGTCAACCGGCTAAGCGTATCACTAAAGTGGATGATAGTATTCGCAAATTGGCCAAAGAAATGCTACAAACCATGTACAGTTCTCATGGTATTGGTTTAGCTGCGCCACAAGTGGCCATTCATAAACAATTAATCGTGATTGACTGTGAACCCGATAACCCAGAGAATCCTCCTTTAGTCTTAATTAACCCAAAAATTACCCGTGTTTCTCAGGAATTATGCGTAGTAGAAGAAGGATGTCTCAGCATTCCTGGGGTTTACTTAGATGTAACCCGACCAAAAACTATCGAGGTTTCTTTTAAAGATGAACAAGGAAAACCCCGAAAAATTCAAGCCACTGATTTATTAGCACGAGTCATTCAACACGAAATGGATCACTTGAATGGGGTTATGTTTGTTGATCGTGTTGAAAATGATCTCGCTTTAACAGAAAAATTGCAAGAAAAAGGGTTTTCCAGAGGAGCTGTTAAACCTGTAAAATAATAAAAAATTCATAAACCTCTAGCGGTCTTCGTTTTGAAGCATCGCTTAATTCATGTGCAGATTTATCAACATAAATGATTGTTTAAGTTAAGGAGTAAACATTGTGACCCCAAAAAGTGGTGTATTTTTATTAGGATCATGTATTACAGCGATCGCGGGTGTTGGATCTGTATTTGAATTATCTTCAGGAACTCCCGATTTAGGAAATCTCAAAACAGGCCTTATTTTAGCCTTAAGTATTCCCCTCACTATCTTGTTTTTTGTCGTAGCTGTACAAGATACTAGGGCAAATATGAAATAGACTGTTGATTTATTTAAGTTGCTAGTCTAAACTGCATGGGAGCAGGCAGAAGGGAGCGCCGGAGAAAACGTTTGAGCGTTTGCACTAAAACTTTAAATACCCAGTTTAAATGCACACCAGCTTAATACCGTTATTGGTAAAGAAAAAGTTATAACTAGGTGTTCGATCAGACGAATGCGTCATGGTTTTTAACGTCTCAGGATTATTACGGACACCTACATAGACAATCTTTCAAAATCCCGTAATCATTCTGATTTCTTGGCAACACATAATGGGGATGATAAAGGCAAGACGATGTAATGATTCTTCAACTTTTTTTCCAAATAACCCCTTGTTGGGTCGGTTATGATAGCAATGTTAGGTTAATCAATCTGAATAACTATCATGAGTTATACATCTAACAAGATAGAAAAATCAATCAGACAAGATTAACCTAAGATTAAAACTTTTGTCTATCATATTCCTGGCATTTTTCCCTAAACCCCTGAACTTATTACGGAATCATTGACAAATTCTATTTCTTTATCACAATTATTGCCTTATTAAAGTAATAAGGAATACATCATGAATGTAACAGATTATACCATAAAGAATTTCGTCTTAGGCTGTGAATCTTATGAGCCTGTTTCTATTTCTAAATGGTTCAAATCGCCAGTCTCAAAAATGTTACAATCCTTACGAAATCGCCTAGAGCAACAAGAAATTAGCGATCGCAGCTTTGCTCACCGTCTTTGTCGTCTGATCCCGGCTCAATGTCCTTTTGAACGGAAAATTGAGTTTTTTGGTTACGTCTTAGTCAGTATTCCCCCTCTGTGTAAACTCAACCCTTTATACGACGACTTAATGTCATTACGCTTCCGCGCTCTTTGTTATCTGGCTGAGGAATGGGGAGAAGATATTAGTCAATACTGTTGAAAACTAATACTAATGTACCCAAAATTTTTTAAATAGTGTACTATGCCTATAGTTACACATTCTTGGGAGCGAGAAAAACTATGGCAATTATTCCCCTGAAGGGATGGTATTTAGGGCAATATGAACCGTTAAGGGATGTTATTCAGCGTCCCCCAGACTTACGGTTAAATCGGAATAGTTTACTAAAATCTGCCCTGAGAGCCGACTTTTTGGACGATAAAGAGGTCATTCAACAATCGGAATGGTTTCAACGTTATTTAGAAGGGGAAGCCGTAGAATTTTATATAGAAGGGAGTGGCGGTTATACCATCGCCAACCTCGATCTCGTTTCCCAAGAATTGTATCTGAGTAAGCAAGACATTGCAGCTACCTTAGAACCGATCATTTTTTTCAGTGGACAGACAGAATATCCCCCCTCTAGTAAAACGATTCAATCTGTTTTAGAAGATACTATCAAGCAGTATAATCAGCGATCGCGTTATCCCCTTAAGTTAGAGATTGCCTCTCGTCCCCCAGACACTCCTTTACGACTGAGTGACAGTCAACTGCGGAAACTGCGAAAAAGTTTATTATTAGTAGTTGATGGGACTCCCATTACTCAAATCAAACAAGAAGAAACCCATCGTTTAATTCCTAGTCCTTATATTTGTACCGAACTCGGATACGCTTTACAAAGTAAACGAGGGGGACAAATTTTATTACTCCATCAACAACGATCTAATTTTTCAGGACAATGGCCGTTTGATCTCCCATCTCATCAGCAACTGGAATTTGAGACTTCTGAGGACTTATCCCAAACCTTACCCCAAGTCATAGAAGCTTTATTACAACGCTTCAAATTAGCCCCATAGTCACAGATAATAGGAAATAAGAAAGTATCTAGGAGTCTTAATATTATGCCCAGAAAAGCTGACGAATACGCCGTACACCTATTCCTTTCTAGTGGCCACCGTGAAGAAGTGCGTTTTGCTCAAATTCAAGACTTTCAAAAATGGTATAGTAATGAGATTGTCCCTAACTTTGATTCTGAACAATTTATTAATGTTCCTATCAAAAACATTCAGGGAGAATATATGGTGGTTCGTCCCTCAAGTGTTATGGCGATTCGGGTTGAACCTGTTTTCTTTGGTAGTGTAGAACGGATGTAAGTAAACGTTATGAATCTGATGATAATTTCCATAATAGGGGTTTTCTAACAGCTTCTAATTGATAGTCTTCACTTAACTGAGTCTTTAGATTTTCGGACGGTTGATATAAAAAAATATCGCTGTATCCTTCCTTTATTGATGGAACATCAGGTTCTACAACTAACTGAAACTTGACTTTCGGGTCAAGCAAATGGCTTAAAGAAACCACCTGAACAAACCAAACATCACTAACGATAAGGGGTTGGGACGATTGATTGATCATCATAGCTAATTCATGATTTACATTTTGGGGATCTTTATTCCACCAAACCTGAGCATTAGCAATCATAGTAGAGGAAATGACACCTAAAGACACAACAAAGACCAGAATAAATCTCCAGAATATTTGTTTTCGAGTCTGTAGAGAAATTTGGAAATTTTTCCTAACCAATAGATAAGCAACTGCTAAATGAACGCCAAGAAAATAAGGAATTAGATATCGGGTAACAATGATTCTATTTGTCCCTAATATTAAGTCAATTACAAATAGAGAAATCAAAGGGACAAAAAAAGAGCTAAAAATAAAAGTACGACTGATTTTATCTCCATCAACATATAAGAAGTATAAAGAATAAAAAATCAAACCAATCATTAATAACAGAAGCAAAGAAAAAGGAATTAAATAAACTTTGGGACTGCTTGGATCAAGATCGAAATCGACAAAAAATAAGGTTAAACTCCTAATCCATTTAATTAGATATCTAGCCATTGACATCTTATCAGCAGAAAAAGTTTTCTGGATACCTTCTTTACCTTGGAGGACAAGATATAGCCAAGGAATAAAAGTAGTTATTCCAAATATCATAGAGGCTACATATCTTCGTAGATTTTGGCTTAGGCGTAAACCTTCTGTTAAGATTATATATATACCATGCGAAAAATAGACTAAACAAGTCAGAAAAAATGAATATAATCCAAAGGTAACTGAAATAGCGTACAAAAACCAGCTTTGATAACTCTTTAGTTTAATAGCCCGTAAAAATAAAACAGATGATAGTAAAGTGGCTAAGGTATATAAACTATAAGGACGTGCTTCTTGAGCATAGAGAACATGAATAGGCGAAATGGCTAATAATCCCGTAGATATCCATGCAATTATTGGAGACTGAAATAGTTGTTTTGCTAACCAGTAAATTAATGGTAATGTTAACAAGCTAAATACTACAGATAAACTACGGATTACTGTAATAGAATTACCAAACCACTGTGTCCAAAATCGAAGCAAAATAAAATAAAGTGGGGTTAATTGTGGTTCAACAATGGCAATTCTTTTAACCGTATCAACAACAGTTTTTTGGGAATCTTTTTGTGGATTTTGGTATTGCTGCAATTCTTCAATCCCGATTTCATCTCCATCAAGAATTTGATTAGTAACTTCTTCAGAACTATAACCAGATAGTTGAAGAGATGTAAAGGTTTCATCGTACCAATAAACTTTTGTATCAAGATTAATGATACGGCAAAACACACCAGTCATAATTATCAAAACTATTAAGTAAGACCACCACGATTTAGACATTTATTTACTCCTTGCAAAAAAAAAACTAAGGATATAGAATAACATACATTGATTTATAGAAGCTCAGGATAGTATATTACATTGAGTTTTTACTTATAGATCAAATATACTAAATATTATCTCTTACCTAAATAAAAATAAATGCGTTTATTCTACAATTTTAAAAGCAACAAGTTAACTAGAAATGGGTTACTGGTACTTGCGATTATTATATTTTGTTTGAGCTTGATATATTTAACAACAAAAGTATTTATCAAAGTTCCTGATGCTCAAGGGTTAGATTTTCGTTTCTTGTGGTTAGCAGAATTAGGACAAACCTCTATTATTTGTGTATTAGGACTTGTTTTAATTTTATATGGAGCTTGTCAAAACTATCTTATATTAGGAATAATTGGAGGCTATTTATTATCAATAAAACCTCAAATCGCTATAGTTATTTTAACAGCTTTGTTTTTTGCAGGAAATCATAGAATAGTTATCGGTACTATTGTATTAATAACATTAGCATTAGCTTTAGCATTCTACCAAACTGGAATATCGGAAAACATTACAAGGTTTTTAACTAATTTATCAGCCTATTCTCAGGAAAAAATTAATCAACCCCCAGATTTAACAGGATTAGTTCATTTAATAGACTATTTCTTGTCTATTCAAGTGTCTTCAAAAATAATGGCTATTTTTGGTATAGCATTAGGTATATTATGTGGATTTTTGATTAGTCGATGTCGCACAAATACTTTGATAAAGTTAGGTTTTGATAGATCAAAACCTAACTTTTTTCAGATAGGTTCTATTATACTTACTGTAATAGCTACAGGATTTTTGATGCCTATGCACGTTTACGATTTTGTTATTTTTCTACCCATTGTTATAGCTTCATTGTATTTACCTTTTCGATATAGTGTTTGGTTTATACCAGGATGGATGATTATTCTTCGAGCCAATAACTTAGCTAATATTACTAACTTTTATCATCCTCAAGCAACTAACTATTTTAGAGGGAGTTTATTGATTAGTTTAACTATTATTTATCTCTTAATTGTTAGTGTATTGATGGTACATAATTGCTTCCAAAATTTAAGAATTAAAAAAATATCTGATTTTGCTGATTAAGACAAATAGGTTTGCCTTAATCAGACAAGTAATTGACTTAAGAAATTTATACAGACATTATCTGTCAACCTCTGTCACTCGCCAACTCAATTTTAAGTTAAACCAAAAATTCCAAAGAGTAACTAAACCGATAGCTAAAAAGTTAGCAATGTATTGGTTGAGATTAAACACATTATAGAAGATGTTTAAAAACAACACATTAAGAATTAATCCAGCTAAGCAGATAATATTAAACTTAATTAACCGTTTTAACCGTTGACGTTTTCCAGGTTGTCGTCGAGAAATATCTCCAAACGTCCACAAATCATTCCAGAGAAAGTTATTAATAATGGCTAATTCTGCTGCAATAATTTTACTTCGGGTTAGAGGCAATCCTAGGGTACTTTCATCACTGAGTAAATACAAAACACCCATATCGACAACCACCCCACTTAATCCCACAAAACAAAACTGAATAAATCGGGCTGAAATGGATAACCTTAATCGTAATAGATGTTGAATATACTCAATATATTGTTTCCAAGTCACCTTACTTTCCCCTGCTTGTCGTTCCCTGAAAACATAACCCGCTTCAGCAATCCAGCGAATGCGTCCCCTAGCTGCCACTTCAATTAAAATTTTATAACCGACAGGACTTAATGAGCGATCAATAATAGCACTACGGCGTACCATAAAATAGCCACTCATGGGATCAGACAAACGACTGATCACTTCCGGGAGAATCAATAAACCCAACATTTGGGCCCCACGGGAGAGAAACCGCCGAATAATACTCCACTCACTGACACCACCCCCTTCAACGTGACGACTGGCTAAGGCTAAATCGGCTCCTTTTTCCATTTCCTCTAATAGTTGTGTAAGTACCTCCGGAGGGTGTTGTAAGTCAGCATCAATCACCCCTAAAATTTCCCCTCTTGCCACCTGCCATCCTCGAATGACGGCAGTTGAGAGTCCTTTTTCTTCGATACGACGCATCACTCGCAGTTGAGGATAGTCAGAAGTCAACTCTAAAGCTAATTTCCAGGTATGATCAGGACTATTATCATCGACAACAATTAATTCATACTCTCCAGGAATGGTTTGATCGAGTATGTTGCTTAAAATTTCAACAATACTTTGAATGTTACCTGCTTCTTTATAGGTGGGTAAGACTAGGGATAATTTTAGGGGAAAGTCAAGGGTGAAGTCTGATGTTATAGGACGTTCAAACACCTGAAATACGCCAGTGGGAACGGGAACGAGAGATTGAGTCATCGTGAATTTATGGAATAGGTTTGTTAAATATTGAGTGTTAAATAGAATTTCAACTGATCCTGAAAATACCACAAAAAAAGTTTTCTAGCTTCGCAGTGGTGTCAATTTTGTTAATATATCCTTACCCTAGGTAGGTGGGAACAAATAAATGTAAGTGTGTAGTCTCCTTCTAAGAGACAAGAAAACCAGTCACAATGAAGGCTAGAGCCTTTACTACGGACTTTTCTATTTACACCTACCTATAAACATTCATATTTTGACCTTATTGACTGATCCGATGAATAATATTATCACAGCTTTTTCTTTAGGATTAGGATTGGCGTTTTATCCGGCACAGATAATAATGGCTCAGGAAGTGCCATTACGTCAAGTTAAACCAGCAGAAATTAATACTATTTGGTCAGAAGATGAACAAATTTGGGGAACGACGGAAAATCCAGGGGATAAATGGTCATTAATTCGTGGGATTAGTTATAGTTTACGCTATTTAGATACGCCAAAAGCAGCCGAAGTTTATAATAATTATCCCATTCGGGGTGTTACTCGCGATCGCGTTCGTCGTTCTTTAATTCGTTTTAAAGAATTATTAAAAACAGCTAAAACTCCAGACGCATTACAAGCAGCGATTGAAAAAGAGTTTACTTTATATCAATCAGTGGGTCATGATAATCAAGGAACGGTACATTTTACAGGGTATTTTGAGCCGGTTTATACCGCCAGTCGTCAACGCACGTCTGAGTATCGTTATCCTTTATATTTTGAACCAAAAGACTTTGCAAATTGGAAAAAACCCCATCCAACACGATTAGAATTAGAGGGAAAAGATGGGTTAGGCAATAATAGTATTATTCGGGGTAATGAGTTGATTTGGATGCGCGATCGCTTAGAAGCTTATTTAGTTCATGTCCAAGGTTCTGCTAGGTTAAAATTAACCAATGGAGAAACCATAACCGTCGGTTATGATAGCAGTACGGATTATCCTTATGTCAGTATTGGCAAAGAAGTGGTTAATGATGGTATTTTTGCTTTAAATGAGTTAACTTTACCGAGATTAGTTGACTATTTGAGTAAAAATCCTGAGCAACTAAGCAACTATTTACCCCGTAATAATCGCTTTATTTTCTTCCGTGAAACTGATGGTCAACCCCCCCAAGGAAATTTAAGTGTTCCTGTTACTGCTGAACGTTCTATTGCTACGGATAAATCTCTTATGCCTCCTGGTGCATTGGCATTAATTAAAACCCCAATTCCTTATATAACTAATACAGGAGAAATAGAGACAAAATTAGTCAGTCGTTATGTGTTAGATCAAGATACTGGCAGTGCTATAAAAGGACCGGGAAGAGTGGATATTTTTATGGGGACAGGGAAACAAGCAGGAGATAGAGCTGGTTTAATTAGTAATGAAGGACAGCTTTATTATTTATTATTAAAAAACTGATAAGTTAGGCGATCGCTTGATCGTTGATTTTGCTAAAATATAAATAATACTATGAATTATTTTTAATGATTACTCACCCTATTTTTAATCTACAAGCTCCTTTTAAACCCACTGGCGACCAACCCCAAGCCATTAAACAATTAAGCAAATCTCTACAAGAAAAAAACCGTTTTCAAACCCTATTAGGGGCAACGGGAACCGGTAAAACGTTTTCCATTGCTGCGGTTATCGAAAACATAGGAAAACCTACCTTAGTATTGGCACATAATAAAACCTTAGCCGCCCAATTATGCAACGAATTAAGACAATTTTTTCCTAATAACGCTGTCGAATATTTTATCAGTTATTACGATTATTATCAACCAGAAGCTTATATTCCTGTTAGTGATACTTATATCGAAAAAAGTGCCTCTATTAACGATGAGATTGATATGTTAAGGCACTCAGCCACCCGATCATTATTTGAGCGAAAAGATGTCATTGTCGTGGCTTCCATTAGTTGTATTTATGGGTTAGGAATGCCCGCCGAATATTTAAAAGCTTCTGTCCCTTTAGAAGTAGGAAAAGAAGTGGATCAAAGACAACTATTAAGAGACTTAGTTACGGTTCAATATTCTCGTAATGATCTCGACTTACAACGGGGAAGGTTTCGGGTAAAAGGAGACGTTTTAGAAATCGTTCCAGCTTATGAAGATCGAGTCGTTAGAATCGAGTTTTTTGGGGATGAAATTGATGCCATTCGTTATTTAGATCCCGTCACAGGAGAGATTCTAAATAGTCTCAATAATATTAATATTTATCCAGCACGACATTTTGTTACCCCAGAAGAACAATTAGAAGCTGCTTGTGAGGCAATAGAAATTGAGTTAAAAGAACAAATTTTAAACTTAGAGAAAGCAGGTAAACTATTAGAAGCGCAACGCATTGATCAACGCACTCGCTATGATTTAGAGCTCTTAAGAGAGGTGGGTTATTGTAACGGCGTAGAAAATTATTCCCGTCATTTAGCAGGAAGAAAACCCGGATCACCCCCAGAATGTTTAGTAGATTATTTTCCTAAAGATTGGTTATTAGTTGTGGATGAATCCCATGTAACCGTACCGCAAATTAGGGGAATGTATAACGGTGATCAAGCTAGAAAGAAAGTATTAATTGATCATGGTTTTCGTTTGCCCAGTGCGGCGGATAATCGCCCTTTAAAATCAGAAGAATTTTGGGATAAAGTGAATCAATGTATCTTTGTCTCTGCTACTCCTGGAAACTGGGAAATTGAACAATCAGAAGATAGAGTTATTGAACAAATTATACGTCCAACAGGAGTATTAGATCCTGAAATTTTTGTCCGTCCAACTGAGGGACAAGTCGATGACTTATTAGGAGAAATTAAACAAAGAGTTAAACGGAAAGAACGGGTTTTAATTACCACTTTAACGAAACGGATGGCCGAAGATTTAAGCGAGTATTTTCAAGAAAGAGACGTAAAAGTACAGTATTTACACTCGGAAATTAAATCTATTGAACGCATCGAAATTTTACAAGCGTTAAGAAATGGGGACTTTGATGTATTAATTGGAGTTAACTTATTAAGGGAAGGGTTAGACTTACCAGAAGTCTCTTTAGTGGCTATTTTAGACGCTGATAAAGAAGGCTTTTTAAGGGCAGAAAAATCCTTAATTCAAACCATTGGCAGGGCTGCCCGTCATGTCAATGGACAAGCTATATTATACGGGGATAATTTAACCGATAGTATGATCAAAGCCATTGAAGAAACAGAAAGAAGAAGAAACATTCAAATGGCACATAATAAGCGTCATAATATTACCCCTCAACCTATCATTAAAGGGTCTAGTAATGCTATTCTATCCTTCTTAGACATTTCTCGTCGTTTAAATGCCCAACAGTTAGAAGAAGTTTATACCCAAGCGGATGATTTACCCTTAGATAAAGTTCCCGAATTAATTCAACAATTAGAACAACAAATGCAAGAAGCAGCCAAGAATTTAGAGTTTGAAGAAGCCGCTAAATATAGAGATAAAATCAAACATCTTCGGGATAAAATCTTAGGACATAAGTAATCAATATTATTAATATTGTTTAGCAATTTTCTTAAAATTTTTTTACATTTTTACTTTATTTTAAATGGTATAATTTTAAATTAAAAAATAAGGAAAAAATTATGTTAAAGAAATTTTTACCAATTCTTTTCTTGAGTACAGCGTTACCCCTATCTTTCATACAATCATCAGCTTTAGCAGGGAAAGCTTTATGTGTTATTAAAGGTGCTTCAAATGAAATTTTATTTCGAGATCAATGTATTTTTGAACAATTTGGTGGAAACGGAAGTTTCTCCATTAGAGCTATGTCTGGGCTTATAGTTAATAGAGAGTCTATTAATGTTTATATTATCAAACCAGGTATGGCTGAAGTGAGAGGCTTGACAACGGCAGGTATTAATTCTCGATGGGGTGAAGCCAGAAGATCCAATTCAGATCAAGCTTGTTGGATCGGAGATGATTTCACTATATGTGCCTATTGATGATGATAATGATAAACATTCAGGAAAATGACTAGGATTTTTTTATCAATTCAGAGGTTTAATTTGTTTAAACCTCTGTAACAATATTACATCAAAAAATTAATTTATTCTGCTTTATATTGTTCTAATATCTTGGGTAATTCATCATAGCCATCCACCCCAATTAATTTAATAATATTAGGTCGATTTTGTTCGAGCAAAGTTTGAAATTCTTTGTCAATTACTTTACCTTTTATGACTGTTAATAATCCTGCTGCTTGTCGATATTCGCTAGAGTTAATCTGATGTAACAGATACATTCCTAAACATCCAGAATAGACAGTTTGAGGTAAATTTTCTAACGTATAATAGGCTTCAGCTAGGTAGGTAAAGTTTAACCCTTGGAGATATGTATTACCCGAAATTAAAGCCATTTTAATACCTTTTTCTAAAGCAGTAATGGCAGCAGAGGGTTGAGATAAAATGACATAAGCAATACCTAAACTATTGTAAGCTAATGCCTGACTTTGATAATCTTCTAGTCGTTCGGCTAAGGTGGCACCTTGTTCTAAATAATTAATAGCCGATTCATAGATTTCAGTATTCATTTGTTCAAGTTCTTTTGCCCGAAATACTTCACTATAACCCACATTAATTAAGCCGTTAGCTTCCCCTAATTTATCACCCACTTGACGAGAAAACATTAACGCCCTTTGACTATAATTAATCGCTTGATCATAGTCTTTTTCAGCAATACAAATGCGACTGAGGTGATTAAAATTAGCAATTTCACAGGGTTTATCTGAAGATTCTTGAGCAATTTCTAATGCTTCTAAATGAAATTGTTTGGCTTGTTTATAATTTCCTAACGTTAGTTGAGAATAAGCCAATAACGTCAAAATTCTCGCTTTTTCTTGGGTTCGTTCTACTTCTTTTAAAGGATCATCAAAATAAGTTAAGGTATATTGTAAATTTTCACCAGAAAATGAAGCAAAAATCCCACCATATAAAGGAAAATCTTTCCGTTTAGTTAGCTGGCGTAATGATTGTAACATCATTAAAAAGTAACCCTCTCTCAAGTTACTATTTTTTCCAGTAAATCCTTGAGAAAGTTGAGCAAAAATCATCGAAAAGATTAATAAGGTACTATAGGATAATCGTTGACCAAACTTAGCATTATAAGGCTGTTCATCAAACCATTTCACTAATCCTCTTTCTAGGAAGTGTAACAGTAAAATTAATTCAACCCATGCCCTTAATTCTACCTGATAACTTTTATCTGATATCTCTCTAATAGATTCGTTATTAGCTAAAGTTTTAAACAGCATTTGTGCTAGAGGTAAACTTGTTTTTTTCTCCCACCAAGGCCAAGGTCCTTGTTTTTCTGAACCAAACCCTAAACTACTTTTATTTTGTTCATAAATCCAAGTAATCAATTCAGGTTCTAAACGAGAAAATTCTTTTAATCCGTCTCTGATACCATTAGCTAATTCTAAGGTTTCTGTAGTGTTATTAGATTCTTTAAGAGATTGAGATAATTTGTCTAATTGTTCTCGATTTAAACTATTATGATTACTTTGGTCTAAAAAAGGTAAAAAAGAAGATAATAAATGTTGAAAATCAGCCTTGTTAATTTGTTCAATAGCTAAACTTATAACTTGTTCTTTTTGATTTTCTTTTTGCCAGCGTTCCCATTCTCCTTGAATGGTTTGTAATGCCCTTAAAATACGAGTCGCTTTTAATTTTTTTTCTAATTGTGCTGTGGTTTTTTGGATATTTTCATCAAGGATACGCTCAAAAATTTCTCCCGTTCCCACCTCAATTTCTTTTAATAACATTCGATAAACTTGTTCTTTTGATCTAATTTTTCCTTGTAAGGTAATTTCTACAATAGAATCAATGAGTTGCTGATAACGATTCGCTAAAGAATTAGATTCAGACATAATTCAATAAATATGGTAATAGACAATTTCTACATTTGACATCTAACTTTCATTTTATCGCTTAATGAAGGTATGGGAACAATTAAGTTAAAGATAAGTTTAATTTAGCTGAACTGAGGTTTCTATATTAACGCTACTCTAACCCTATCGATGGTTTAAAAGAGCTATAATAATATGGAAAAGCTTGATCACTAATTATCATTAGTATTACTAATTATATTATTTAGTAAATTAGAGGTAATAGAAATGAAACGAAATGAGGTACTTAAAATTATAGCTGAACATCGAGAAGAATTAGAACAATTAGGGGTAAAATCTTTGTCTCTGTTTGGTTCAGTTGCAAGAGATGAAGTAAGTCCCGATAGTGATGTAGATTTCTTAGTAGAATTTAATCGTCAAGGCGGTTTCTTTCAATTGTTTCGAGTCCAACATTATTTAGAAGATATTTTAGGATGTTCAGTTGATTTGGGAACAGAAGATGCTTTAAGAGAACACTTACGGGAGACTGTATTAAAGGATTTAATTCATACCTTCTAGAGAATGACCGCTACGTATTCAAGATATTTTAGACTCTATTTCTGATATTAAGGAACGAACTCAGGAAATGACCTGCGAAGCCTTTATTGAAAACCAAACAATTGTTAAATCGGTCCTCTATGATTTAATTATTATTGGAGAAGCAAGTAAAAATATTCCTCAAGAAATTAAGTCCCGATATCCTCATATTCCTTGGGGTTTTATGGCAGCAATGAGAAATATAGCAGCCCATGAATATTTTCAAGTGGGTTTGACTAGAGTTTGGGCAACAATAGAAGAAGATTTACCACCTTTAATACTACAATTACAAGAACTTTTAGATAAGAAAAATAATACTCAAACTTAACATATATTCAATAAACTGAAAAAACTGTAATTATTCAGGCGATCGCAACTTGATTACCCAATCCCTAATCAAACTGCTAAGCTATAAGGGAATAATAGTCTTCGGGAAACAGTGGGCAATTATCATGGGACTCAAAAATAACTCTCGCTTTCTACGTCTTCCTCCTCTCGGTAGTTTGATACTAATGGGAGTTGGCGTGATTTTTTTCATCTATCTCATCTACTACTACACGAATCGTTCTGATAACGAAGTTCCCATCGAACCCTACAGCGAATTTCTAGAAAAAGTCGAAAATGATAAAGTTGCCAGAGTTAAGATAGGTAACAGTTTAATTCTTTATCAACTTAAGTCCCTATCCCTGCTGTCTCCTTCCGAAGACTTATTACCCCTACCAGAAACCCCCTTAGATAACACCAACAACTCAAATAATCCTCTCCACGGGCCAACCGCTTCAACCCCCTCTCAAGCTAAACCTTCGGGGAATACAGGTAAAGTTTTAGCCACTATTCCCATTGATGATCCTAATTTACCCACCTTACTCCAAGAAAAAGGAATCATTTTTGAAGCGTCTCCACCTCCCAAAAATAGTTGGATGAGTACCCTTTTAGCTTGGGTAATTCCTCCGATTATCCTGGTCTTAGCCATGCAATTTTTACTGTATCGTAACGAAGATCGGGGATCGCTGGCCTTCAGTAAAAGTAAAGCTAAAGTGTATGTCGAAGGAGAAGCCGCCAGAATTACCTTTGCTGATGTAGCAGGGGCCGAAGAAGCTAAAACCGAATTAGTGGAAATTGTCGAATTTCTCAAAAATCCCGATCGCTTTAGTCGTATTGGAGCCAGAATACCCAAAGGGGTGTTATTAGTAGGACCACCAGGAACCGGAAAAACCCTGTTAGCCAAAGCCGTTGCAGGGGAAGCAGGTGTCACCTTTTTTAGCATCTCTGCGTCGGAATTTGTAGAATTATTCGTCGGAACCGGGGCTGCAAGGGTAAGAGATTTATTTGAACAAGCCAAAAAACAAGCCCCCTGTATCATTTTTATCGATGAATTAGATGCCATTGGTAAGTCTCGTAGTGGAGGTAATGGCCTCAGTGGCAGTAACGATGAACGGGAACAGACCTTAAATCAACTGTTAACAGAGATGGATGGCTTTGCCGTGGGGGATGCCACGGTGATCGTTTTAGCAGCCACCAATCGCCCGGAAACCCTTGATCCAGCCTTATTAAGACCGGGGCGTTTCGACCGTCAAGTATTGGTTGATCGTCCGGACCTCTCTGGAAGACTGGCTATTTTAGAAATTTATGCCCAACGAGTAGAAATTGACCCCGATGTTAATCTCAAAGATATTGCTACCCATACCCCAGGGTTTGCCGGGGCAGATTTAGCGAACTTGGTCAATGAAGCAGCCCTATTAGCAGCGAGAAATCAACGGGAATATGTCACCCACGGGGACTTTAAAGAAGCCATTGAACGAGTTGTAGCGGGTTTGGAGAAGAAAAGCCGAGTTTTAGGAGACTTTGAAAAGAAAATTGTCGCTTACCACGAAGTGGGCCACGCTTTAGTGGGGGCCGTTATGCCGGGAGGGGGAAAAGTTTCTAAAATTTCTATCGTCCCCAGGGGTTTATCGGCGTTGGGTTATACGTTGAAAATGCCCACGGAAGACCGTTTTTTGATGAGTGATATGGAATTTCGTCAGCAAATTGCGATGTTATTAGGAGGACGGGCTGCAGAAGAGATTGTCTTTGGTAGTGTGACAAATGGGGCTTCAGATGATTTACAACGGGCCACGGATATTGCTGAACGGATGGTAACAACTTACGGCATGAGTAAGGTATTAGGGCCTTTAGCCTATGAAAAACGACAACAGGCCAATTTTTTAGGAAATAGTGGAGTTAACCCTCGTCGTTTGGTGAGTGAAGAAACAGCAAAAGCCATTGATGAAGAGGTTAAACAAATTGTTGATTCTGCCCATCAAAAAGCCTTATCTATTCTTAATCAGAACCGTAATCTTTTAGAACAAATTGCTCAACAATTATTAGCAGTTGAAGTAATAGAAGGGGAAGAACTTCATCAACTTTTGAATCAAGTTAAAGATGGGGAACAAGGAACAGTGATCAGGGAACAGTGAACAGTTATTAATTCTTAAGTATCTCCGAACTCCGAACCCTATTAATTATTGGGGTAAATTTTCCAAGCTTCCCAAAAGGTATAAACAGATAATATGCCTAACATGAAATAGAAGGAAAAACGAACAACTTTATCTGGTAATCTGGGTAAAAATCTCGAACTAATTTGCGCCCCAATTAATCCTCCTAACCCCAAAATAATTCCTACTAACCACAAAACATTATTATTTAACGCATGACCCAAACAAGAAGAAATAGAGGTAATAACAATCACCCCTAAACTGGTTTGTATGGCAACTTTTATAGTTTCTTGTAACAACAACATTTGTAGAGGAACCATAATGACACCGCCACCAATGCCGAATAAACCGGCTAAAAATCCGCCGATTCCTCCTGTCAATAAACAAGCCAATGTTTGAGATAATCTGATCCCAGATTGTTCATGAGAGGTGGTCACTAATTGACGACGAATATTACTGAGAAAAATATTAAAAATTAAGAGACAACCAAAGGCAGTTAATAAAACAAACTCAGGAATAAAATTGGCAACAATTACACCAAATTGTGCCGTTATAATTGCAGGAATTCCTAATAACATTACTCGTTTAAAATCTAAATATCCCATACGCCAATTTTGAATGCTTCCCGAAGAAGAAGTAATGACAATGGCTAAACTACTGGTAGCAACTGCTTGTAATGGCGTATAATTTAAAGCGATTAAAAGAGGCACTAAAACAACACCTCCGCCAATGCCTAAAATTCCTGCTAGTAGTCCCGAACCCAAACCACTAATAATTAGAATAATAATTTGCTCTAACATTGTTCATTCATCATAAATTTTCCTCGAATCTTTTAATCATTTCCTTCATAAAAGGGTTCAACTTCAATAGGAATTCCCACATAACCCTCTTCTCCAGAAGGAACAGAATTATCTACATTAACCTCTGGTTTTTCTTGAGGAATACGAGATAGTTCTTCAACGGAAATAAACTTACTATCAGATTCAAATGTTTCTCTTACCGAAGATGTATTATCTTTTAGTTGAGAGTTTTGAGGAAGTAAGTTGTCAGAAGATTTAGCATTTAATGGGGGTCGTGGTTCTGCTTTTTGTTGATCATTAGAATCACTATTTTTTGTGAATTCTTGATTTAATATAGAGTCATCTTTAGTTGGTGATGTTGACTTAATTTCGGAGGACTCACAAGCAGCAGACACTAATCCTAAATAACATCTAAATTCTTCTCTGGCTAAAGAAACGCCAATTCCTGCTACAGATACCATTAACGCTGTCATGGATAGGAAATATTTAAACATACTGATCACTCCTCCCCAGTTAAAGAAAGCTAATTCTTACCTATGTTATCTTAACCTAATGCCCCGACTAATTTAACCCTCTACCGATAGCTAACCAGCAAGGGGATCGTCTTCAGCCCGGCCCCGTCATAATCGGTCATCAGTGCTTTAAAGCTAATCCAATCCGATTCGGATTCGATGCCGATACATCCAGCTGTACCCGGAACATTGCGATCGGCGTGAATGCCAAAGTCCCCCCTAGTCACATCCCCCACAGAAACTAAGTGAGGGTTGATTTTGTAGAACTTGCCAGCAATGCCAGGATTAGATAGGGTTAAGGGAGAAATTACTACTTGATATTGGGTTGTATTCACTACTCCCTGGGAAGGAATTGGCCCGCGCATGGGTTGATTTTCTTCCCCCCCGACACCGCTTAACGCATTCCAAGCCCCGTCAATCTTCCCTTCTTTGGTGTTCACTGCGATTAATTTTCCCTTTCCTCTATTGCCTTTATCGGCCATGAATACTAAGATTTTAGGATACTTTGTATAATTAATCTTAGTCTGTTGGACAATAGTTTTAACTCTTGTTTCTGGTTTAGGAGTAACAGCAACGAGTGAGGAAAATGGGAACAGAAATAAGTAAGCGATCGCAACAACTAACAGCCAAGGATAATGTTGTTTGAAATTACCGAAGAGGTTGATAGATAGGGAGTTCAGGTAATGGTACACCGTGGTTCGTTTCTTCATGTCTCAAATTCTCATTAATAGAGTTTAAGGTGGAAACAGAGAAACCAAAACCAAAACAGCATACAAGGATTAAGCAAAATAAAAGCGGTTCAATTCGGTCAGGGGGATCGGGTTTAGACTGATGAGCGTTTTTCTTTTTGAACATGGTTAAACCCTCTTTAATTAAGGTTGTGGATAGCCTAAAAGGTCATCAAGTTTTCGGTGAATTGTGTTAGTATTCGGTCCGGTGTACTCCCACATAACTAAACTCATTTTTCTATGCCAGTAAGCAATATCAAACTCAATAGAAAAATCAGGAGAATAAGGGGGAATCTGAATAATTTCGGCCTGATTTAAGTAAAACTTACCGACTTTGATCACAGTTTCAGGAATCCCCCCAGAAACAACCGATCCAGCGAAAATCTTGATAAAATATCGGCCAGCAAGTCTCCAATTAGATGGAGCATCTGGATTTTTACACCAAAGTTTGATAATTGGAGAATTAAAGGTATTAAAAGGGCTTATTTTCGGAATAGGATAATAACGGTTTAAAGCCCCTATAACGGGTTGAGCTTCTAAATCATCCTCCCAAAAAACAGACCAATTATTGCCATTAGTAAACTGATATTCAACAGACATTTTAAATTAATGATTGAGATTAAAATCGACGCAATCAAGCCAATCATTAACATTAACTTTAGAAACATCTCCTAAGAATTCAGTTAACTCTGTTGGAGTCAACTCTAAATCAAGAAAGCGGTCAATCGCTTTTTGTCCTTCTAAGTATCGGTTAAAAAGGTCTTCATCCCATTCCCCGGATAAAGTTTCAGGTAGTATTAAATTCAGGTCGTTTTTAAGTTTTTGTTTGTTCATGATTAGCTTAATTTATAATTAATCTCTACGCCATTCTTCAGGACTAGCAGAAATAAAATGAGTAGAAGCAAGAGCCGAATCAAGAAGTCCTTGAACCGCTTCTTGAAAGTATTTAACCGTAGCGGTTTGACCTAAAGGAATAGTATAAGAAGCCCCTTGATTTTTCTTGTACTTTCTACCAGTAATATCAGAGGTTTCCGAAACCTTGGAACCTTTAACCGTTAAGTTAACTTTGGCAGGAATAAAAGAGCCATTCTCGTTGTAATCGGTTAAAGTGGTCGTTTCGATGCCAAACAATGCTTTATCCGCTAACCCATCAAAATGAGTTTTTGCGCGAGTATTCCAGGTAAATTGGATCTTAGCTGCTGCACATTCGTGACAACTTAAGGCTGTAAGTCAGATGTCAAGGGAGTTTTGCCTTACAACTTTAATTTCAAAAGTTACCTAGAAACGGAAGAGAAAAGTTAGCGTATGCTGTCCGCTAACAAAAATCTTAA
>NETF01000027.1 GCA_002172675.1 unicellular cyanobacterium SU3
TTGAAAGCTAATTATGGTTTATCGCCTTTTATTTTAGGACAAAGCGAGTTTTTTCTTTCTCATCCGCCCACTTTCACTTTTTAACTTCTCTTGACATTTGCTTGATTTTCTTAAGTTGTCACGAATGTTCCTAATCAAATAGAAATAACCATTACTCGTTCAGGAAATATTGATAATTTTAATAGTGTAGAACTTCATTTAGGTAATACAAGAGCACAAGAAGGGTTTGATTTTGGGAGATTATTTCCTCAGTGGATAGATTTTGAACCAGGACAAATTGAAAAAAAATTGTATATTGATATTTATGATGATTTTGAGTTAGAAGGCACAGAAAATATTGAATTAAAGTTAATTGGCGATGCTGCTATTTTAGGAGGACAAAATACAACAACTGTGTCTATATTAGACAATGAAATGACTTACCTAGAATTTGAATCAGCAAAATATAGTGCATTTGAAAGTAACAAAACTATTCCTAATCACATAGAAGTAACAGTAAATCGGTTAGGAAATATTGATAGTTATCTAGACGTTGAAGTTCAATTAGGAGATAGTTCTGCACAGCAAGGATTAGACTTTGATAGTCCTTTTGGGTTCCCTACATGGCTCTCTTTTAGTGCAGGAGAAAGCAACAAAACGATCACTATTGATATTTTCGATGATTTTGAGATAGAAGGAACAGAAACTTTAAGTCTTCAATTGATACAAGATCCTTATACTTATGATTTTATAATTGGAGAACAAGATAAAACAACAATTTCTATCTTTGATGATGAAACTTCTCTAGTAGAATTTTCTCAAGTTAATTATTCAATTCTCGAAGATGATCCTAATAATCCAACGAATCAATTAGAACTTTTTTTAACTCGTACTGGACCATTAAATGATGATGTAAAACTCGAACTTTACCAAATTGGAGGATCTGCAAAAATTAATTCTGATTTTCAGATACCTTTTGAACAGATTGAATTTCAATTACATGGTCTAGTAGATGATTATTATCTTGGTTCTTCTCCTTCTGGAAACAATGATCAAGGAATTTTCCTGAAAGTTTCAGGTATGGAAGATGAATTAGTCGGTATTGTCAAGAATACTACTAACTTAGATATTAATAGCAATAATTTTGCTTTTGTTTAATATCCCAACTTCTAAACTAATAATTTCAGCCCGTTAAGACGGGCTTTTTTATTAACAAGATAAAAACAATCAACTCGCCGTTGTTGTTCTATATATTAAATATCGCAAATATTAGAATGACATTTTTTCTTAGCTTTTCGTTCAGTAATAATTGTTTCTAAATTTGGCCTTCCCGTTAACGGAAGTCTTAACTTTGCCCAAATACTATATATCCAATTAGCAATTTTTCCTACTATGGGAAGCTTGGTTATAGCATAAACCCAACCCATTCCTAAAACTTCGTAAACATAACGAAATGCTTCAATATCTGTAAGAATAGTTCCATCGGGTAAAATAGCATGAATTCTTCCCATTGCCGTCTTATAATCAATGCCACAATGTTGATTCGCATCATAATCATCATCAGCAATATTGACTAATTTTACTAAACCTCTCCCTTGATCTTTTTTTTGTAAAAATCTTACTTCTCGCATACATAAGGGACAGTCTCCATCATAAAGTAACTTAACTTTCCAAGAAGATTTTAAGGAATTTTGCTCTATATTTGATGTAGAAGTATTCATGATAATTATATTAATCAATAATTTAAACAGTTATTTTTGATTAGTAGATTTGAACCGGCCAACTAAAAAATCACGTTGACGAATATGTTTAGTTTTTCGTCCTGAAACTCTTTTACGCCACATCTTAAAACTTGAAGGTTTCATTTCCCGTCGCATCAAAGCAATTACATCTTTTTCTGATAGACCAAACTGCATCTCAATAGCAGTAAAGGGAGTTCTATCTTCCCACGCCATTTCGATAATACGGCTTATGGTTTCTGGTTTGAGTTCTATTCTTTTGCTCATCGAATTTTGCTCCTTAATGTTAAGTATTACTAAAAAGAAAAATAAATTTTTATAGCTTCTCTAATGTTCTTTAGAAAGGAATAAAAACTTAAGACGAAGATAACGTAATTGTTTTGCAATAATTTCCCTTTGATTGATTAAATAAATACTAATTAATGTTAAACTTACGCCAATCCATTGCCATGATGTGAGAACTTCATTTAAAAACAAATTACCAAAACTTAAAGCAAATACAGGCGTCAAAAAAGTTAAAGAACTTAAACTGGTTAAATTCCCTTTAGAGGCTAAATAGAAGAAAATTCCGTAAGCGATCGCACTACCAAAAATAGTAGAATATCCTAAAGATAACCAACCGTGTAAATTAATATTTGTCCACTGATTAGACTCCCAAATTCCAGAGATAAAAAATAAGGGCATTCCTCCTAAAATCATGTGCCAACCAGTGGCAACAACAGGATCACTATAACGACTAACATAACGAATACAGACAGTTCCTGCTGCCATAGAAAGGGAAGCCAATAACATTAGTAATTCTCCACTATTCAACAGGTCTAAACCATTAAATGTGATAGAAATCGTTTGACTGTAAAATAAATCATCGAACCACTGTTTCGGTAGTCCAATTAAGCTGATTCCAAAAATACCAAAACCTAAACCAATCCAGCCCCAAAATCCAATAATTTCACTAAATAACCAACAAGATAGTAAAGCTACTATTAAGGGTTGTGAATCAATAATTACTGACCCTAAACCAGCCCCTGTCTCTGTTAACCCGGCTGCTAAAAATCCCTGAAACATCGCCCCATCTAATAAAGCAAAAAGACTAATCCACAACCAAGCTTTCATCCCCTGTGGTTGAGGCCGCTTTAACCACCATGCCACCAGTAATACGAGAATACCTGCAGGAACTATGCGAATTCCTGCCATAAAAAATGGGGTCGTTTGGGACAAAACCCCCTTCATTGCAACCATAGCAGTCCCCCAGAGGAAAAATGGAGCAATCAGTAACAGAGAAGACTTTAAAGAACTAGAACGATTCAGGGTTAAGTTCATAAACGAAACATTGTATTAAGATGATTGACTCTATCTTAACGAATTGTTGAGTTTTATTAAGGTCTAACATCTCGATCTTATTCACCTTTCTGGATAACTGTGAAAAGATTTCTAACAAAACTGGGATAGTGTTCAGTAAATTAGAGATGATGGAAATAGTTGGTAAGGTAGGAAAAGTTTGGTTTCACGATTGCCAGAAAGCAAGAATAGCCTTAAGTTAGAGTCACTTGTTAATTAAGGTGGATCTTCTGGGAATATTAAGCATAACCAAACCCAAATTTTGGAGATAAATTTTATGGAAATTGGTATTGCAATCGTTATAAGTTTACTAGTTGGCGCGATCGCCACTTATTTTTTAAGTGCTTCTGGAGCTAAGCGTAAGCTACAAATCACAGAAAGTAAATTAGAACGAACACAAAACGCTTTAGCAGAGGCAGAAAAACAACTAGAAGAATTACAAGGTGTTCCGACTCAACTCCAAGACGTTGAACGAATGTATCAAAGTAAACTCCAAGACGTTGAGGAAAAAAATCTAGCTCAACAAGAAGAATTAACCGAAGCTCACCAAACCATTGCAGAATTACAGTCTTTAGCTTCCCGTGTGCAAGAAGTTGAACAGCTAGAAACTAAAATTCAAGAACTTGAGGGAAGTTATCAAGGTAAAATTCAAGAACTTGAGGGAAGTTATCAAGGTAAAATTCAAGAATTAGAACAAAATATCGCTAATTCCCAGAATTTAGAAGAAACACAACAACGTATTCAACAAATAGAACAAGCGTACCGAACACAAATCCAAGAATTACAACAAAGTCATCAACAAGCGATCGCTGATTTAGAAAATACTCATCAACATCAACAACAAGCAATTGAGCAAGCTCATCAAACTCAAATTCAAGAGATTGAGTCTTCTTATCAAGCTCAAATTATAGAACTGCAACAATCTCATGAAGAAGAGATCCAAACTTTGCAACAACAGATAGCAGTTTCGACATCTTCTGAGATCACACCTGATGAGACAGTGACGATAGAAACAGTTGAGGAATTAAATGAAGTGGCCGCAGGAGTAGCTACTTTTGACGAATTGGCTAAGAAAACAGAAATTAATATAGAAGAAGAACAAACTCAACAATTCTTTTCTGAAGAAGAAGTCATTGATAATAAATTGGATGTTGAACAATTTTCTTTGGATACAGAAGATTCTATAGAAGAATTAAGTGAATTTGAGAATGATACTGATAACTTCTTAAACGAATTAAATGAAGTTAGTAATGATGATTCCGCAGAAGAATTAAGTGAATTTGAGGATGATACTGATAACTTCTTAAATGAATTAAATGAAGTTAGTAATGATGATTCCGCAGAAGAATTAAGTGAATTTGAGGATGATACTGATAACTTCTTAAATGAATTAAGTCCTTTTAAGGAAACTGTTGCAAACGACAGTAATGCTCATGCAGATGTAGAATTATTCTCTACTTTTGAAGAAGAAAATCCTGACAATTCTATCTTCAATGATAATAGTAATGAAGAAACTGAAGTATTAAATAATTTGTTTACAGAAGAAACAAACAATGGTGATCAAGACTTCTTAGAAATGATGCCAACCTCTGAAGAACAATCCTATGCTTCAGATGAAACTATTGCTAGTAACGATAGTGATCCCTTTGCAGATATTTTCGAGTCTGAGAGGGACAATGAGCAATCTGATCCCGATGATCCCTTCGCTCAACTTTTAGGGGACGGAACCGAAACCCCTGATGACGAATTTTTAAACTTATTACAAACTGATGAAAATGTCACAAGTGAATCCTCTGACTCATTTGACCAAGAAAAAGAGACCGAATGGAACAATATGTTTGAGGATACCAGTGTAGAAAATGGCAATACAGACAATCCCTTTCTGATCGAAGAAATGGTTGAGGCATCTAAAACACAGACTTCCTCTTAAAATGTTTGCCCATAAAATTGTCTAGATGGAGGCTTAGTTAAACCAAGCCTCCATTTTTTTGACTCAAACAGATAAAATGTTTACAGAAATCACTTGGCAAATTCGCCAATTAACGTTAATATTAACCAGCCCTGATTCGAGTAAGGAATTTTTAAATCTGGGAAATGGGTACTTCGTTCATCCCAGTTTGTCCAACCTACTATGCTCTGAACCATAGAGAGATGATCAATCCTTTTGAAAATCTTAGGGTCTAGGATAGAGAAAATCATTTTGGTTGTCAATCAATGTCCTCATCTCCTGATATCATGACTGCTGTGTCAATTAAACAACAGCCTCCCTCTAAAATGCACGGGACCATCGGTCAAACATCAACTGAGTCCACACCAGTATTTGCTTTAAAAGAACTGGTCGCTAGTTTGTATCGAGAACAAAACAAAGTTCAAAACTTATTGAGTTCCCTGGGATTTGCTCTACGAAGTTTTAATAATCTCAATCAATTTTTAGAATTGACCCCTCTGATGGCAGCAAGAGTCACCGATGCTGATGGTAGTGCCTTAATGTTATCGAAACATCAAAACGATGTATCCCTTGACCAATTGCACTGTCAAGATCATCAAATGGCTCAAGAAATTCGAGGGGTTATCAACGATATTATTGATCAAACCAATAATAAACAAGCAACACCAGAATTATCTATATGTTTAGATGAGAAAATTCGTCAAGCATTAGGAAAAAAAATCCGTCTTTATAGTACCCCGATTTTAGTTAAAAACGTTGAAAGAGGACGAATTTACGTCTTCAGTAGTGATCCTGAATATGTATGGACCCAAACTAGACGCAAATTACTGCAATTAGTGGCGGATCAGACTTCAGTAGCCATCGCTAACAATGAATTAACGGTAGAATTACGTTCAAAAGAAAGACAAGATCGCGAATTGGAAATTGCCTCAGAAATTCAGCTAAGGTTATTACCCCGTCAATGTCCTGTGATCGACGGTATAGAATTAGCAGCCCGTTGTCAAACGGCTAACCGAGTTGGCGGAGATTATTACGATTTTATCCCCACTAACTATGATCAATTACGTCAAGATCAAGAAATTAAACGAGGTGATCCGGCTACTTCGGTTCCTTGGAGTATTGTGATCGGGGATGTCATGGGAAAAGGGGTTCCGGCTGGCTTAATTATGACCATGACTCGAGGAATGTTACGAGCAGAAGTGTTAAACCGTCATTCCCCTGCTCGAATCTTACAACATCTCAATCGCGTCATGTACGCTGATTTAGATAATTCTCATAGATTTGTCACCTTATTTTATTCCGAATACGATCCCCAAACCAAAATACTATCCTATAGTAATGCCGCACATAATCCACCCTTACTATGGCAAACAGCAAACCAAACCATTGAAAAACTCGATACTGATGGGATGTTAATCGGATTAGACCCCAATTCTCAATACGAAGACGGGCAAACTCAACTGGCTCCAGGAGACACCATCCTATACTATACTGATGGCTTTACTGATGCAGTGAATCAGAAAGGTCAACGCTTTGATGAAGAAAATCTTATCAAAGTCTTTGAAGAGGGATGTCAACGCTATGATAGTCCTCAAGACATCCTTGATTACCTCTTTGAGCAAATTAAAGCATTTATTGGCTCAGAACATAATAATAGTGATGATATGACTTTAATTGTGATACGGGTAAAATCAATTCAATGAGAAACTAGAAAATCTCAAAAAACTGTCAGTCTGGGTGTCTTAAACCATTAAATATCTAAGGCTGTTTTATGCTGTTGTTTGAACCGACAATTCACCTTAATTGGCTCCATCTTTCCTTGGGGTCAGAGCCTTCATCATTATTTCATAATCCCTGGATGGAGGTGAGTCACTTGTTGGCCCAACAAATAGAAGATCCACAGATAATTGAAAAAATGCAGCAATCTTGGAGAAATTTTATTGAGTCGGGTCAAGTTTGGGCATTAGGCATTGGTTTTGTTCTAGGATATATATTCCGATCATTTACTTCTTAAAACAGATTAAAGTTAAGTTTATTCTTATTGTTGACAAGGGTTAACCGTGACACAAAAAAAGACTTGGAGCGATCGCTTTGAAGGGAGTTTACACCCTGCGATTATGGAATTCAATGCTAGTATTACCTTCGATATCGAACTCATTGAATATGATTTAACGGGGTCTATCGCTCATGCTAAAATGTTGGCTAAAACAGGCATCATCAGCGAAGCAGAAGCCCAAAAATTAGTTAATGGATTAGAACAAATCCGCCAAGAATATCGAGATGGGAATTTTACCCCAGACATTGATCAAGAAGATGTTCACTTTGCTGTAGAAAGACGCTTAACGGAATTAGTGGGAGATGTCGGAAAAAAACTCCACACCGCGCGATCGCGAAACGATCAAGTCGGAACGGATATTCGTCTCTATCTGCGCGATCAAATTCAACAAATACAAGAATACATCAGAGCATTTCAACAAGTCTTATTAACTCATGCTCAAGAAAACGTTGAAACGCTGATCCCTGGTTATACCCATCTTCAACGGGCCCAACCCATTAGCCTTGCTCATCATCTTCTCGCTTACTTCCAAATGGCCCAGCGAGACTGGGAACGCTTAGGAGAAATTTATACTAGAACAAATGTTTCCCCTTTGGGCTGTGGGGCATTGGCTGGCACCACCTTTCCTATTGATCGCCATTATAGTGCCGAATTATTAGGCTTTGAGAATGTTTATGGTAATAGTTTGGATGGCGTGAGCGATCGCGATTTTGCGATCGAATTTCTCAATGCAGCTAGTTTAATTATGGTGCATCTCAGTCGTTTGAGCGAAGAGATGATTCTCTGGGCTTCTCATGAGTTCGGTTTTATTAGTTTAACGGACAGTTGTGCTACGGGATCAAGTATTATGCCTCAAAAGAAAAATCCTGATGTTCCTGAGTTAGTTAGAGGGAAAGCAGGGCGAGTTTTTGGGCATTTACAGGGGATGTTAGTGTTAATGAAGGGATTACCCCTCGCCTACAATAAAGACCTCCAGGAAGACAAAGAATCCATCTTTGACGGGGTAAAAACCGTTAAGGGATGCCTAGAAGCGATGACGGTATTGTTAAGAGAAGGAATCACCTTTCGCAAAGAAAGATTAAGTGAAGCGGTAGCCGAAGACTTTTCTAATGCGACGGATGTAGCTGACTATTTAGCAGCCAAAGGGGTTCCTTTCCGCGAGGCTTATAATTTAGTAGGAAAAGTGGTTAAAACTAGCTTAGCCTCAGGAAAATTGTTAAAAGATTTAACCCTAGAAGAATGGCAAGCATTACATCCAAAATTTGAGGCCGATATCTATGAAGCAATCGCCCCTAAACAAGTAGTAGCAGCCCGTAATAGTTATGGAGGGACAGGGTTTGAACAAATTCATCAAGCCATTGAAAGGGCAAAAAAACAGCTTGAGTTATCCTAAATTAAAATAAAAGAATCAGTAATTATGAGTAATAATCATGATTCAAGTATCAGAAAAAATCTACAGTTTTGAGGACTATTGTCAATATAACGATCAATTAGACAATCGTTACGAATTAGTTGACGGAAAGTTAGTATTAATGAATCCTCCTACCGTTAGGCATTTCTTATTAGCTAAGTTCTTAGAAATGACCTTTGAACAATTAATTCAAAAACAAGCTTTACCTCTCATTTGTTTTCGGGATGCAGGGGTAAGAACCGGATGGCGTAAATCTCGTTTACCTGATGTTTTTATAACCACGAAAGAAGCTGCTTCAGAATTGCTAGATCAATCAGCTATTTTTGAAATTCCCCCTTTATTAATTGTAGAAATTGTTAGTGATGATTCTGTAACAAGGGATTATCGTTACAAGCGTTCAGAATATGCAGCTTTAGGGGTTGATGATATTAGATTGTTGATCCAAAAAATGAACAAATTGCTATTCTTTTGTTAGAGGAAGGTTTATATGAAGAAACTGTTTATACTTCATCAGATACACTAAAATCTCGTTTATTTTCTGATTTAGACTTAACCGTTAATCAAGTTTTGTTGTCTGGTAATTTATAGGAAAGCTTAGATGCAATAAAAGTAGAAGTCTTTCGTTCCTTTTATCCCTATTACAGGTAACATCATGAACAAATTAAGGTAAAATCTCTTTACCTACCGCTTCATAAGCTGACCAAGCCATTTTAGAACGAGGATCGGGATAATCTCTGGTAATAACGCCTCGTTGAGACGCTTTTTCAAAGACAACTAATAAGGGTATAGATATTTTAAAACGCGGTAAGTTCGCTTCTTTGAGGCGTTTTTTTGCTTCTTGTCCGCTTTTGGTACGACCATCTACTTTGGTCAACAATACTTTAAAATTAGCATTAAGAGCCTGTAATTGTTCAACGGCCTTAAACGTTGCATCTAAGTCTAAATGATTCGGGGTTGTGGGAATAATTAATAAGTCACTCCCATCGGCGAGATCCTTAAATTCTTCGGGTTCGGGCCTGGCCCTGGTATCAACAATAATATGGGGATATTTGCGAATAATACTGGTTGAGCCGGCTTGGGAAGCGACATGAAACGGTAGCTTATCTTCTCTCGACCAAATTAATGCGGAGCGATTGCGATCGGCATCTATTAATAAAGTTGGGGCTTTCTCTTGTAAATACGCTGCGAGATGAATAGAAGTGGTAGTTTTGCCAACACCGCCTTTTAACGCAGTAATAGAAATGATCATGATAGGGTTAACTAATTTATCGGAATTATAAATATTCTTTCCCGTTCCTAGATTACACTACCGTGACCCCCTTTTTTCAGATGACAATTAAAAAAGCGTCACTTTTGGGAAACTTATTAGTTCAGGCTTGCGTCATAATTGGAGTGTGTGTGAGGAGTAAGAACGAAAGACAAAAGCCTTTAAGGTCGAAACATGGCCAGACTCTTAAAGGCTTTTTTTTTGTTTATTTTTCGGTTTGTGTAAAATTTATCCCTTCATAAAAATCGGTAAGATTCATTTCTAACGCAAGAGATTTCAATTGAATCATTGATGTTTCATTTTCATATTCTTGCAATAACCAATTACCTTCTCGTGTTTTTGTGTATTGCATGATTAATTGTTGCTCTTGTGAGAGCAAAAAATATTCTTGAAAAGTAGGAAGAGAACGATAGAAACGAAACTTCTCCCCTTGATCGTAGTTTTGCGTGGATTTTGATAATACTTCCCCAATTAAACAAGGATTTGTAACGGTTGTGGTTCCTTTTCCTTCATAAGTGGGTTGATCATAAATAACCATAATATCAGGATAAGTATAAAGGTGATATTGACCAATCCATAGGCGTACATCTCTGATATAAGTTTCGTAGTTTTTTCCTTTTAAGTTGAAGCGTAAATAGCTATAAAAATTACCTGCAATCTTATTATGATTAGTTGTTCCACCCGTCATAGGAATAATTTTTCCGTCTCTATATTCATGTTTGTATTCTACGTTTTCTTCAAAAACTAAGTATTTTTCTGGTGTGTAATATTGGGTTTGAGTTTGAGTAACCATTGATAATTTATTCATGATTGTATCTTATAATTTTTAAAATGCTATTTCTGAGTTTTTTTGATTTGAATACTAATGGCAATAAATAGTAAGGTTAATCCTTGAATTATACCTACAATAGTTACGGGAACTTCGGCACTTCTTTGCATAACATTTGCTCCACTTAATAACGCCCCAAAAAATAGGGAAGTTACTAAAACACCTAGAACATTACCTCGGCTTAAAAAAGCGATCGCAATGGAATTAAACCCGTAACCAGGGGAAAAGTTTTCAAATAAACGGTATTTTAATCCTATCACTTCCGTTGCTCCTGCTAATCCACATAATCCCCCTGATAATGCCATAACTAAAAGAATCGTTTTACTAACAGAAATTCCTCCGTAACTTGCAGCCTTTGGGTTTAATCCTACTACTTCTATTTGATAACCAATAATAGTTTTTTGTAGTAAAATTTTAACAAAAATCATAGCTAAAATTCCTATAAAAATACCAGCGTGCGCCAAGGTTTTAGGTAAGAGAATAGGTAGTTTAGATGATTCAGCAATCAAGGGAGAATAAGCACTAGGCGCATTGGGATCAGCTAAGGGATAATGCACTAAATAACTAATAAAATTAATTGCAATATAGTTTAGCAATAAGGTCGTTATCACTTCGTTTATACCTCGATAAGCTTTTAAATAACCAGGAATAATTCCCCATAATGCGCCAAATAAAAAAGCAACAGTTAAAGCTAAAATAATATGCAAATAACTGGATAAATTATTAATAAATAAACCGACTAAAGTGCTACCTAATGCTCCTAAATAAATTTGTCCTTCACCTCCTATATTAAATTGTCCTCCTTTGAGAGCAATTAAAATTCCTAAACTTGCTAATAATAATGGACTTGTTTTGGTTAATGTATTAGCAAAACCATAATAATTAAATAATGATTCTTGAAATAAAATTTTGTATGCTTCTAAGGGATTTTTACCAATTAATATAATTAAAATTGCCCCCACTATTAAAGACATTACAATAGCAAAAACTGGATAAATTAAATGATTACATTTATCTAACAAGGTTCAGATTTTCCCCAATCACATTAATAAATTTCTTCGCTATCAATATATAGCACTACACATTATTACGTTAATGAGATTCCTCGTCACCTCGGAATGACACCTACACTATTCTTTTCACTTTTCCCACTGTAGAAACCCTGAAAAATTTAATCCCGACTAAATTAGTCGGGTATGTTTGACGGGGATTTTTGACCGTGTTACTATCCAAAAAGATTGACAAAGTGTTACTTCAGTACCCAACTATGACCCAGGCAACTCAAACCCAAACAACAACAGGCTTAGCTCCTACTTTTACCCACCTAGTTTCTAAAGAAGGTGGGGTTAAATATCCCCTCAAAGCCCTTCATGTTTGCGAAGAAACCTTTTCTCCGTTGGAAGTGGCCTATGATTACGATGCCATTCGCGCTCAAGTTAGCCGTGAGACCATCGAAGCTGGTCCTAATTCCATCTGGCGTTATAAAGCATTTTTGCCCGTAAACAGCGAAAATCCTATTGATGTCGGCACAGGGATGACACCCCTGGTTAAATCTACTCGTCTCGCCCGTCGCCTGGGTCTGAAAAATCTTTACATTAAAAACGATGCGGTGAATATGCCGACTCTTAGCTTTAAAGATCGGGTGGTTTCCGTCGCCTTAACCCGTGCTAGAGAATTAGGGTTTACCACCGTTTCTTGTGCTAGTACCGGGAATTTAGCCAATTCTACCGCAGCGATCGCAGCCCACGCCGGTTTAGATTGTTGTGTGTTCATTCCCTCGGACTTAGAAGCAGGGAAAGTGTTAGGAACCCTCATCTACAATCCTACAGTAATGGCAGTCAAAGGTAACTACGACCAAGTTAACCGCCTCTGTTGTGAAGTCGGCAATACCTACGGTTGGGGCTTTGTCAATATTAATTTACGTCCTTACTATTCTGAAGGTTCCAAGACATTAGGCTTTGAAGTTGCCGAACAGTTGGGCTGGAAACTACCGGATCATGTGGTTGCACCTTTGGCTTCTGGTTCTCTTTATACAAAGATTTATAAAGGCTTCCAAGAGTTCGTCAAAACCGGCTTAGTCGAAGATAAAGCGGTTCGTTTCAGTGGCGCACAAGCCGAAGGTTGTTCCCCCATCGCCTCTGCTTTTAAAGAAGGACGGGACTTTGTCACCCCAGTTAAACCCAATACTATCGCAAAATCCATTGCGATCGGCAACCCAGCAGATGGTTACTATGCTTTAGATATTGCTCGCAAGACCAATGGTAATATTGAGAGTGTTACCGATGCTGAAATTGTTGAAGGTATCAAATTATTAGCGGAAACCGAAGGCATTTTCACCGAAACCGCCGGCGGAACCACCGTTGCAGTCCTCAAGAAGTTAGTAGAAGCAGGAAAAATTGATACCGATGAAACCACCGTGGTTTACATCACTGGAAACGGACTAAAAACCCAAGAAGCGGTACAAGAATATATTGGTCAACCCTTAACCATTGAGCCAAAATTAGATAGTTTTGAGCGTGCATTGGAACGTTCTCGCACTTTAGATCGTCTAGATTGGCAACAAGTTCTCGTTTAGTCCCCCTTAAAGCCGTTAGGGTTTTCCTTGTTGTATCCTTGACGGCTGTTTTTTTGGCAATTTTTAGCCATCATTACGAATAATTGGTTCATTTTTGGATAACTATGGCTGTCAAAGTATTAATTCCCACTCCTCTACAAAAATACACCAACAACCAACCTACCTTAGAATGTAGTGCCGATAATGTTGGTGCGTTGATTGAAACCTTGGAAAGTAGTTTTCCTGGTATCAAAGCCCGTTTATGCGATGATGATGGTAAACCCCGTCGCTTCTTAAATTTTTATGTGAATAGCGAAGATATTCGCTTTTTGGATAATACCGAAACCGCTTTAAAAGATGGAGATGAAGTCAGTATCGTTCCTGCGGTTGCTGGTGGTTAATCTTATGTAGGTGCTTAAAATATTAAGTCCTAACTTTTTTCGGTGGTTCAAGGTATATGACGTAACATGATAAAAATCCTGCTAATGTGGGATTTTTTTCGTTTGAATTGATGAAAACTTTACTCTAAAAATAAGCAAAAAAAATAAAAAATGACTGAACTATAATCCATTCTTCCACTACTGACTAACTGTAAAATTATGTATACAAATGTAAAAAACATAGTCTATCCTCTTCATAAAGAGTCAAGCTAGACATAGATGTTAAAAATTCCCAAAAAACTCCCTTAACTTTCGTGCCGCACTAGCACACTAAAGAAGGGATCACTATGATTGTAAACACTTAAAGGGAATCAGGAGGACACTATGGGTATCGCTACAGTTAACCCAGCAACGGGAGAAACAGTAAAAATCTTTGAACCTATAACGGCAGAAGAGATTGAAGTTAAATTGGCTTTAGCAGAAACGACCTTTAAACAGTATCGTAAAATTTCTCTTGAACAAAGAAGTCAATGGTTAAAAGCTGCTGCTGATATTTTAGAAAGAGATCAACGGGAACTAGGGGAAACCATGACCCTAGAAATGGGTAAACCCATCAAAAGTGCGATCGCAGAAGCCAAAAAATGTGCTTTGGTTTGTCGTTACTATGCAGACAATGCGGCTGAGTTTCTCAAAGATGTTGAAGCCCAAACGGATGCCAGTCGTAGTTTTGTCCGTTATCAACCCCTAGGGGTCATTTTAGCAGTGATGCCCTGGAATTTTCCCCTGTGGCAAGTCTTTCGCTTTGCTGCCCCTGCATTAATGGCCGGTAATGTGGGCATCCTCAAACACGCCTCTAATGTTCCTCAATGCGCGTTAGCAGTTGAAGCCATCCTAGCAGAAGCCGGGTTTCCGGCTGGTTGTTTTCAAACTCTACTGATTGGCGCATCTCAAGTTGAATCTATCATAAATGATCCTAGGGTCAAAGCAGCGACGTTAACGGGAAGTGAACCCGCCGGGGCCAGTTTAGCCTCAGCAGCCGGTAAACAGATTAAGAAAACCGTTTTAGAACTAGGGGGTAGTGATCCCTTTATCGTCTTAGAAAGTGCCGATATAGAAGCAGCCGCCACCACTGCCGTTACCGCTAGGATGTTAAACAATGGTCAATCTTGTATTGCTGCGAAACGCTTCATTTTAGCAGAGTCCATCGCCGATGAATTTCAAGCATTACTCGTAGAAAAATTTAAAGCCCTGAAAGTGGGTGATCCCATGAACGAAGACACCGACATTGGTCCGTTAGCTAATGCCTCGATGTTATTAGAACTCAATCAACAAGTTCAAGAAACCGTGACAAAAGGAGGCACAATACTATTAGGAGGTCAAGTGGTGAGCGATCTCCCTGGTTACTTTTATCCACCAACTATTTTAACGGATATTCCTGTAGATTCTCCCGGTTATTACGATGAATTCTTTGGTCCGGTGGCTTTACTTTTCCGTGTTAAGGATATTGACCAAGCCATTGAATTAGCTAATGATACCATTTTTGGATTAGGGGCTAGTGCTTGGACTAATGATCCAGCCCAACAAGAGCGACTTATCGACGAGATTGAAGCTGGATGTGTCTTTATTAATGGTATGGTTAAATCCGACCCCCGCCTACCTTTCGGTGGAATCAAGCGATCGGGTTACGGACGGGAATTAAGCATTGAAGGGATGCAAGAATTTCTTAATGTTAAAACCGTGTGGATTAAGTGAGGAATCGGTCATAAACAGTGGTTTTTGTCAAGGATCTTCCGTTAAATTAGACTAAGAGAAATTTGATAATCCATGCTAAACTCCCGAAAAAGTCTGGACAAGAGGATTTCGGGAGTCACTATTAACTAATCAGTATAAGGGAAAATTCACATGGGGGAAATGAACACAGCCGAATTATTAGTAAAATGCCTCGAAAATGAAGGGGTAGAGTACATTTTTGGCTTGCCAGGGGAAGAAAACTTACATATCCTCGAAGCACTCAAAGATTCTTCGATTCAATTTATTACCACCCGTCATGAACAAGGGGCTGCTTTTATGGCCGATGTCTATGGGCGACTCACTGGTAAAGCAGGGGTGTGTTTATCAACCCTAGGCCCAGGGGCAACCAATTTGATGACTGGGGTAGCCGATGCTAACCTAGATGGTGCGCCTTTAGTGGCGATTACGGGGCAAGTAGGAACCGACAGAATGCACATTGAATCCCATCAATATCTGGATTTGGTGGCTATGTTTGCGCCGGTAACGAAATGGAATAAACAAATCGTCCGGCCCAGTATTACCCCAGAAGTCACCCGTAAAGCCTTTAAATTAGCACAAAGTGAAAAACCGGGGGCAGTTCATATTGACTTACCCGAAAATATTGCAGCCCTACCAGTTGAGGGTTGGCCTCTTACTAGAGACTCCCAGGAAAAAACCTACGCTTCTTATCGAAGTTTAAACGCTGCGGCCATGGCCATTTCTAAGGCCAAAAACCCCTTAATTTTAGTGGGAAATGGAACGATTCGGGCCCATGCTAGTGAAGCGTTAACAGAGTTTGCCACCACCCTAAATATTCCAGTGGCTAATACCTTTATGGGCAAAGGGGCTGTACCGTTTACCCATCCTCTGTCTTTGTGGACTGTGGGACTCCAACAACGGGATTTAATTACCTGCGCTTTTGAACAAAGTGATCTCGTCATTGCCGTAGGTTATGATTTAATCGAATATTCCCCCAAAAAATGGAACCCTGAAGGAACCACCCCTATTATTCACATTGGCATGACTCCGGCGGAAATTGACAGTAGTTATATTCCTTCAGTCGAAGTGGTTGGGGACATCAGTGACTCCCTAATGGACATTTTAAAACGGGCAGATCGCCAAGGAAAATCAACCTCTGTGGCCGCCGGGTTACGTAGCGATCTCGTTAGAGAATACGAAAAATATGCTCATGACGAAGGGTTTCCCGTTAAACCACAAAAAATTATCTATGATCTCCGTCAGGTCATGGGACCAGAAGATATTGTTATCTCTGATGTAGGGGCCCATAAAATGTGGATGGCCCGTCATTATCATTGTGATACTCCCAATACTTGTCTTATTTCTAATGGGTTTGCTGCCATGGGGATCGCTATACCTGGAGCGATCGCAGCTAAGTTAGTGGCACCGGATAAGAAGGTGGTTGCTGTGACAGGAGATGGCGGTTTTATGATGAACTGTCAAGAGTTAGAAACGGCTTTACGGGCTGGTACGCCTTTTGTTACCCTAATTTTCAATGACAATGGTTACGGTTTAATTGAATGGAAGCAAATCAATCAATTTGGTAAGTCTTCTTTCATTAAGTTTACCAATCCAGATTTTGTTAAATTTGCGGAAAGTATGGGGTTAAAAGGGTATCGGGTAGAGTCGGCTGATGATTTAGTTCCTACGTTGAAAACGGCCTTAGAACAAGGAGTTCCGGCAGTAATTGATTGTCCAGTTGACTATCAAGAAAATATCCGTTTCTCTCAAAAAGCTGGTGATTTAAGTTGTCAGATTTGGGAGTAATTTGTAGGGTGGGCAATGCCCACCTTACCATTAATGATCATGATCAAATCACAACTATGAAACGTCAAATTATTGCTCATCAAGCAGAAGAAGGCGGATATTGGGCAGAAGTTCCTTCTTTACCAGGTTGTGCGACGCAGGGAAATAATTTTGAAGAATTATTGCAAAATTTGTATGAAGCGATCAAGGGTTATTTATCTGTTGACGAAAATAATTAGCGACTCTTCCTTTTAACGATTAAAAATATCATTAACTTTGATATTAATATCAGGAAAAGCTAAAAGTGATACTTGACTGTCTAAAGATAATCTTGTTTCATTTTCATACAGTCCATTAACAGGAGAGCGATAAACAATTAACTTTCGATTTTTAACATCAACTACCCAATAGTCTTGAATATTTGCTGTTGCATAAAGATCCCTTTTTTCTGAGGTATCAAACTTTAAGGTAGAATTAGAGATTTCAATTAACAAATAAATATCTTCAGGGTAGGGATGATGGGAACGATAACGAGAATGAGGAAGACAAACAATAGCAATATCTGTTTCAGGTTCAGATAGAGAAAGGGTAATCGGTCTGGCTTCTCTAACCCAAGCTATTTCTTGAGTTAATCGACGGAAATAATCAGCCAAAGTTTCCCCAATATAAGTATGTTCTGTTCCTTCGGGAGACATTTCTAAAATAAGTCCATTAATTAACTCAACATGACGATAATTTAGTAGTCCAGTTTCTATCATTTTATGATAGTCTTCAACAGAAAATTTAGCTGTTATTGCTTCCATTTTTGTCAGTTTATTTATGCAATCTACGGTAATAATATTTTAGCTGATGATTCGATGTCATCAAAGGTTGCTAATATAATTTTTTTTATTATTTGTATATCCATTACAAAACTTTTTCTATCAAAACTAGATCCTTTATCTGAGGTTAGTTTTTTAACAGTTTTTAATACTTAAGGTAGTCCAGATCAAAAACTAATCTAAAATTTTTAGCTTTCATTAAGATTAAGCTCTATAATATAAGCTAAGAAATAAAGGTATTTAGTAACAACTTTTGATAATAAGTTGTTAACCATATCAAGAATTCATGACAATTCAACCGCCCCCAAACATACAAATAGCTGTTACCCAGAATAGTCAAAAACATTGGTATATTCCTCATGATCAAGCGATTCCTAGACCTGGTAATGAGTCAGATATAACCCAAATATTAGTAGGAATTTATACATTAGATTTGGTCAAAATTAATGAGATAGACCAAACCGCTTACATTGATTTTTATTTAGGATTACAGTGGTATGATTCTCGTTTAGATGCTTCATTATCTAGTCCGAATGCTTCCCCCTATCAATGCAAAATTGAGCAAGTTTGGCATCCGAATTTACATATTATCAATCAACGTCATTTAGATAAGGAATTAGATGAAATTGTCCACATAAATCCTCAAGGAATTGTTACTTATCGGCAACGATTTTATGGACAATTAGCGACCAGTCTGGATTTAAAACGATTTCCTTTTGATGAACAAACTATCAAAGTTGAGTTAATATCTTTTAGTTATTCTCCTGAAGAAATACATTTCATAGAAGCAGAAGAACTGAATGGCATTAGTAATGAAATTTCTTTAATTAATTGGTCTATCAAAGAAATTAGTACCTATAGTCATGGCCATTACTTACAACCCGAACAACAAGAATATGCAAGATTTGACTATCAAATAAAAGTCAAAAGACATTCTCATTTTTATGCTTGGCGTGTCCTTTTTCCTGTGGCTTTAATTGTGTTAATGTCAGATTTAGTATTTTGGTTAGAACCCACACAAATCATTCCCCAAATCACCTTAGCCACTGCAACGATGGTGAGTTTAATTACCTATCAATTTATTTTACGGCAAGAACTGCCAAAAATGAACTATTTAACCGCAGAAGATAAAGTAATTGTCGGGGCGATGTTCTTAGTCTTTTTAGCCTTAGTTGAATCTGTCACCAGTATTAACTTAGTTGCCGGAGGTTATCGTGATTTAGCGTTATATTTAGATGATGTTTTAAAGTGGTTAGTCCCTGTTTTATTTATGGGTTTAGCTGCTGTTGCGTTTTGGGTATAATTAAATTAATTAATTAACAAAATTAGCACCAGTAATATATACTTTGTATATCTTAGAATATGTTTCTTCAAGAAGTTTCCTAGACCAATGCTTATCAATAATATCCGTACTTGTTCTTATAAAGTCAATATCTGGTAATTTATTTGAATTAAGCTTATCAGCAATAATATCTGTTGCAAGGTCGTGAACTGCATAAGAAGCTAGAAAATTAAATCGTAACGCATAGGTTTCTACTGATTGTATGTTTGACCCAAATAAATACTCCATAAATAACAAAATAAAATACTTCCTTGCATTTGAGTAAAAAAAACTAATCCACCTAAATTGTGGATGGTTGATCTCGTCATTTTGTATGATGTGATAATATTCGGATTTTTCAGTAAGTTTTATTGTACAAAACTCATTTATTAATTTACTTGGGAAAAAACTAATATTTTGATTAAAGTAAAGTATACTTTTTGTGTTTGTAGTAATTAGTGATAGATGATCTTCTGACAAATGAAACCACTCTCTATGTAGGGTTTGCTGAATAAAAGCTAAACCCTCATTATTAAAAGGTTACACTTATACTCGATGAGGAAAAAAGATCAGCTAGTGCAGCTAAAAACCGCTAAAATTGGTAGAAAGACCTCGCAGTTGTTAGAC
>NETF01000028.1 GCA_002172675.1 unicellular cyanobacterium SU3
GTTTCGGAACGATTAGACGTTGGATAGGAGAAATCATTGCTTACTTTGATGAAGGAACTACTAGCGGTGTCGTGGAGGGAATTAATAATAAATTAAAGTTGATTAAAAGAAGAGGTTATGGTTTCAGAAATTTTGATAATTTTAAACTAAGAAGTTTTTTAACTTGGCATTTTACTATTTGATTTTACATACTAAGTTCGGTAGAACCACTATTCCGTCCTTCCTTTCCTCTAAATCAGTAAAACCCTGGCTTCTAAATTTAATAAAAGGTTACAATCCTTTTTCTAGTAAACCTCTAAGGATAAAGATACTTTTCCCCTTGATTCTATAGCTATATTTGTAAAAAGTATCTTTTGTTACACTAAAAAATAATAAAGATGTAAATATTGTGACAAAGCGAGTTTAGTTTCTGACTTAAACCTTTGCTACTTAAGACAGTGATCATCCAAAAAAGACCCCAAGCTCATTAAGAGACTATATGGCAATAATCTTAGTATTTGGCTGAATTTTTTGAAACAGCATGGAGATTAGCTTCAAGAAAACACCAAATCCTACTTAACTCTTAATGAAACTGAGGGCTGACAAACACTATAGAGGTTTATAAAGATGAATATTCCATTGATTACTCATCAAGGCTGGTTGTTGGAAGCAACGAGCCACAAAACCGCCATAAATTGTTTGATTTAAGACTACTCTCACAATAAAGAAAAAATCTGATGGTGTTGGTATCAAATGTCACTATTCAAGGGGCATTCTGAGAAAACTTACTTGAAGAATTATTTCAAGGTGTCAATAAAAGTAAATTTGCTATGTTTCTGATCGAGATTAACTCAAAGTAGACTATCTCACCATTAAAGAATCATAAACTTTTTTTGAAAACACTCATCTCAAGTCCGATTCAAGCTTCTGCTAAAAGAAGTGTCATAGATACGTTCAACTTCATACCCTAATATAAGGAACAACATTGGCCATGAAATCCACCTATTCTATGAAATTATATATAGCTAGTAATACGGTTAATTCTCAATTAGCTATGAACACCCTCACTGAAATTTGTCATGATGATCTCAACGATGATTGCCAAATAGAAATTATTAATATTTTAGATAACTTCGAGGAAGCTGAAACTGAAAAAATTGTTGCCATTCCCACACTACTCTTACAATCAACTTATTCATCTCAAAGAAGGCTTGTTGGTAATTTATCTGATCGAGAACAAGTTTTGCAAGAGATCAAAATCTTGCAACAGAATGCGGTTTATAATTAGTCACCTATCAATAAACCCTTGATTGACCAGAACTTATATACTAGGGAGAAAGGATAAGGATTTTCTTTATATTCCCCCGAATCTCCCTTTCTCCCTGTGTTCTTCTTCGCAAAAGAATAGTCTCTACAGGTTGAAAAATTATGTAGTGAGCATTTTGATGGTATGATTATAAACGAGCATTGTAAATCGGTTCAAAGAGTAAGTTAATATAACTGACTGGTATTCCTGTTAAGTATCGACAGCATTCTCTCCGAAATCTCAATCTCCACAAGTTCATTCAAAGTAGAGACAAATTTTATGTCAATTTATGTAGGAAACCTCGCTTACGAGGTAACAGATGCAGACCTTAACACAGTATTTTCTGATTATGGTTCTGTTAAGCGCGTTCATATCCCTACAGACCGCGAAACAGGTCGTCCCAGAGGTTTTGCTTTTGTAGAAATGAATTCAGAAGAAGAAGAAAGTAAAGCCATTGAAACCTTAGATGGTGCAGAATGGATGGGACGTTCAATGAAAGTTAACCAAGCGCGTCCCCGTAACTAATTAATTAAAAAAATAGCTTCTAGAACAATCTGAAGTTATATTAAACAATACAAAAAGCACTTTTTCAAGCAAAGGGTGCTTTTTTTGTTCTTTCTGTGTTTCTTGCCGATTATTACCAAACTGGGTAAGGATTATATTATATAATGAGAATGAAAACTCAAGGTTATTATGAGTTTACCCCCATTTGTTAATTATTTAAGGAATAATCATGGCTAAAGAGAAAGTTATTGAATTTTTAGGTGAGGCTGCTAAAAATGAAGACCTCAAAGATAAATTACAAAGCGTCAAAAGTCCAGATGAATTAACCTCATTAGCGAAAGAAAAAGGGTTTGAATTTTCATCGGAAAATGTCGACGAAGCCTTAGAAGAATTAAAGCAGAAACCTGGATTTTTTGGTAAATTAGCAGAAGCGATCGCCGAAGCATTTAGTCCTCCTCATGATAACGTTCCCCCTTCTATCGGTTCACAACCCTATAGTGGTGATGCTAACCCTAACTCATAAGACATTCTTTGAACAAGGGATAATCAAGAACAGGGAACCAGAAAAAAGTAATGATTTTCTATTTATTATAAGCCGTGTTGTCTGTTCTTTTTCTTAGGAAAAAACGCCACAATTCTCCTATCCATAATACTAGGGATGTTCCTAAAATAATCCATAACCAATCTCTAAAAGGAAGAGGAACAGTTCTAAAGAGTTTACCTCCCCATTGAACAATAAAAATTTGTCCTAAAAAGATTATAGTTGCAATCGATAAAAAAGCTTTGTTTTCTCCTAACCCTTGCCAAAACCATTGTTGTAAACCAAAACAACGAGTATTAAATAAATTCCAAAATTGTAAAAACACAAAAACAGCAAAGAAGATCGAAAGTTCATACGGGTTGACCTCTCCATCTCTCTCTAAATAAGTCAAAAATCCCATTAAAAACAGTAAAAAGATTATTCCTGTTCCCATAATGAGTGTCAACATCTTAGAAGAAATAATAAACGCTTGAGGATGACGAGGGGGTTTATTCATGACCGTTTCGTGGGGTGGTTCCGTAGCTAAAGCTAAGGCTGCAAACGTATCCATAATTAAATTAATCCACAGCATTTGTGTCACCGTTAAAGGTAAAGAAATACCAATAAATAGACCAAAAAAAGCAATGCCTAAAGCCACAATATTAACCGTTAATTGAAATATCAAAAACCGTTGAATATTTTCATATAATGATCGTCCCCACATTACCGCCGTAACAATACTATTAAAAGAATCATCTAATAAAATGATATCACTGGCTTCTTTTGCGATCGCTGTTCCACTCCCCATCGATAAACCCACTTGGGCCTGTTTTAAAGCAGCTCCATCATTGGTTCCATCCCCTGTAACTGCTACAACTTCCCCATTTTCTTGTAATAGTTTCACTAATCTTAGTTTATCTAATGGTGTGGCTCTTGATAAGACTTTTAAGGTTTTTATTACCTCTTTTGCTTCCTCGTCTGTCAGTTGCTTAAACTGTTGACCCGTTAAATGAAAATGGGTTGTGTCGTGATGATTTTCTGAAGGGTATAAATTAATTTGCTTTGCAATTTCTTCTGCTGTTTTTTGACTATCTCCTGTCACAATTTTTATCTGAATTCCTGAATTGAAACAACGTTGAACCGCTTCTCTAACATCGTGACGTAATGGATCAGTAATAGCAAAACAACCTAACCAAATTAATTCATTATCAAGAATATTAATATCATTTTCTTGCACCTGACTATCTAAAGAATGATAAGCTAGTCCTAATACTCTCATTGCTTTTTCTTGATAGGTGTAAAATATTTGTAACCATTCATTTTTATTCTCTAAATCTTTAATTCCCTCTGAAGTTAATTGTTGAGAACAGTGGGATAAAACGATGTCAGGCGCACCTTTTAAATAGACAATATGACCTTTAATAACACTCGATTTTCCTGCTGTCATCATATACTTTTGCTCAGGGGAAAAAGGCAATTGAGTGATAAGCTGAAAATGATGACGATAGGTAAGATAATCAACCATTTGACGGTCTAACCATAACAATAAAGCCGTTTCTGTCACATTCCCAATTGGACAAGAATTATCTTTAGATATGCGTTCTAAGTCGGCGGTACTATTAACGGAAATTCCTTCATAAATTAGATTTTGATAAACTTTTTTGTGTGTATTTCGTAAACCATTTAAACAAGGAAAATTTGCAACTTCAACCTGCATTTTATTTTGGGTTAATGTGCCTGTTTTATCAGAACAAATGACCGTAGCAGCCCCGATGGTTTCACAAGCGTGCATTCGTCTAACTAAATTATTCATTGCTGCCATTTTTCCCATACTATAAGCAAGGGATAAAGTAACACTCATGGCTAACCCCTCAGGGACAGCAACCACGATGATTGTAACAGCAACCATAAAATAATTTAAGATAACAATTACCACAGAGGGAGACAATAATATATCATTAAAATTATTCAGCCATCCCTGTAAATAAAGAACAGAAAGACCAGCTAAAAAAAATAGTAAACCACTACTGAAACTCAATAACCATGAATCAAAAAAATAATTCTCAAAAAAATCAAGAGATAAATTAAGAGCTTTCAATCCTTCTTTTATAATAGGCAACCAAACAGGAATTAAGATGATAAAACTACTAACAATAATTAAAATTAAACTATAAATTTGCAAAAAATTCAAAGACAATTTATTAATAATCAATCCTCGAAATAATAGACCCGTAAAAGTGAGTCCTGCCATCAATAAACCAATAATACCGATTAAATTACTTAACTTTTCTAATTGAAAATTTAAAGGGGTTACTTGATTATTTTCAATAGAAATCACCGCTTGAGTCACTTGTCCAATTTCACTGCGATCGCCTACAGCTGTTACTCGAAAAACCCCATGACCTTGAGTTACAATAGTGCTACGATAAACTTGAAAATAAGGATAGGTTTTTTGTTCAAAATCATCAGCTAAACCAGTAGATTTAGGCAACTTTTTAACCGCTTTAGATTCACCCGTCATTTTAGCTTGATCTACCAACAAACTAACCGTTTCTAATAATTCTCCATCTGCAGGAACTTCATCCCCTTGTTCAATATAAACGAGATCACCTACCACTAAATCTTGACGATAAATTTGGGTGAATTTATGATCACGAATGACTTTAACAGGGGTTTGATCATAAACATTATTTAGTAACTCAAAGGCTTTATTCGCCCGATATTCATTAATAAAAGCAAGAGTCGTCGCTAAAAAAATAGCCATCAAAATACCCAAGGATTCCGCATATTCTCCTTGAATTGTGCCAATAGATAGAGCGATGATAGCGGCAATAATTAAAACACGAATAACAGGGTCACTAAACTTATCTAAATAAAGAGACCACCAAGAAATTGGTTGGGGAGGAGTTAAAATATTGCTACCATAATGATAACGACTTAACTTGACTTGTTCAGAAGTCAAACCACCATAAATCAAAAGGCGATCGCTTGTATCGGGGGAAACCATCCCAAGCCTCTGCATACTATTTTTTCTATGATAACGAGCCGACAGTGGAAAGTCATAGAATTGTTGAGTTTAATTGACTCGAAGTTGTAACAGAGGGATGATAAAAGAAGAGAAATGGTAACAACATGAGGGGGTTAACGGCAATTTTAGGATTGAATAAAACAGTCTAGTCTTCTCTCAAGACATCTCTTCCCTCCAAGGGGAAAATCTTGTCTTCTGTGCCTATAAAAAACCTGATAAACTATCCTGTCTCAGCACTTTCCTACCGGTGTAATCATTTATGCTTGTTTGTCCCCAATGTCACTCAGAAAACCCTAACAATAGTCAAGTTTGCCAACAATGTCAAACCTCATTGACCCATCAATCTTGTCCGCAATGTGGTCATAATAACCCTTTTTCTGAAGCTAATTGCTCAGAATGTGGCGCATTCATTGGTAAACTCTGGCAGGTAATTTTAAGCCAACCTATCAACAGTGAACAGACAAACGAGAATTTAACCTTTGATAACAATTATCTTGATCTTGGACAACGATATAAAATCTGGTCTTCACAAGAAACAGAGACATTTCAAGTCATTGCCCAAACGTCTACCCATACCTTTTATCAAGCCCAGGTGCTTGACTGTCAACCCCTAGAAAAATCCACTCTACACACATTAGTCAATCAATCCTCAGACCTATTAAAAGAAAGCGAAAAAGACGATTATGCCCTACTATGGGAGCAAATGGGCATTCCTTCTCTTGCCTTTCCCTATCTAACCCTCAAAGACCTAACCCCCATTGTTCCTGAAGTCTATGATGGTTGGGTAGACGACGAAATAGAAGTCATCTTACTGCCTGATCGCACCCATTGGCAACTTATTCGAGATTTAGTGATCAATCACTCCTTACTAAACCTCCAGATTATCTATTGGCTGAATCAAATTGTCACCGTCTGGAAAAGTTTAACCGTTATCAACTATGCTCAAAGTCTGCTCATCGAAGATAACCTCAGACTTGATGAAGATCAAAGTTTCGGATTGCTCAAATTATATCCCAATCCCCCCAATGATACCCCATCCCTACAACAGTTAGGTCAAGTATGGCAAAGTTGGTTTAACAAAGGGGGTTATCCCTCTGCGAGCAAACTGGCCATTCTCATTCAAAAAGTGGCCGAAGGTAAGCTTAACCAAGTGGCCGAATTACGCTTACAACTGCAAGATTTAGCAGCAGAGCAACAAATAACCGAAGATGACGAAATCCCCTCTCAGTCTCCCCCCAATTCTAGTGACTTTGTTGAGCAAGAATTATCAGAATTTCAAGGGGAATTTTTGAGTAGCCAGTTAGAAGAAACCCCAACCGCCACAGATATTCCCAGTGATTCCACCGCCGTCTTACCGATGGAATTGGTCAATTTAACAGCTTCGGGATGCACCGACAGAGGAAAACAACGACATCACAATGAAGATTATTTTGGCATGAAAACCCAAGTCACTATTCAACAAAATAATCAAGATACTGTCGTAGATGGCCGAGGACTCTATATAGTTTGTGATGGTATGGGAGGCCATGCGGCCGGAGAAGTGGCCAGTGCCATGGCCGTCGAAACCTTAGAAAACTTTTTCGCTCAACATTGGCAAGAGGATTTCCCGACTCAAGCAACCATCTTACAAGGGATTTTATTAGCCAATAAAAAATTATACGATGTCAATCAAAGCAACGCCAGTTCTGGCAGTGGACGCATGGGAACCACTCTAGTCTTAATTTTAGTCGATCAGACTAAAGTGGCAGTTGCTCACGTCGGAGATAGTCGAGTTTACTCCATTAGTCGCAAAAAGGGACTTGAACAATTGACTATCGATCACGAAGTTGGACAAAGAGCCATTCAAAGTGGAGTTGAGCCGAAATTAGCATACTCTAGACCCGATGCCTATCAACTGACCCAAGCCCTAGGCCCCCACGATAATAAATACATACAACCCGATATTCGATTTATAGACCTGGTTGAAGATACTTTATTTCTTCTCTGTTCTGATGGTTTGTGTGACAATGACTTAGTAGAAGACCACTGGGAAACCTATCTATTACCCTTACTCAGTTCGAGTCAATCTTTAGACAAAGGAATGGCTAAATTAATCGACTTTGCTAATAGCTATAACGGTCATGATAATATTACTTCCGTTTTTGTTCGCGTCAAAATTCGCCCCAAAGTTAATCCTAACGATTGGTAAACTGAGTTCGGAGTTAAATCTTGATAATTAATAATGACACAAGTTACTACTAACAATAGACCAATTATTTATTTAGCTGCAACCGGCCATGGTTTTGGTCATGCAGTACGCATTTCTACTGTCGCCGATGCCATTTTAAAGTTGCGCCCTGACACTCTATTAATTATGGTGACAACTGCCCCGAGATGGCTATTAGAATCCTACATTTCAGGGGATTTTATTTATCGCCCTTTAGCGTTTGATGTGGGGGTAATTCAATCGGATAGTTTTAAAATGGATAAAGTGGCAACCCTCAACAAAATGCAAGAAATCTATGAAAAACGTCAAGCTTTGATGGCAGCAGAAATTAATTTTATTAAGACCAACCAAGTCGATTTAATTTTAGCTGATATCCCCCCTTTAATGGCACCTATTGCCCAATTAGCAGGGGTTCGGTGTTATATGATGAGCAATTTTGGTTGGGACTTTATTTATGAAGGTTGGGGAGAAGAATGGCAAGGAATTGTGAACTGGATCAAAGATTGTTATCAACAATGCGATCGCCTGTTTCGTCTGCCGATGGCTGAACCTATGAACGCCTTTAATTCTATCACTGATGTGGGTTTAACTGGCGGAAACCCTCGTTATACGATGGATGATTTAAAAGACAAATTTAACTTAAGGGCTTCTCCAAAAAAAACAATTTTATTAACCTTTGGGGGTTTGGGATTACAACAAATTCCTTATGATAATTTAGCACAATTTTCTGATTGGCAATTTATTACTTTTGATCGTAATGCGCCGCAATTAAACAATATTATTAAAATTACAGAGCCTTTTTATCGTCCGGTTGATTTTATGCCCTTATGTGGTCGAGTTATTTCTAAACCTGGGTTTAGCACATTTGCTGAAGCTATGCGCTTAGAGATTCCCGTCGTTTCTTTAACTAGAAATGATTTTGCTGAAGCTGCTTTGTTATTAGAAGGAATTGAAAATTATTCTGAACATCAAATTATTGAAACAGAAGGGTTTTTTCAAGGAAATTGGGACTTTTTAAAACAAGATCCCAATCCTCCAAAAATCCGAAAAAGCTTATCTAAAGATGGGGCTGAAGTGATTGCTCAAGCTATACTGGATCAAGTCAATAATTAATTATGTATTATTCACGAATGAATAATTAACTTATCTAAAGCATCTTGTAAGTTTTGGGTTAAGTTGGTGACAGCTTGACGACGATTCTTTTTATACTCATCGAACCGATCTGACACAGATAAGGAATCACCGATAGTTATTAAGGCTTGTTGAGGACCGAGTTGGGGACGAGATAAAGGGTTTTCTCCTTTTATTTTCGCCACAAAATCCCATAATAAAAGCACTGTATCTGCAAACCGTTCTGCCGTGGGTTTATCTTTGACGTAATACCCCGTTACTGCTACAAAAGACTCCACTAAACGCATATGCCACATTCTTAAACTGGCTTCTTCAGCAACGCGATCGCCTAACCCTTTCTCCATTGATGATAATTGATTCATATCCTTAAAATCATCTCGATAAATATACTCCCATCCCGCTTGTTCTAAACGACGACAGCGATCGATCATGCTTCCTTTTGGTTTAAGATTAAAGTAACTTTCTGCCACTTCTAAACCAACATTGAGTAATTTTTGCAATCGTTCTTGTAAATTTTTCTCTGATAAATCGGGTAACGTTTGATGATAAAATTGTCGATAAAAATTTTCCATTATTCCTAAACAGTGTTCTCCTAACCCATATAACCTTTCATACAATTTTGAGGGATCTAAGGAATGATTTTTAGGAGAAATCCCAACATCTTTTTCTAACTGGCTTAATAATTTTTCAATGGGTTCCCAAGGAGGGGATAAATAGAAATATTGAATGCCGATAGGAACAATGAAAACCGTTTCTTTGCGGTTAGCTTTGTATAAATCTTCTGCACACCAAAACCCCAATTGAGAGATTCCTGGTTCTAGGGGACTAATAATTTCATTATGACCGTTCGTTGCTCCTTCTGGGGCTGCTGCCATAGGAAATTGACCGTTAACAAATAACTCCCTTGCTGAACGTAACCCAGGAATATCTAACTTACCCCTTTGTATGGAAGTTCCTCCTAATTGAGAGTATAACCAACCCACACTAGATCCAGCCCACAGGGGAATTCCTCGATCATAAATAAAGTGAGAATGAGGCGCATTGTTTAAAGCAATTTTCTTTTCTTTTGCGATTATTGGCAACAGCTTCCAGACTAAATATCCCATACAATACGGGTCATTAACACTGGGATGACGAAAAGCCATTAAAAAGCGGATTTTTCCTGCTTGAAATTGTTGATAAAGGTCAGCTAATTGTTCAATATTCTTTCCTTCAATTTCTGCGATGGTGGTTTGCCATTGTAACCATAAAGGTAACAAAGTTTTGACACCACGCCAAATCCAAGGGTTAAAATTCGGAGGAATGTATTCTAAAGGGGGTTTAGCATGAATTGAGGTTTGAGTCATTTTATAATTGATCGAGTTTAGACCTAAGTTCGTCGATTTCGGCTTGAGACTTTTTCCCTTTTAGTTGAGCCATTTCTTTTTCTAGTTTTTTACTATTTTCTAATTCCATAAATTTGCTTTCTAAGGGATCGGGAATTTTCTCCATTATTTCTGATTGTGTTTCTAGTTCTAAAATTTGTTGATCAATTCTTTCAAAAAGATTATCAGAACTATAAGGGTCAAAGTTTCCTAACACTTCATTAAGTTTTTGAGAAGCCATAGCTGAACGGAGTCTGGCCAAATAAAGATTCTTTTTTGCTTTGGCTTCTCTTTCTTTATGCTCGACTTTTCTTAATTCGTTCTTCAGCCTCTGAATAATTTCATTTTGTTCGCTCAGTTGGCTTTTAATACTATCAGCTTGTTGTTGATAAGATTGACGTTTCATTAAGGCTTCTCTAGCTAAAGCTTCATTGCCTTTTGATATAGCTAACTCTGCCCGTTCGTACCAGGTTTCGGCTGCTTTTTCGTAACGAGATAATTGACGTTCTGCGCTTTTGTGAGTAGCGATCGCTTCTGCTAAAGCTCGACGCATAGCAATCAATTCCTGTTCCATATGAGCAATAGCATCCTCTAATAGTTTTTCGGGGTCTTCTGCTTCATGAACCAAGCTATTCAGATGACCCCTAACCACCCGACTCATTCTTTCTAACCATCCCATTCTTGTTCTCCTAATCTTCTTTTAATTTTAGCCTCTATTAACAGTGTAACAAGGTCGTTAATCTTCAGTAATCCCTAAAAAGTTGTTAATAATAAGGATCAAAAACAATAATAACTGATTACTCAATATTAATTCCTTGTGAGGCTTCTGAGTCTAGCACTTCTCGTTGTTGAAGTTGTTCAAGATGTTTCACTTGTTGTGGTAATAATTCTTCAGGAAGTTCATTCATTCCGTTTTGCATTTCTATACGGGTTTTATGATTGAACCCCAGAGGAATATTACTTTGATTATTTTCTTCTATTTTCAACTGTTGCTTGATGGCTTGACGCACTTTTTCATCGTCGGACATCGTTGCGTCACTGTTAGGAGGAGGAGGAGGTTCAATGGCCATCGTTGGAACCGTTGCCGGTTTAGGAGAGGTAGGGACAGGACGAGGAATTTCAGCAACGGGAATAGTAGAAGGACGCACGGGGGCTGTTTTTGGGGCTTGAGGCACTTTTAAAGGGCTTGTGGCCCTTGGATATTGGATATTGGTTTGGGGTTGTAGAGATGGGGGTAAAATGGCATTAGTCAAATTTGAAGGCCGATTGACATTGACCACTGTTTCTTTTGGCGTTGGAGAAGTTTGAGGGGTTTTAGCTACCGGTTCAGGGGACTGGGGAGAGGGGTTAGAAACGGTACTCAGTGCGTCTAACATTACCCGATCAGAGGATGTTCTGGCAATATTAAGACTTTTGGGAATGGATAAGTTAGCAGCAGAGGTATCAACGGTCAGATTAGCGGACTCAAGTTGTTGAGGGGTTGGCTGCATTTTCCATAATTGCACGCCGCCAATAATGAAATTAGCAACCACAATTAAAGATAATGATCCCATTCCCCAAGGGGTACTCAAAGAAATTAATCCTTGTTTTAACCAAAGAAGTAGGGGATCCTCATTGAGGGGTAGATCGGTTTGAGCGTCTTCAACGGGATAATAAGTTAGGTTGATGGTATTTTCATCTTTATCTATTGTCGAGGCGTTTGTCTGTGTTTCTGCAATAATTTCTGCCTCAATGGGTTGCTCTCCCTGGTTATTGGGAGTCTCAGTGCTTTTATCTGGGGCATTCTCAACAGAATTAAGGTTATTATTAAGATTCATGGTATGACAAGGATTTATATTAGGGACTCAAGTAATGCTTTAATGATTTATATGTTCAGGTTTAACATATTTTAGAGTAAATCTCAGCTAATTGAGATCCCTTCCTTGTCTATTGACAATTATCAATGAATACTTATTTGATCACTGCTTCAAGCATGAACCACTTCATTTTTAGGGTTAACTAACTTTGAGAGTTTTTGTTTGATTTGGGTATCAACTAATTCCCATTTCAGTTTGGTGTAGTCGCTATTATCGTTACTACCGCCAAAAAATCCCATCGAAATCTCAAACCCACCGGCCATTTCTCGGCCACCGCCATAGTAACGGCCTAGAGCATTTTTCCCTAAAGCCTCTTTGAGAAATTCATCGGGGTCAAGGGTGAGTTTATGGGTACGTAAAGAGCCGATTACGACTTCGATGTCATGATCTTCGTCGTGAATAATGCCATAGACAACCGCCGTATGTATATTTTCTTCTGTCACCAAGAAGTCGGCTGCTTGGGGAATCGCATCTCGATCTTCATACCGTAAATAACCTACTCCAGCGATGGAAAAGTTATTTTGAATCAGACGATTTTTTAGCGATCGCTCAATCACATCCATGACGCGATGGGACCTAGCTGACTGTAGCACAGCATTTAATAATTGTGGATCATAAACACGGGATAAATAGGCCGCAGCCAGTAGGTCTTGTTCTTGGGCCTGTCGTAAGCCATTGGTATCAGAACGAAGGCCGTGCATTAAGGCTGTGGCACACTTAACATGAGTATTATTGTTACTGTTGAAGTCTAATAAGCCCGCTTGGATATATTGGGTGAGAATAGTAGCGGTTGCCCGAATTTTTGGCCGTAAGTCTGTAAATTCTGCTTGGATATTCCCTTGTTTGCTATGATGATCAATGACGATCACAATGGGGATTTTAGCCTGTTTTACGTAAGGCATTAATTGACTGGTGCTACCTTGAGAATCCACCAATACACATCCCTGGTAAATCGATAAATCCCGATCTTTGAGGCTGTTGGTACTCCACCTTGTTGCTGGTAAACCCGTTAGTTTGACTAGGGCGATGTTTTCCTGGTGAGAAAGGGTGCCAGCGTAAACAATATCGCATTCTATCTCGTAAGGTTGCGCCATTAATTGATAGGCCCAAGCGCTCGAAAGGGCATCAGGATCGGGAAAATCCTGAATCACCACAATATGACGTTCTCCCCGATGATTTTCTAGAGTTTGTTGTAGTTTTTGCGCTAGTTTTCCCAAGGACAGATATTGACTCCCTGTTTCTTGTTCTAATGCTGTATCTGGCCCTATTTTACCTTCTGCCTGGGTAATGGTCGATGGTAATTGATTTTTTTTGTTATTGTTACCGTTAGGTGTGAGTAAGGATGATTTCATCTGTTATGGTTGAGTTCGGGAATGATCTTATCTACGATTAATTGAGATAACTTGAGGTCAGGGTTTACCGTTTCTTTACTAATTTATATAACTATAGGTAGATTGATGAAAGGTAAATAATATCAATAAAATCTAAATGTATATTTGAACACTTTATTCGTTTATTTCCTCACTATTATTCTATCGAAATTCTCACTACATTTCAAGAAACTTGGTTAATTGCTTAATACACTCTCCATAGAAAAAACATTAGAAAAAATTAAGATTTTAACGAAATTGGATATCTTTTTAGGATTCTAAAATTTCAGTAATTTCCATCCCATCTAAACCATGTTGTTTTAAATGGGTTTTTAACCATTCTAAAGAATTTGTATTAACAGATAAATAATCTATTAAAATATTATATAAACTTTTAATTTGTTCAATAGAATTTATATCCTTTTTGAGATTACTGTAGAGAAGAATTAGCAAATTAGCAGCATCTGGCAAAGATAAATTTTCTACTTTTTCTTTAATTACAGTTTGACTGATTTCTGATGGTTTTGAACTATTAGTCACAAAAAAACTACTTAATGGCCAATCTAAAATTCTATTTTTCAATTGATCTCCTTGTAAGTTATTAATGGTTATCGGAGAGGTACTTAAATAGGTAATATAACTTAAGTCATCAATCCATTTATTCTGAATTTCAAGAAAATTTTCTTGAGATTTACCCCTTAATCCTATACCATTGACTAGATTAGATTTAACACGGTAATTCCGATACATTCCATCACAACAAACATTAAGTAATGTACGGAAAATCATCAAGGATTTTTCAGTATTTCCCCATTGTACTTTATCATAATCCCAGTATATTATTTCCTGGGAGTCAAAATCTAGTTGACTATCCTCTGTAAACACCATAGAAGATTGAGAGTTTCTTAATTTTTGGTAAGCATTTAATAAATTGTTTTTGAGTAATTCTAAGGGTGAATAATTTTCAAAGTTGTCTAAGAAATTATGACTTTCTATAAGTTTCGATTTTAAATTAATATAGTCTTGTTTACGATATTGAAACTCAGCTAATCCTAGTATCCCTTTTACTCCTAATTGTTCTAAAATTTTAACCGCTTTTTTATAGCTATTTCGACTATCATCAAAACCAAGGGAAAGTAAAACTTTTTGTAAGCGAGTAAAACTTCGGGATTTAGTTTCTCTCTTACTTTGAATATAGTTCCAATCAACGCAATAAAAAGAAGCGATTCTTAATAAAGTTGTTAAGTCTAAGTTATTTTCTAAAGACATTTTATTAACAATTTTCAAGGCAATGATACTATATTTTTCTTCATTATCAATATCAGAAATAACTAATTTTTTATTAGATTTTGGTAAATTGTTAGTTGTTATAAAAGATGAACTAGGAGAGTCATCTAAATTATTTTCAGATATTAAGTCTTTAGATGATTCAACTTCAAGATCAAGTTCTTTTTCTAGGGAAGGTTGATGTTGCGTAATTGGGGTTTTAATAGCCCCAACAATCAAAAATCCCAATAACTTTATGACTTGTTTTAAGTTTTCTTCCTCCCCTTTTTGATAAACATGGTTTAAGGTATAGAGTTCGAGCAACTCACAAGCAGTAGCAGCAATTATCCGAGCATTAGAAATATCGATTTTTTGACTTTTCAGTTCTATAATAATATCATTTAATAATTGAGGAAAATTTTCAATATCTAATAATAACTCAGGATTTAATGTTTTGTTAGGATTATAATTACTACTATTTTTTGCTTTCTGCTGAACTGCTTTTAAAAATTTATCTAACAAAATTTTATTGGATGAAGAAGAAACTGACTCAGACATAGAACTAACCCTAATCTATCAATTTTATTCGTGAATACAGAATATTAAGTATCAAAAAACGACATTAGCTATTCCAGCTATTTCTATAGAAAACCACTCACCAGAAGACAAAAATGTTAAATAGATTAGGCTAAAAATTTTAAATTTAGAACTGCTTTTACTTAAGTTTATGCTTATCTTAGCATTTTGACGAAAAATCATAAGTACGCATTCGTACATATAATATAATCCTGTAAGATATTTAAACATCTTGATGACTACTGATTTTTGCTTATAATACACTTAAAGCACTCATGTGTGTTGATAAAATTTATATTTGTCCACAATTATCTGCTCAACTAATTTTGAAAATTCGCTTCTCTACACCCTATTAATATAGCTTATGCGCTGGTTAATTAAAAAAGTTACTTCTTTTCTTTCTGTTTATTATGCTCATATGCTAGAGTATCGAGCAGAAATCTTTTTTTGGGTGCTTTCGGGTTCCTTGCCAATTATTTTAATGGGAGTCTGGATCAAAGCTGCTCAAGGGGGAGATTTTTCGTTAAGTTCCGTAGAATTTGCTCGTTATTTTTTCTGTGTTTTCCAAGTCCGTCAATTTACTAATGTTTGGGTCATTTGGGATTTTGAAAAAGAAGTTATTGAAGGAAAATTATCCTTTAAACTATTATATCCGGTTGATCCTGCTTGGTATCATGTCGCCCGACATATTGCTGAAAAAATAACACGGTTTCCTATTGCTATTTTGATTACTTTATTATTCTTTTGCTTATATCCTCAAGCCATTTGGACACCGCAGATAAGTAATATTATATTGGGATTAATGGCTGTTATTTTATCTTTTACATTAAGGTTTATTATTCAATATACTTTAGCTATGTTTTGTTTTTGGATAGAAAGGGCTAGTTCAATTCAGCAATTTTGGTTTTTATTCGATATATTTTTATCAGGAATAACAGCCCCTTTAGATGTATTTCCCCCCTTTATTCGAGATATTGTTTTATTAACCCCTTTTCCTTACACTGTTTATTTTCCAGCCTCTTTATTTATTAATCGTCCCCTTGATATTACACTAAGTTTTATTATTATGCTAACCTGGATTATAATATTTTTTGTTCTCAACCGTTGGTTATGGAAAAAAGGATTAAAACAGTATTCAGGAATGGGAGCATAATAAAAATTAACCAGCAAATTATTATATACAGTTACAGTTAAATGAAAAAAATTATTTCTATTTTTTTGTCAACTTTATTGCTAATATTGTTTATTTTTAATTGTTCTACTATGAGCCAAAATTCTACAGAAATACTCTGGGATACCTGGGGAGTTCCTCATATTTATGCCTCTAATAATAGCAGTTTATTTAAAGCATTTGGCTGGTCACAAACCAAAAGTCATGGTAACTTATTATTAAAATTATACGGACAAGCAAGGGGAAAAGGAGCAGAATATTGGGGGATTAATTATCTAGAGTCTGATCAATATGTTAGGACAATGGGAATTCCTAAAAGAGCGCAACAATGGTATAAAGAACAAAGCCCAGAAATGCGAAGCTATTTAGATAGTTTTGCTCAAGGAATTAACGATTATATTCAACAACATCCTGATGAAATAGGAGAAGAACTCAAACAAGTTTTACCCATCACAGGAACCGATATCTTGGGACATTTTCAACGGGTTATTTATTTTCACTTTTTAACTAATCCTAAAGAAATTAAAGCATTACAAAATATACCGTCACAAGCCGGGTCAAATGCTTGGGCGATCGCCCCTCAAAAAACATTAAATAACAACTCAATTTTACTAGCGAATCCCCATTTACCTTGGTCAGATTTTTATCTTTGGTACGAAGCCCATTTAACTGCCCCTAATCTCAATTTATATGGTGCAACTTTAGTCGGAATGCCTGCTTTAGCTATTGCGTTTAATGATAATTTAGGCTGGACAGTGACTGTCAATCCTATCGATAATGCCGATATTTATCAATTAAAACTACAAGAAGAAAGTTATCTATTTAATGGAAAACTTCAACCCTTAAAACAAGAGATAGAAAGTATCAAAATTCGGCAACCTAATGGAAGCTTTACAGAATTACAAATAGGTATTAAACAATCCATTCATGGTGTAATTATTGAACAACAAAAAAATATCGGTTACGCCTTAAGAGTCGCAGGATTAGATCGTCCTGGAAGTTTAGAACAATTATGGAATATGGGAAGAGCCGAAAATTTAAACCAATTTGAAACAAGTTTAAAACAATTACAACTTCCTTTATTTAATGTAATTTATGCTGATAAACAAGATAATATTATGTATGTTTTTAATGGTTTAATTCCCATTCGTTCCCAAGGAAACTGGGAAAATTGGGGAGGAATTATCTCAGGAGATACCTCAGAAACCCTATGGGAAGATTATCATGAATACGAACAATTACCCCGTATTATTAATCCTGAAAGTAGTTGGTTACAAAATACCAATGATCCCCCTTGGACTAGCACTAATCCTCCGATATTAAACTCAGAAGATTTTCCCCCCTATTTTGCCCCGAAATACTTAGGCCAAGTCACCGATATTTTACGATCGCAGCGTTCCATTGAGTTATTAACCCAGTTCGATCAACTCAGTTTAGAAGATGTAATTAACAAGAAATTTTCCTCAAAATTATTGATCAGCGATCGCCTATTAGATATCCTTGTTTCTACCACCAAAGCATTAGCAAACCCCATCGGAATAGAAGCAGCAGAAGTTCTAGAACAATGGGATCGTCAAACTAACCCAGATAGTCGCGGTGCGGTACTCTTTATGTTATGGGCGACGACTTTAGAATCAAAAGGACTCTTTTCCAAACCCTGGAACCCCCAAACCCCCCTAGATACCCCTACAGGATTAGCCGATATTAACACCGCAGTAGCTGTTTTAGAAGGCATTGCAGCCCAAGTTAAACTACTGTACCAGTCCCTAGACGTTCCTTGGGGAGAAGTCGTCAGAATGCGCGTAGGAGAGCAAGATGTGGCAGCCAGAGGTGCGCCTGGTAAACTAGGAAGTTTTCAAGTATTAGGAATACAAGCAACCGAAGATGAGAAATTTCAAGTGGTTTTTGGGGACAGTTTTATGATGGCTGTTGAATTTTCTGATCCCATCGAGGCCCAAGGGTTAACCGTCTATGGTAACGCCACTCAACCCAACTCACCCCACAGAGGCGATCAATTATCCTTATACCAACAGGGAAAAATGCGTCCTATTTGGCGCGATCACTCAATAATTGAGCAAAACTTAGAATTAAAAGAAATTCTTTAATAAACAAGCAAAATGAATCACCGACCCTTTGCAGAAGTTATACACGAAGTTATACATGAAGTTATACTCTGCGCTAACACCATATTCCTAGATTGTGGCTTTTAATGGAAATGTCAGTACATTTAAGTAACTAAATCTAGCCATGAGTACACATAAACAATTGTTATCTCAGTATTTACTTCCTCTAGCTGTAACAGGAGTAACAACCATTGGTGTTAATATCGGTATAGTTTTTTCAGCTTCGGCGCAAATTGTTGAACAGTCCCTGGTTCCCCAAGCAGAAGGGGAAGTTGACTTGTTTGGTTGCATTGATCCCAATCAACCTTGTTTCAATCTCCCCAACTTATTTCCTATCATTACTTCGGTTGAGAGTCTTCCTAATATCTTAGATAATGGCACTCAAGAAGACCCTAGCCGATTATTTGTTGATAAAGCAGGGACTGAAAACAAATATAGAGATGCTAACGGTAAGACACAGGTTTATTTTAAAGCGTTTGATATAGGCACAGCAGAACGTAATCAACAGTTTTGGTATCGTCCTTCAGATAACGAAGAAAGGGGACAAGGGGAATGGGGAATCTTTCGATTTGTCTTTGCCAATCCCATTGACATTAGTATTAATTATTTTGATACTGAATCTAATAACTCTACAGGTGTCGTCTCATCGATTGAAGAGACTTTTTCTGGCTCTGGTAAGTATCAGTAGATCACAAAGTCAGCTTGAGACAAGCGATCGCCACCAAAATTCATAAGTTTAAATTATGTAGCAGGAGAAGGGAGAGGTAAAATATCATTGATGGGAATATAAACATCTTTTACTGTGCCA
>NETF01000029.1 GCA_002172675.1 unicellular cyanobacterium SU3
AACTCAAACAATATGTAGAAGATCAAGATCGTCCTGATGTGTAAACGATGCTTCGCAGTTAATAGACTGGTTGCATTTTCATCCCGTCAGTAAAACTGAGGGTCTTCAATCCAACATTTTAAGATAATAATGGTGGTGTTAGGTTAAGTGGGATTATGATTGAAGCGGTCGCCAGTGATCACCATCGGACTTGAACAGATTAAAATTTTGATGTTTTAAAATTAATAGAGGCGTTTTTAGATTTTCTTAGTGTGGTTTAATGTTTATTTTATAATTGGGCTAATTTTGGATAGCCAAAAATTTGGATCAAAACTGACCATCTACTCACTGTTTTGGCCAAAAATGTCTTTTTTTTCTTCCGGGAGCGAACATTTGTTTTGGATCAAAACTAGCCAAAAGAGTGAGTAGATGGCCAAATTAAAGAATGCTATGACTTGAAATCTTTATAGGGTAAGCGTTTCAGGCGCTTATTGCCCCTGGGGATAGCTTGGCCAGTTCTGACAGAAGATTGTAGATTGTAGATTGCAGATTGCAGATTGATTAAATACAGGTTCCTTTGTTTTTAAACATTGGTAATTCTTTAATCTGCCTTCAACAATCAACAATTAATCAACAGTCTACAATCTACATTCTCAAGCTCACGTACAGAGCGTCGTGAATACAATCTACAATCTCCCCTCTCCAATCTGCAATCCTTTGACCCGATTTGATTGCGTCCCCGTGGCTGACTTTCTCCCTTGTCTCCACTTGCTGACTGTTTGGGAAGTGGAAATGATGTTATACTTCTGCTTTAAAATTCCCTGTACTTCGAGATCGGTGAATCGTTGAGGAAAGGTACACTCAGAGATGGACTCTGAGGTGTCGGAATTAATGGAGTTAAGATCATTCTGTTCCGATGGGGCTTTGAGGTTCAAGTTAAACAACCTTTTTTTTGATACACCAGCTTTCTAGGTTTAACTAAATTACTGTTGTGTTGTCGTCAGGTAACAGTTCTAATGTATTGGTGTTAGTCTTCAACGATCTTTTTAACTCGCCACCCTGTTTGATTGCCGATTTTGCCGGCTTTAGTAAATGCCCAACAGCCTCTAGTAAATACGTTCTTACCTTTGGGACAACTAGGTTTAATGCCGATTAACTGTTTAACCTCTTTGCTTGAGAGTATCCAGTTTTGTTCTTGTGCTTGTTCAAGGGAATGGTTATAGGCGATGGGGTTAATGGGTTGTAATCGAGAAGCGATCGCACTCCCTAATACCTCAATAATTTCTAATAATTCCTCACGACTCATCTGTGTCGTTTGCTGTGTTGCAAGTTGTGTTGTTTGTGTTGTGTCGTCTAAAAGATTACCATTATCAGCTAGTTCTAGGTGTGTTGTAACTGAGGTAACAGGTGTGTAGTTTTTTAGGCTGCCTCCATTTTTAATGTGTAGATCCAAGTCGTCCAATTGTTGGATCATTGGTTCTGTGGCGTAGGCTTTACCGTCATCATCTTTTGGGAATTTTAGTCCGACAGCTTCCAAACGAGAGTAGAGAGATTTACGAGATTGAAGCTTATAGCGATCGCAAAGTTCCTTAATATTCATGGTGTGTTGTTGTCACGGTACAGGTGTGTTGTCTTTAGGTAACACTGTATAGTTGATGACGAGACAAAACACAAGTTATCTACTTTTATACTCCAAAACTCGTCAATGTAGTTACAATTGTAATTACTAAAAGAAGACAAGAAAATAATGAAGTTAAAACTCAGGAAGATTGGAAATTCTATCGGAACGACTTTTCCCAAAGAAATCCTTGATAAATTACAAGTCAATGAAGGAGACACCCTCTATCTGACTGAAACCCCCGATGGAATAGAGTTAACCGCTTACGATCCTGAATTTGAACAGGTAATGGAAGCAGCAGGGGAAATCACCCGTCGTTACCGGAATGCTTTAAAAGAGTTGGCTAAGTGAGCGAACCGATCTGGATTACTGAGAGAATGGCTAGGGCGATTCATAGCCAGCAGCTTGCTTTATTTGGTGGGGCTTCTGGTATCTTGGATGAAGGTAAGTTATCTTCAGCCTTGGCGAGAGCTAAACACCTTTACACTTATCAACCCGATGCTAGTCTGTATGAGTTAGCTGCTGCCATTGGTTGGGGATTAGCGAAAAATCACCCTTTTGTCGATGGCAATAAGCGGACTGCTTTCGTGGTGATGGCCGTTTTTCTTAGGGTCAACGGGATTGATTTAATTGCGCCAGAGGTGGAAGTGGTGACGGTTATGTTAGCCTTAGCTGCTGGTGAGCTTAGTGAACAGCAGCTTAGTAATTGGCTTGCTGACAATTCTACACACTAAAAACTCTCCAAGGCTCTAGGTCCATGCGTATCATTACATCTGAGATTATAATTGCTTATTCACAATGCCCTCGCAAAGCATATCTCCTCATGTTTAACAAGGAAAAAGGAATTTCCTCGGAATACATAGAGCTTCTTAAAGCAAGAGAGAATGAGCATAAAGAAACCTACTTAAAGAATCTTCAAATAACATCTTCAGGAATTACATTATCTTCCTCACAAGACTTTAAAAATCTAGAAAATAGCTCCTCTCAAGTGATCTTAAGAACCAATGGATTAGAAGTTGAATGTGACTTATTATCCATTGATAAATTTAAGAAAAGAGATTTAGATCAGACTTATTTTGAGCCTCGAATAATCACTGGAACTTATACGATTACTAAAGAACAAAAATTAAAATTATTAGTGATTGGATATCTAATTCAAAAGCTGGTTAATTTTCCGATAGAAAAAGGAAAAATTATTAGCCTAGATAATAGCTCTCACACGATTAAATTAAGTGAAAACAACAAAATTTTAAAGCCATTAATAAATCCCTTAAAAAAATGGGTAAAAACATCTCTTGTCGAACCGCCTCCAGTTATTCTCAATAAGCATTGTCCTTACTGTGAGTTTCAAGCCAGTTGTTTGAAAAAAGCCAAACAAGATGATAATCTTAGCTTGCTAGGAGGAATGACCGCCAAAAGTTTACAAAAGTATCACAAAAGAGGGATTTTTACAGTTAAACAGCTTTCGTATTTATATAAACCTAGAAGACAAAGAAAAATCCATAATAAATTTTTTAGTCGCTCTAAACCAGAATTACAAGCCTTAGCTATTAGAACGGGAAAAATTTATCTTCAAGAAATTCCGAGTATCCTTCGACCAGAAGTGGAAATATTTTTAGACATTGAAGGAATACCAGACGAAAATTTTTATTACCTTATAGGATTACTAATCTGTGAAGGAAAAAAGATAAAACAATACTCTTTTTGGGCAGATAGTCTATTAGATGAAGAAAGAATTTGGGGTCAATTTATAGAAATTATTAATCTCTATCATCAAGCTCCTATTTATCACTACGGAAGTTATGAAAATAAAGCCATTAAAAAACTGTCCAAAAGATATTCAGATGATGAGACTTACGAAGCCCTTAACCAGCGATTAATTAACATCAATAAATTACTTTACGCTAAAGTATATTTTCCCGTTTTTTCAAACAGTTTAAAGACTTTAGGTATCTACGTTGGTGCATCTTGGAGTAATATAGTTTCTGGGCTACAAAGTCTAGTCTGGCGTTATCGTTGGGAAAAAAGACAACAAACAGAAATTCAACACCTTCTTGTCACTTATAATACAGAAGACTGTCAAGCCTTAAAATTATTAACTGATGTAATTTCTAGCTTAAAGGAAATAGCTAATTCTGATGACTCCATCGATTTTGTTGACGAACCAAAGCAATTTGATACAGAAAAAGGAAAATTAGTTCACAAACAGTTTAACATTATTCTTGAAACGGCTCATCGGGATTATGATAAAAATAAAATTAGCTTGCGTTCATTAGACAAGAAAAAAACATCAAAAAATAGAAAAAAGGAAAAATCAACTCAATCTAAAAAAAAATCTAAACAGTTTTCTATTGACTCTCTTAAACCTGATCTATCTATTGAGACGAAACCTTTAGAAATCTGTCCTATTCATCACGAGAAACTAATTATATCTAAGTATTCTTATTGGAAAAATATTATTGATCTTGTGTATAATACTAAGGGCATAAGTAAGTCAATAATAAGGTTATTTGGACAACAATCTTACTGTCCCAAATGTAATGTATATTACCCTCCTCCAGAGCTTACTAAATTTAGTCGGTTGCAAGTATATGGACGAGGATTTAAAGTCTGGGTAGCGTATCATCGAGTTGCACTTAGATTACCTCACCGTACTATTGTTGAAAGTATCAAAGAACATTTTAATGAAGCTATTTCTAGCCATACTACTAGAAGATTTCTTCAATCTCTAGCTGATGAATATTTAGAAACTGAAAATTGCTTAATCCAGAGTATGCTAAAAAGTCCAGCTATTCATGTTGATGAAACAACAATTAAAATTAACTGGGAAGATTGGTATGTCTGGGTTTTTACTGATGGAAAGCGAGTGGTTTTTAAATTGACAAAAACTAGAGAAGTAGAAATAGTCAAACAAACCTTATCTGACTATCAAGGGGTATTAATCTCAGATTTTTATCCTGGCTATGATTCCTTAGAATATCAGCAACAAAAGTGTTGGGTTCATTTAATTCGGGATCTCAATGATGATCTTTGGAAATTTCCTTTTGATGCCGAATATGAAGCTTTCATTTTACAAGTTAGAGATTTGATAGTTCCTATGTTTAAAACTATCGAAGTTCATGGCATTAAATCCAAGTATCTTAGTAAATTCAAGCCTAAAGTAGAGCTTTTTTATCAACAAAGCATCGCTGATAAATTTTACGAATCTGAATTGTCGATCAAATATCAAAAACGATTTATTAGATATCGTGATAGTTTGTTTACTTTTTTGGAAAAAGACCAAGTAAATTGGCATAATAATACGGCTGAGAATGCCATTAGACATCTTGCCAAGCAAAGAATGATCTCTGGTTCTTTCCAAGAGTCGCATACTTATAGTTATCTTCGTTTGTTAGGAATTCGGCAAACTTGTAGATTCCAAAATAAATCTTTCTTACAATTTTTACAATCAGAACAGAAAGATATTGATAAATTCAAAGTCGTTCTCTCTTCCCGACCAAACTAACCCAACTCGAAGACTTCTTCAAAAACATTATTTACCTATGACCTCTCAACGTGCCGATTACGATAATCCTTGGAAAGAAGCGTTATCGCTGTACTTTCAACCGTTTATGGCGTTCTTTTTCCCTGAAATTGAGGCCAACATTAATTGGAGTCGAGGGTATGAATTTTTAGATAAGGAATTCCAACAGGTGGTTAGGGATGCTGAAATGGGTCGTAGAGAAGCGGATAAATTGGTTAAGGTTTGGCGAGGGGATGGGTCCGAAATCTGGGTACTAATTCATGTCGAAATCCAGAGTCAGGCATCTTCTAACTTTGCTGAACGGATGTATGTCTATAATTATCGCATTTTTGATATGTATCGACGGTCTGTGGTCAGTTTAGCGGTCTTAGCCGATGACCAGGATTCTTGGCGACCGGATAGGTATCATAATGAACTATGGGGGTGTCGGGTTGAGTTTCTGTTTCCTGCGGTCAAATTGCTTGATTATCAGGGGAGAAGCGAGAGAAGTGCCGATAATAATCCTTTTGCTGTGATTGTGGCTGCCCATTTAACGACACAGCAAACGAACCAAGATCCGAATCGTCGTTATCAAGGAAAATTGAGGATCGCCAAAAGTTTGTATCAACGGGGATATAGCAGACAGGATATCTTAGAGTTATTCAGGTTAATTGATTGGATGATGACTTTACCAGAGTCCATCGAAAGTGAATTTAAACAGGAAATTAGGAATTTCGAGGAGGATTTACAAATGCCCTATGTTACCAGTGTCGAACGGTTAGCACGTCAGGAGGGGGTTCTCCAACAAAAACGGGAGGATGTCATTGAGGTGCTAGAGGTTCGGTTTGAGGCGTTACCCAACGAATTAATTGAGAGAATTAATCAAATTGAGGATTTGGAGTTATTGAAAACTTTACACAGACAAGCGATCACCATTGGCTCTGTAGCTGACTTTCAGGGGCTAATAGAAGCGTAGCCTTCATTTTTTCGGCTAACTTCGGAGGGAATATAAGGATTATGACTATTACTCAATCAATGGGAGAATAGGACGTGAGAACAGTGTCTTGAACGTTCTAATATGTTTCTTCTCCCAAGGGTTGGGTCATTATGGTTAACCTGATTGAGCGCGATCTACATTCGTCTGAAAATCTTAAATTAACTCAACCCATACCCGTGACCCTGCATCCGGCGAGCGTCTATTTATCGGGGTTATCAGAAGGTAGTCGTCGCACTATCCGCTATTCTCTTAATACTATAGCGTCGTTATTGACGAATGGGGACTGTGATGCGGATACTTTAGATTGGTCTAGGCTGCGTTACCACCATACGGCTGCGGTGAGGGTGGCTTTGTTGCAAAAGTTGGCTCCGGTGACGGCTAATAAGATGCTGTCGGCGTTGCGACGGGTGTTATTAGAAGCCTATCGCTTGGGGTTGATGGCTGCTGATGATTATCAAAAAGCGGTGGATTTTCCCAATATTCAAGCAGAACCTGAGTTAAGAGGGCGATCTCTTGATTCAACAGAAATTAAGGCGTTGTTGGGGACTTGTGGAGAGGAGAGTGCGATGGATATTCGGGATGCAGCGATTATGGTGATGTTACGGGGGACGGGAATACGTCGCTCTGAGTTGGTGAAACTGGAATTAAGGGATTTTGATGGGAGTACAGGGGAGGTGTTGGTGCGTAAGGGTAAACGGGGGAAGACTCGACGGGTTTATTTGCCCCTAGAGGCGATTTCCTATATTCAGCGATGGTTAGGGGTGCGAGGGAATGAAGAGGGATGTTTGTTTTGTCGTATCCATCGAGGGGGTCATTTAAAGTTAGGCCAGATGCACTCGGATACGGTTTGGCGGATTATACAGAAACGGGCAAAAATGGCGGGGATTGAGTCGTTTTCCCCCCATGATTTTCGACGGACGTTTTGTAGTGATTTATTGGATGCAGGGGTGGATATTGTCACGGTGCAGAAGTTGGCGGGTCATAGTTCTCCGGTGACGACGGCTAAGTATGATAGAAGAGGGGAGGAGACGAAACGACGGGCGGTTCAGTGTTTGAAATTGAGCAAAGAATAGCTTTAATTCATCAGAAAATTAAATTTCAGCAACAGAATAGCGGTTCCGTCCCTGTTGTTTCGCTGTATAAAGAGCTTTATCAGCTAGATTAATTAAGTCAGCAGGTGAACTTGCCGATCTAGGGATAATACTAGCAATTCCTACACTAATAGAGACAAGCTCACTAACTTTTGATTCTTTGTGGGGAATTGCTAAGGTGTAAATAGCGTGTTGGATATTTTCTACAATGATAATTGCTCCTTGCTGATCTGTATTTGGGAGGATTACGACAAATTCTTCCCCACCATAACGAGCAACAAAATCAACAGAACGATTCAGAATTTTCTTTACAGTTTGGGCAATTTGCTTTAAACAATCATCCCCTGCTTGATGACCATAGTGGTCATTATATAATTTGAAATAATCTACATCAAATAAAATTATGGATAAAGTTTGCTTTTCCCTTCTAGCACGTCCCCATTCTTTAATGAGATTTTGATCAAAAGTCTGACGATTATAAACCCCTGTTAATCCGTCAATAGTTGCTCGATGATTGAGTTCTAATTCTCTCTTTTTTCTTTCGGTAATATTTCTAACGGTAATGGAAAATCCATCAGCTAATTTAATGGCACTAAGATGATACCATTTTTTTTCTTGTTGACACTGATAACTAAAATCCTTGTTTAACGAGACTCCTGTTTCTACAAGATTAACAAATAAAGGAAATAAATTAACATCAAGTTGTTCAAGAAAATTTTTTAAGATTAATTGTCCGCTTAAATTTTCTGGGTCTTGATTAAACAGTTCTGCTAAAATAGGATTAATAACTAAGCAACGAAAATCTTCTATTTTTCCGCTCTTTGAATTTCTAACTGATTCAAAAGCAGCAATTCCATCAATGGAATTAGTTAAAACACTGGAAATCAAGGCTCTTGATTGATATAATATGGCTTGAGCCTCTTTTCTTCGTTTAATTTCTTTTTCAAGTGTTTTTTGTTTCTGTTTTAATAGTTCTTTCTCCTGCTGTAAAAGTTTTTGTTGCTTTTTAATAGTTAACTGACTGTTAATTCTCGCCAAAATCTCTTCTTCCTGAAAAGGTTTAGTAATATAGTCAATTCCTCCCACTTCAAAGGCTTTTACTTTATCAAATACTTCACTCAAAGCACTAATAAAAATGATAGGAACATCTTTAGTTTGGTCATCGGATTTTAAGCGTTTACAAACTTCATACCCATCTATGTTTGGCATTTTTATATCCAATAATATCAAATCGGGCGGTTCAATTTGTACGGCTTCAATTGCACTTTCCCCATCCACAGCTTTTCTAACTTTGTAATTCTTACCTTCTAACATGGTTGACAAAACTTTTAAATTAGGAAGTTGATCATCAACAATTAAAATAGTTTCTGAAATCATTTTGTTTCACTTGAAAGATAATTTAAACTGAATAAAATTAGAGATTTTATTTGAGTCTTATTTAAATTAATAAATAGAAGTTTAAAAATAGAAAAAAAATCATAAATTACTCAAGATTGATAGAAGATATTAATTTAATAATTTGTTTGATTTTTTTAATTTGAAAAGTATCAACTAAACCAGTTAATTTATCCGCTAATAAAAAATTGCTTTCAGGAATTTCCTCAATTAACTCTAAAATCAAGTCATCATCTAAAACTCGACTGCCATGATACAATCTTTCCAACCATTCTTGAGGCATTACTTTTAAATCATCTGGAGTTAAATTTAGTAATTTTTGTTCAGTGTTATCTTCTTCATCATATACATATTCAACTCCTAAATGTTTGGAAATTACGTCAAAAATGACTGATTCTTGAAATGGTTTTCTGATGAAATCATCACATCCTGCGGATAATACAATAGCTTTTTCCTCTTCTAAAAAACTAGCCGTTAAAGCAACAATAGCCGTAGCATTTCCTTTAATAATCCCCTTAATATGTTGAGTAGCTTCATACCCATCCATAACTGGCATTCTCATATCCATAAAGATTAAATGAGGTTGCCATGTTTCCCATTTTTCTATCGCTTCTTGACCATTAGTCGCTTCTTGCAGTTCAAAACCGACTGATTGTAAGAGTTTAATTAATAGTAAACGATTGGCGGGATGATCATCGACAATTAAAATTTTATAACGAGGTTGTCCAGGTTGTAAAGCAATCACATGGCGAATAATTGGTTTAGTTTTGATCCCGTCAGCCTTAATCTTAGTAATTTTAATATTAAAACTAAAAGTTGTACCACTTCCCACTTCACTTGTTACCGTAATATCTCCTCCCATTAACTGAACAAATTTACGACTAATTGCTAATCCTAAACCTGTACCTTCGCTACTTTTTTTACCACTTTCTGTTTGTGCAAATGCTTCAAATAATTTATCTAATTCTTCGGCTGCTATGCCAACGCCTGTATCTTGAACTGTTATATTTACATAGTCATCATTTGTCAAGGATTTTGAGTCGTTGTTTAAGTTACTGTCTTTGATGTCTGAATGTTGGTTTCTTACTTGTACAAAAACTCCACCTTCTGACGTAAATTTAATCGCATTATTAATTAAATTAATTAAAACTTGACGCAGTTTCGTTTCATCAGTATTAATATATTGAGGAACATCTTGCTCGTGCTTAATTTCTAATTTTAATCCTTTATTGTTTGCTTTGAGATGTAACAAGTCTTCCACTTCCTGCAAGCATGAATAAAGGTCAAAATCATAAGGATTTAGCGTCATTTTGCCAGCTTCGATTTTTGCTAAATCTAAAATATTATTAATTAAGGTTAATAAGTAATCTCCACTACGACCAATAATATTAATATTTTCTTCTTGATGAATTTCAAGATCATCAACTTTGGTTAATTCTCCCTGTAATGCTTTATTTATGGGCAATTTATCATCAGGGTAAAGTTCATTAGTTCCAGCCATATAATTCTGATCAACTTCGACTATTTCCTCCTCTTTTGTTTCAGGGTTTATCCCCTGGCCTAGTAATTTTTTAGCCAGTTGATTGGCATAGTAAGGATGACCATTCCTATCAACAACCCCAATACCGACGGGAACAGCTTCTAGAAACTGTTTTAGCTGTTGTTCACTCTCAGTAACTTTGGCATAAAGTCGGGCATTACTAAGAGCGACCGCCGCTTGTCCACTAAGTAACTGTAAGAACTCAATACGCTCTCTAGTAAAAGCTCCCACGGTAATTTTATTTTCTAGATAAACGATGCCAACGAGTTGAGCTTGATTCAGTAGAGGATAACAGAGGATAGAAAGTCGTTTTGACGATTGAATATAGGGATCTTGACTAAAGTTTTTTGATAAACTGGCATCATCAAGAACCACACTTTCATGGGTACGTTCTACATAATAAAGAATCGTCTCTGGCAATATTTGGTAGAGAGGTATATCTGGTGAAAGAATGGTATTCTTCTCACTGTTGTAAATGGCGATTGATAAAGTTCTTAATTCTTCTGATTTGTTAATATTTGGTAAGAGTAAACAACCTTTTTGTGCGCCCGCATTTTCAATGACAATTGTCATTAATTTTTGTAGAAGGTTTTCTAAATTAATTTCACCGGAAATCGCTTGAGATGCTTTAATTACAGTGATTAAATCGAGATGTTCTCCATGATTGCCAGTCGTCAGTACATTAGAGCTAAATTTTTGAAATTGGCTTTGATTGGTTCGCCTAATAAAATGCTGTGGATATTCTTCTTCTAACTTTTGAACTTTGGCTATTGCTCCCCAACGGATATAACAATGATGAGAATTATTGAGGTATAAATGACCAATTTCTTCTCTTCTATGAGCTAAATAAAATTCGGCGGCTCGTTCATAAGCGATAGCTTCTTCATGAATAAATTCATATTTTTTAGCCCCTTGAATTGCTTTTTCGTACAGTTCTTGAGCTTGCCAATTTTCTCCTAAGATTCGAGCTTTTTCTGCTTCTACTAAATCATATTTATGTTGAAAATTTTCTGGACAATGCTTAGCCCACTTTTTCATCTTTTGTTGATTCAATGATACTTGTTCTAGAGCCTTTTGAGATTGATTAATTTCAGAAGAGTGAGCCTGACCTAAAAGGGCGAGGGAATAATAAAAGTTGTGTTGTCCCATCACCAAATAGGCAGCAGAGCTTTCAGCATTTTTGTCGGCTTCTACTGCACTCTTGACGGCTTGCTGATAATCTTTGAAAAAGTAGTAAGAAATGGTTTTAGCCAGATAAGCACTAAATAATAGCCATTCAGCTTTTTCTTGAGTCCATAGAGCTAATGTTTTCTGTTCTTCTTCTTGAGAATTACCAACAACGAGACAGTAGTTATCTTGATATCCATTAAGTAAGTTAATCACAATTTTACGACAGTTTTTCATGTAAGAAACTGTGTAAGATTGTTTGAGTTTAATGGTCAAATTGATATATTGCTCATAAGTTTGACTCATTGGTTCAAGGGGGAAGCCTGAAAATAATGAAAATAAGCAATAAGCTGACGCATTATAAGAGGCGTGTTCGATATCTCCGGTATCTAGTCCAACATTAAGTGCTGTCTGCAACATTGGGATGATATTACTGTCATGAATTGACTCTTTCCAAGGTCGAATAAATCCAGCACTGTAATGTAAAACAAGAGACTTTAAATCTTGGATATTAAATTTTTCTAATAACCTCAAGGAAAGTTGACCAAACTGATATCCAGAATCAATATCTTTCATCATTCCACATAACAGTTTTCCCATAAAAATATAGACACCAGCAGCTTCAGGTGGATTTCCAGAAGTAACACAAAGCTTCACGGCTGTTAAAGTAATCACACAATATAAAGAAGCATTAGTAATAAAGGCTGGTGCAGTGACAGCGAGTAAAATTCTAATCGCTGAAAGTTTATAGGGATCTCTCATCTCTGACAAATCGAATAAATTCTCAATCGGGTTATCTTTTAAGAGCAAATTTAACGATTGATATTCTTCCTTAATCTTCTGTTGACTAGGATGTTGAGGGATATCAATGTTTAGTTCTTTGAGAGTAAAGATGGCAACCTCTATTGCTGAGTGAAATTGAAATTTAGCGATATGGGATTGAATTTTCAATTCATGTACTTTGACTTTATCCAGAAATTCTTGAGCTTTTTCTAAGACAATAGATGAGAGAATTTCAGCTTGATCAAACTCGGTATTGATGTATTGTACTTCTATGGTTTCTAAATAGATATCAAGCGTCAAATTATATTGACATTCCCAGCTATCTGATGATAGAAAGTTTAGGGCTAATTCTAAATACTTGAGAGCCGATAGGTAAGCACTTGATTTCTTAGCTTTTTTAGCTGCAATTAAATTCAATTGAGAGAGATTATTTCGTTCTAATTGAGTTGAAAGTAAATCCGCTCCAACATTCAGTTGATTAACAATATCAAATATATTCTCTTCTAACCGTTCGGGGAGAGTATTCTTTAGAAGCAGTTGACCAATTTTGAGATGAACTTCTTGTTTTAGCTTTTCTTGAATTAGACTATATGCTGCTTGCTGAACGCGATCATGTAAAAATTTGTAGGGAATTTCTGTAGAAGACTCCGAAAATTTTTTGGAGAGGTCATTTACTAAGTCTTCTTGATTACAAAGTAGAGGCACTTTGTAATTATTATCTAAAGGAATTATCAAGCCTTCATTGAGGGCTGATTGTAGTTCTCTTGCCGTTTCTCTGGGAGATTTATTATTGACGAGAGAAAGTATTTCTAAATCAAAATAGTTTCCAATACAAGCAGCTAACTTGAGAATTTGTTGAGTTATTTGCTCTAATTTTTCAATTTTCTTGACCATCAAATCAACAACATTATCGGTGATAGACATTTTTTCAATTTTCTCTATATCCCATTGCCAACAACCATTAGATTGTGTTACTGAGCTTGTTGAAGTAAGGGAATAGAAACCTTGTTGATTCTCGTCTGGATTAAAACTCGTTTTAGTTCGATTAAATACTAATAATTTTTCTTGATACAAAGAATAAAGCAGTTGAGTCAAGAAAAAAGGATTCCCGTCAGTTTTTCGAGCAACTAACTTAGCTAAAGGTTGGACAATTTTCCTTGAACAATTAAGGGTATCAGCAATTAATTGATTAATGTGGCTGATATCTAGAGGATCAAGGGAAATTTCTGATACTGAAACTTTTGCTTGCTTAATTTTCTCTAAGGTCTGATTAAGGGGATGAGTAGGACTAACTTCATTATCTCGATAAGCACCAATCAATAGAAAATATTGATTGTCAGGATCTAACATTAATTGTTCAATAAGGTGCAAAGAGGGTAAATCTGCCCATTGTAAATCATCAATAAAGATCACTAAAGGATGTTCTTTTTTACAAAAAATTCTCAGAAATCTTCTGAAAAATAAGTTAAATCGGTTTTGACTTTCTGTTCCTCCTAATTGTTTGATAAATGGCTGTTGACCAATAATTTTTTCAAGTTCAGGGATGATCTCAATAATAATTTGACCATTACTACCTAAAACGGCTAAAATTTTCTGAACCCAAGCCTGTAGAATTATTTCGGGTTCACTTAACAATTTATGGATTAATTCTCGAAAAGCCTGAGCAATAGCAGCGTAAGGAATATCTCGATTGAATTGGTCAAATTTTCCCTTAATAAACTGTCCCCGTTGCCGTACAATTGGTTTGTGAATTTCATTAACTAAAGCCGATTTTCCCACCCCTGAATACCCTGAAATTAAGAGCATTTGAGTGTTTCCTTGACTAACCTCATCAAAGATTGTTAAAAGTTTATTGACTTCAAGTTCTCGACCATATAGTTTGTGAGGAATTTGAAACTTCTCAGCAACATCCTGAGTGGCTAAAGGAAACGAAGTAATTTCTCCTAAAGAATTTAATTGATTAAGGCAAATTTCTAAATCCGCTTTAATTCCCCACGCACTTTGATATCTTTCCTCTGGGGTTTTAGCTAACAATTTTCCAATGATATTAGACATTGCTAGCGGAAGATCAGGGATTAGGTGATTAATGGGTGGAGGTTGTTGAGCAAGATGACAATGGATTAACTCCATTTGGTCTGTGGTTTCAAACGGAAGTTTCCTCGTTAAAAGTTCATAAAAGGTAATGCCAAGGGAATAAAAATCACTACGATAATCTATCCCTCGATTCATTCTTCCGGTTTGTTCTGGAGAAATATAAGCTAACGTTCCTTCTAATTGATGAGGAGAATAAACCGTGATTATCTCTTTGGATAAACGGGTAGCTAGACCAAAATCGATAATTTTAATTTGTTCTGTTTCTGGATTATAAATAATATTATTGGGGTTAATATCTTTGTGAATAATATTCGCACTATGAATAGCGACTAATCCCTCAACTATATTAATAGCAATGGTAAGAAAGTCGGATAAACTGAATGGACTTTGGGATATTAATAATTTTAAAGAATGTCCACCAAAGTCTTCTAAAAGCATGACTAAACTATTCTTATATCGCCTTAAGTCATAGACTTTGATAATATTATCTACATTGAAACAGCGAGTAATTTCATATTCCTGTTGATAACAGGTTAGTTCTGAAGGAGTAGGATAGTTTTCTTTAAGAATTTTTAGAACAATAGGTTGATTATCTGTCTTATTCCTAGCCCGATAAACTAATGAATTAGAACTTTCATAGATTTGAGTGATAATCTGGTAGTCATCTATGTTATTCATAAATCCTTTATTATAGCGTTAAGGTTTATTTTTAGTTTAATCCATAGAAACGGGCAGGATTATCCCAAAGTATCTTTTGCACTGTTCCGCTAGGTAATCGTTGGTGGAGGATTTTATAAATATCAAGAAACTCTGGTTCATCTTGGTCAATTTTCCAATGAACATGGGGATAGTCAGAACCAAAAAGCAAGTTATCTGCACCAATATCCTCAATTATTCGCTCAAGGTAAGGCTCAGAAGGCTCAAGCACAATAAAGCATTGGCGACGAAAATACTCTGAGGGTTTCATCTTGACAGTATCCTTTACCTCCCAATAATGGCACTCATATTCCTCATCTAACCGCCATAGCCAGTATAATAGCCAACCACAGCCTGATTCTAGAAATCCCACTCTGAGGTTTGGGTGACGCTCTAACACTCCGCCTTCAATCAAGGCGAGCATCGCCATCATCTGCTCCATGGGATGAGAGCAAGCGCGTAGGGCAAAACGGGTATTAAATCGGTCTGCTCCAGCACTTGGCAAACGACTATGAGTTCCTTCATGTATCCCCACTGCGATCTCCAACTTCTCACACTCTTTCCAAAAAGGCTCGTAAGCTGGGTCACTCAGCAATCGCTTCTTAACAGGATTAGGACGCAAACAGACAGATTTCCAACCAATTTTAGCGATTTGATGGAGTTGGGCTACCATTTCTTCGGGAGCGTGACGATTGACAATCCCTATTCCTTGAAGTTTTTGGGGATCATAGCTACAAAAGTCTTTTAACCATTGGTTATAAGCACGGGTAAATGCTCCGGCCACTTGGGGGGTCATGGTGTCAACTGATTGTATGGCCAGTCCTAGGGTTGGATAAATAAATGAAACATCAATCCCCATTTGGTTCATGGTCATCAGATGAAGCTCCGGCGTAAAACCGTCGAGTCCCATCATCGGGTGAGCTTGCTGTATCTGTTTAGTCCAATGGGCGACAATTTCTTTGTCTGCTTTATAATAAATTGCTTCCCCTTGAATTTTCATATCAGGTGAGGGGGCAAAGCTTCTATAAGCAGGTTCTAAATATTCTTGCCACATATCAAGGGGTTCAAAGACATGAGCGTCAGCATCAATAATTTGATAGTTTTTAACCATGATCCGATTCATTGATTAATGGTTTAAAGAGAGGAATAGGCAAGCTGATTACATCCACATCGTCCACGGGTTGAGTTGATCTTCAGCTAATGGAGTTTGTAACCAATTGTTTTTGAGGGGAATATCATAAAGTCGTCCTGGTCCTAACCGCCGCCACCAGTGGCGCATTCCTGGAACAATCGTCTTAACCACCTTCAGTCCGATATCAGGGCGAGTCTGGTCTAAGACGAGCATTTCCATACCGTTTTGCTCCGCAATTTGCTGACAACGCCTGACATCTTCTAACAAATCGTCACTCCAACCTTGAAGATAATCACTAGATACTTTGGAAGTGACTCTGGGATCTGGAACGAGATAGGGCTGATTCTCTAAGGTAGCGGTTGTCCACCATTTTATGGCTAGGGGATCGCCAAATGGAGGATATTGAGTCCTACCATCCGCTTTGGCGGATAAAACATTGGGAAGAATTTGGTTAAGTTCGGTTAAAGCCCTGCCAACAGCAAGTTTTGCGTCAAAATGGCTACCGAAGCCTAGGGTAATATCTTTTACATCTGACTCTATTCTACAAGTGATGGCAGCAAATACTGGAATATTGAGATCATTCGTTAGATCCAGCACCCAAAGTTGACGGTCAAGAGAACGGTAATATGCCGTCAGGTTTTGAAAATAGGGATCGTCAAAACTCTCTAAATCTACTTTGGGTCTAGGGAGGCGATTGTACCACCATAAGGCGACACAATCACGCTCGACTAATTCCATAAATCCTTGCAGAATGGCCTCTTCTAAGGTGTTTCCAGCCGCACAGCCATTAGAGTCCGCCCAACAATCGAGATTTTGGGGTTTGGGATACCCATAATAGCAGTAAGCGGTTGGTAAATACTTAAACGTTTGATGGGTAAGAGACCAAACAGGTGTCCATTCAATTTCTCTTTCCTCATCAAAGGGGTCTGGAACCCGTTGAAACCAACTAGAAACACTAGCATTCCATTGGAGACGGTTCTCATATTGAGCTTGGCTGAAATTCATACAGGTATTGGGATGAATTGCTTTATCTCCCATCTGTTGATAGCTGGCGGTTTGTCTATTTTCGTCACCAGAGAAAACCCCAGAATATCTCTCAATGGCTTCACACAAACCGCTTACCTTTGCTTGCTGCTCCATTCTGCCTTTGCCAGCACTTCTACCTGCTAGATTTTGACGTAAGCTCTGGAGATTATCGAACATGGTGACAAAATGATGCTTTGCCCTATATGTATGACTTAGACTATTATCTAGTTGCTCAACTTTCCTTAATTCTCGAACAACTCCCGTAATCGGGCTAATATGATGTTGATATTTCCTTAAGGTTTCTTCCGGTGAACAATTTCGGTGTCCTCCGTCGGCTGTAAACTTTTTTTGACGATGTCCGAGAATAATTGGTAGAGGTTTCCTGTTAACCTGCTTGAAGATTTTGCCACAACTTGGACATTGGGGACGCTTAACCAAGATGTGATTTTGAGTGGTTAGAGTAAGATGATCGTGAACGACTAGCCTTCCCTCTAAACCGCGATTTTCGCCCTGGACAATCCATTTAAAGACTTCAGTGGCTACCGTCCCTAGGGTGCTTTCTAAGGTCGAGGGCAAAGAACCAAGGGGACGTAAGGGCAAAGGATCTTTGTTTTTGGTGATTGCTTCTGTAATCGGACTATTATTTCTTAATCGCTGAGCTAGGCACTGCCAACAACCTGTTTTCCTCGGATAAAATATTGGGCCTATCCAAACGATTGTTCCCACTGGTTTGACTAACATCCAGGGGGTTGAGCGTAGTAACGCTTTTTGATTGAAGTCATTCAAGCTGTCTCGCAAATAGGTATCAGTTAAAACGATTTCTAAGTCTGGTTCTAACTCGGCTTCTTCTAATACTTTAATTTGCAAAGATTTTAAATTATCATAGAAATACCCAATGGGCATATTTACTCCCAAAGAATTAACTTTTACTTTTGTGGCTTGTAGTCGAGAGTAAGCTTGTTTTGGCTCGATGTTTAAATGCTCACAGAAGATGGCGAAGTTATCAGGTAAAGGTTTTTGGTTTTCAATAATATAGCCCTTCTTTTCCATCAACATCAAAGCATAAAAAATCTCGGTAGCAGATATTTCAGGCAGTAAGTCAACAATCTCGTTAGTTGTATGATGACCGTCGAGCAACGGCATTAACAATTGATAGATAGACTCGCTAAGGACAATGGAGTCTCTCTCAGAAACTAGAAATACAGCTTCTGAACCTTTACTGTACCAGTGGAAACAATCTTTTAGCTTTGGCTGATTTAACATCTCATTCAATAAAATTTATACCCCCTCAGCCAAGAAAAAACCAGAGGTGAACTCCAGTATGACAGAAGAGAGCTATGAAAGGGGCTGCACTTGATAAGGAAGCAGGGAAGGAAAGAGAGAGTTTTATCTGGCTTTCCCTACCTCTCTGAATCAATGTTTTTTGAAGAAAGTACCACACACCCTAGTTCACTTGCTTCACTGGATTTTCAAGGGTATCACTTCCCCTAAATATTAGCAGCTAAAAGGTATCCAGACATTTTCTGGATAATAGGGGCCAACCTTGGGATTTTCAGCGAGCCAATGCTGTAATTCCTCAGAACTTACGTCTGTCTCTGGGGGTCGTGGAGGATAGGGAATATACATTTCAATTGGCAAGTCAGGTTCATCGAGAAGATTCCAGTGACCTTCATAATTATCTTAAAATGTTGGATTGAAGACCCTCAGTTTTACTGACGGGATGAAAATGCAACCAGTCTATTAACTGCGAAGCATCGTTTACACATCAGGACGATCTTGATCTTCTACATATTGTTTGAGTT
>NETF01000030.1 GCA_002172675.1 unicellular cyanobacterium SU3
TTTCAATAACTATTTCCCTATTAACAAATAGTGTTAAAATACTTTCGAAGTAAAAAACCAGATACCCTATCGCTCCTACTGAAATAAACATGAAAATTAAAAGACTGGACCTAATCATTTGTAATGACTCAGCATAATAACCTTTATCCCATATTTTAGGCAAATAACTCATGATTTGTTTCCTAATGGGAACACTAATAAAAGTAACAATATCTACGATTCTGTGTACGATATTATAGGCTCCCAGTAACTCTACTCCCAAGAAATAGCTTATAAAATACCTATCTGATTTATTTAATAGACCACCTTGAACATTACTAATTGCTAAAGGATATGAAAATTGAAAATACTGTTTAAATATTTGGATTGAAGGTTTTACTACTTTTAAATTATATGCTATACTTACAAAGAATATAAATGATATAAATAAGTCAAGGCAAGAATAATATAAGATTCCATAAAAAATATCTTGATTAAACGCCGAGCCTAAGACAAAACCTAAGTATGGTATAAAAGAATAACTAAACTCTAATATTGCATATAGTTTGAATTTCTTTTTACCTAATAAAAACTTATTTATGTTAGTGTAACAAGTATTTGAAAAAACCATAATACTCGATACTTGTATGCTTAGTAGATGTTTCCCTTCTAAAAACCAATCGTTTAAAAATGGTGCTAATATAAATAATAGTAAAGAGCCAAAAAGCCCTAAAAGCATTGAAGGTAAAAGTATAGAGTAAAAATGAATGCTTAAATTATGTGTATCTGACTTAGGAATTTTAGAAGCAAACCGTTGAAAACCCATTCCTAAGCTGAGGGCACAGAAAGGGATTAATATTTTTACATTAGCATATATCTGTACAAATGCACCATAATTAGCTAATCCTACCGAAGCTATAATTATAGGCAAAAATATTATCCCCTTAATCTTTGTCAAGAACCCTCCTATAGATATAAAAAGGGTATCCGAAATGAACTTCTTCATAAAAATCAACAGTGAGAAGACTTATCTGCAATATACTTCAATGATAGGTTATAATTCTATTGGATTACACTGTTTACACCTTGTTATGGTTAATGTTTGTGAATGAAGAAAATACTAAACAAATACAACTCAGACTTTTTCTTTGGATTTAGATTTAAGCAGCTTTCTTCTTACTTTCTTATCATCTGAATAATACCCATAACCATACCCGTAACCATAGGCAGATTTTGATTTCTTAACATCATTAAGTATGACTGATAAGTTATTGAGTTTTTTCGATTGATATATCTTATCTATATCTTCAATAAATTTTACCCTAGAATAGTCTTGTCTAACTACATAGATATTTATATCAGTATATCTCTTTATGATGAAATAATCTGCAACAAGACCAAGTGGAGGAGCATCTACAATTATATAATCATATATATCTTTCAGTTCATCTAATAATTTTGCAAATTTTGAAGACTCAAGTAATACAGTAGGGTTAGGTGGGATAGAGCCACTAGTGATTACATCTAAATCACTAATTTGACTTTTTTGTATTATATCCTCTAAATCGGCTTGATCAATCAAGTAACTGCTTAAACCAAGATTATCTTGAGAATTGCCATTATTATTACCATTCTTATATTTAATTGTATCAAACTGCTCACCCAATTTTGGTTTCCTTAAATCGGCCCCTACAATTACAGTCTTTTTACCTGAAGTAGCCAAGATTAATCCTAAATTAAACGAGCAAAATGTTTTTCCCTCACCACTTATCGTGGAAGTAAATCCAATAATTCTGTTATCTTTTTCTGCACCTAAAAACTGCATATTTACTCTTAAACCTCTAAAAGATTCTGCTAAGCCAGACTGAGGAGAATTAAGTATAGTTACATCATCATTACTTTTACGTGAAATTGACCCTAGTAATGGAATAGATGTAAGCTTATCCAACTGATCTGTATCTTTAATTTTATCATCAAAGAAATCTTGAATTACTATTAAAGATAATGGAACCAATAGACTAAAGAATACAGCAATGATATAAATGGGTAATTTTTTGGGTGATACCGGTTCATCACCAATCATTCTTGCTTGATCGAGTATTTCATTTTCAGGCATACTCGATGCTTTTGCTATACCTGCTTCAGCTCTTTTCTGTAATAAGTAATTGTAAAGATTATCGCTAAAATCAAATTTACGCTGAATATTAACTAAGTTTCTTTCATTTTCAGGTAACTTATTCAGAACATATCTTACTTCTGCTATTCTTTTATTTATATCCCCAAGTGCAATCTTAGATGATTCAATTATATTCTTAACATTCTCGGTAAGTGTTTTTTTGAGGTTTTCTATCTGTAGGTTTAAAATAGCTAACTCTTTACTTTTTTCACTTGCAGTATAAGACAATGCCACTTTTTGAGAATTAAGTTGCTTTAATTCTACAATTGATGCATTTAATAAAGGATCCTCTATACCAATAGAGGCAGGAGCAATTATTGAATTAAAGTCACTGTTTTCTAAATAATCGAGCAAAAACTGATAGTACTGGTCTTTTACTTTTAAGTTAGATTGTTCTGTCTCTAATGTTTGTAGTTGTACTGCTGCATTAGATGCGGTAAAACTAATATCGATAACATTTTTTTCTTTTCTAAAATTTTCTAGTTGAGCTTCAGCTCCTTGTAAAGAATCTGTTATTTGTAATATTTGTTGGTCTATAAAATCAATGGTAGTTAAAGCTGTTAAATCTTTTTTCTCAAGCTGATTGGCGAGATACACTTCACCCAATTTATTTAAGAAATCCATTTCTTTCTTAACCACAGTGCCTTCTAGCTTTATCTCTAATACAGAAGCCTCTGTACTATATGGCTCAATAGTAAGGGCATTTCTATAGCTTTCTGTTACTGCTTCTAAGTTTTTCATCTTGAAGCTGTAAAGTTTCTCCTGTTTTGAAAACCCTTCTTTAAATGAATCACTATGTTCAATAGTAAACTTAAAATAATCTGAAGAGCAAGCTTGACCAACATGTATAGTATCTACAAAAAAGTATTCATTTATAAAATCCCTTTTGCCAGTTGCTGGCACACTAGCGAAAAAATCCTTCTCATCAAAAGAAATCACATATATATTATCCGCAATGAACTCAATATCAAAAGCTTTATTAAAAGGTTGAAGGTGTGAAGAATCATATTTAACCTTAAATGGAGCTGAGAGGTACATTTCTTTATCTCTAAATGTACCTTTTTCGTAGTATGATACTTTTAAATCTAATAATTCTACTGCTTTATTTACAAGTTTATACGACTTTAGAATTGCAATTTCGTTTTCAATATTCTCTTGATTACCAAAGAGTCCCATTTCACCAAAAAAGTCTTCAGTATTTAATGTGGAACTACTTTCATCTCCTATAATAATACTAGAAGTGACTTTATATACAGGTGTTGCAATCTGAAGGTATAAATATGCTAAACCTATAAATACTGGTAAAGCAATGGCAAAATAGTACCATTTAGAAACTATTTTAGCTAATAGCGATTTTATATCTATAGATTCCTCCTGAACGTTATTTGTGTAATATGATGCTTTATTTTCCACTGAATTTATCTATTAATAGTCACTATTAAATTTATTGTCGTAATTAATACAGAAACAACTGAAAGTACTACTCCTGCAACACGTGTATTTACATTAGAAGTTTTCGCCTGCGTAGGTTCTACATATATTACATCATTAGGCATAAGGAAATAATATTCAGATGAGATTAAGCCTGGTTTCGTGACATCAATATAAGTAGAAATTGTTTCGCTTTCTGTTTCTCTTATTAACTTCACATTTTTCCTGTTCGCAAATACGGTTAAATCACCAGCTTGACTTAAAGCCTGTAACAACGTTACTTTTCCTTCATAAATATATTGCATTCCAGGTCTATTTACTTCACCTAGGACCGAAACTCGGAAATTGGTTAATTTTACCGATACAGAAGGAAATTTTAAATACTCTTCAAGTTTTAAATCTATTAAGTCTTTAATTTCATCTACTGTAAGGTCAACAACTTCAACATCGCCAATTAATGGAAGTCTAATATTACCTTTTTGATTAACCATGTATCCTGACAAGTAAAGTAAGGCATTATCGACCCCTCCAGGTCGAGCACCTAAAGCACCAGAGCTATTAAACTCACCAGTAGTAGATTGCTCAAACGAATTTAGCTTAATAGAAAGATTATCAAAAGGCCTTATTTTATATTCAGATGTTTTGTAACTATCAAAAGATTTCTGTTTCGCTTTGTCTTGCATGTATACCAAACTTTCATACTTTACACATGAAGCTAAATGCATTAAAACATAGAAATATAAAATGTATTGAATCCTCATTATTTCAGCTCAATTATCTTTAAATGACAATATTTTTAATTTGATTTACAATTTAAAAACTAAAGCCAACCAATAACAATTTATTAGCATATTTTTAATTTTATAAATACTGATATTCAATGATATATATAATTTTAATTTTTTGAGTTAACCATTAACAATTATTTGATTACCAAATGCAATAAGCACTATGTAAGTGTAATAAATTTAAGGCATAATTTCTAAAATTCACCTTATGTCTCAATTTTTATTAGTTTGTCATCAGCAAAAAATATCAATTGTACAAAAAAAAAGGCTTGATATAATTGCTAATAAAATAATTCCTGATAACCTCATCCCAAACCCATCTTTAGAAATCGGTGATGATTCACTTAGAATAAAAATCCTAAACCCAAACAGTACGATTAACCTTAAAAAAAATGGTATTTGTTTTGGTAAAATGGTTAATGAAAACCAAGAATGGTTTGAAGTTTCTGGAGATGTGCCTCATGATGGTAATTACAGTATAATAAGGTATGATGATGATACACTGCAAATAATTGGAGATATTTTAGGATATAGAAGTATTTGGTACTACCAGGATCAGGATATATTCATTGTTTCGAGCTCTCAAAGAGCAATAATCCTTTATTTAGGAGAATTTCAACCTAACCAGGAAGTATATAAATGGATGTTGTCTTCTGGCTCTATTGGACCTGATTTATCGTGGGATAGTCGAATAAAAAAACTGAAACCAGACAGTACACTTTCTTTAAACAGAAATAAGTGGACTATTTCCTATAACATAAATGAATTTATCATACAACCTGTAGAAAGGAAGCTTGAAAAATTAGAGGAAACATTTAAAAAAATCTTAGATGATGTATTTCAAAATTTTAACTTCGATACTTCATCGTGGACTTTGCCATTATCTGGGGGTTATGATAGCAGAGCTATTTTACAATTTCTTGGAGAAAATAAAAGTAAAGGTTTTAAAAGTATAACTTGGGGCACACACAATTCATTAAATAACAAAAAAAGTGATGCTTATGTAGCAGAGCTCGTAGCCCAAAAGTTTGAAACTAATCATAGCTTCTTGGAAGTAGATCCAGATATCGAAAATATAGCTAATGTAATTGAAAGATTTGTTTGTGCCTGTGAAGGGAGAATCGATAAAATATCAGGTTATGTAGATGGTATGAAATTGTGGAATAAGTTGCACAAGTCTGGAATAAAAGGGATAATAAGGGGAGATCAAGCCTTAGGAGCTCATGAGGTTCAATCTCCAAATGAAGTATATAATGATGTAGGCTTTACTTTACTAGAAGATTTTTCAAACACTAGAAAAATAAGCAAACTTTTGGGTGACTACATTCAAAAAAGACCTACTTATTTAACGCAACAAGAATCAGAATCTTTACAAACCTGGAATGAAAGACTTTATCAGATATATAGGGTGCCTACTATAGTTGCTGCATTAAACGGTATTAAATTAAACTATGTTGAAGTAGTTAGTCCATACTTCACTAGAAGTATTATCAATTTTATAAGACAATTACCAGATGATGCCAGAACAAATAAAAAATTATTTATGGCTATAACTAATAAGTTTAATACCCATATTCCATATGCCTCAACCAATGCCCATATAAACTTAAAGTCATGGCTCAGGCAAGAAAAAACGATGAATGTAATTTTAGAGCAATTCTATTATGGCAAATCCTCGATAGATGTATTTCCAAAAAGTTATATTAATTATATTACTAATAAGAACAATAGTAATTTTCTCATTAATCAGATAAATAAAGTCCGTAATAAACTTCAAGGTAAAAACATGATCCTTGATTTTAATAGAATAGCCTTTAGAAGCCTTATTATTACAAAAATGCATGATATAATTAAAGAAGATTTGTCATTTATGAAAAAAATAGAAGTACAATAAAAAAAATATAATTTATATAATTATACAGCTTCTAAAAAGTTCAACTTTTTGAGCAAACAATAATCATTAGGCATTCCAATATCCGACGATTATAAATTAATTATTGACAACATCTTATGACTATAACTTTTCTAAGATAACTTTTAGAATAAACTTTAAGATTTTAATAAAACTTTTAAAGTCCTTTCTCAATTCTTTTTGAGTGGTATATGTTCATCAAAAGCGCTAGATGAAATAATTAGTATCGCTATTAATTTCCCTTAATAGGAAAATATATACTTTCATAGGTGCTTGCCCCATGCGTATCTTTTAATTTTTAAACTATTATATCTATTACATTAGACATAATCAATCATTTGAATCAGTTCAAAGAGTCTTATTATAATCATTTAAAATGCTTGAAGACATCAGGGAATCTAATCAATAGTTGATAAAATGACTATTTGAATACTGGGTAATTACAATCAAAATGAAGAGTATTGGCACCTATTTACAAAACCTTGCAGTGGTAACCCTGTTCAATCCTCTTGCATCTAAGGTTATTGAGGTCTTGTTTGTAACTTGTAATGTTATATAGATACTATTTTAGCTTGTTGGCATTAACTATTATAAAATCTAGATTCTTTTCTAATAATGATTTATTTTCTTGTACAACTTTGGATAAATAGCTATTTGCAAAGGCATTGGAATTATACAAATCTTTTAATTCTTTAGTATATGGTTCAAATAAAGGGGCATTTTCCTGATTAGAAAAAATAGAAGTCTTTTCATCATAAATGATAAAATCAATGTTATATCTATTAATTATTTCTTTTACTTTTTCTAAATCTTCAGTAGTATACAATGTTAGTAAATCAGACATTTTTTGCATTTGATCAACTCTGTATCGCTCATAATATACCCCATGACAAGATTCTTCACTCACTAGTATGGACCTTTTTGCAAAAAATGGAAGTAAGCTGGCTACATCAGGCGGGGCTGCGATTAATGATTTCTTGGGTGTATTCTTTGCTAGTTCAAATGCAGGAGCAAATTTCTGATAGTCATTGAAACCCCCGAAATTATTGTTGTAAATACCACCTCCTATCAAAACGCTTAGAAAAATCCCCACCACATATTTCATTTTATGCTTATTGAAATATTTTTCTATTAACATTATACAAATCAATGTGAAGATTATTGGGAAACTCTTTTCTAAATATCTTGTAGGCATATATAGTTTAAAAGGAAGTAATCTAGCCAAAAAGAAGAGAATAATACCTGATGCTAATAAAGAAATTATAAATATTTCTAAGTTATTTAATTCTCTTTTTCTTGATATGACAAAGAAAAAGTAACATAGAGGGATTAAGCTAATAATGAATATAAGCCAAGTATTAAAAGTTTTAAACAAAGTTGGTATTTGAATAAACGATGATGCAGATTTTGCTAATTCCGCACCTATAAGTTTGAACGAAAGAGATTCAAATTGAGGCTTTAAGGGAATCCTGCCTTTTTTTCCCATTATGGGATTATTCATAATATCTTCTTTACCAATAACCTTCCCTACTTCAGGCGCCTGGTTGAAACTTTCTGATTTTAAGCTTAAAAAATACACTGAAATAATGCAGCATATTACTATTACACTTATTTTTCTAGTGTACAAGATATAATCTTTACTTAATATTCCTTTTAATAAGTATACTACATTAATTGCTCCTGCACTTATAAGAAATGATACTGGATATAAAAAAGCCGAGAGTATTAAAAAAATACCGATATAATATTGATCGTATCGCTTATTAATATAATATAATGGAAATATAATTATTAAAAAAGAAAACGATCTGGCAAAACCACCAACAATATCTGGCAGACTCAACGCAACAATAATTAGCAAATAATTTATTACGCAACCATTGCTCAAGTATTTTTTACATATTTCTAATATTAACAAACAAGTTAGAATAAAAATAAGATATTCAATTGTTAAAATTGCATATTTAATCTCGACAAAACTTAATAAAATTTCATATAGAAACACATAAGCTTTGGGCTGTATTATTTCTGCAAACGAAGCTATTATATCAGATTCGTGAAATACATCTTCATTAAATTTAAACATCCAGAAATGATGTTGGCTAACATCATTGGATACTATATGGCTGTTTACAATAACTCTAATTCTACTAAGGATAAATACAAATGTAGAAACTATTAATAAGAGAGCTTTTTGCATTATTCGATATAGATTAACAGACTTACTTATTATCTATTCTACTATTACTTTTTCTGATTTTACACTGTTTAATATATCTATTTCAGTCTTCTTCTTACCGAACAAGCCATACTTAAATATGCAATAAATAGCCCTAAAACCATCTCTCCACCCTATTTTTTTTCCTTCAGCATATGTTCTACCATAATAAGAAATGCCTACTTCATAAATTCTTAAATTTGGTATTCTAGCAATTTTTGCCGTTACTTCAGGTTCAAACCCAAATCTTTTCTCTTGAAGGCTTAACTGTTGGACAATAGAAGTTCTAAACATTTTATAGCATGTTTCCATATCCGTTAAATTTAGATTGGTAAACATATTGGATAAAAAAGTTAGGAATTTATTGCCTATAGAATGCCAAAAGAATAAAATTCTATGAGGTCTACCACCCATAAATCTCGAACCATATACCACATCTGCAAATCCACTTAAAATTGGTTTTAACATGATGTTATACTCTTCAGGATCATACTCTAAATCAGCATCTTGAATAACTAAAAATTCACCTGTGGCGGCCTTTATTCCTGTATGTAAAGCTGCCCCTTTACCTTGATTTACTTCATGCTTATAATAATTGATATCAATTTCAGGATGGTCAAATTGATAGGCTAATACCGCTTCTTCTGTATTGTCAGAAGAAAAATCATTTACAATAATTACTTCTTTCTGAATATTGCCCAAAAGTTTTACTTCCCGAACCTTATCAAGAATAAAATGAATGGTTTTACCTTCGTTATAAGCAGGTATTACTATTGAAAGTTTGTTAATCTGCATATTTGCTAGCTTTTAAATACAAGAAATTTTTTAGCGAAAAAGTTGATTATGGCTACTAATCCAATTGATAATACTTTACTCAATTTTTCATTAAATCCTAAACCATCTACTAAGCCCCACATGAGCAACTGGTTTGTTATTACAATGAAAACCGAAACAATGATGAATGCTAACACTTCAACTTCTTTTGAATGCCTACCCGTTTCAAATACCCATTTTTGAGAAATTACGTAATTAACAAGTATCGCTATTGTAATTGCAACAAGGTTTGCGACAAGATAATGTATTGAAAAAAATTCGGTCAACAAAACGAATAATGCCAGCTCAATCACCGCTCCAGTAGCACCAGCTATAATAAACTTTATCACTTGTCCATACTTGCCATTTATTAATATGACCATATCATAAATTCCCAAGTATTTAAGTAACCCAATGTACTTTGAGTTAAGCTCATTCAATAGTTTCAGTATCATTTCTTTTTGCTAAAGGTAACCTTTTAGTAAAGTAAGTAGTAATTGTTAATTATTATCTTTTTCTAGTAAGCATTTTTTTCACCTCTAAAAACGTTCAATGTAGTCATCAGAACTATTTTTATATCAAGCCATAAGTTCCAATTTTCTAGGTACCACATATCATGTTCTATTCTCTTCTCCATTAATCTTGTTTCTTTAGTATTTCCACGGTAGCCATTTACTTGTGCCCAACCAGTTATTCCAGGTTTCACTAAATGTCTTACCATATATCTATTAATAATTTTTGAATATTGTTCGGTGTGGAATATCATATGTGGCCTTGGACCTACAACTGACATATCTCCTTTTAGTACATTAAAGAATTGTGGTAGTTCATCCAAATTGCTTTTCCGCAAAAACTTACCAAGTCTGGTAACCCTCATATCATTTTTAACAGCTTGCAGCTTATCGGAGCTGTCGTTTACCACCATTGTTCTAAATTTGTAACAATAAAAACACTTATTGTTTTTCCCAGACCTTAGCTGTCTAAAAAATATAGGTCCTTTAGAGGACAATCTTACCATAATACCTAATAATGGGAATACAAATGGAAAGATAAAAAGAATGACAAATAATGAGAATATGATGTCAAATGTTCTCTTAATAATCCTATTAGTTTGTATTTCAAGAGGCTCATGTCTGGGTGTTAGTACAGGTATTTCATCATAAAAGCCTATCTCAAGTTTTCTATTTATAGCTACACCAAAGTCGGGTATCAATCGAAGTCTGATAAGATTATTATCAGCAAAATTCATGATCTCATTTATCTTGTTTGTTTCAGCTGGTGAAAGGACATAAAATATTTCGTTTATTTCATTGCGTAAGCAATAAGAGTATAAAGTATTTATATCTCCTTTGTAATGCTCACCCAAATGCACTTGATTGCTAAAGAAGCCACAAAACTTAAACCCTAAATCAGGATTCTTTTTAATAAAGCTTTGCATTTGAGTTACTTTATCACCGCTTCCTACCATTACTACCTTCTTATAATTATAACCGTGTTTTCTATATTGCTTTAAAGCATAAAGCAATAATATTCTACTTGTAGGAGCAATAGTGATTAATAAAATATAATTAATGAAAATATAGTAATCATTTAATCTAAAGTATCCAGAAAATTGAATCAATGAACTGATAATCAAAAAGTGGATTACAGTTATTTTTATACTCTTTATAAATACATTTATGAGTTTTATATTTCTACCAATAGCATATCTCTTCAATAAAAAAGTGAGGGCTATCCAAATTAAATTATAGGTAAGCGCGAAAAGTAAATTCTTAGTAGAAACCGTAATAATATTATCTGGTTTGGTATAAATTACCAATAGATAACTTGCATTTAATAGGAATAAGTCGACAATAAAAAATAAAAAACTGAGATAATGTCCAAAAGTAATCCTCGATTTCTTAGATGTAATTGTATGTGTTTTAATACTTCCTTCTTGCGATATAAATTGTAAATTAGATAACATCTATCCTAAATTAGCTCCAGTTACAGAAAACATTTTTTTTGATAGTCGGGGTACTTGCTTAAGGTCTATGTCGTAATGTTTGGACAGGCTAATGTCTAAGTTTGTATGATTGGATGCGATGCGATTAAGTGAGATAACCGATATATTTGAAAGTTAAATAATGTTTGTCATTTGACATATATACTATTAAGAAGTATTAACTTAATAGGACTTAACTTCATATTAACACAATTTATTAAAAAAATACGAAGTAATTGGATTAGAAAAACCGTTTGATTTTAATCTAGAAAATTTTATATAATTCAAGCAAAATTTGTATCAAAATCTTCCTTTATTTCAATTTGGCTTCCACGACGAAGAAAGGGTTCAAGAGGTCTGCTTTGTTATAGACCACAGGTTGCCCATTTTCATATTGTTCCACGGTGCCGCCTGCCTCTTCCACGATTATCTGAGCGGCAGCGGTGTCCCATTCCATGGTAGGGGCTATCCTAGGGTAGATATGTGCCTTCCCTTCAGCTATGAGCATAAATTTCAATGAACTCCCCATACTCACTATCTCAGGGTCATCATACCCTTCTATGAAGGCCTGTGTCCCGCTGTTCATGTGCGAGCGTGAACCCACTATCCTCAAGCCTTTGTCCTTTTTGGTGAAAGAAACGCAGGACAACCTGACCGGAGCACTGCCATTTTTACCATGAAAGGCCCCCTTTCCCTTCCTTGCCCAGTACATGTCCCCGCTCACCGGTACATAGACCACCCCTAATACGGACCTGTCCTTATGTACCAGGGAAATGTTCACGGTAAACTCCCCATTCCCCTTGATGAACTCCTTGGTGCCGTCCAAAGGATCGACCATCCAGAAATGGTCCCATCCCTTGCGCTCATCGTAAGGGATGTCCCTTCCCTCTTCACTGAGCACGGGCAGGCCCGACCTTTCCAGAACGGCCATGATCTCCTCATGGGAGAGCCTGTCCGCCCTGGTCAATGGCGACCTGTCCTTTTTGACCTCTTCCCCAAAAGAGGAGGAACCATACACCTCCAATATCTTTTCCCCGGCCCTTATAGAGACCTCCTTGGCCTTTTCCAGCCATTCCGATAGAAATTTTTCCGTCATCGATATAGTTTTTTTACCAACAGTCAAAAGATGGACACCATCAAACGATCATACCTGCCGCAACGGTCTCATTGGTGCCCTCATCTACCAATATGATACTGCCCGTGAACCTGTTCCTGCGGTAACTGTCCACAAAGAACGGTTTCGTGGTCCTTATCCTTACCCTAGAGATATCGTTCATCCTTATCCCCTGATCGTCCTCTATCCTGTGCAGCGTATTGATGTCCACCTTGTAGAGTATCTCCTTGATCATCGCCCTCCCCTCATTGGAAGTATGTCGGATATGGTACTTTGCCCTTGGCACGGGCCCTTTCGGGTTGAGCCAGCACAACATGACATCCAGGTCCTGTGTGCTCTCCGGTTGGTTGTTGGGCCTCACGATCATATCGCCACGGCTTATATCTATGTCATCTTCCAAGGTAATGGTCACAGACATGGGGGCAAATGCCATATCAATTTCCCCATTGAAGGTATCTATGGATTTTATCTTCGATGAAAACCCAGAAGGCAAGACAGTGACCTCATCGCCCTTCTTGAATATCCCCCCGGATATCCTGCCCGCATATCCCCTGTAATCATGGAACTCGTCGGAATGGGGCCTCACCACATATTGTACCGGGAAACGGCAGTCCACATGGTTCTGGTCACTGCCTATATGTATCGTTTCCAACATGTAGAGCAGGGTGGCACCCTCGTACCAGTCCATGTTCTCGGACTTTTCGACCACATTGTCGCCCTTGAGCGCACTTATGGGCACAAAATGCACGTCGTTCACCTCGAGTTTGGCAGCGAACTTCCTGAAGTCCGATACGATCCTTTCATATGCCCCTTGGTCATAGTCCACCAGGTCCATCTTGTTCACACAGATGATGATGTGCGGTATCTTCAGCAACGATGCGATGAAGGCATGCCTGCAGGTCTGCTCCAGGATGCCCTTCCGGGCATCTATCAGGATCAGTGCCATATTGGCCGTCGAGGCACCGGTGACCATGTTCCTGGTATATTGGATATGGCCGGGCGTATCTGCGATGATGAACTTCCTTTTCGGGGTGGCGAAATACCTGTAGGCCACATCGATGGTGATGCCCTGTTCCCTTTCGGCCTTCAGGCCATCGGTCAACAGGGACAGGTCCACATGTTCCAGGCCCTTGCCCTTGCTGGACTTCTCGACCGCCTCCAGCTGGTCCTCAAAGATCGATTTGGAATCGTACAATAATCTACCAATCAGTGTGCTCTTTCCGTCGTCGACACTCCCGGCCGTCGTGAACCGGAGTATCTCCATGTTTGAATCATCAATTGCCATAATCTCTATTTTTAATGTAGGGATGCTTAGCCCCTTAGTTTTTTTTTGATGTGGGGATGCTCAGCCCCTTAGTCTTTTATCTTGTTTCAAAATATTTTCATCGATATATCCTGCCCTGCGCCGCACCTTTTTGATATCTTCTTCTGCAGGCAGTTCCTCTGGTCTTATCCCCCTCTTCTTCAACAGTTCCCTCACGTCCCTGTTGTTCTTCATATGCTCCTTGGTGATATCTTTTTCACCATGTATGTGTTGGGCCCCTATATTGAAATTTGTGATCTCGGCAGCGAAATCCTTGGCCTTGATGGTGATGGTGGGCAAAAAATCCGTCAGGGACCTATTGGCGGGTACACCCATCTTCTTTTTTAATTTACTTGCCGCATTGCCCCCGAACAGTTCCCTGTCCCCTTTTCTATTTATCCGCTTGAACCCTAATCTATCCACCCCTTTTTCAAATACGCTCTTCAAGAGTTTTTCCTCCGTACCGTTCAGTTTTTCCCTGGCCCTTATCCTCTCGTCCAGTTTCAGGCGTTCCTCTATCAGCTCGTACTTCCTTGTCTTGAGTGCAAAGTAACCCTGTGCAAAGGCAACGGGTTCCTTTCGGGGGTCCCCGTTCTGTGCCAGCACATAGCAGGCATAACGGGAGAGCATGAGGTCCTTGACCACCTTGGTCGCCCCCGAGTCCAGCTCCACCATCTTGTTGAGCTCCACAAAATGGTCGCCAAGGGCCTCCCCTGAGTTCACACAGGCTTCCATCGCCCTTGAGACCACCTCCTTGAAATCATCCCACCCGGTATACCCCAGCATGACCTGGAGGTCACTGGCCAGCCATACCTCGATGCCCTCGAAATAGGTCATCAATCCCTCGAACCTTGTGCGCAGTTCAACTATCTTTACCGTTTCCATCCGGGCCAATTTTCAAGATCAAAAATATCCTTGTTTCTTGCGGTCCTCCATGGCCGTCTCCGAGCGTTTGTCGTCGGCCCTGGTACCCCTTTCCGTCTCCCTTGCCGCGGAGACCTCTGCGATGATATCATCGATGGTGGTGGCATTCGACAGTACCGCACCCGTACAGGTCATGTCCCCGATGGTCCTGAACCGTACCTGCATCTCCACGGGTTTTTCCGTAGGTTTCAGGTTGAGATGGGCCGAATTTCCCAGAAGGGAACCGTCCCTTTCTATCACTTCCCGCTTATGGGTGAAATAGATAGGTGGTATGGCGATGCCCTCGGCCTTGATGTACTGCCAGATGTCCATCTCTGTCCAGTTACTGATGGGGAAGACCCTGAAATGTTCGCCCATATGCTTCTTGCCGTTGAAAAGGTTCCATAGCTCCGGCCGCTGGTTCTTGGGGTCCCATTGCCCGAAATCGTCCCTGTGGGAAAAGAACCTTTCCTTGGCCCTGGCCTTTTCCTCGTCCCTACGGGCCCCTCCCAGGCAGGCGTCGAACCTGTGCTCCTCTATGGTGTCCAATAAGGTCACTGTCTGCAAAGCGTTCCTGCTCGCATAAAAACCCGTCTCCTCTTTTACCTTCCCTTCATCGATGGATTTTTGAACGGAACCCACGATCAGGTTGGCCCCTATCTCTTTCATCAGGTCGTCCCTGAACCGGATGGTCTCCGGGAAATTGTGCCCTGTATCTATGTGCACCAGTGGGAAGGGGATCTTTGCAGGATAAAAGGCCTTCCTGGCCAGGTGTGTCACTACGATGGAGTCCTTGCCCCCTGAAAAGAGCAGGGCGGGCCTGTCGAACTGGGCGGCCACTTCCCTGATCACATAGATCGATTCTGCCTCCAGTTCCTGAAAATTGTTCAAATAATAGTTTTCCATAGGGGATAAGTTATGATAATTCCTTTGATATATAGCTAAAAAGCCTGTCCACGGCTCCTTCCAGTGTCAACAGGTGTGTCGGTATGGTGATCTCTGGATCTTCCGGGGCCTCGAACGGGGAATCGATCCCCGTAAACCTTGTTATCTCGCCCTTCCTGGCCTTTTTGTAGAGCCCTTTCACGTCCCTTTGCTCACAGACCTCCAAGGGGCAGTCCACAAAGACCTCGATGAACTCCCCCGCCCCCACGAGCTTTCTTGCCACCTCCCGGTCCTTTTTGAAAGGGGAGATGAACGCGGTGAGCACGATGGTGCCCGCATCGACAAAGAGCCTTGCCACTTCCGAGATCCGCCTGATGTTCTCCTGCCTGTCGGCATCACTGAAGGTCAGCCCCTTGTTGAGGCCGTCCCTGATGTTGTCACCATCGAGGATATAGGTCCTCAGCCCGGCCCGGTGCAACCTGTACTCGAGTGCACTTGCCAATGTCGACTTGCCCGAGCCGGAGAGCCCGGTGAACCAGACAATGGCGGGCCTGTGCCCATGGAGCACCGCCCTGTCCGCCTTTTTTACCTTATGGTCATGCGGGATGATATGGAGTCTTTCGCTCATATTTGAAAATTATACCTCAAAGTTATAAAGATCAGGCAAGTAACCGAGTAAATGATCGTTAATGGGAGCCCTATCTTGAAATAATCGGAAAATCTATAGCCCCCGGGGCCATAGACCATCAGGTTGGTCTGGTAACCGATCGGGGTCATGAAGGCACAGGAGGCCGCAAAGGCGATGGCCACATAGTATGGTGTGCCGTCCACTTGCATGTCGGTGCACAGGCTGTAGGCTATCGGGAACACGATGGAGACGGCCGCTGCGTTCGTGATGAACGTGGTCAGAAGGACGGTCAGGGAGAAAAGGCCCACAAGGAGGCCTACCTTCCCATAGGGGGCAAGGGATCCCATCAGGGCACCGGCGATCGAACCTGCAGCCCCTGTACCTATCATCACATTGCCGATGGCCAGGGCACAGACCAGGATGGCCACCAGGTTATAGTCCATCTCTTTCCGCAGGTCGGCAATGGTGAACAGCCTGAGCGTGACAAGGGCCGTGAACAATATCAACAGGCCGAGGAACAATTCCAAAAGACCTGTGATGATCAAAAGAACGGTGCCGGACAGGATGGCAAGGAACAACAGGCTGTTCAGCTGGTTGTCAGGGGCAGCCTTCTGTATCTTCGATATCACATACAGCCCTTTGGATATGTCGTTCTGCCGATGGAAGTTGTTGCCGGTGGTCAACAGCAGCAGGTCGCCTACCTGCAGCCTGATGTCACCGATCCTGCCCCGCAGCCTTTCACCGTTCCGGTGGATGGCCACGATGGCGGCATCATATCCGTTCCTGAAATCCGACTCCTTTACTACCTTGCCGGACAATGGTGAATTTACCGGGATCACCACCTCGGTGATGTCCAGGTTGTTGCCGATAAAACTGCCATTGGGCTTGGGCAGCAGCAGCCCCTTGTTGTTCTTGACCAGTTCGACTATTTTTTTTGTGTCACCTGCGAACAGGAGTTTATCATCGGCCAGTAGCCGCTCTTTGGGGGATACGGGGGAGATGATCTTTTTATCGCGGATGATATCGACCAGGTACACCCCTTTCAGGCTACGCAGCCTTGCCTCTGCCACCGTCTTGCCGTCCAGCCCCGAACCTTGGGAGATGCGGGTCTCCACTATGTATTCCCTGGCACTTTCCTTGAAGAGCTCCAGTTTGTCCTTGTTGTCCGGCAACAGATGGGGACCGGCCAAAAGGATATAGGCTATGCCGATGACAGTGACCAAGAGCCCCAGGTAAAGGAAATCTTCATAAACAAGCAGCGGAAGGGCATGTTGTTCCAAGAAGCCCTGCATCACAAGGTTGGTGGAGGTGCCTATCAACGTGATCATGCCACCGAGCATGGTCGCGTACGACAGCGGTATCAACAGTTTGGAGGGGGCCACGTTCCTTTTCTTCCCCCAGTCGTACACATAAGGGGTCATGACCGCTACCATCGGCGTATTGTTGATGAAGGCTGAGGTCGTGGAAACAAAGCACATCATGGACAACAGGAACGACCTTGTCGTATGGGCCGCCCGGAAGATACCGTCGAACAACAGCGATATGTTGAAGTTCTTCCTCAGACCTGCCGAGATGAGTATCAAAAGGACGATCGTGCCCACCTGTTGGTTGGCGAAACCTTGCAAAAAGTCCACCGGCCTCAAAAGACCGCTTACCAGGAAGACCATCACGGCGGACATGAACAGGACAACGGGCTTGATGCGGTTGCTGAAAAGGCCCATCGTCAATAGAAAAAGGGTCAAGAACACTATCGGCTGAGCTACGTCAGGCATGGGTACATCGCTTAAAAAAACTGCACAAGGATGATTGCTTAAATAATTCAGTTAAAAAATATTATTTCAAAGAAGTAGGGCAAACAATAAAAAATCTTTCTTATAGGACAAAATAAAAAAATATATGGTAAAGGTTATACCATATGGTAGGAACCCTTCCACTGATATGCAATTATAGCAACTTTATCAGTGAAAGGAAATTTTAAAACTTTAAATGAATTTATTTTACCATGCTGGGGCAAATGCAGGATTTACTATTCTTTCATTAACACTATTGAGATTGAAAATTGCGGTCATTTCTTCTTCCGTAAGTTCAAAATCATAAACTTCAAAATTCGACTTTCTATTTGTGGATGAAGAAGATCTAGGAATTGCCAAAACGTTATCTTGTTGAATTAACCATCTCAGTGATACTTGTGCAGCATTTTTTCCATACTTTCCACCAATATCATTCATTATTTCATTCTTAAATACTTTTGCTTGAGCTATTGGAGAATAAGCTGTTAAAAACATACTATCTGCTACCAATGCATTCCATAATTT
>NETF01000031.1 GCA_002172675.1 unicellular cyanobacterium SU3
GTGGGGCTACCTTAACAGTGCTAAAACAATATATAGAAAACCAAGGCTATGATGACTAACTTGTTGCTTGCTCCTTAACCCCCACCTGATAAGTCGAGGTGGGGGAATGCGTCGCAATTTTGTTCAATGCCAAACAAATCATGTAATTGTTGAGAGGTTTCTGTTAAAAAGTTATCCCCTGGAAATCCATGAGGCATCACTAAATGAACCGTTAACGCTGTTTCACGGGTACTCATGGCCCAAATATGAAGATCATGAATATGATCAACTCCAGGAAGTTCTGTTAAATAAGTTCTCACTGCTTGGGGTTCGATGGCAACAGGAACTGCATCTAAAGCTAGATTAACCGAATCTTTCAATAGTTGCCAAGTTCCCAAAATAATCACAACTACAATCACTAAACTTACCACCGGATCAAACCATAACCAACCCGTTAATAAAATAGCGACACCTGTTAACACAACTCCCAGAGAGATTAACGCATCGGCGACCATGTGTAAAAATGCCCCACGAATGTTTAAATCTTGATCTCGTCCGGACATAAATAACAAGGCTGTGATGGTATTAATAATAACTCCCACCAAAGCAACCATCATAATGGTCATACCAGGAATAGAAGTAGGATTAAATAATCGAGAAATCGCCTCCCAAGCGATCCCTCCCATGACTAATAAAAGGGTTAAAGCGTTCAATAACGCAGCTAAAATAGAAGAACGGCGTAAACCATAGGTATAACGTTGTGTCGGAGGACTTTGGGCTAAAACATTGCCCACCCAAGCAACTAATAAGCCAAAAACATCACTGAGATTATGACCGGCATCCGCTAACAAAGAAAGGGAACCCGTCCAAAACCCAAAGGCAAATTCGATGATAACAAAGACGACATTTAAAACCGTGCCGATAATAAAGGCGCGAGTATAGTTAGAAGTGGGGTGATGATGATGGTGATGGTGATGAGAATCAGGCATAATAAGAGTTTGATGTGCTAGTGAAAAAGGACAGTCGCAGACAATTTAGTTATAGTTTAATATGACTCATTTATTATCTTGGCATTGGCGATCGCTTCCCTTAAAAAAGTTAACTGGTTCGGAGGTTTTTGAGAGGTTATATGCTACTAATGCAACCATTGCCACTCTCTTAGAAAGTCCTTTTCCGACTCCGTCTGACTATCCTTATTTATCTCGTTATTCTATTTGTGCAGGAGAACCCCGTATTGTTAATGGTCAACCTCAATTATGGACTCCCAAAGTAGGAAATATTTTACCATTTTTACAGCAATTATTAACACAAAAAAACGGTGATTTGTCAAGTCCTGAACATCTTCCTTTTTGCGGAGGATGGTTAGGATGGTTAGGCTATGATCTAGCTTGGGAAATTGAATCTTTGCCCCATTATAATCATGATCCTCTTCCTTTTCCCGTTGCTTATTGGTACGAACCGAAATCCTTTGCCATTTTAGATCATCTCGAACAAAAATTATGGTTAGCTAGTCATACGTTTAAAGGCTTAGATAACTTACAATCTAAATTAGAAATAAAACCCTATTCTCTTCCTTATCCTCTTAAAGCTTCCCCCTCTCACTTATCTTTTTATACTGATCAAAAAGAATATGAAAATGCTGTGCGTCAGGCTAAAAAATATATTAAAGCAGGAGATATTTTTCAATCTAATTTATCCTTAAGATTTCAAACAACCACACCATTAACCAGTTGGCGATTATATAAAAAATTACAACAAATTAATCCTTCCCCTTTTGCCAGTTATTGGCGATCGCCTTGGGGAGATATGATTAGTTGCTCTCCTGAAAGATTAGTAAGTTTAAATAATAAGATTGCTCAAACTCGTCCCATTGCCGGAACCCGTCCCCGTGGCAAGAATTTTACACAAGAAACAGCGATGTTAATGGAACTGTCTTCTGATATTAAAGAAAAGGCAGAACATATTATGCTAGTGGATTTAGAGCGTAACGATTTAGGCAAAGTGTGTCAATGGGGTTCCGTAGAAGTGGATGAATTATTAACCATTGAAAGATATAGTCATGTTATACATTTAGTGAGTAATATTAAAGGGAAATTACAGCAAGATCAAACAGCAATTGACCTCATAAAAGCTTTATTTCCAGGAGGAACCATTACCGGATGTCCAAAAGTGAGATGTTTAGAAATTATTGAAGAATTAGAACCTGTTAAACGCAATTTATTCTATGGTTCTTGTGGTTATTTAGATTACCGAGGAAATTTAGACTTAAATATATTAATTCGTACCTTATTATATACCCCATTATCCCCTAATTTATCGAGTGTTTGGGGACAAGTGGGTGCCGGAATTGTCGCTGATAGTGAGCCAGAAAAAGAATGGTTTGAGTCCTTACAAAAAGCCAAAGCACAGTTAAAAGCCTTAAATTTATAAGCCATTATTATGATATGATAGGAATAAGTAATAATTTTTTTATCAATCTATTTTTTTAGAGTTATGTCTTTAATTCGGATTCCTACTGCTTGGTCTATTTCAGAAAATAAAATTACTCCTGAAACTGTTTATTTTAACCGTAGACGCTTCTTAAAAGGTGTAGTGAGTGCAAGCATAGCTAGTAGTTTAATTCCCCTTTCAGGATGTCAAAAATCAGCCTCTCAAACTGCATTAGAAGCAACCTTACAACAGCCTAAAATTCCGGGAGTTAAAACCTCACCTCAATTTAATCAAGTTGATCGTCCCATGACCAAAGAAATTTTGGCAGGACAATATAACAACTTTTATGAATTTGGGGGGACTAAAAAAATATGGTTAAACGCTCAAAATTTGCCCACAGAAAACTGGAAAGTTGAAGTTACCGGATTAGTCAATAATCCCCAAACTTACGACATAGATGATTTAAAAAAGAAATTTCCTTTAGAAGAAAGAATTTATCGTTTTCGTTGTGTTGAAGCGTGGTCGATGGTATTACCTTGGGTTGGGTTTCCTATGAAAAAATTAATGGCAGCAGTGGAACCCAAAAGCGAAGCTAAATATGTCCGATTTACCTCCTTTTATGATAAAGATATTACCACCGGACCAAGTTTTCACCTAGGATATTTACCCTGGCCTTATAAAGAAGGATTAAGAATTGAAGAAATGGCTAACGATTTGGCATTTTTTGCTGTGGGAATTTATGGCCATGATTTACCCAAACAACACGGTGCGCCCTTACGAATGGTTATTCCTTGGAAATACGGATTTAAAGGAGCAAAATCCATTGTTAAAATTGAATTTTTAAAAGAACAACCGGCCACTTATTGGAATACCATTGACCCCAACGAATACGGTTTTGAAGCCAATGTTAACCCAAACAAACCCCATCCCCGATGGTCCCAAGCAACAGAAAAATTCATTAGTACAGGACCAGGGTTATCCTGGGAAATAAAAGAGACGTTACCTTACAATGGTTACGGGGAATATGTGGGTAATTTATACACGTGAAGTACCCGACATCAGGTTATAAAAAAGGCAGGAGATAAAGCAAAGTCTGCCCTGCCTTCTGCCTTCGGAGGCTCAATTGCCTTAGTCACAGTTTTATAGAACCATTATTAGAAGAAGACTTATAGGAAGAGGATAAAATACTATGGAATGATTCAAGCAAGAATGAAATAGCTCATACTCCAAGGGAGGTGTGCAAGTATTTAAGAATATCTTAAAGATAGCAATTAATTTAATGAATTATTCCTCGTATACACTTACCTAAATCCATAAGGATTTTGATTCTTTCAAGATTAATTATCTCAGTGTATTATTTTGATTATGTTGCAATTTTAAACTTGATAGAGATAGTGCTAGATGAGAACTTAGAATTACAGAAGTAAAGATTAAATTATAAAAAATAGTCAAAAAAATATGATTATAATGTGTTGACACGCTACAATAGTTAGGGTTATTAAGATTTAACCATAAAATAATTTACTCTTGCTTTTTTCTGAGATATCTTAACAATGTCTTCCAATCAACCTCAACGGGAACCCCATTCAGCCTCTAGCTTAGATGAAATTCGCGCCACACGCCTCGAGAAAGTAGAACAGTTGAAACAATTAGGCTTAATTCCTTATGCTTATCAATGGCAATCTACCCATGATGCTGCGACATTACAAGATAAATATGCCAGTTTAAAGGATGGGGAAGAAGTAGACGTTGATGTTGCGATCGCAGGAAGAATTATCGCTCGTCGTGTCTTTGGAAAACTAGCCTTTTTCAATCTACAAGATGAAACAGGAACCATTCAATTATATCTCGATAAAAAAGAAATTCAGTCTCACATGAGTGAGTTGGAAAGTGCTTTTAATCATCTCAAAAAATTGACCGATACAGGAGATATTATCGGCGTAAAAGGAAGCATCAAAAGAACAGAAAAAGGAGAACTTTCCGTTAAAGTTAAAGAGTACACAATATTAACAAAGTCTCTATTACCTTTGCCCGATAAATGGCACGGTTTAACGGATACGGAAAAACGCTATCGTCAACGGTATGTCGACTTAATTGTTAACCCTCAAGTTAGACAAACCTTTCGTCGTCGTGCAGAAATTACTGCTTCTATTAGACGTTACTTAGACAACCAGGGTTTTATAGAAATAGAAACCCCTGTTTTACAGTCAGAAGCAGGGGGCGCAGAAGCTCGTCCTTTTATCACCTACCATAACACCTTAGAGATGGATTTGTATCTAAGGATTGCCACAGAATTGCATCTGAAAAGGTTAATTGTGGGTGGGTTTGAAAAAGTCTTTGAAATGGGAAGAATTTTCCGTAATGAAGGAGTTTCTACTAAACATAACCCCGAATTTACCTCTATTGAACTCTATCAAGCTTACGCTGATTATAATGATATGATGGAGCTTACAGAAGCTATTATTACCACAGCTGCACAGGAAGTTTTAGGCAGTTTAAAAACTACTTATCAAGGGGAAGACATCGACTTATCAATCCCTTGGCGACGGGTAACGATGCACGACATTGTTAAAGAGAAAAGCGGGCTAGATTTTCAAAAATTTAAAGACTTTGAAACGGCAAAAGATGCTGTTAAAAATGTAGGATTAGAAGTCCCTGAAACTTGTCAAAGTTTAGGTAAATTACTTAACGAAGTATTCGAGCAAACCGTAGAAGAAACTCTAATTCAACCAACGTTTATCCTCGATTTTCCTGTCGAAATCTCTCCCTTAGCTAAACCTCATCGTAGTAAACAAGGATTAGTCGAACGCTTTGAATTATACATTGTCGGACGAGAATTAGCGAATAGTTTTTCTGAATTAACTGACCCCATCGATCAAAGAAATAGACTAGAAAAACAAGCCGAACAAAAAGCAGCTGGTGACTTAGAGGCACATAGTGTTGACGAAGATTTCTTAACTGCATTAGAGTATGGAATGCCCCCGACTGGTGGGTTAGGTATTGGTATTGATCGCTTGATTATGTTATTAACTGATTCTGCTAGTATTCGGGATGTAATTGCTTTCCCCTTACTCAAAAATTATAGTTATGCCCTTAAATCTTTTGACTATGATGAAGAGAAAAAAGTTCTAAGAGTAGAGTTTAGCAATGGAGGTATTTATCAATATCATGATGTTCCTAAATCTGTCTATGATGAGTTAGAAAAAGCTCCCTCTAAAGGGCAGTATTTTAACGCTGAAATTAAAGATAAATTTGGCTTTGATAAGGAGAATTAATTAGATAGTAGGGTGGGCAAATTGCTTTGTATGATTGTTGAATTTACCCACCTAATGATTAATAGTTATTCAGAATATCGATTATATAAATAGGGAAGTTATGGAAGAATTATTAGAACTCAAAGCATTACTATTAAAAGGGGATATCAAAGGTTCATTGGCTATTGTTGAAGACCTTGAAGATATGAGCAAAAATGCAATTATTAGTACGATTCGCAGTTATGCCGTTATCTTATTACTTCATTTAATTAAACAACAAGCAGAAAACAGAACCACTCGTTCTTGGGATGTTTCAATTCGTAATAGTGTTAGAGAAATTAAACGAAAAAATAAGCAAAGAAAAGCAGGGGGATATTATCTCAATGATGATGAGTTAAGAGAAACTTTAGAAGAAGCTTATCTTAATGCGTTAGATGAAGCATCTTTAGAAGTTGCTGAAGGTCGTTATGAACCAGAAGAAATTGAAGCTAAGATTAATAAAGAACAAATCATTAATAATGCTTTTCTTTTGATTAAATAATTTTAGAACCGTGTCTATTATTAATAATTTTCTATCCTGAGTAAGTAGGAGACTTTTTTCAAAAATATCGTAAGGCTAGCAAATAAGAAGTTTATGTAAAAATGTGATCATGTCTCATTATATTAGCCTACCCTATAACATTGTTTTTTATAAAGTATTATCTTTAATAAATCTCTCAAAAATTGGTAAAACATCTGCTGAAATTTCATGCCCCATAGGCAACTCATGATACTCAACTTTAGCATCAATAGCTGTTAATTCATCCCTAGCTTTTTGCGCCATTTCTACAGGAACAACCATATCATTTTTACCATGAATAATCAAAACAGGAGGAATAGAAGTGGGCAATTTTTCAGGTTTAAACTGTAAATAACCACTTAAACTACAAATACCTGCTAAGGGTAAATTAATTCCCACATCAAGAGACATTGCACCCCCTTGAGAAAAGCCACTTAAAATAGTACGAGATAAAGGAATACCTGTCTTTTCTTCTAAAGCAATTAACCAATCTTTTAATAACTGACGACTTTCGTTTATCCCTTCATATTTCCCCGTTTCTAACGCATACCAAGCGAGTCCCCCAGGAACTTGCGGATGGGACAAAGGGGCATTAGGAAACAATAATTGATAGTTCGGAAGAGTTAACATAGAAGATAATGAGGCTAAATCTTCGGCATTTGCACCCCAACCATGTAACATAACTAAAAGATGTGTAGGTTCGGTATTTTTCGGCTTAATAGAAATGGTTTCTAAATACATAAATTTACTTAATCATTTATTCTCAATTGTTTTAAGTTCCCAGTTTCCGCCGTCAAATATTTCTAATAATTGTTGATGGTATTGACTTAAGGTTGGACGATGTCCCACACTAATATAAGTGGTTCCCATATTAGATAATTCTTGATACAATCTTTCTTCGTTTTTCACATCCAACGCACTGGTGGCTTCATCTAAAATAGCATAACGGGGTTTAGTCACTAAAATTCTAGCAAAAGCTACTCTTTGTTGTTCTCCTAATGATAAGACATTTTCCCAATTTTCTTGGGCTTCAAAATCAAATCTATCTGATAAATTCGGTAAATTGACCGTTTTTAATATATCCTTTAATTTTTCATCTGTAATCTCTTTTTCCGTATTAGGATACAATAATTGTTCTCTTAATGTTCCTAAAATCATGTATGGTTTTTGCGGTAAAAATAAGATAGCTTTAGCATCAGGACGATAGATAATTCCATCGCCAGAATTCCATAATCCTGCGATCGCTCTTAACAAAGAACTTTTCCCTGTTCCACTAGCTCCCATAATCAATAAATTGTTATGATTACTAACAGTTAAAGACACATTTTTGATTAAAGTTCTTTCAGAATTGGGTGGATGTAAAGTAACATTTTCGAGCGCGACATCAGACGCTTTATGGGTATAAATAAAACTGGTTTGTTCCTTTTCTTTTTTAAATGCTTTGGGGTCTAATGATTCATAAAATTCTCCTAAACGGTTGATACTGGCTGCAAATTCGGTGATATTTTGAATTTGATTGGTAATTAAGGAAAGTGCGCTTAAAACTTGGGAAAAAGCCACACTCGCTTGAGCGATCGCACCAAAGTCTAATTCTCCTTGTAAATACAAAGGAGCAATAATAATGTAGGGAATTAAACGGGTAAAATAGTTATATCCTAATTGAAATAAAGTAATAATAGATTGCCAAATAATTAAGAGATCAAAATTTCTAATAGCTGAAATTAATCTATCAACAACTTGTCCTCTTTCTAGGGACTCACCTCGATAAAAAGCAATGGATTCTGCATTATCCCTTACTCTTACCATACTATAACGAAAGTTAGCTTCTAATCTTAATTGATTATAGTTAATGCTCACTAAACGACTTCCAACAATTAACGCAACCGCCGTTCCAAAAATAGCATAAATTAATAATCCCCATGTGAGTGCTTTAGAGATAGTATAGAGAATAGCTGAAAATGAGAATAGAGTTAAAACTGAGTCCAGAATATCTAATAAAAAATCAAGGGTAACAGTGGTAAATGATTTAATATCTTGAGTGATTCGTTGATCAGGGTTATCGACTTCTGTATTAATGGCATTAGAATCTAATTCATAGTAGGCACGATTATTAAAATATTTGTCTAAAAAATGCTTAGTTAGCCATTCGCGCCACATTAAACCGAGTTTTAATCTCGTGTAACGATAAATAACAATAATAGGAATAGCAGCCACTAATACCAAACCATAGACAATCATAAACTGCCAAAAAGTATCCGCATTTCTTTCATTTAAGGCTGTATCAATGAAACGGAAAGCATAACTTAGAATTACATTTAATCCGTTAACCACTAATAGAAGAAATAACAATAATCCTAATAACGACCATTGTTTCCATTTATCTCCTACGTTAGATTTTTGTGATACAAATACGACTCCACTAATAATAATAACGATCAGCGCAATATAAGGGAGAGGTGATTGAACAAACCTTTTAACACTGGTTACTAATCCTCCTGCAACCTTACCAAAAAAGTCAGGGAAAATACTATTCGTTGATAAGGTTAAACCAATAGTCAAAAAGAACGCTAAACTAATAACAGTCAAAACAGTAACTGCAATCAGTCCTAAAAATATCCATGTATTTTTAGTGATATACCTAACCCTTGTCGTCTCAGTTGTCTCCCTTGACTCTGTGGGAAAAAAATAGGGTTGTGCTGTTTCAATAAAGTGACGAACCAGTTGACGATTAAATTGAAAACGAGTTTGAGCCATTGTTTAATTTTAACTTAGAGAAAATTAACATATTTTATAGCTAAATATGTTAGAAACAGTAATAATTCTAATATATAGCGTATATAGCGTTTTTCGGACTCATGAGGTACACCTAACACCTGCCTTTTCTCGCGCGTTCCCTTGCGCCGTACAACGAAGCGCGTTCCGACCTCCCTTCGAGATCACCGTTGTACTTCTACCTCACAAGTATGAGAACTGCTATGTTACCCTATTTTTATTAGGAAAATCTAACTTTGAGGGTATGTTTTACTATTTTAGATAACCAAGGTTCTTCTTTTTTAGATTCAGCGATCGCCCAGAGATTTAAACTGATACAAAGGATTGCTAAAGCTAATAAAATAAAGGTGGGTGCTTGAATCACTCCTATTATCCACCAACTCGCAACATGAAGACACAAAATAATGGCTGACAGGGTAGCTACGGTGACAGAAGTTAACAACTTAAGAGAGGAAGGCTTAACGACTAGAAAAATCAAAGTGAGTAATGTCCCTAATAAATTGGCAGGAACTAAAAACGCGCAGATACTAACACAATTATTCCGAGAAAATTCTCCAATAGAGATAGGATCAAACATTAATTTAACCTTATAAATAATTAAGTCAAGTGTTTTAATGAAACTGTTATCATTGTATCACATTTTCAGTTATTTTATGGTTGATAATACTTTAAAACAGCTTAAGAAACTGTTTACTTTTAAACTTTTCAATGATTACGATAATAATTTTTAAATGATTTTTCTAATATTAATCAGAAGATAAATTTACCCTCGTAAAAATGCTGCATCTACTTCAGGAATAGAAGGATTGATACTTATCCCTGAACCTAATTCAAACCCTGCTGGTGTCGTTAAACGGGGTCTGATTTGACAATACCAATGTAACTGAGGTTCTTCTGCTTTATAACGGGCGGCTGTATTAATCACATAATTATAGTCAGGATTATTTAACTTATTATATAAACGGCTCAAGCTATCTTTTAAAATTTCTGCAAAAGCGGTTTTTTCTTGATTACTAATACTACCAAAATCTGCTTGATGTTGTTTAGGCATAATCCAAATTTCACAAGGAAATTCAGCAGCAAAAGGAACAAAAGAAACAAATAAATGATTATCTAAAATAATTCTACTTCTGTCATTAATTTCGAAGTTCAAAATATCACAATAAATACATTTACCCCAATGATCAAAATAATGTTGCGCTTCTGCTTCTTGAATACGACGATGACTCGGAACAATGCTAGTACCAATAATTTGAGAGTGAGGATGCCGTAAAGATGCCCCCGCACCTTTACCATGATTACGAAAGATAATAACCATCATTATTTCCTTATCTTCCATTAATTTTAAATACCGTTGTCGATAGGTTTCAATGATGATTTCAATTTCTGAAACGGAGAGAGTCGCAATTGTTGCTTGATGGTCAGGACTTTCGATTACAACCTCATGATGACCATACCCTGACATCATCATATAAATTCCCTCAAGATTCCGTTTAGGATTTTCATGAAAGTCTAAAGCAGGAAATTTATTGGCTACCACCTTAGTTTGCCAATGATCTTGTTGATTATTTTTAATTTCTAAGAGAACTTGCTCAGATTCATTGACATGATTTGAACAAAAAGGACAATGGTTTTGAGACTGATCAACAGTAAAGTTATCTTTAGTATTTTGTTGAAAATCTTGAGGTCTTCTGCGACGACTGGGGGCATAAATTACCCATTCTCCTGTAACTTTGTTAAGGCGAATTTGTCCGGTTTCCATAAATAATTAGAATAAGAATCATAATTTGTAGCTATTTACACCATCATAGGCCATGATTTCCGAGGGAACTGTTAGTTATGATTCATTTCTTAAAAATATGAACAATTTTCAAATTTCTATATACACTAGGGACAGGATAAAGAAACAAGCATCAAAACCATATTGCTGATTAGGCCATGATCTATACAACACAACAACTTATTAAGATTCTTGATCAAGAATTAAAAGCAACCTGGAGAGGAGAAAGGGTTATTTTATCTTGTGATGATCGCATTAATAATCCGGTAATTGCCAAAGCATTAAATACCGATAAAATGAATCAAGTGTTTGCTTATCAAGATTTTCGTCGTCAAATTCATAAGTATCAAATACAAAATGGAGTTTCTGGAATTATTTGGCGTACCTGTACTTATCAGGGTCAATCAATTCAATACCCCGAATTACATAACCAACTAATTGCCGTTCCAGGGGATAAAGAAAGATTAATGAAATATAAAGAATCCGTGATCAATTTTTGGTGGAAAATGACTAAAGGAATGAAATTCTGGTTATCGGCCCATCGTCGCCGTCCCATTTCTTATGATTCTATTCAAGATTTTATTGATGAAGTGGAATGGGCTGAAATTGATGCAGCCAAAACCGAGTTATACTTAGGACTATGTTGGGGAAATCCTCAAGATTATCAATATCAATGGGCTAAACCTGATTCTGGCTGTCATCGTATCATTGCTGCCGTTGATCAGCCAAGTTCGATTAAAGTTTAGTCTTGTCTCAATCAACTATTAGCCTCAATCGCATCGAAATAAAATTCATTCCCTGGGGAGAGAAACGCTATAATAGCTTATATTATTGGGCTTATTCCTTAAACTGTCCCCACAATTGCTGTCATGACAGAACCTATGGCAACTATTCAATGTTCTAACCCTGAATGCCAAACCATTAATTCCTTACAGAATTTAGTATGTAAAAAATGCGAAACCCCTTTGTTGAAGAGATATTTACGACCTTTGGGGGACTGGGTAGAATCATTGGAGATGGGACAGTTAATTGATGAGCGTTACTTACTCATCGACTATCAGGTTGTTTTAGATACTAAACCAGGAATTCCCCCTGAGTTTAGCGAAAACATTCCCGAAAAAATTAGAAAATATTTAAGGTTATTTCCTTATCGTCTCCATTTACCCCAAATTTATACCTACTATAATCCCTCAAAAGAAGATCTAGGAAGTGAAATTGCTTTACTTGAATATGGGACGATTCCCCTCAAAAATTCGGGAGAACCCCGTTATCCTAAATTATTGCCCCCCTTAACCGAAATATGGCCTCAGGCTAAGGATAATCCTTTGCGACAATTAAATTGGTTGTGGCAAATAGCTAAACTTTGGCAACCCCTAGAAGGACAGCAGATGGTATCTAGTTTACTCGATACTTCTTTAGTCCGAGTCAATGCAGGGATGGTTCAATTATTGGATTTTCATCAAGATGAACATAATTTCCATAGTGTTAAAGAGTTAGGCAAACTCTGGTTATCTCTAATAGAAGGGACTTCACCCCTCATTGTCGACTATCTTCAGTCCCTTTGTGATTATCTACAACGGGGTAAAATTCCCCATCCTGACTATCTGTTAACTTATTTTGACCCTGCCTTAACTTACTGTGGACGATGGTATCACAAAAAATATCAAATTTTTACCTTAACTGACTCAGGGCCGACTCGTAGTCATAATGAAGATGCTTGTTATCCTCAACCAGGAGAACTCAAAGAACCGTCCCCCGAAGAACCTAACTTTACCATTGTCTGCGATGGGGTTGGAGGACAAGATGCAGGGGAAGTAGCCTCTCAGTTAGCGATTGATACCTTAGTTGAACAAATTCCTCAACTTCCTGTGTTTAGTGAGACTCGTAATAGTCAACAAGGATTACAAGACTTAGTAGAAGCAATTAATCTCACCAATGATCGTATTAGTGAACGCAATGACGCTGAAAATCGTCAAGAGAGACAACGGATGGGGACTACCTTAGTTCTTAGTTTAGTCCATGATCATGAGATTTATTTAGCCAATGTGGGAGACTCTCGTATTTACCGTATTACCTCTGAAAGTTGTCATCAAGTCACCACTGACGATGATTTAGCCTCTAGAGAAGTCCGTTTAGGATACTTGTTTTATCGAGATGCTATTAAATATCCCAATGCCGGGGCGTTAGTGCAAGCTTTGGGCATGAGTAATGCCAATTCTCTTCATCCTAATGTAACCCGTTTGATTACAGATGATGATTGTATTTTTTTGTTATGTTCTGATGGTTTGAGTGATTATGATCGAGTTGATCAATATTGGCCGCTACAAATTGCCCCTATCTTATCTCATGAAAAAGATGTACCGACTATGGGGAAAGAACTAATTAATGTGGCCAATCACAAGAATGGTCATGATAATGTAACAATTTCTCTTCTCTACTGCCAAATAGAGTTAGCTTCTGTTGAACAAACTCCTTTATCGATGGGAGATGTAGAAGCCTTTCTAGAAAGTGTAAAAGAAGAAACTCAACCCATTATAGAACCTTCTGATGATTTGCCCTCAGATTTACAAGCTACTGAACCGTTTCCTTCCGAGAAAGAGATAACAGATAAGAATAAAACTAATTTTCTGCTTATTTTTAGTATTTTAGGAGTTGTTGTTCTAATTTTGGGTGGAGGAATTTATGGAATATTGCAACTACTACAACCTCCTCCTCCCCCTTCTGTAACTCCGTCTCCTTCTACTGAATCTTTTTCTCCTAAACCTGGGGAGTTCATTCAACTCACACAAGTTATGTCTCTATCCGAAACAATAGACGAGACTGAACGTTATCTCAGTCTACCAGTTGATAGTGTATTACAGATTTTGTCCCAGGAAGACACCGAAAAAGCAATAAAAGTTAAAATTTGTCAAATAGCTCCTGAATCCTCCCCTGAAATCCCTTCTACCCAGCAATTAGAGGGCAAAGAAGCTTGGATAACAACCCCAAATTTATCCTCTTCAGTTTATCAAACTTATGAAGGTGAAGTATTAGGAAGTTGTACAAAATAAGAGTTAGAAAACAACTCCAACAAGCAATTAAAATTGTATTTGGTTAAAACTATCAACCAAGGGAATTTTTTAAACAGAAAGCACTTTTAAAGAATTAGAATTGATTGGGAATAAGTCATAGGATTTTGGTACTGAAACCATTTTTTTATCCTGAAAAAAATCAATAGAAATCAAAATATTTATTAATTCTGAATCAATCATTTGCGGATAATTTTGAACAATTTGACTACAGTTTTCAATAAAGGTCTTGACCCAAGCTTGTAACCATTGTAATTTTGTTGGATTTAAAATAGTATTCAATTCACCCTTAAAAGTGATTTCTGCTGATGCAGTAATCTCAAAATTATCTAACCATTCAAATAAAGGTCGAGAAGACTCCCAATATTTTTGGGTCATGGTTTTCCCTAAATAACGACGACTAATGGCTGTAAGATGATTGAAAATTTCTAGGAATTTTTCAAGGGTAATAATTTGAGTATTGCTTTGTTTTTTACTTCTCAATTCTGTAATTTTTGGGGACTGGTTAAGGCTCTTTTTTTTACTGAATATTATCTTCATTAGGGCAACTTTAGGATCAAATGAGGTGTCAAATTTAGTTTGCTCATCATAATAAGCATCCTCTAATTTTGCTCCACTTAACTTTGCTCCATTAAGATAAGCACCATTAAATTTTGCCTCTTTAAAGTCACTTTTAGTTAAATAAGCTCCCGTTAAATAAGCACCAGAAAAATCAGTTTGATAGCAATTTGCTTTGATTAAATAAATTTTGATTAAAGAAGTCCTTTCCAGGTTAGCCCCTGTCAAATTAACTCCCGTTAAATCCGCTTCATTAAGATAGGCATCTCGCAGATCAGCTCCAGTAAAATCAACCTCTCTCAAATTAGCATAACTGAGATCAACCCCCCGAAAGTCCGTATGACTGAGATTGAACCCTCTTAAATCGGCACGGCGTAATTGAAATTCTTGGAAATTTCGTTGACCCTTTTCATATCTTTCTCTTAGGTCTATGGCCTCTTGACTTTCAAACATTATATCTCCTAGTTTTGATAGTTTATATCTAGTTTATCTTAAGTAAAATTGGATTTAAAAAATGTTATCAAAATTCATAGAAAAGTGTAATTTGTTCAGAAAATTACTCAGTTAATTGCAAGAAACTCAGTAATTTTGCGGAAACAATAATTAACCAAACTTACTTAATAAATGATTAATAATTGGTTAAAGAACTAATGTTAGTATTGAAAATGAGTAAGGAATTGTCAACTTTAAAAATCACTTAAGATTAGTGACAGCCATCACTTGATTAACTGAAAGCGAGTTGAGCGATGTATCTTAAAGATTTCTATCGATTAGTAGGAACAGTTAAAGTTAAGATAGTAAAGAATTTATAATAAAAATTGACCAATTAACCTTGATATCTTCAGTTAACTCTGTGAAAACGAAGGGTCTAACAACCCAATTTGACATTATTGTAGTCGGGTCAGGAGCAGCAGGACTGTACGCTGCCCTCTGTTTACCTAATCATTATCGTGTGGGTATAATTACTAAAGATACCTTAAAAACAGGGGCGAGTGACTGGGCTCAGGGAGGAATTGCTGCGGCCATGGCCCCAGAAGACTCCCCTAAATTTCATCAAGAGGATACCCTCAAAGCAGGGGCAGGTTTATGTGATGAAAGTGCTGTTCAATTTTTGGTTAATCATGCCGACACAGCGATCAAATCTCTTGTTGAGATGGGTGTGGCCTTTGACCGCAAAGGAACACAATTGGCCATGACCTTAGAGGCAGCCCATTCCCATCCCCGTGTGCTACACGCTGCTGATACGACAGGACGCGCTATTGTTACGACCCTCACCGAAAAAGTCATACAACGACCGAACATAGAGATTATTGCTGGAGCGATCGCCTTACAATTGTGGATCGAGCCAAATAAACAACGCTGCCAAGGTTTAAGTGTTCTCTATCAAGGACAAATTTACTGGATTCAAGCATCGGCAGTTATTTTAGCCACAGGGGGCGGTGGACAAGTTTATGCCCAAACCACTAACCCGGCTGTCAGTACAGGGGATGGAGTCGCTTTAGCTTGGCGTGCAGGGGCGATAGTAAGGGACTTAGAATTTTTTCAATTTCATCCTACCGCTTTAACAAAACCAGGCGCCCCCCATTTTCTTATCAGTGAGGCGGTTAGAGGAGAAGGCGCTCATCTAGTGGATGCCCACGGGAAACGCTTTGCTTTTGACTATCATCCGGCCGGAGAATTAGCCCCAAGAGATGTAGTCAGTCGAGCTATTTTTAATCATTTACAAGGTCAAAAAAACCAAACTAACGTTTATCTTGATTTACGACCGATTCAACCCGAGCAAATTCGCTATCGTTTTCCTAATATTATTCGTGTGTGTCAAGAATGGGGCGTAAATGTGTTCAAAGAGCAAATTCCTGTGGCTCCTGCCGCCCATTATTGGATGGGAGGGGTTAAAGTAGATCTAAATAATACTACTTCTATAGAAGGGCTTTATGCCATTGGAGAAACGGCTAGTACAGGCGTTCATGGTGCCAATCGCTTGGCTAGTAATTCTTTGCTAGAGTGTTTAGTGTTTGCAGCTCAATTATCAAAACTTAACGTGACTTCCCCAGTCCCTATGAAAAAGACAGTAGAGCTTGTGATGAACCATCAACAACAATGGGAACAAGAAATCCCCAAAATAAGAGAAATTCGCCAAGCTTTGCCCCAGTTAATGTGGCAAAGTGCTGGTATTTCTCGTAGTAAAACCGTATTAGAAACGGCGATCGCACAAGTTAGTTTATGGCAACAACAAATCAAGTCTTTTTCTATGAGTGAACCGATTCTCAATTTATCCCCCAATCAATCGATTAAATTTGAAGAAAGCACCGCCCAGACCTATTTACGGACTTGCTCTGAAACCGTCAACCTCTTGGATATTGCTTATTTAATACTCAAAAGTGCCTTATTTCGTACTGAAAGCAGAGGCGGACATTATCGTCAAGACTATCCCCAATCTTCTAAGCAATGGGAAAAACATACTCTAGTCTATGATCATCATTGGTCGAAAGATGAGATTGATTAAAAAACCATTGTCTCAACAGTTTAAGCTATTAATAAGACAACTATTAATCCCTGCTTTGAAACCCATATTATGATTTACTATCGTTTATCTCTATTATTATTAATCTGTTTATCCTATTTAAGTTCTCCTTCTTTAAGTCGGGCTATCACTCGTCCTTTAATACTAGATGAGATCGACAGAAACGAAGAGATAATTGCTCAAGGGACGACCAATGATTCTCCCACTTCTTCTTCTGGAACAAATTCGTCCTACGACCAGGCTATGCAAGCAGGTTATAAGGCTACTCAACAAAAAGATTATCAAACCGCACAAAAACAGTTTAAAACAGCTCTCGAACTAAGACCCAATGATCTCTATGCTCAACAAGCCCTTCAAAACGTTGAATTTTATCTAGCTAAACAAAATAATCCTTTTACTAATTTAACAGGCACCAGTCTTATTATTTGGATTGGTTTATTGGTAGTTGTTGTGGCGATTGGTATCGGTATTTGGCTATTTCTACGCCGTGTTTCAACCTATTCTCAAGACAAATTTGAAGGAGAATTATTACAACCCCATAAACAAGAAAAATTAGCAATCAACTTAGATGAGGATGGGAATTTTCAGGAGAAAATCTCCAGTAATAGGGATAATAGCAGTGAGGAAAAATTAGAGATAAACAACTCATTATTTTCTCCTCAAACCCATCAGATACCCTCAGAAAACTCTTCAGAAGTTGTTGTAGAAACATCAAAATCAGAAACTGCTTTACCCATCCAAACTCCCACTCGTATCTCTAGTGGAGATCCTATTGAAATTTTATTAGAAGAATTACGGGAAAGTGATCCTAAAAAACGCCGTCAAGCCATTTGGAAATTAGCTCAAACTGCTGATTCTAGAGCAATGAACCCGTTAGTCGATTTGATGATTGACACCGACTCCCAAGAACGTAGTTTAATCTTGGAAGCTCTATCTCAAATTAGCGCAAGAACCCTCAAACCTATGAATCATGCTTTGACCCTTTCCCTACACGATAAAAATCCTCAAGTCCGTAAAAATGCTATCCGAGATTTAACTCGCATTTATGAGTTGATGTCCCAAATTAGTCAACTTCTTTGTCATGCAATTGATGATAGCGATCGCGAAGTTCAAGAGACAGCTAGATGGGCAATTAATCAATTAAATACTCAAATTCCTCCTCGTCTCGATATTTTAACTGGAGATAACTCTTCCGAGGTTACAGTAGAACAGTCTTATTCGGACACTATGGATTGAACTAATGAGGACTAATTAAGGCCAAAGTATATACTGCTTGCTATATAACTGAACTTTCTCCATACAAATATACTATAAAAGACATCTCCATAATTTAATAAAATCAAGAAATATAGTATAATAAAATGAATAATTAGTTCAAAAAAGAATGGAAACTTACACTTGGAGCTATCTAAAAAAATATCCTAAACAAACCAAAAGATTAT
>NETF01000032.1 GCA_002172675.1 unicellular cyanobacterium SU3
GGCTAGTAGAGGGCTAACTACACCCCCTTGGGGGGTTCCTTGTTCTGGAAATTCTGGGCTAACTCCAGCCTTTAGACATCTCCAAAGACCGAGCTTAATAGCTAATGGAGCTATGACCCTTTCCATAGACTCGTTTTTATTCGTTCCATCCGTTTGATTGTTTGTTCCTTTAGATGTAGCCATTTCGACTATCGGAAACCTATGGCGATGCTATTCTTAGGAGTATTAGTTAGCAGGTTTAATTGCTCCGATGAGGTCAGAATCTCTTTAGAGGCTGCTTTCTGCCTGGAGGTAAGTCGCTTTTTTAGGCTCGGTTTCATCATAGGAACTCCCTATTAGCACCAGTGTCACTTAGCAGTCAGTGTCTGATTGCACCCTGTTACCAGCTTCAGCCTCCCAAATTCCGAGTTGGGTCACTGTGGTCAGATAAGGAGTCACATCTCGCCTTGATGGGGAGGACTTTCACCTCCATCAATTGGATAGTTATTAGGTTTTCAAGGTTATATTTGTCTTACCTAACCCTGGTCATACCCTTCTATTCTCTAGAAGCTCCTACCAGGAACGAATCGCACACCCCTGCCTCCTTTAACCTCCGTTACTTTTCTTTTAACCAACTAAACATAGCCCGTAAATCTTTACCGACTTTTTCAATGGGGTGTTCAGCTTCTTGACGACGCATCGCGGTAAACCCTGGTTTACCGGATTGATTTTCTAAAACAAATTCCCGAGCAAATTGACCGGATTGAATTTCGCTAAGAACTTGTTTCATTTCGGCGCGAGTTTCATCGGTGACGATACGAGGTCCTCTGGTTAAGTCTCCATATTCTGCGGTATTGGAAATACTATCGCGCATTTTAGCCAGTCCACCCTCTACGATCAAATCCACAATTAATTTGACTTCGTGGAGACATTCAAAATAAGCTAATTCAGGCTGATAACCGGCTGCGACGAGGGTTTCAAACCCTGACTTAATGAGTGCCGATAAACCGCCACAGAGTACCACCTGTTCCCCAAATAAATCCGTTTCTGTTTCTTCTCTGAAGCTAGTTTCAAGAATACCGGCGCGAGTTCCTCCGATGCCTTTTGCATAGGCCATAGCGCGATCGCGGGCTTGTCCACTGGCATCTTGATAAACGGCGAATAAACAGGGAACCCCTTCCCCTTGTTCATAGGTACGACGCACTAAATGGCCCGGTCCTTTTGGGGCAACCATTACCACGTCTACGGTTTTGGGGGGAACAATTTGACCAAAGTGAATGTTAAAGCCATGAGCAAAGGATAAAACCTTGCCCTCTCTCAAATTGGGTTGGATTTCTTCTTGATAGACTGTTTTTTGAACTTCATCAGGCAACAAAATCATGATCCAATCAGCAGCACTGGCTGCATCGGCGACACTAAGAACTTTTAGCCCTGCTTCTTCAGCTTGTTTTCTTGATTTGCTGCCTGGATACAGCCCCACTACCACATTGATGCCACTGTCTTTTAAATTAAGGGCGTGGGCATGACCTTGAGAACCATAACCAATAATGGCCACGGTTCTATCTGCTAATAAATCAAGGTTGGCATCTGCATCGTAATACATCCGAGCCATGAGGCTGTCTCCTAACTTTCTTACAAACTTTCCATTATATAATCTATAGGCCCTGGGGTGCGGATTTCGGGATTTTGTAATCTTTCTTTTGTCTTTGAGAATGAGAGGACTTTTGTCTTGCCATTAACTTGGATTAACCCACATTAAAGTTTGACCATATTCTACCGGTTCGCCGTTGGCTACTGCAATCTCCATCACTTCTCCTGTGACTTCAGCTTCAATTTCATTCATCAATTTCATCGCTTCGATAATACAGACGGTTTGAGTATTACTGACGCGATCGCCCACGTCTACAAAGGGGGGTTCATCGGGGGCAGGGGCGCGATAAAAGGTTCCTACCATCGGGGAGGTAATAGCTACCCATTTTTTTTCGGCTGGAGACGGGGGGGTTTCTGGGGGTGGAGTCGGTGGGGCAGGGGTTGACGAAGGTGGGGCTACGGTTTCGGAGGCTATGGGGGCTACGGTTTGAATTTTGGTGGTAGCGTCTCGACGAACATTTAACTCAAAGGTTTCTGTTTTTAGGCTAACTTCGGCAATATCGGTGTGAGCGATCGCCCCTAATAAATCTCGTAGTTCATTAAAATTAATTGACACAGATTATCTATCCCATAATCGTTGATCAAACAGAGGTTGTCTCCCTAGGGACAACCGTTCGGGCTTTAAGTTTCTCGTCCTAAATAGGAACCATCACGGGTATCGACTTTAATTTTTTCCCCAATGGAGATAAACAGAGGAACCATGACTTGCGCCCCGGTTTCGACAATAGCGGGTTTGGTTCCGCCGGTTGCGGTATCCCCTTTTACTCCTGGATCGGTGTCGGTTACTTCTAAAATAACTGAGGTTGGTAGTTGTACCTCTAAGACTGTATCGTTCCAGAAGAGAACATCGGCTTCCATTTCTTCTTTGATATAGTTTACCGTTGTTCCCATTTGTTCAGGGCTTAAACGCACTTCTTCGTATGTTTCCATATCCATAAAGACGTATTGTTCCCCTTCTTTATAGGTATGTTGCATGGTGCGTTTTTCTAAAGTTGCTTGAGGAACGGTTTCCCCTGCGCGAAAAGTGCGCTCAACTACACTACCCGTCTGAGCATTTTTTAGTTTGGTTCGCACAAAAGCTGAACCTTTCCCCGGTTTGACGTGCAGGAATTCAACGACGCGCCATACTGAACCATCTAATTCAATGCTGGTACCAGTCCGAAAATCGTTACTAGAAATCATGAAAGGCTTTTAGAGCTTAGAAAGTCAAGATTTATTTTACAAGAGTTTGGCAACCCTGAGGTTAATTACCTCATATCTATTAACATTATCGAGACACCCTGGCGACGATCGCCCGATGACGGGGACTAATAGGAGTGATTTTAGGCGGTTCAAACCCTGCTTCAATTAGGGCTGTTTCTACATCTAAGGCAAAATATTGATCGAGGTAGGGTTCGGTACTTTTGAGTAAGGTTAAGATGTAGGGGGGCATTTTTTGGTAGGCTTCAGCGCGGGGGTTCATGTCCATTAGGGTGAAGTATCCCCCAGGTTTAAGGAGGCGACGAGCTTCTTTAAAAATAGCGATCGCTGCTGTTTGGGGGAGTTCGTGGTACAACAAAAAGGCTGACACGAGATCAAAGGAGGTTTCGGGTAAGTGGGTGGCTTCGGCAGCCCCGTGTACCCAGTTAATGGGTAGGTTTCGTTCTTGGCTTCGATATTGTGCAACAGCTAAATGATAGGCGGATAGGTCTAATCCTGTTACTTTTGCGTTGGGGTAGCGTTCTTGTAGGGGAAAGGTACTCATTCCTACGCTACAGCCGATATCTAAAATAGCTTGAGGGTTTAAGGATAGTTGTTGTTGAAGAATGGAATGATAATTCTCTCGTAAACGGGGATCACCTTTAACGCCAGCGGATGGCCAAATGCTGGCATGAACTGCATAAGCAGCAGATTCTACTTCTAAGGCAGATTCCCAACTTAAGTTTCCTGTCTCATAACCATGAAAGGAGCAAACATAATAGTCAGGATAAATAAGGTTAGGATTTTCAACTTTTGCTAATTCTTCTTTCCAGTTATGTGCTTGCAGTTGACGGACATTGTCTCGCCAGGGAACCCCTATTTTTTCTGCACGATTAATAATCATGTTTCGAGCTTGATATTTGGCTAGTTTAGCTAGGGGTTTGATGGATAAGATTCCATTGATGAGACGGGAGGCTAAACTGGGTTGGGATTTATAGGAGGTAACAGTCATACAATTCTCTTGATGTCGATTCTGACAGTAACCAAGTCGTATCGATGGTTACTCAAGTGTTTTCGTTTCTGATTTTACCAGTGAACAGTTAACAGTGGCCACTCAATTTAATTTACAATACTTTGCTCTCAACTTATTTTATATCATTACGAAAATAAATATATTTTGACAAATATTACGTTATTATTGAGCATAAATAACTAAGTTTCTTGTAGAATTTATAGAAGAAAATTACATTTTCTGTCTATCGTTCTCTTTTAATTAATTCACCTTGTAGGTATTTATGTAAAATTTCTTGACTCAAATTCGCTATAGATTGACCAAGCTATAAAGAGAGTTTTTGAATTTTTTGACTATCTTCCACCGATAAAGTTACTTCTATTTTTTGTTGATTGATTTGATGACTAGCATAGGTTTGATAACGCTTAATTTCTTGAGAGACATTGTCAACACTTCCCCATTCTTCTTTTTCAACACTTTCTAAAAGTTCTTTTTCTTCAGGATTAAGGGAGTTCATGATTTAATTAACCTCCTAAGTATTTTCTGGTCATTTTTCGACTAGGAATAATAGTTTTGAGAAATATCTCTAAGTCATTTTCGACAAAGGGAATAAGATAAACATAATTGTCTATTCTAACAATAAAAATCTTTTGCTTGGGATATTTATCAGGGTTATCGTGTTTGATAACATCAAGAAGGTTTCCCTTTTCCATTGAGTTGATAATATCATCAAAAGTAATTCCTCTTTATCATCATCTCGATGGGAGAGGACATACTTTCTTAATTTTGGGCGGGACATTTGATAAAAATTAGGTTGATGATTCATCTTCAAACTCTATATTTCCATTCGTTAATATGATAAAGCTAAGGCTTTCACCTGCTAATATATAAATCTCATTTCGTTTTTCATCATAACGAAATAGATGAATGATGAATATCTGTGTAAAAGTTAGACAGGGTTTGACACATTCTCATGCAACTCAGCATTTGTTTGGGATTGGGTATCATTATTGTGTGATGAATTTGCCAATATTAGTAAAAGTTATCAACGATTTTCTCCTAAATAACGTTGTACAATTTCTAAAATGCGATCGCTTGCTTTTCCATCTCCAAAGGGATTAACCGCATTGGCCATCTTTTCATAGGCTATTTTATCGCTTAATAATTCACTACTCTTACTAACAATATTTTGATAATCTGTGCCGACTAATTTAGCGGTTCCTGCGTCTACCGCTTCAGGACGTTCCGTCGTCTCCCGTAAGACTAACACAGGTTTACCCAAACTAGGGGCTTCTTCTTGCAAACCGCCAGAATCGGTTAATAATAGATAACAGCGTTGAATGGCCCCGACTAACTCCCCATAGTCCAAAGGTTCGGTTAAGAAGACTCTGGGATGATTGCCTAGAGATGCTTGGATAGGTTCTCTTACAGTCGGGTTGCGGTGCATGGGCAATAACAGGGCTGTATCGGGGAATTTGTCTAAAATGAGGTGAAATCCCTTTAAGATGTCTTCTAGAGGCTCTCCCCAGTTCTCTCGTCGATGAACGGTAGCCAATAGCACCCGATATTGATTCCAATTTAACCCTTTAATATCACAGTCGGGTTGTTTATCAGCAACGGTTAATAACGCATCGATGACTGTATTTCCTGTTAAATGTATGTCTCCTGTCACACCGGAACGGTGTAAGTTTCCCACCGCTAAATGAGTTGGAGCAAAATGTAACTGGGTGAGTTGGGAAATGAGGCGACGGTTAGCTTCTTCGGGGTAGGGATTATAAAGATTATCAGTTCTTAAGCCGGCTTCAACGTGGCCGATGGGAATTTGTTGATAAAATGCGGCTAAAGTGGCAGCAAATGCTGTGGTGGTGTCTCCTTGGACAATCACACAATGGGGTTGAATTTTTTTCAAAATCCCTTCTAACCCTTGCAAACTGCGGTAGGTAATGTCTGTCAGGGTTTGTTTGGGTTGCATAATATTCAAGTCTTCATCTGCTGTTATTTCAAACAGTTGCATGACTTGTTCTACCATTTCCCGATGTTGTCCTGTTAAGATAACATGGGTTTCAAATGCTTCTGAATTACGAAATTGTTGAATCACAGGAGCAAGTTTTATGGCTTCGGGACGGGTTCCAAGGGTGATACAAACTTTATAACGGGATGAAGTCATAAGTAGAACAGTTGAAGACTTCATCTATTGTACTAGGTTATGGATTGATGTTATTTATAATCGAAATGTTTCATTCTGATTCTATTATTCTGCTAGTTTTTTAAATGTTTCATCTCATAACCATAAATATATTTTTTTCAAATATTCTAACATAGTGTAATATGCCCCATGCTCAAAGGAGTTGATCAATGAATTTATATGAAACTGATATTAATGAATGGGTTGAACAACAGGTTAACTTAATTAAACAAAAACAATATGAGCAAGTAGACTGGGATAATATTATTGAGGAAATAGAAGACTTGAGCAAACGAGAAAGAGATAAATTTTTATCGGCGATTGGTCTAATTATTCATCATCTTCTTAAATGGGAATATCAATCCGAAAAACGTTCTAATTCGTGGTTAAATACCATTCGCAGGGAACGAAATAATCTTACTTTTTATCTTGAAGACACCCCTTCTTTGAAAAAATATTGGACAGGCAAAGAATTTGAGAGAAATTATCGTCGTGCTAAAGCAGATGCAGTCAACGAAACAGGATTATCAGAATGGCATTTTCCTGAACATTGTCCCTATTCCGTTGAACAAATTAAGTCAGATTGGTTCCCTGATTAATCAAAAACACATCTCGATTAAACTGAATTAATGATGGATTTAAAATGTCCCTCTATTTAGTTGATTTCCAATTTCCATAATTCGACTGGGGCAAATTTCGGACATCTTATAAGCAACTTCTGTACCCACTCTCACCATAGTTTGTTCATCCTTCATCTCTGCCATAGTTAAACTTCCTTGACTTAACCATCCTCCCATTTCTTGGGTCATTTCACCTATCATTGTTTGCTGAAACTGTTCGGGAGATTGACTAGGAAGTTTACAAATTCTTTGAGCTAATTTATTAATTTGAGGTGAGGTAGGATAAGCTTGAGAAGAGATAGGGAATAGTCCGATGACTAAAGGCATTAACCATACACAACGACGTAACATATAAATAAACCCTAATGATAACAACATTATACTTAATAGTTTAAGTGGAATTATCACCGTTGTCATTGGTATTATCACTTATTAGTTATTATTAACTAAATCTTCTTTATTTTCTACTCTATCAATAAAAAGAATACCGTTAAGATGGTCTAATTCGTGCTGAAAAATTCGAGCTACAAAATCTGTAAATTCTTGCTGGTACAATTGACCGTAACGATCTAAATATTCTACTGTAATTTTTTGATATCTAGGAACTAAACCCCTAACTCCTGGAACACTCAAACATCCTTCCCAACCTTTAACTATTTCCTCAGAATGAGAGATTAAACGGGGGTTAATCATAACCTTGGGTTCCATCAATGGTGCATCGGGATAACGGGGATTAGGATGAGAACAAACGATAAATAAACGATAAGATTGAGAAACTTGGGGTGCAGCAATACCCACACCTTTTGCCTCCATTGCTGTGGTTAATAAGGTGTCAATAAGTTGTTGTAATTTTTCATCAGTTATATCGGTAACACATTGAGCTTGTTGTCTTAAGATAGGATTACCAACTTGAGCAATTTCTAAATTTTGGCTTATCATAGATTTCTATCTATCTAAAAAGTTCTATATTTATTATGACGTTTCTTTTGAATAATTGGGAAACGTTCAAGAAACTGATATAATCTTACTTTTTAACCCCCCTGGTCCCTAACCTTTGTTTTGATATGTCACAAGATTCTTCTGTTATTAAGACCTAATTTTAAGCATGACTATTTCTACCCAATATATTTGGAATCAAGTGCTTGATCGTTTGAAAATACGATTAAATCCTACTGCTTATGAAACACTGATATAATCTTACTTTTTAACCCCCCTGGTCCCTAACCTTTGTTTTGATATGTCACAAGATTCTTCTGTTATTAAGACCTAATTTTAAGCATGACTATTTCTACCCAATATATTTGGAATCAAGTGCTTGATCGTTTGAAAATACGATTAAATCCTACTGCTTATGAAACACTGATATAATCTTACTTTTTAACCCCCCTGGTCCCTAACCTTTGTTTTGATATGTCACAAGATTCTTCTGTTATTAAGACCTAATTTTAAGCATGACTATTTCTACCCAATATATTTGGAATCAAGTGCTTGATCGTTTGAAAATACGATTAAATCCTACTGCTTATGAAACTTGGATTGCTTCAGCAACAGTACAAAGTTTTCAAGATAATTGTTTAGTTATTCAAGTAGAAAATCCTTTTATTCTTAATCATTTACAAAGAACTTATTACTCTCTGATAGTAGAAGAAGTGGAAACAATTGTCGGTTATCCAATTTCTGTAAAATTAACCACTTCCCAAGAACAAAATTTAAGAATTGTTGATAAAAATAACGAGAATATTTTATCAGATAAACTACAAAATAACAGTGAACAAGAATCCCCAAAACTGAGTCAATTAAATCCGCGTTATAATTTTTCTCGCTTTGTAGTTGGTCCGACAAATAGAATGGCTCATGCTGCGTCTTTAGCGGTTGCTGAGTCGCCGGGACGGGAATTTAATCCGTTATTTTTATGTGGTGGAGTAGGATTAGGAAAAACCCATTTAATGCAAGCGATCGCCCATTATCGTCTAGAATTATATCCTAATGCGAATGTTTTTTATGTTTCTACGGAACAATTTACTAATGATTTAATTGCCTCTATTCGTCAAGATAGTATGGAAAATTTTCGAGAACATTATCGCACTGCAGACATTTTATTAGTAGATGATATTCAATTTATCGAAGGAAAAGAATATACTCAAGAGGAATTTTTTCATACTTTTAATACGTTACATGAAGGAGGTAAACAAGTGGTCATTGCGTCTGATCGTCCCCCTAAAAGAATTCCTAGTTTACAAGATAGATTAGTGTCTCGTTTTTCTATGGGATTAATTGCTGATATTCAAGTTCCTGATTTAGAAACAAGGATGGCAATTTTACAAAAAAAAGCAGAATATGAAAACATTAGATTACCCCGTGATGTCATTGAATATATTGCTACTAATTATACATCTAATATCAGGGAATTAGAAGGCGCATTAATTCGTACTGTTACTTACATTTCCATTTCAGGATTATCGATGACAGTAGAAAATATTGCTCCTGTATTAAATCCCCCAATGGAGCAAATTCCCGTTTCTCCTGATGTTATCATCAAAATTATTGCTGAGAATTTTAATGTTTCTATTGAAGATTTAAAAGGCAGTTCACGCCGTCGAGAAATTAGTTCAGCGAGGCAAATAGGAATGTATCTAATGCGTCAACATACAGATTTAAGTTTACCCAGAATAGGGGAAGAATTTGGAGGAAAAGATCATACAACCGTGTTATATAGTTGTGATAAAATTTCTAAATTACAAAAAAAAGATTGGGATTTGTCTCAACAATTATCCGAGTTAAGCGATCGCATTAATATAGCTAGTCGAAATCAAGAAAAGTAGGGTGGGTTAGACGATGATAATTTGTGTTATAAAGAGTATCTAAAAATCCGTCGTAACCCACCGTTTTAGTTAAAACTGAATATAAAAGAAGCGATAGCATTAATGAGGGTTTTGTGCAATTCTCTTTTATTAATTTTATTGTAGATTGGCATAGAAAAAAGCGATCGCACTCAATTAAACCTCTCGATTATTCAACAAGCCTTAACCACTTTACAAGCCCATGATATCATCAAAAAAAATGAAGATTATTATAGTTATACCGTTGAATTAATGAGACGTTGGGTTAGCTTAAATGTACCCAAATAACCTATAATTAGGATTAAAGTTATAAACATTTTTAAAACATGAATTCGGTTGAATTAGCCTTTACGCCAGCCCTAAAATTAGCCCAATTAATCCGCGATCGCAGCATTTCTCCTTTAGAATTAACCCAACTTTACCTAAACCGAATTGAAACCTATAATCCTCAATTGGGTAGCTTTTTTTTCGTAGCAGCAGAAGCGGCCATTCAAGAAGCTAAAGAAAAAACCGAACAATTAATCAATACGCCTGATCTAAAGTATTTACCTCCTTTTTTTGGAGTTCCCACAGCTATTAAAGACCTCAATGCAGTGGCAAAAATGCCTCTCAGTTATGGTGTAGTTGCCCTCAAAAATAATATTGCCAGTTACGACGACGGAGTCACCACGCGCATCAAAGGGGCAGGATTTATCATTTTAGGCAAAACCGCCACCTCTCAACTGGGATCATTTCCCTTTACAGAACCTCCAGGCTTTTCTCCTGCCCGTAACCCCTGGCATTTGGATTACACTCCAGGGGGGTCCAGTGGAGGAGCCGCGTCGGCTGTAGCAGGGGGTTTATGCGGTATTGCCCAAGGGTCTGATGGTGGGGGGTCTGTTCGAGGTCCGGCTGCTTGTTGTGGCTTAGTGGGCATCAAACCGGCAAGGGGAAGGGTCTCTCATGCCCCTGTAGGAGACTATCAAGGTGGCATTTCTAGCAATGGACCGTTAGCCCGAACGGTAGCTGATGCAGCAGCTTTATTAGATGTTATGTCAGGTTATATAACGGGTGATCCCTATTGGTTGCCTTCTCATGAAATCTCTTTTTTAGAAGCAACAAAACAAGTTTCTCCTTCATTAAAAATTGCTTTTTGTGACCATATTCCTCCTTTTACCCAAAGCGAAACCATTGTTAAAGAAACGATACAAAAAACTACTAAATTATTAGAGTCATTAGGTCATTCTTTGGAAATAAAATGTCCTTCAGTAGAATCATTAATTGAACCATTTACAATAATTTGGCAATCGGGAATCGGGGCATCAGGACTGCCTCCATCGGTGTTAAGTCCTCTCAATCGTTGGTTTAAAGAACAAAACATAAGTGCAGGAGACTATTTACAAGCAGTTCATCAGATGCAGATTTTTTCCCGTCAAATAGTGGCATTTTTTGATGATTTTGATGTGTTACTCTTACCAGTTTATTTACATCAACCGATAAAAGTAGGAGAATGGTCTCATTTGCCCCCTCAAGAAACCTTAGAAAAAATCATGAATTGGATTGCTCCTTGTCCTGCGTTTAATGCCAGTGGTTTACCGGCGATGACGTTACCAATGGCACAGGATGAAAAAGGTTTACCAATCGGCATTCAATTAGTCGGAAAACCTGCCGATGAATTCACTTTAATTCGCTTAGCTGCTCAGTTAGAAAAAGCTAATGATTTATCCTTGTCTGTTCCATCTTCTGTTAAGAGTTAAATTTTAAGAAAACTGTAGGGTGTATTAGCTTAGTATAATACACCAGAACATAACATTTGGGTGCGTTACGGCATAAAAAATGAAAGAAATGACCAAAATCACTGTAGTGAGCCTAACGCACCCTACTTAATATTTCGTTTAGGAAAAGTCGCTTAGAGCATCACTTGTTTTAAGTCTAAATTCTTCTCAAAAATCTCATCAATGGGTAACATTTCATCCTCCATTGTCATAAATTTATGGTCTTTGGTAGCTCGAATAGTTGCCCCATCTTCGAGATAATATTCAAAGATTTCTTGTTCGCCTCTATTATGCCATTGGGCAATGGGTTGAGTATAAACAAAACCATTTTTGTCTACTGTATAAACAGTACAATTAATATTTTCTTCAACTATTTTACCAATAGGCATCGGTCCATATTCAACTGTTAAAATTTCTGTATCATAACTCAAACAATATTCAGCAAACTTGATCATCTGCTCAAATAAATCTTCTGCAATGGCTTGAGATACGCCATTTTTAGTTGCCCCATCGATAAAAATCTCTCGATGCTTGGTCATTTCTGCAATTTTTTTCTTACCCATTGCTCGACGCAATAAGTCAGCTTCTCCTAAAGAATAGCCGGCTAAATCTTGCGCCATTTTCATAATTTGCTCCTGGTAAACTAATACTGCATAGGTTTCTTTTAAAATGGGTTCTAATAGTTTATGTTGATAAACAATCTCTTCTCGTCCATGTTTACGATTGATAAATTTAGGGATTAATCCTGCATCCAATGGACCGGGACGATAGAGGGCTAAAATCGAAGAAATATCTTCTATTCCCGATGGTTTTAAGTCTTTGACAATCTGTTTCATTCCTGATGATTCTAACTGAAAGATCCCTTCTAAGTCTCCTTTTTCTAACAATTTGTGAGTTTTTTCGACATCGGGGGGCAACTTTTTAGCTGTTCCTTTGGCAATAATTTCTAGGGCTTTTCTCTCATCTAAAGGTAATTGATCTAAGTCTAATTCAAATCCTTGGTTTTGTTTAATTAAGTCAGCCGTTCTTTGAATTGTAGTTAAATTTCTTAAGCCCAAAAAGTCCATTTTTAATAATCCCAAGGACTCTAAATCTTCCATATAATATTGAGTAATTACTGCCCCATCATTATTCTTTTGTAAAGGGACAACTTGATCTAAAGGTTCAGAAGAAATAACCACTCCTGCTGCATGAACTCCAAAGGTTTTATTCGTTCCTTCGATACGAATAGCCATATCAACCCAACGATGAACTTGAGGATCATTTTCATACCTTTCTTTAAATTCTGGGGTTGGGGTTTCCTCGGAAACCATGACTTTTAATTTGGTTGGTTTACCCCTTGAAACAGGGATCATTTTTGTCATTTTATCTGATTCAGCATAAGGAATATCTAATACCCTGGCTACATCTTTTAACACTGCTTTTGATGTCATGCGGTTAAAGGTAATAATTTGAGCAACATTAGCTTCTCCATACTTTCTTGTGACATATTTAATCATTTCGTCCCGTCTTTCGATACAAAAATCTGTATCAACATCAGGCATAGATTTCCTTTCAGGATTTAGAAATCGCTCAAATAATAAACCATGATGAACCGGATCAATATTGGTTATTTTTAAACAATAAGCGACCAAAGAACCTGCAGCTGATCCCCTACCAGGACCCACAGGAATACGGTTGTCTCTGGCATATTTAATATAGTCCCATACCACCAAAAAATAGGTTGAAAAACCCATGCGTTGCAGCATTTTTAATTCATATTCTAACCGTTCCCGATATTCATCAGGAATTTCACTGCGAGAGCGACACTTTAACCGTTCTAATAATCCCTGCCAAGCAATTTCTTCTACATAACTATCAGGATTATGTCCAGCAGGAACGGGATAGTTAGGAATTCTAGGTTCTCCTAAAATTTTATAAGGTTCAATCTTTTCTGCTACTTCCAAAGTGTTATTAATGGCTTCTTCTATGACATTCTCAGGGAGATGATCACGGAATAATAAGCGCATTTCATCAGCAGATTTTAAATATTCAGTACCACTATATCTAAGACGTTTCTCATCAGTAATGAGTTTAGCGGTTTGAATACATAATAATGCGTCATGTGCCTCAACATCATAACAAGAGATAAAATGAGAATCATTGGTCGCCACAATTTTAATACCTAAGTCATGGGCAATTTTAGCAATAGCAATATTAACAATTCTATCCTCAACAGAACCGTGATCTTGAATTTCTAAATAAAAGTCATCTTTAAATAGTTTTTGATACCATTTAGCAATGGCTTTTGCTTCTTTGACATCTCCTGCTAAAATTCGTTGAGGTATTTCTCCCCCTAAACAAGCACTGGTGACAATTAAGCCTTCATGGTATTCTTCTAATAGTTCTTTATTGATACAAGGACGGGCAAAAATACCTTTTCCTTGCATTCCATTTAGATGAGAAATTGTGGTTAATTTAACTAAATTTTTATAACCTTGGGTATTTTTAGCTAAAACAACTTGATGATATTTTTTATATTTTTTCTTCTCTTCAATATCTCCATTAATCACATACATTTCGTTACCAATAATGGGTTTTACACCTTTATTTCGACACACTTTAATGAGTTCGATCGCCCCATACATTACACCATGATCTGTTAGTGCGATCGCTGGCATTTCTAATTCTACGGCGCGATCAATTAAAGCGTTTAATTGGGATGCACCATCGAGTAAACTATAATCACTGTGTATATGTAAACCGACGAAAGACATAATAGTAATATTGTTAGATTAATTCTGAATAATAAGGACAACAATGAATCAGTCACGGTTTAAATGACTTAATAGGGATTTATATTATAGCGTTTATCTGATTTTTGAAAAAATCAAAAGTTTCTTTAAGTCAAAAAGTCTGACAATATTCTGTTGAAATAACTTAGTTAGTGTTCCTTATTAATACAAATCAAATTGTATCATCTTAAGGTTAGGTTTAGATTTCATCCATTGCCAAGAAACAAGGTTTAATAGTAATCCAATAACAAAAAGAATCACCATTAAAAGAATTTGATACCAAGCAATAGGTGTGACAAATAAATCAGCTGTAATATGACTCAAATTTAACACAGAATATATAATCGTTATCCAAAAATGTCCAACTTTAAACTGTTTTGACTGAGTAAATAATGTGCCAATTATGGCAAACATCGGAACAATAAAAAAGAGTAACATTAGCCATAAAATCCAACTAATATTACTGCTATCATGGGAGTGAGCTATTGCTTGTCCATGAAAAAGAGGCATTAATCCTAGTTGCGTATGAAATAGGAGTCCTAAGAGAAAAGTTGCCCACAGGGTAATAATTTTAGTTTGATAATTAACTTTGGTATTCATCGATTTAATCCTCCTGTATCTATTTTAGATAGTAGATTCAGAGGGGATTCAGTTTTGTAACAATTTGATAGAATAAATATAAGTATACTTGTTAAAATAGTCAATGAATATTAATTCAAACTAAACAAAGGGTTAGAAACAATTATCTAGATTATCTATTTAATGACTCAATCCACGATACATATTAATTTCTTTTTGTACAAGTTCTAAGGGAAGGTTTAGTATTTTTGATACTTTTTCTACTGTTAAACCTTCTTTAATTAATTCGGAAACTATCTCTAATTTAGCTTCTTGTTTAATTTTATTCTGTTGATTATTATTATCTGATAACTCTGTAAAACTATTATTCCTATCAACCTGGGAAATATTAACAATATCACAATTATGAAAATTAGAATAATGATATCGTTGTAAACTTGATTTTATATTAGACTTGCTAACGTCTTCTCCTAAAGCTTTTGATACCTTTTTCCATAATTGTCCTGCTATATCTTTAACATATTTTTCAGAACGATAGTTATTTTGAGCGATTTCTGCATATTTTTGATGTTCAAAGGTTCCTTCTAATATAGCTGTTTCGAGATCGTCTAAATGTTCACCGGTGTGGGAAAAGATAAGTTTATCTACTGTTGATATGAGGGATTGAACCTCGAATAGACTCATCATTGCCGTGTTTCCTCAAGATTAGTTGCATTTTCTGCATTACATACTACAGCAACTTGCATAATAAGCTTTAAGGTATTTTTACATTTCTTTAAACTATGCTTAATGTTTCTTAAAACGAGGAAATCTGACTTTATATGACTTTTTTAGGCTTTAAAATTAAACTTTCAGGGAGATGTTTTTATCTATTATTTAATCAAAATAGTTATTAATGCTTATTCCGTATCATATCAGGGTGGGCTTTGAATGCAGCATCTTGTAAATTAAATATGTATAATTAATATGGCGAAATCAAATGAGTTTCACTTTTGAGTGGGATGATCAACGACACACCGAAAATAAGGAAAAACATGGCGTGGATTCTGAAACCGCTCAATATGCTTTTTTTGATGACAACCGTTTGACAGCAAGAGTAAGTTGCCTTGTTAGGGGGTTTAGCCAAGATGTTTGGTTGGATTGTAAATCCCTACCATGACAAAAGGTGGCTAAATTGCCACCCTATAATATAACTGTCAATGATCACTTATTTCCGATGCCAAGAAACCTTCGGTAAAATCTGTTCGTTGTCAACTCTTCCTTTATATTTCTCAGCAAAATTTAACAGAGAATCAAGGAGAGAATCAGACAGATAATGGGGTTGTAAACCTAAATCTAATAACTTAGTATTCTTAGCGTTGAAATAGTGTTCTTCTAATTCAACCCTGGGGTTATCTAAGTTATTAATTTCCACATCCAACCCTAAAGAATTACCTGCTTTTTTAACCATCATGGCTAAATTACTAATACTGAATAATTCAGTAAACTGGTTAAAGACTCGGAATTTGCCTTCTTCAGCAGGGTTTTGAATGGCAATGTCGATACATCTGACGGTATCACGAATATCTAAGAAGCCTCTAGTTTGCCCACCTTTACCATACACCGTCAAAGGATGACCGATGGCAGCTTGAATACAGAAACGGTTTAAAGCAGTACCGAAAACACCATCATAATCTAAACGATTAATAAGCATTTCGTCCATACCCGTTTCTTCTGTCAACACTCCATAAACCACCCCTTGGTTAAGATCAGTTGCTCTTAAGCCCCAAATTTTACAGGCAAAATGGATATTATGACTATCGTGTACCTTACTTAAATGGTAGAAACTCCCAGGTTGTTTGGGATAGGGTAAGGTATCTTTGCGGCCATTGTGTTCAATGGTAATATACCCTTCCTCAATGTCAATATTCGGTGTCCCATATTCTCCCATGGTTCCCAGTTTAACGAGGTGAGCGTCTGGGAAATCTTCTTTCATAGCGTAGAGAATATTCAGGGTTCCTACCACATTATTAACCTGGGTAAAAACCGCGTGTTCCCTGTCGATCATCGAATAAGGTGCTGATCGTTGTTCGCCAAAATGGACGATCGCTCCCGGTTCAAACTGCTGTAAGGCTTGACTTAAAAAGCTATAATCGGTGATATCGCCCACAAATAAGTCGATGGTTTTCCCTGTCAACTCTTGCCAACGTTGAATCCGTTTCTGGATAGGAGCAATGGGGGTTAAGGTATCGACTCCTAGTTTAGAGTCCCAATAACGTCGACTTAAATTGTCGAGAATACCAACATCATACCCTTTGTTGGAAAGATGTAGGGCGGTTGCCCAACCACAATAACCGTCACCGCCAATAACAAGAACTTTCATACTGACTCTAATAAATAACTTTGTCGATCTTCGGTAACTGTACCAAGTCTTGGTACTTCTTAGACCATTGAATATCAAAAATTTTGTGTCTAATAGGTCAGTTTATCATCTTAGAGGGAACACTACCGCACTAATCTGTAATTTTAATTTACTTCATACCCCAAGCTGCGATCGCCAAACTTAGCCAACCAAGGAGAAAGGCAGCCCCACCAATAGGCGTTATTGCCCCTAACCATTTGATCCCTGTTAAACTGAGGGCGTAAAGACTGCCTGAAAAGATCACAACACCGATAATAAAGGCATATCCTGCACTGCTTAGGGTTATGGGTATGGTTTCTAGGCGAGTTAACAGTAAAGCCACTAAGATTAAAGCTAGGGCGTGATACATTTGGTATTTTGTCCCTGTCTCAAATATTTCTAGGGAGCGATCGCTTAATTTATCTTTTAAAGCATGGCTGGCAAATGCGCCCCCTGCAACTGATAACCCTGCTAAAATTGAACCAACAAAAATAAACAGTTTGATCATTTTTTAATTGTTAATTTGATTACTTATCTGATGCTAACTTATCTGCCCATCGGGTAGTTTCAGGTAAGCGATATTTTGTTAAACAAGCTATCACATAATCTAAGGCTGTGGGTAAACTAATTTTATGACCGATAGACACATAAATCGGCTTAACATTAGTTCTTGATCTTAACACGATTCCTATAACTTCTTCTTTATCAATTAATGGTTTCCAACTACCTTTGTCTAAAGGAATGTCTTCATGTTTACCAACTAATAAAGATTTAGCGACACCAATAGTAGGAAGATCCATTAAAACCCCTAAATGGGAAGCAATACCTAACCGCCTAGGATGAGCTATCCCTTGTCCATCACAGAGAATGAGATCAGGAATAATAGTCAGTTTTTCTATAGCTTTTAATAGTGCAGGAATTTCTCTAAACGATAAGAAGCCAGGAATATAAGGAAAGGTTGTCGGTATTAAGGCTGTTTGACTTTCTACTAATTCTAAACTGGGGAATTTTAATACAACAACTGCTGCTTTAGTGAGCTTATAATTATCTTTAAACCCTACATCCACCCCTGCTACATGATTAACTTTTTTAAATTTATCTGCTGCCATTACTTGTTGTCTTAACTGTTGTTGAATAATTTTGGCTTGATCTAGAGATGTGGGATATAAGTATTTTTCATTTATTTCCATTATTTTTTAGATAAATAATAGTCTTATATTTCAGTTTTGTAGTCAATAAATATTTTGTTGGAACTGCTTGATAAACATTATCCATAATGTCAATTTATCACCAATGGTTGTCAGAGCGACTGAGTGATAACTTTATTATATATTTCTAGGGTTTTGTTAGCTATGTGTGTCCAGTTCAGATAAGTTTCAGCAAAATTTCTCGCTGCTTTACTTCTTTTAATTTGTTCTTCGCGATTTTCTGCTAATTGTAAAATTGCATTGACAAATCCATCTATATCCCCAATGTCTAATAATTCAGCAAAGTCATCTTTTGTATAATCTCGTAATCCTCCTACATCATTGGAAATCACAGGAAGACCACAGGATATGGCTTCTACGAGAGCATTATTAGCAGTACAATCAAGAATTGGTAGGACTAACATACTTGCATTTTGATACAGTTTTCTTAAGCGATTATCAGAAATTCCTCCATACCAGTGGACTTGTTCATGCCGCGCAAGACTAATCAATTTTGAGGCAGTTTGTATTCGATTTTTTTGAGTAAGAAGAATATCAAAATGAATATGAGGATTTTGTAAAAGAACTTTTTCAATAACTGCAGCTAAGGTATCTAAATCTCGAAGATGTTTTCCGGAAAATATACATCGGATAGATTCTTTATTATTTTGATTATCGTCTGATGGACAGAAAAAATTTGTATCTACGCCATGAGGAATAAAGAAGACTCGTCCAGGGAGATATTGTTCAAAGTACGAAACTTCTCGATTACCAACTACTATTAAAGCATCTAAGTTAGTAATACTTTTCGGATGCTTATGAAGCAAACGCCACCATCCTGCAGGTTGATGAGATGTGCCGATTATTTTACAAGATAAACGGTCTTTCCAATTAGGTAAAATTCCTAGTTGATCTTCAACATAAGTGACATGAATTAAATCAGGATGCCATTGTAAACTTTTGAAGATAGTCTTAATTTCTGCTGCGGTACTATCAAGAGCATAAATAGGACTACCTTTGGCTTTTTTTCCAACTCGTTCTACTATTGAACGCAAAATTTTTTTTTGGGGTTGTCCTAGATTTTGCCATACACTTTTATAAGTATCATGAGGAAGAAGAGTAGACATAGATTCACATAGTTGATCATAACCACTATGCTTACCCATCCAATTAAAACGTCGTCTTAGCCAGAAAATTTTATGGTTCATATCTCATTTAGTGTATAGACTGTTTATTCGGACTACATGAAAATAGTATCACAAAAAGTAAATCTCGATTTTATTATTATTTTATTCTTTAATAATTGAAATAACTCTTTTTATTTTACTCTTCATTTTATGAATCCTATTATTTTTTTAGTAGACATTTTACTAATTTTGCTGATTGTTGCGGAGATGTTGTTGCGATTTTAAGACCTGAAGCAAGAGTATTTTCGTCAGCTTCAAGCCTCGTAATTGCGTCAAACAGGGCTGAAATATGGTTTTTTTGTTCTTGTTCAGAAAGATACTTATTTCCACTAATCGTAAACGTTGCCATTCCTTGGGTAAATAACGGTGATATTTTAATTTCATCCCTTACTGCACTCACCTGAGGATGACCTCTCAAAGCAAGATGGGTAATTGTTGTACCACTTCTACCTAGGCCAACAATAATATATCGATTTAGTTTTTGTGTATCTTTCATGGGATTTTTATCCTTAAACTTTTATACTAAATTTCGCTTTCATATCCTAATATACATAAAACTTGATCTGCTATTTCTTGAAAATAAATAGTTTCTTGTTTAGAAAAATATTTTTCCCAGTCTCCAGGTTTCCCTATCGACTTCTTCCGATATTTTATTAGTTGATGTTTTAATAAATATTTACTATTAAATATTTCAACCGCTTTCTGAATAATGTCTGGTGATACTTCTACTCCTAATCTCATCATTAAGCTTGCTAATGTTTCTTCTGGTATTGTCAATAAATCTTCATAGCGAATGATAGCAGTGGGTTGATGATTAAGCCAACTTTGAACATGAGATACCCACTCTGATACATGATCCTCTAAAAATCGAGAAAAAGGAGAAAGTTCTAATCGAGTTGATACTTTCTGAAGTCCTAGTTTACGACAAATTTTACTCGCAAAAGTTTTCTGAGGAGCATGGGGGTTCCCCTTAGCCCTAGACGATTTCTGTTTATAATAATAAGATAGCATCACATCACGGCCATCACGAACCATGTAAACAACGGGGGTTTGATCTTGTCCAGAAATGTTGACACTGTTTGTTCTAATAACTTTGCCCAGTTTAGCTTGATAGCTTGGATGGACTAGGTTGCCTTGAAGATAGGATTTTAGGTCTTCATCTTTAGATAAATGATTGGGAGAATCGAAATCAAAGTATTCTGTGTTGAGGCAGTAGGCTAACAAATAGGCTAACCAAGTTGTCTGTGATTCAGGATATCCAATGACATACATATTACTTGAATATATTATTGATCAAGAAATTCTTCATAATAGGTTCCTTTTAAGGTATCACAAACTGCTTCATAATTTTCAATAATATCTTCCAGATTATCAGAATTCATTTTCACGATATCAGTGTTTAATGGATAAAAAGATTCTACGTCTAAAAACTCTAAAATTCTTGCTATTTCATTTTCTCGATCACTAATCAAGGATTCATAAGTAATTTCAATACTCTCCATGTTTTGACACCAATTACGATAATAAGATACCTTTTTTTCTATATTTTCCAGATCACTCTTAAGATTATTAATGTCAACAGTGATTTTTATAATTGGTAAATTCTTATCAGAAGAATAAATTCCCCTTGTTTGAGCAGTTTTTCTAGAAACAAGTGTTTTAAGTATATTAACCCTGATATTATGAATAACCTTTACATTATTGTTTTTAACCCATTGCAGAACTTCGGGTAACATAGCATCTTGTGAATACATAAACTTAAACCCAATGGCTTTAACGTCCATTGAAGATGTATAAATTTCTGTTAAATATCTATTAATAAGTTTTGTTCTGAAAAACTTATGATTGATTTGCCTGGTCAAAGATTTTTTTCTATATTTTTCATATCCAATTTCAAAGTGTTTCGCAACCTTAGATCGCTTAGATCGGTTTACAAGATTTTTTTGAAATAATTCAGAGTAACACTCTATTTGGGGATGACTCAATAGTAAATGAGTCAGAAAAGTAGAGCCTGTACGTTGTGTTGTCAGAATAATAAATTGAATAGTCATTCGTATTTTAATTTAATGTTTTTTGATAGCCATATTTTACCAGTAAATAATCAGCAAAAGAAGCCGCTATTAATTTATCAGTGTTGGTAAATTTATTTTCCCATTGTCCAACTCCTTTGTTGGTAATCTGAGATTTTTGTGAAACATCACGAGAACCGGCTTCCCACGTCGGAATATCATGTTTTTTTTGTCCGTAATTCAAAACATCCTCTGACCAAGGTTCGTCTATAAAATCTAAAACTTTTTCTAGAATGTACCGAGGTTCTTTAACTAAGTCTTCATAACGAATTTGACAGACATCTAACTTATACTCTTGTTGCCACTTTTCAAATTGCGTTATCCAACAACACCATCTTCTTAAAGCATTCAGACCAGTATTTCTAATTTTTCTTTGATTGTTTCCAAAGTTTAAGTTTTTTCCCCAGACATCTTTTTCTTTGTAGGATGAACAAGCGACATCGCGACCATCCCGAATAATATGAATATATTTGCTATTAGGAAATAATTTAATAAGAAAAGGAATTTCTGTAATGTGGTCAGGGGTTTTTTCTAGCCATCTTTTTTTGCCTTTTGCTTGAGCATAAGAATTTAAAATTTTAGAAAATGTTTCTCCTATGATTAAAGCTACATTATCTTCAGATAATCCACTAAAGTTAGCAACTGGGCCGCGTTTATCTTCGACTAAAGAATAATATAAATCTTTAAAAGAAGTTATGTTGCCGTAACTGCTAGCTGTCCAGGGACATTCTGGTCCCACAGCTAAGTTAGGATGAGAATCTAACATAATTCTCAGTAGTGTTGTACCAGAGCGTGGAACACCCACGATAAATAATGCTAGTGACATCGGTATTAAAGTAAGTTTAGTTTTTAGAAAAACAGTATCCTGCGTATACTATCAGAATAATTGTAACAATTTTAAATTTTTAGGACTTGTTTAAAAAGTATTTGCCTTTCAGTAACATTATCAAATTTATAGAAAAAAATTTCGATTTAAACAATAGTTGCTTATGGCGTTCTAGCCAATGGTAATCAATTCGTTCTACAAATAATTGTCGTAAACTGCTAGTGCTAATGATATTAATCTGACGTTTATCCAAACCATACAACATAATCCAGTTAGCTGATAATTTTTTGGCTTCTTGCCAATCGTTCCAAACCTCACGTATTCCTCTTTGTTTTTGATAAGGCACAACTAATAAATCCCATGAACCATTTAGTATGGACTTATCACCAATCAAGTCAATGTGTACATTTGGATAAAGTAGCCTCAATTCGTCTCTGAGTTGCTCCCAAACCCAAATTTCATGAGTGTCACGAACAGCAATCTTAGTTAAGGTGGTAATTCCCGCTTTTTCCAAACGATAACTTAAATAGATCAAAATTTTCCTCTCTAGTTTAAAATGATATCTAGTATAGTCTCTGCTCGATGGTTATAAGTATGCTCATTTAACACTCGTTGACGAGCGCGTTGACTTACTTGCTCTCTTTGTATTGGAGAGTCAATATAGTATTTTACTTTGCGTTTTAATTCCTCAATCGACTCAAAAACAATTATCTCCTCTCCAATTTCAAAAAACTTGCCCAAGTCTGGTTTAGATTCTGTAATTACAAAACAACCGCAAGCAGCAGCTTCAAATATGCGCTCACTAAGACCATTTACTTGAAATTTTTTACTTTGCAAGTTGACGGTTATTTTAGAGGCATTATAAATTTTGGTTCTTTTTAAACCGTAAATAGGCTCATTACTAGCAAACTGCTTTAATTTTTCGCTGATTTCCCAACCAGGCCCCCATAGACGTAAATTATAGTTTGCCAATGATTCAAATAACGTAATTCTATTAGAATGAGGAGTTCCCAAAAAGCAAACATCAGCACCATATTTGTGTTGATCAGCTTCATTTAATGTTAAAATGCAATGTTCTTCTGGGTCACAACAAACACCTAAATGATGAACCTTTAAATCAGAAAACGATGCTTGAAGTAAAGGAACTAAGTAAGAATCTTGACAAAAAAAATGATCATAAATTGAAATACTTTCTGATTGATATCCACGCCACAAGTAAAGATTTTTTTCCCAAATAGCTAGTTTGCAACCAATCTGATTTTTAAGTTTTTGCAAAGTCTGAGATGTTAATCCCCAATTAGAACCATAGATCAGAATAATGTCAGGGTTAAACTCTTTAGCTTTTCTATAAAATCGATGATTAAATAATCGAATAGATTGGTTAATCATACTTCTGTAATTGATTCGTTCAAAAAAAGGCAAATCTTCCCCTACGGCAAAGAGTTTAGTATCCCATCCTAAATTAATGAATGCTTTTCTAAGCAGTAAACCTGAATCACTTGACCGAATCCCAATTGCAGAAAGTATTAATATTTTAGCCATTTTTATATAAAATAAATCATAATGTTACTTAATATGAATTTTTTAAAATTATTTAGAGGTTTTGTAGTTTTTCCTCCTCAGTTTCAGCAATCTTTACTAGCTCCTGATAAAGTTCGCCATATTGTACATTCTGGATGTGATCAATCTGAAATTCATCCCTTAGATTTTCTTCAAAAAAATCATCTCCTTCACTGTTGAGTGATAACGTGTGAGCAATGTGGCGTACTGCTGAACGATAACGCTCTGACTCCCAATCAAAATTAATAATGGGAAACGGATTCTTTCGATATAAAGAAATGAGTTGGTAATTGTATTGAAACCACAATTCTTTCCAGTTCACCTTGCGATTAATTTTTAATATCCCTGCTTGTTGTCTTTTTTCCAGAGACGATACTACGCTCATCGGATGACGAAACGTTCCTATAAAAGTTGTATTCGGGTCGAGCCATGCTGATAAACAAAAAAGCATTCGAGGATCTTTAATTCCCCAAATCTTATCTGAATCTCTCATCTGTTGCTTAAATTCTTTGATTTGTTGCTGTAAAACAGAGGGGATTGATTGAACCTGCACTGGCTCATACCAAGAACCACCATTAGCAGAAAGGAGTTGATCGTTAATACTGATAACAGTAGAACTTTCTTGATTCCCTTTCTTATTAAATTTATTGCTATTGGAAACTTGACCTACATAAAGTCCATATTGTTTAAGCATCCCAGTTAAACAGGAAGTTCCACTGCGATGCATACCAAGAATAAGTACACTATGGTAAACCGAATCACCTAATCCGAATTTTTGAGAAAACCAAGAGTTGAGATTAAAAGAGAACTTCATATATTATATAGAACAATATTGATTGAATTTGTTTTTAACTGCAAAGATTTTAAAAATTATTTACTTTACAACACAATTTTACTTCTGAATCTTCCAGTTTCCAGAGATTTGTACAAATGCGTAACCGAAAAAATCGCCAGCGACTCTAAACTTTTTATAGTTGTAATATTTGACTAAAACCTCTCCAATACCTTCAGTTTGAATGCCCAATGATATGGAATAGTTGCCAGGATTCAAATTTATTGAACCCAAATTGATAGAAATCTGCATCTTTTCTCCAGAGTTTGCTATTTCTAGGTTTTGGTAATGAGAATTACATTGGGCGATATTTTGTAACTCTTCGCCTAAAATAGTGATTCCAACACTAGGAAACCTAATATCAGGGTCGATTGTAGCATGAATATGAACTATCAGTTCATCTAAATAATTAATTTCATCAATGCCTTTGACACCATTGCTCTCTAGTTCTATTTCGTGAATAATTGCTTGACCATTACCAGTTACAATACCTTCTTCTTCTCCTTGAAAATAAGAATAAAACTTATCGATTCCTCTAGGAACATCTTTTCCTTGAAAAACGGGGTTTCCATGATTCATGACTAAAATATCAGAACAAACACGGTTAATTTGGGGCATACTATGGGAAACTAAAATAACCGCAGCATTTTTCATCATCTTATAAATGCTGTTAAAACACTTAGCTCGGAAGCCTACGTCTCCCACTGCTAGGACTTCATCTAAGAGTAAGACATCAGGTTCCATTTGTGCAGCAACGGCAAAACCAAGACGAACTTTCATACCAGAACTGTAATTAACAACTGGTGTATCAATAAATTCTTCTAGCTCAGAAAAATCAATAATAGCATCTAGTTTCTTATCAATTTCAGACCTAGTAAATCCTAAAACTGCACCTCGACTATAAATATTTTCTCTACCTGTTAAAATTGGATTAAAACCTGCACTTAATTCAATTAATGCGCCTATTTTTCCCCGAAGTTCGATTCTTCCTTTATCGGGTTTTATTAGTCCATTGAGGATTTTTAAGAGGGTACTTTTTCCGGCTCCATTTGGGCCAATCAATCCTAAACATTCCCCTCGGCGTAACTCAAAAGAAACATCATTCACAGACCAAAACTCGTCTTGTCTGAGTGTATGTTCATATTTTCGAGCCGTCACTTCTGACATGATATCCTGTACACCATACCAGAGAGACCGTTTGAGATCACGACAAAATTTTTTGGACACATGGTCAACTTTAACTAGGACTTCATCAGTCATATAACACTAATCTCCTTATTAATATGTCGGATTCAAAAATAGAGGTCTGTTTATCTAAAGTTTGTCACTATACTTACAGTATTAAAAGTCAGATATAAGGCAGACTTGATCTTGCTTAATAAAATATCACAAACTTAGCAAAATGGCTAAATAATTATTTAATTAACCTATCATACTACAAAAAATTTACTGTTTTGAAAGGATAGTAGCCTTGTAACATCGAAGCAATATGCCAACTGAACAATGAACCAATGAACCACTGATCATTATTCTGACTCCATGACTTCTAATCCTCCTGATATCATAGAAATTGATTGTCGATCATAGAGGTAAGCAATGGGAGAATTCTTTGAGAATGTGGCACGTTATCCCCGTTATCTGATTAGCTTCACGTTAGGGGTGTTTTTAGTGTTTTTTGAGTGGATTAAACCCTTATTTAAAAATCCTGTCAGTGCGATCGCTGTTGGCGGTATGGGTATAGGGGTCTTTTCTTTACTTTATTTTACCTTACGAGCAATGTTAGGATTATCTACTGTTTAGAAGTTAAGATAATCAGAAGTTAAGATAATCAGGCCAATAAAAATTGGCCTTAACTTTGTTTTTAACTCTCAGAGGTTCTTTTTCTGAGAATCCCTAACATAGCCATTACTCCCAACCCTGACAACAGAGAAGGTTCGGGAACTCCTACACTGTCATTGGGAATAGCTGGTTCGGAGGGTTCTGGTAATCTTAAAACCGTTTGAGCTAGAACAACCATGTCATTATAATCTTGGTCACTCTGTGACGCTTTTCTATCCTCAAAACCGATGATATAGTCGTCTTCTGTAAATGGAATATTGATATCATTCAAGAGCAGTTCTTCACCTTCTCCTTGATACATTAGTGCTTGAGGAACTCCCTTGTAAATGTCATTACTGAGGAAAGTTTTGGATGGCTTTTCAAGGTTACGACTTAGGTAAAAACTAACTGGTCCCCCTAAATCATAACTCATATCACCGATTAAAAGCTTACTCTCTGAGGTTATGGTTGCTGAAAGCTGATTTCCTACTGTTGCATCTCCATCAAAAATTTCAAAATACCTGTTACTGTCATATAGGCCGAATGTATTCCTAGAAGCCAGTCCTGCGTCTTCGAGGATTAAAGAAAAATTCAGATCCAACATCCCTTGGGTGGGAACATCAATGACAAGGTTATTCCTCAAGTTAGAGGAACCGATTGTTCCAGTAACAGTGGTTTCCTCAAGAAAACTGTCAAGACTTTGCGCTGATGCAGGGGTAGATGAGGATGAGATAAATCCCACCCCTAATGCAGCAAAAAAAGTTAGAGAAACAAATACGGGATCTCGGTTGAGTCGGTTTCTCAAACTTCGTAAAGCAATAAAAGGATAGTGCATAGTAGACATAATGATGACAAAAGATAGGTTTTAGCTTGGTTCTTTAAAAAACAAGCTGGTTATTTACCCTCGAATAACTTTAATTAACCTATCTTTTCCTGTCAAGGTCACAAATAGTGGAATTCTCTTAAGATTATGAGAAATTTGATCACAATAGACATGGAATAAAGTAGAAAAACATGGAAAAATGTGGAAACCGTAACATACTGTGGAGACTGTATGTAGTCAAAGATAATGGATTTAGTTAGGATTGAATGTCATGACGAGTCGCACTTATCAAACCACCGGCATTATATTAAAAGGGATGGCTTTTCAAGAAGCTGATCGCTTAGTAACCCTTTTGTCTCGTGAGTATGGGTTAATTCGGGCTATTGTCCCCGGTGCCAGAAAACAAAAATCAAAACTTAGGGGACGATGCGAATTATTTGTTATCAATGAGTTTTTGATTGCTAAAGGGCGATCGCTTGATAAAATTACGCAGGCCGAAACCTTAGAATCTTATCCAGGGTTAAGCAAGGACTTAGGAAAGCTCGCAGCAGCCCAATATTTAGCGGAATTGGTTTTAAATTTGGCGTTAGATGAGCAACCTCAACCAGAACTTTATGAACTGTTAAATGAGCATTTACGACGGTTGGAAAAGATGTCCATTGCTGAAAGTTTATATGGATATTTAGCTCAAGCTGTTTTTCACTTATTGGCGATCGCGGGTATTGGCCCTCAGGTTCATTGTTGTTGCGTTACACAAGAAGAATTAACCCCTAATTTTAATGATCCTAGTTGGCGTGTTGGCTTTAGTTTTGATGCAGGGGGACTTATTAATTTAAGAATTCGAGATCAAGAAAAAAATAATCCTAATCCGATTGTTTTACCGATTATTAATCATAGATTAAAAGCCACAGAATTAACTTTATTACAACACCTCAATCAATCAGTTTTACCTCATCCAGGCAAAATTTTACCCTCAACTATTCTTGATAGTGATTTTACCGTTCCTTGGTTAGAAGTCGAGCATATATTAAGAAATTATGCCCAATATCAACTAGGACGTTCTTTCCGTTCTGTTACTTTAATTGATAGTTTACCTGAAGCTGAATTTTAGAGAATTTTTAACGAACAACTTCAATAGAAATGCCTATCTTTAATTGGCCCCAAACTTTGTCCGTAGTGACGGCGGTATTATTTAGCTGTTGAGCTAACCCTAAACAAGCCCTATCTCCTAAAGATAAGCCTAAATGACGAGTAAGAGGACGCAGACGGGCGCAAGATAAAGCTGATACCTCATCAAACACATGACTTCAATATTGAGATAAGAAAGCACTAATTTAATTTCTGGTTCCGGGACTTTTTTTTCTATGAGTTTGGCGATCGCTTCACTGAGGTTAACGGCACTAATAACAGACTCACCTAAAATGTCACTAACCCGATTGTTTCCTGGTTCTTGATTAAGAACAGCAAGGACAGCCGAAGCATCAAGGACATAGTTACTCATTTTCAGCTTCTTGACGACGTTCTTCAATCAATTCAGTGCTTAAGTCTTGATTTTTAGTATAACGGGTGACAATTTCCTGAGCGCGACGTAAGGCTTCAGTCCGAGGCAAAATGCGTATAGTTCCTTCTTCGAGAGTGAGAATAACATCGTCCCCTGTATTGAGGGCTAAAGCGCGACGATATTCAGCCGGAATAACAATACGCCCTCCATCGGTGATCTTGGTCGTTGTTCTTTTCTGTGTCACAAGTTTTATTTATGGCATTATCTATATATTTGTCATTTTAACTTAATTTACTTAATGTTGTCTTTTCGTTCTGTTACTTTGATTGATAGTTTACCTGAAGCTAAATTTTAGAAAAATTTTATTAAGTAAAAGTATAAGAATCGTTAAGTATTATTGCAAAAACAAGCAATATTTAAAGAATATGGGACGATTAAAAATACAACTTTATCAAATTAGAAGATGAACTATTCTATTCAAAAAGATAACAAGACGAACCAATACGAATACTTGATATCTTTATCTTTAAGACAAATTTTATATTTAGAACAAAGTTTTATAGTGCTAAGAGATAATAAGTTGTATAAACTTGCACTATTACTCTTGAATCATTATAAAAAAGCCACTGAATTGATTGATATACTACTAGAGTTAGTCCCTATTAACACTATCGATAGTATTGACAAATTAATTTATCAATTAAATACTACCATTAATAATCCTGAGATAACCATTTCACAACAATTTCAAAAAGAAGCATCTAAATTATTAAAGCTTTGCATTCAATTAAAAAAAACACTAAATGTAGAAACAATTACTCATTCTGATAATATCATTAACCAAGTTACTAGTTTCCTTCCTAACCTTAATACAGCTTTCCACGCTATAAATAACCAAAAGAATTTAACTTTAGCAAAAAACATCAGAAGAGATATAGAGTTGTATATTGAGAAGTTTGAAAATATAAATGACGAATCAAGAGATTTTATGTGGTTTTTACAAAACTCATTCTATAAAATCAAATATGATTTAAAAGGAATGTCAAATCCTGTTAAAGTTTTGAGCGGATTAATTATAGCCTCGCCTTTTCACATACTTGCTCCTTTCTTTTTATCATTTTTATTAAATAGTATGAAAGAAAATATTAAACCAATTTTCATTAATAATATAACAATAAAATAGATGAATTTATTGCCTTATTAATGTTATCAGCTATGGCAGGGTCTTCAGGAAGTGTGATTAGTATTATCAGCCGATTAGATGAATATCGTAGTTCTGAATATGATGAAACTATATTTCCTATTGTTGTCGGGGCTTTTAAACCAATGATTGGGGCGTTTATGGGAATGTTTCTATTTGCTTTTCTTAATTCACAGTTATTACCTGTTCTACTTCCTGAAGAGCCTGAAAATAAATGGTTTGCTGTAATGTCTTTAAGTTTTTTAATTGGTTTTAGTGAAAGATTTGCCAATGATTTAATTAGTCAAGCTGAAAATAAAGTATCCTTAAATCCTCAAGAAAATTTAGAAAAGTAATTCACTCAGTTAGTACTTTAAACTGGTTTCTATTAGATTTGACGATCACGTTCCTATCCACTCTATTTAATATTTTATTTATATCTGACATTTCTATTATAAACTTTCCCCCAATTTCATATAATTAAGGTCAAGAGCAAAACAGATACTATAAATTATAACTACTACTGTGACAGAACCTAAAAGCTACAAAGACACCGTAAACTTACCCAAAACTGATTTTAGTATGCGTGCTAATTCGGTGAAGAAAGAACCCGAATTACAGAAATTTTGGGCGGATAATCAAATTTATGAGAAATTATCCCAAGAAAACCCCGAAGAGGTATTTGTACTTCATGATGGACCACCCTACGCTAACGGTTCTCTGCACATGGGCCATGCGTTAAACAAAACCCTCAAAGACATTATCAATAAATATAAGCTATTGCGAGGTTATAAAGTTCGTTATGTTCCCGGTTGGGACTGTCACGGACTCCCCATCGAACTCAAAGTATTACAAAGTATGAAGTCGAAAGAGAGGGAAGGGTTAACCCCTCTCAAATTACGCCATAAAGCCCGTGATTTTGCCCTTAAAACCCAACAAGAACAGGCAAAAGGTTTCAAACGGTTCGGGGTGTGGGGAGACTGGGAAAACCCCTATTTAACCCTAACTCCTGAATACGAAGCAGCACAAATTGGGGTCTTTGGGGAAATGGTCTTAAAAGGATACATTTATCGGGGACTGAAACCCGTTCATTGGAGTCCCAGTTCTCAAACCGCTTTAGCTGAGGCAGAATTAGAATATCCTGAAGGTCATACATCAAGAAGTATTTTTGCTGCCTTTCCTATCATTAACGCTTCAAAAGATGTAGCAGAAACTTTAAAACCCTTCTTAAATAATTTGGGGGTTGCTATCTGGACTACAACCCCTTGGACCCTTCCAGGAAACTTAGCGGTTGCCCTTAATCCTGAACTCAATTATGCTGTGGTAGAACAGCATTCTGATGTTTGTAACTATCGGTATTTAATTGTGGCTGCTGATTTAGTAGAACGTTTATCAACTACTTTTGAAACCGAGTTAACCGTAAAAGCAACTATCCCAGGAAAAGCCTTAGAACATACGATTTATCGTCATCCTTTATATGATAGAGAGAGTGAAATTCTTATCGGCGGTGATTATGTTACCACCGAGTCAGGAACCGGTTTAGTTCATACTGCACCGGGTCATGGACAAGAAGATTATATGGTAGGACAACGGTACGGTTTAGGGGTTTTGTCTCCTGTGGATGCTAAAGGAAACTTTACCGAAGAAGCTGGACAATTTGCCGGGTTAAATGTTCTCAAAGATGCCAACGAAGTCATTATTAATGAATTGAAAGAAAAAGGTTCATTATTAAAAGAAGAAGCCTATCAACATAAATATCCTTATGATTGGCGGACTAAAAAACCAACTATTTTTAGAGCAACCGAACAATGGTTTGCTTCTGTAAAAGGATTTCGTGACGCTGCACTAACGGCGATTAAAACAGTCCAATGGATTCCAGCACAAGGAGAAAATAGAATTACGCCAATGGTTAGCGATCGCTCAGATTGGTGTATTTCTCGTCAACGGAATTGGGGTGTACCGATTCCTGTATTTTATCATCAAGAAACCAATGAACCTTTACTAACAGAAGAAACCATTAACCATATTCAGACAATTTTTGCTGAAAAAGGCTCAGACGCTTGGTGGGAGATGTCTGTAGAAGAGTTATTACCTGAGAAATATAAAGCAAATGCCCACAACTATCGTAAAGGAACTGATACGATGGATGTATGGTTTGACTCTGGATCTTCTTGGGCTTCAGTAGCAAAACAACGACCAGAATTAAAGTATCCTGCTGATATTTATTTAGAAGGAAGTGATCAACATCGGGGTTGGTTTCAGTCTAGTTTATTAACCAGTGTAGCTGTCAATGGAATTGCCCCTTATAAGACAGTATTAACTCATGGTTTCACCTTAGATGAAAAAGGATATAAGATGAGTAAATCGTTGGGAAATACTGTTGATCCTAATGTGGTCATTAATGGGGGTAAAAATCAGAAGCAAGAACCGCCTTATGGCGCAGATGTGTTAAGGTTATGGGTGTCATCGGTAGATTATTCTTCAGATGTACCTTTGGGTAAAACCATCCTGAAACAGTTATCGGATATCTATCGCAAGATTCGCAATACAGCAAGATTTTTATTGGGTAACTTACACGACTTTGATCCAAAGAAACATACAGTTAAGTATGAGGAATTACCCGAATTAGACCGTTATATGTTGCATCGTATCAGCGAAGTCTTTTCAGAAGTAACCGATGCGTTTGAAACTTATCAATTCTTCCGTTTCTTCCAAACGGTACAAAATTTCTGTGTAGTAGATTTATCTAATTTCTATCTTGATATTGCCAAAGATAGACTTTATATTTCTCATCCTGAGTCCATGCGTCGTCGTAGTTGTCAAACTGTATTAGCAGTAGCTATTGAAAATTTAGCCAAAGCGATCGCTCCTGTATTATGTCACATGGCCGAAGATATTTGGCAATTCTTACCCTACGAAACTCCTGAAAAATCCGTTTTTCAAGCTGGATGGGTTCAAACATCAAAACAGTGGGAAAACCCAGAATTATCGGCTTCCTGGACAAAAATCAGGGCAATGAGAAACGAAGTAAACAACGCCCTAGAATTAGCCAGAAAAGAGAAAGCGATCGGTTCATCTTTAGATGCGAAAGTATTACTTTATGTCTCAGACCAAGACTTAAGACAAAAACTGGAAAAATTTAATCCTACTGATAGTTTAACAGGAAATCATGTGGATGAATTACGCTATTTTGTCTTAGGCTCTCAAGTAGATTTAGTTGATAGTTTAGACAGCATTAAAAAAGCAGACTATCAAAGTGAGTCTGAGTTAGTTTCTGTGGGAGTTATTAAAGCAGAAGGAGAGAAATGCGATCGCTGTTGGAACTATTCAACAAAGGTAGGAGAATTTAAAGATGATCCTACGATTTGCGAACGCTGTAATGCTGCTTTAGTTGGCGAATTTTAGTAACATTTAAGGTGCGTTGATAACGCACCTTTTTATTATATGAGTGGAATTAACCTCACATCTTGCACCTGACAAGACAAAGTTCCAAACCGTGTTCATAAAACCAGGGATTTAATAACTTTAATCTCCTGAGAAGAGAGATGTGAGATCAACTTAAAAAATGATAATTTACTGGATCTCGCTGAGCAAATAAATAAGACAGTAGAAAACCAAGGAGGATGGTGGAAAGTTCCTTTTGGGTGGGTAATTACAGCGATCGCAATTTCGATGGGTGCGCCATTTTGGTTTGATATTCTCAGCCGAATTGTTAACGTCCGCAATGCAAATAAAAACAAAGACGACCAATAGCTATCCATTAATTCTAAAAATTATTAACTGTTAATTATTCATTATTCATTAATAAAAGGCAATCCCAAACTAAACGAGGTTGAACATAACTTAAAAGTTGCTTTTTAGCTGCTTCTAATTTTTCTAACAACCTCCTATCTTGTGATGTTTGCCAATGAGAATATTGAAGATAATTAATTAACCATAACTGTGCATTACTATCTAATTCTGTGGTAATTTCTTTGGCTAATTGTAAAGCATCTAAAGGAGTTTCGGGCAGATTTTTTAACTTTTGTTTGAGTTCAAACGGGATAGTTTGTAACTGTTCCCAAGCTGCGATCGCTTCTCCGGGACTTCCTTGACTTAAACCAATAATATCAGGATGATTAATAATTTCTTCGTAACCCAATCGACCTAAAATAGTCTTTAAATTAGCATCAGAAAGACGATAAAAAGGAATTTTTTGACAACGAGAAACTAAAGTGGGTAATAAAGAATCAGCACTCGGTGCAATTAAAATTAATGTGGCTTTTCCCGGTTCTTCTAAGGTTTTTAATAAGCCATTAGCAGCAGCTTCGTTCATGGTTTCGGCGGCTTCTATAACCACCACACAGCGAGACGCTTCTAAGGGAGGACGACTTAAAAATTGAGTAATATCACGAATTTGTTCAATGCGAACTTGAGGAGGTGCTTTACGTTTTAGTCCTGTTTCTTCTGCTTCTTTCGGGGTCAATAATTGTCCCTGATGTTGATAAGTGGGTTCAACCCAATAGAAGTCTGGATGATTACCTTCAAGTATCCGTTTTTTGACCCTCGCTTGCGTTTCCTCTGGTAAACCTAAAGATAATAATAATTGAGTGAAACATTTAGCCCCCAAAGCTCGTCCAACCCCATTAGGGCCAGCAAAAAGATAGGCAGGAGCAATACGATTTTTAGCGATCGCCTGTTGTAATAAAGCAACCGCACCAGGTTGTCCTATCAGTTGTCGAAAATGATTCATTTTTATAAGATGGCCGCAGTCTAGTTAATAATCTATCTCTAGGAATAACGTTTATGGCTCGCTATACATCTTCTTTCGTCGCTAATGCTACGGTAGAACAGGTTCCTACCCTACTGACTGAAGTATTAGAATCCTGTGATTTTGGTATTGTCTATCAAGCAACTGATTATTTGATGGCCAAAGAAACCCCTGGAAAAGTCCCCTTTTCTAAGATAGTCAGTATCGAAATTTTAATCGAAAGTACCGTCGCTAAAAAAAATGAGATTCCCGTCACCTTCGTCGTGAAAAATGACGAACTCCCCTTAAATCCTAATAATCATTGTCAACAACGATTTCAAGAACTACAAACTGCTTTAAAGGAAAGTCAACAATGGCGTGCTATTACTGCTGTCCCTAGTTAATCATATTCTTTAGTATCGTCATCATAATCCATCATCGCGGGGTCAATGAGGGTAATATCAAAGGGATCATTGCTGGGTAGGGTGGGGAATTTATCTCGTTGACGATACTGATAAATAGCAAATACCTGAGGTCCGAAAACAATTTCATCCCCATCTTGGAGATCGTGGGATGCTTGCTTAATCTTAGTTTGATTGATTAACAAGCCATTAACACTCCGTTTCCCTTCTAGATCCCCATCAACAATGCTATAGTAACTTGAGCCATCTTCTCGAATGCGTCGATACAGGGTAGCATGATGGCGAGAGACGAACTGAGAACGAAGACGAATATCGCAATCGTGAGAACGACCTAAACTATAGGTAGGTTCTCGCAAAAGTATTTCTTGTCTGCCTTTATCATCCTCGATAATCAAGAAATGTTCTCGTTGAGGGAGTACAGATTTTTCAGCCATCGCTAAACCAAGTTTCAATTAAAGTGCTTACAATTATCTAAGGAAAGGGAACCAACTCACACGATGTTAACCTTTTCTATCATGGTTGTTGATCTGTTTTGCTAAGGTTAACACCCCACTCAAAACCTTTGACCATTTTCTCATGCTTTTACTGGCGAAATTGATAACGAAGGAGTAAAGAATTAGTTACCACTGTTACCGAACTAAACGCCATTAAACCAGCGGCCAGTGCAGGACTGAGGATCACCCCGAAACTGGGTAATAAAATTCCTGCAGCAATAGGAATGGCTAGTGTATTATAGCCTAAAGCCCACATTAGATTTTGACGAATTTTTCTAAATGTCCCTAAACTAAGGTCCATAGCCGTGATGACATCGGCAAGGCGATCGCTCATTAGTACAATATCGGCGGTTTCCATGGCCACTTGGGTCGATCCTTGTAAAGATATTCCTAAATTTGCTTGGGCTAAAGCTGGTGCGTCATTAATTCCATCCCCTACCATAGCCACTGTTTTACTTTTCTGCAACTCCTCAACCATGGCTGCTTTGCCACTGGGAGGGATTTCGGCAAATACTTGATCAATACCTAACTGAGTGGCAATGGTTTGAGCAACTTGAGGATGATCCCCCGTTAATAAGATCACTTCTAAGCCCCGTTTTTGCAATTCTGAGACAGTTTTCTTGGCATCAGGTCGAAGATTATCTTTGAGGGCTAAAACTCCTTTTATCGACCCTTCTACCCCTAAATAAACCACCGTCTTTCCTGCTTGAGTTAACTCGTCAATTCTATTTTTTTGGTCTTTCTCAACCATTAAACCTTTTTCTTTTAACCATCCCTCATTCCCTAACCAGACGGTTTTCCCTTCTACGATCGCTTGAACTCCTGATCCGGCTTCGGTTTGAAAATCTTCAGCTTGAAGCAAAGAGAATCCTTCTTGTTCGGCTTTTTCTAAAATGGCTAACCCTAGGGGATGATTCGCCCCACTTTCAACCGTTGCTGCTAACTGTAACAAAGATTGAGGATTCATGCCGTCAAAGGTAAAATAATCAGTGACGGTAGGATGACCCACGGTAAGGGTTCCGGTTTTATCAAAGATAACCCCTTCGAGTTGATGAACTTTTTCGAGGACATCTCCCCCTTTTATTAATAGTCCCCGTTCCGAACCGATACTGGTTCCCACTAAAATCGCTGTGGGAGTGGCCAAACCCAACGCACAAGGACAGGCCACGACTAACACAGCGATCGCTAATTTCAAACTCAATAATAATGGAGAGGTTGACCCCATGGCCATCTCCGTATGACTAGGGTTTAATACTTGGGGATATAAATTTGTTCCTATCGTGAACCAAAAGAGAAAGGTCAATGAAGCTAACCCCATCACTCCGTAAGCGAAATATCCTGCTACCGTATCTGCTAACTGTTGAATGGGGGCCTTACGAGTTTGTGCTGTTTCCACTGAAGCGATAATCTGGGCTAAGGTTGTATTTTCTCCGACTTCCGTGGTTTTGAGAGTAATGACCCCAGACTGGTTAAGGGTTCCTGCGATCGCTTTATCTCCCATTTCTTTGGCTACGGGAACGGATTCCCCTGTTACCAACGATTCATCAATGGCTGTTTTTCCTTTAACAATCTCCCCATCAATGGGTATTTTTTCCCCTGGCAAGACTTTGACATATTCTCCAACTCGAACTTGTTCGACAGGAATTTCTATGCTAGAACTATCTTCAGAAAAGGGATCACCTACCAATCGGGCCATGGTTGGTTGTAAGGCCATTAATGCTTCTAAAGCCGAAGAAGCACGGTTTCTGGCTTGTTTTTCGAGGGTGCGGCCCAGAAGAATAAACCCTAACAACATCACCGGTTCATCAAAAAAGCATTCCCAACCCAAACTAGGAACAAGAAAGGCCACACAGCTAGTAATGTAAGCACTGAGGGTTCCTAAACCCACTAACGTATTCATGTTAGCCATCCCGTGGGATAATCCTCGCCAACCATCAATAATAATCTCTCGGCCAGGAATTAATAAGGCTAAAGTTGCTAGTCCCCAATGAAACCATAAATTACTAATAATCGGTATTGTCGGCCCGCCAAAATGTTCTAAATGGCCTAATGTTGAAAATATTAATAAAATGGTTGCGGTAATCAGATTAATTTTTTGTTGTTTTGCTTCTTCTTCTCGTCGCTGACTTTGATTAAGATGAACTTGCTGAGGGGTTAAAGTTTGTGCGCTACGAATATCTGAAGGAAAGCCTATTTTTGTTAATTTTTCGGCTAAAGTGTCGGGTTTAACTGTTTCGGGTTCATAGTCAATGACAGCTACTTCTGTTATTAAATTAACGCAAGCAGAAAGGACTCCAGACTGTTGAGTCAGTTGTCTTTCTACTGCACTCACACAACCTGCACATTTCATCCCTTGTACATCTAGGGTAACGGTTTCTACGGAGGGTTGAGAGGTTTTTGATTCTGGTTTTGAAGAGAGTTGTATCATATTTGACTATCATCGGCGATCAGTATGTTTGGCTGATCCATTAGTATTGTTTCTTCAATTCTAGGGTAACGATAAATTTTCAACTCTCAGTAAGCCTGAAATTTATGTTTTCCTTATATTTTGCATCTGAGAACAATTAAATTAATACTTATCAATTTAAGTTAACTTTCAATTCGCTACAAAGATAATTGAATTGAAGTAGGGTAAGCATTGCCCGCTTTACTATAATATTGAGAAAGAGTTATTTACCATAATTGTTTTATTTTTTATTTTATAAGAAAGGGAAGATACTTGTTAAATATCTTCCCTTTCTTATTAATTCAACCGTTTTTTGTGACTATAAAAAAGAATTAAAGCTTAAAACTTTCTAGATTCACAATAAACTTTACCCCCTTCATCAGGAACTACATGACAAATATTGTAACCCCGAATAAACGCCTCTAAAATGGAGTAATCTGACTTACGATAATACTCTCCTAAAACAGGTTTAATGGCTTCTGTTGCCGTTTTTAAATGATAGTGAGGCATGGTTAAAAAGATATGATGAGCAACATGAGTTCCAATATTATGATGGATATCATTGATAAATCCATAATCATGATCTACCGTAGATAATGCGCCTTTCAAGAAATACCAATCTTTGCCACGATACCAAGGAACATCAGGATCAGTATGATGTAAAAAGGTCACTAAATCTAACCACATCACAAAAACAATATAAGGACCTAGATAGTATTTAAGTAACCATAAAAAGCCAAATTGATAGGTTAAAAATCCTAATAAACCTACCATTAAAGTCCAACAAATGGTACTGGTTAAAATATCCCATTTTTCAGACGGACGAAAGAGATCACTCTTAGGATCAAAATGACTGCCTTTTCTTCCAGGAGAACGCTTAAATAAATAAAGAGGATACAAGAATAAGATCAGTTTAAAACGGGCAAACTTTTCTATCCATCCCATCTCATTATATTTAGATTCTGTGATAGGATACCAACTTTCATCTGTATCAATATTACCGGTATTTTTATGATGAGTGCGATGACTAATACGCCAACCATGAAACGGCACTAAAATGGGCGTATGAGACAGATGACCAATGAGATTATTTAACCATTTGTAGCGAGAAAAAGAACCATGACCACAATCATGTCCAACGACAAATAAAGCCCAAAACATGGTTCCTTGCATGACCCAAAAAATCGGCCAAAAAAACCAAGAATCTAATGAATACGCGATCGCATAGAGAACACAAACGACAAAAACATCCCAAAAAAAATAAGCCAGGGATTTAATGGCAGATGATTCAAAACAATGGGGAGGAATAGCTTCTCTAATATCTTGTAACGTAAAAGGAAGGTCGACCACTTTTGGTTCTGGTCGCTTCACAGTCATGGGTTGCTGCATTCGCTGTTGGATCTCCTTATTTAAAGCTTGTGTACAGAAAAACTTAATTTTTCTTAATCTTACCTATTATACTATTAGCAGTTGACATACTCTACTGTTACAAGTTACTACCTCGAGAAGATTTGTTTTATATAGCGTTGGAATCAATTTTTCCAATTTAAAAAATTAAAGGGCGCAAAACTTGCGCCCTTTATGGCTTGTGGACTGTTTATCGAAACGACAACAAAAGTCACTATCCTTTAATCGTTCCATTCTCCTCGTGGTGGTAATGGAGGATTTCGACGAAACGTACGGGTTAAATCATCATCTCTGTTTCGTTCTCCATTTAACCACTGTTTAATCGCTGTTTCAATAATGCGACTAGGGTCATTTGTCAGGTGTTGGAGTTGTTCGAGGACTTCTGCATCAAGGTTAATAGAGATTTCTACTTTATCAGCGTTTCGCTGCGTAGAGGTCGCATTATCGTTCATAGGTTTCTTCCAATCTTCCATTTCCTATTGTACAAGTAAGGGAATTGCTTTAGGTTTTTGAGCATTAAAATTTGTGACATTTCACAGAAAGAACTCAATCTAGCTTACTTGGAGATTTTTCTCGGCATTTGCCTTGAATTATGGGCGTTCGATTAACTGTTTCCGATTTCCTTTAACCCGTTCTTCCATATCCTCCACTTGAGCATCTCGTTGCTTACTGGGTTTCTCAAAGTCAGTATTTGGGGTAAAACTTAAGAAAATGTTGTTAACGTGGGTACGGACATTTTTGCTGACGGTACTTAGGGGTTTGGGTAAAAAACTGTCCCCAACAGCAACGAAAATTAACCCTAATACTAAGATGATCGATCCTAATGGTTTCATATTTCTACTTCACGGAGTCACAAATCTGATAACATTAGTATTCCCTAAATGCTATTCATATTAGACATTGGTAGTTAAGTCAGGAGTCTCCGAGTCTCCGAGTCAGGAGAGGCGATAAATCTGCAATTGTTAAATTGTCATTCACAGGAACGATGAATCTAAAACTTATAAACCCCCCATATTATTTTGGGGGGTTACTTATTGCCAAAAGTTCGGGGTAGACAGATAATAAAGCTAATTTTGAGCAAAAAATCTGATAGGTGGATCTCAGTATTCGCTATCAATTCATCTTTTTTTAGGAGAACTCCAGGAAAAATCTGATTATGTCTATTATCTTCCAACTTGTCTTAACTGCCCTTGTTTTCTTTTCCTTTGTCATGGTGGTTGCCGTTCCCGTCGCTTATGCTTCTCCCCAAAACTGGGACCAGTCTAAGCCTTTATTGTACGTTGGGTCTGCCATTTGGATCGGTTTAGTGTTGTTAGTGGCTGTTTTAAACTTCCTAGTAGTTTAATAATTATCCCACAGCATCACGCCCCATCTTTAGCTATGCTTAGAGGTGGGGATTTTTTTGTAGAACATTAAAAGCTAAGATTATGACCATTTTTGAGGGAACCTTTACCCAAGATCCATCCGCTTTACGTTTTGCCATCGTTATCGGTCGTTTTAATGATTTAGTAACCGATAAACTCTTAGGGGGGTGTCAAGACTGTTTAAAGCGTCATGGCATTGATGTTAACCCCCACGGAACTCAAGTGGACTATATCTGGGTTCCTGGTAGTTTTGAAGTTCCGTTAGTCGCCCGTCAATTAGCCTTATCGGGCAATTATGATGCTATTATCTGTTTAGGGGCAATTATTCGTGGCCATACCCCCCATTTCGATTATGTGGCAGCAGAAGCAGCGAAAGGGATCGCGGCCGTTGGCTTTCAAACAGGAACCCCGGTGGTGTTCGGTATTTTAACCACCGATACCATGCAGCAAGCATTAGAAAGGGCTGGTATTAAGAGTAATTTAGGCTGGAATTATGCCCTAAATGCCTTAGAAATGGCCAGTTTAATGGGTCAATTACGAGGCGAAGTCAAACCGAATAATTCTCAAGCGTCTTTACCAGTGTCTCAAATGAAAAACCCGATGATTTCAGAATAAACTGGGTTCGGAGTTCATGGTTCGGGGTAACATTGTATGTCAGATTTATATGTTTCTTGGGAAGAGTATCACCAGCATATTGAAACGTTAGCAGTGAAAATTTATCAATCTCAATGGCAATTTGATCAAATTGTTTGTATTGCTAAAGGAGGGTTAAGAGTTGGGGATATTCTCAGTCGTCTTTATGATATTCCCTTGGCGATCTCTGCTGCTTCTTCTTATGGGGGAAAAGATAACCGTTCCCGTGAAGAACTTACCATTGGCGAACATTTAGCCATGACGAATGGAACATTAGGATCTCGTATTTTATTAGTAGATGATTTGGTAGATTCTGGGGTAAGCTTACAAGCAGTCTCTCAATGGTTACATGATTATTCTTCCCATCTTCAAGAACTCCGTACCGCCGTAATATGGTATAAAAGTTGTTCTCAGTTTCAACCAGATTATTATGTAGAATATTTATCGAATAATCCCTGGATTCATCAACCTTTTGAACGCTATGAAACCATCAATCTAAAAGACTTATCTTCATCCTAAGTTTTAAGTCAGTGATTAAGATTTATTGTCTGTCTTAAAGCTTTACTGCCAACCCAAATCCTAAAAAATATGTCATACTAATTGGTAAGATGCAATTCAACGTTAATCATGAAAAAAATTGATATTTTTGTAATCATTCTTAACATTGTATTGTTGAGTTGCCTGTTACTACTGATCAAAATCATTTACCGTAAAATTATTGTCAAAAATTACAGTGAAAAGTAAAGCATTGACTCAAACTAAAATAGAACCAACCCATACCCATAGTCACGGTAACGGAACCCCCCATAAGCACGTTCATAGTGAGGCTTCTTTAAAACAAATTATAAACCGTCTATCTCGCATTGAAGGACATATTCGGGGCGTAAAAACAATGGTTTCAGAAAGTCGTCCTTGTCCCGAAGTTTTGATTCAATTAGCTGCAGTTAGAGGAGCAATTGATCGGGTATCTCGTCTTATTTTAGACGAACATTTGAATGAATGTGTTGCCCGTGCTGCTAAAGAAGGTAACATAGAAGAGGAATTAGAAGAATTAAAAGCAGCTTTAGATCGATTTTTGCCCTAGAGAAATTATGAGAAGCTTTGTTAGTTAATAGTTAGGGATGAATAATAATCTATTAGCCAGTAAAACCCTTCCTCTTTATAATAAAAGAATTTTAATAACAGCACCTCGTAATTATATTTCCCGTTTTGCAACTGAAATCATTAATTATGGGGGACTTCCTATTATTATGCCTACCATTGAAACTTGTTATTTATCTTCCTATGAAAAATTAGATTACTGTTTAAAAAATATTACTCAATTTAATTATATTGCTTTTACCAGTCGCAACGGAATTAATGGGGTTATCAGTCGCATAGAAACTTTAAATATTCCCTTATCTTGTTTCGATAACTGTCAATTAATTGCTATTGGAAAAGATGCCGAAAGATTAGAAGAAATGGGCTTAAATGTTGCTATCATTCCAGAGGAACCTAGTCCCCAAGGTATTGTATCAGAACTCGCTAAAATTCCTAACATTGAGCAACAAAGTATCTTAGTGCCTATTCCTCAAGTTATGGGTATTTCTGAACCTGATATTATTCCTAATTTTATCACAGCATTGGAAACATTAGGCATGAAAATAACTCCCGTTTATGCTTATAAAACTCGATGTTTAGAGGCTTCTTTATATAATATTGAAATTGAGTTAATTAAACAGGGACAAATTGATGTTATTGCTTTTAGTAGTACCGCAGAAATAGAAAGTTTTTTGCAATTAGTCCAAAATACTCAACTCTCTAAAAAATGTTTAATTGCTTGTTTTGGTCCTTACACAGCAGGTAATGCTAAAAAATTAGGATTAACCGTTGATATTGTTGGGAAAGACTATCATTCCTTTACGGGATTCGTTGAAACGATGGCCGACTATTTAACCGACTCTAATAGTTCGGAAATCTACGCCTAAACAGTGTTTAAAACCGAAATAGTATAAAGAAAACATGAGCTAATATAGACAGTGAAGAGAGACAAAACCAGTCAAACTTCACAAGATAAGAGAAAGTTCTAAATCGGAGGTTAATATATATGGCACTTGTACGTTGGGAACCTTTCAGAGAAATTGACTCTCTACAAAAAGAAATGAATCGTTTATTCGATAGTTTCTCTCCCAGTGGTTTAAGTAACGGTGACTTCAATAAATTATCCTTCGTTCCTGCAGCAGAAATGAACGAAACAGAAGAAGCAATCGACCTTAAACTAGAAATTCCTGGGTTAGAAGCAAAAGATTTAGACGTTGAAGTTCAAGCGGACTCTGTTAGCATTAAAGGAGAACGGAAATCAGAAGAAAAAACCGAAGAAAACGGTACAACCCGAACTGAATTTCGTTATGGTAAATTCCATCGAGTCATTCCTTTACCTAGCCGAGTACAAAACAACAATGTAACGGCAGACTATAAAGATGGTATCCTTCATCTAAATCTGCCTAAAGCAGAAGAAGAACGCAATAAAGTCGTGAAAGTCAATATTGGATAAACTCACTAGGGGTCAACACAGTTGACCCTTTAACTTTACTGTACTGTTAAAGATTGGCCATTGTTTTTGGCTGTTAAGTTTAATATAAAAGGAATAGCTTTTCGAGACCACTGGGAAGGAGACTCAAAAGTTAGGGCGTTGTCTCCCCAACAAGTTTGTAACATTTCTGTATTAATAATTCCTGGATTCAAAGCGATGATAGCGATGCCGTTAGGTACTTCTTGTGCTAATCCTTGAGATAAGCCTTCAATCGCCCATTTACTGGTACAGTAAGGCACCACCTCTGGGGATGTAGAACGTCCCCATCCTGAACTAAAATTGATAACAACCCCTTTGTTCTCTTCAATCATTGAAGGTAAAAAAACTCGAATTGTTCTCGCTACTCCGTTAATATTAATATCAGTTAGTTGAGAAAATTCTTGGTCACTAATTTCCCACAAAGGTAAAGGTTGATTGATAACCGCTGCATTATTAATTAAAAAATCAGGAGTTCCCCATTTCTCAATCACTTTTTCACCCCATCTTTGCACCTGTTGATTACTGGATAAATCCACCACATCAAATTGATGTTTCGGGTATAAATGATTAAGTGTTTCAATTTCATCAACCGAACGACCACATCCAATTAAGGTATGCCCCCTCTCAATCAATCCTTCACATAATGCTCTTCCTAGTCCCTTAGTTACCCCTGTAACTACAATTTTCAATGATTTGTTTGGTTTCAATGTTTACTCTCTATAATCTTCAATTTTTACACACTGGATTATTATAATAATCCAGTGTTAATTATCATTGTTTCTACGCCTTTCATTACTGACTCAAAGCCTTCAAAAAACTTTGCATACTGGCAAAAATGCCTGATTTTTTAGGTTGAGGTTGATCACTATTCTCCTCTTCTCCTTTCAAGGCATTATTCACTAAAGTGTCCAAAGCTTCGCCCATTGGCTTTTGGTTTTGTTCAGCAATTAATTCATAGCCCTCTTCTTTTTCTAAATACACCAACCAAGGAGAAGGATAAGAACGCAACACCACCACCCCATCTAAAGGTCGAAAATAATAAACCGATTCTAAGGTACTAATAAACCGTTCTCTAAGTTGCCGGGCTGCGTAACCAATACCCACAATAGACACATCTTCTAACTGAGGAATAAGCAGAATAACTGGACGATGGCCGGCTAAATTACACAATTTTTCCACGGTTTCCACTTCCACCGAAGAGGGACTGACTAATAAAAAAGCTTCATCCCCGTCAGAAATCTTCTTTTCTACAGAAGTAGCCCGACTACCCAAGTCAGTTACCTGAAAAGGTGTTTCTCCCCAGTCTCGTCTAGCTAACGCTGCAGCCCCCGTATCGGGAAAGATCACTTTTAACCCCGATTCTTGTCCCTCGAATAAGGTGGTAAACTCTAAGGCTAAGGGTTGGCCTTGTAAGGCAATTTCTGGGATAACAATTTCTAAGCATATCCGTCCGACCCCTGCATCTAGGGCGAGTTTGGCTGCTTCTTTGGCTTGGGTTACGGCCTGTTCTAAACTGTTGGGAACTTCAACCATGATAGGGTTCTTAAAGAGCGATCGCTATTATTGTACAAGAGTACGAGACAATGGTATCTTGAATAATTAATAATTAATAATAAACAATTAATACTTACTCATTATTCAGTGACTGGTAACTGATAACTAATCACTGATTAAAGTTTATCTTCTTCCTTGACCAAATAGTATTTTTTTAGAGTCTTCTGTAATGGTTGCTTCTGTTTTTAAATTTTTCGCTATTTCATAAGCTTTTTTAACAGCCGAACGATTTTGTATACTTTCAAACCATCTTTTAAGATTAGGAAAATCTGATAAATTTTGCTGCTGTTGTTGATGGGGTACTATCCAAGGATAAACAGCCATGTCTGCAATAGAATAGTCTTTTGCTATATATTCTCTATCTTTTAACTGTTCCTCTAATACCCCGTAAAGTCGTTCTGTTTCTTTGACATACCGATTAATAGCATAGGGAACTTTTTCAGGAGCGTACTGACTAAAATGATGATTTTGACCTAACATCGGTCCAAGTCCTCCCATTTGCCAAAATAACCATTGCATAACGTCCATTTCACCCCGTATCTCTGTGGGCAAAAATTGTTGAGTTTTCTTCGCTAAATAGAATAAAATAGCCCCGGATTCAAAAATACTAATCGGTTGACCGCCATCTTGTGGAGAATGATCAACAATTGCAGGAATCCGATTATTAGGAGAAATTTCCAAGAATTCAGGAGAAAATTGTTCTCCTTTGCCAATATTAATTAATTTAATTTCATAGTCGAGTTGAGCTTCTTCTAGAAAAATAGTAATTTTATGACCGTTAGGGGTTGTCCAATAGTAAAGATCAATCATAGTTTGTTTTTTGTTGTTATATTACCGAAGTAGGAACAATTAATGCAATTGTCCCTACCAATTTATTGAAGATTTAAGGAACTTTCAACTCAACTAATTTGTCTTCTGGTAAAAAGCTGCGGAATTTACCATGATCAGCAAAGACAGCAACTAAATGTAACCAAGCATCCGGTTCTTTGTGTAAGTCACCCCAAGGAATGGCAACCTCTAAACATTGATTAAAGGCTACCTCAATACGATGATTTTTCGGATGCCAATCATTACTATGCCAAGCTTGTTGTAACCAAGCCGACTGAGTAACTAAATTAATCCCGACATGATGATGGAAAGTATAGTTAAGTGGGGCTTCATCAGGAACATCTCCTAACGGTACGGTACTGGTAAACACATCAGTATCGGCGTAGTACCAAAGTAAATGTAACTCATTGGGTAAATCCCGACCCGGTTGCGTCCCCATTTTTACATCAAACCGTAGATAAAAATTGAGATGATCCGTACCATAATAAATACGTTGCACGGTACTGGCTTTGTGCATGGTTCCGGTTGATCCCCCAATTTCGATGCGTCCGGCTTTTTCCCAGTCTTCTTCATCGGGATAACCATTGATCACCGGTTGAATGAAACCAGCAGGGGGGCGATCGCCTTTGTTGGTATGATCATCCAAGGGTTCGTATAAATTATCGGGAATGGGTTCACCGAGGGCTGAATAAACACCCCGTAAATGTTCACGGTAGAGTTCATCAAACAACGCCCCATGACTCGAAGAATGCCCTTCTCCGAACCACCAACACCAGTCTGAACCTTCAGCAGCATATAAGGCTTCCCACGCTTCAGGATTGCTTTTTTCGGTGGCTTCAGGGTGTTTTTCCATCATGTCACGGGCTTCAGTTAAGAGATCCCAAGCTTTATTTTTTACCGGATCACCGATCCAGGTGCTAAAGCTACCATCTACCCAGGAACCACTGTGTAATTTGTGCGCTGGAATTTCTACTTTTGGGGGGAACTTCTCAATAAATTCCGAAACAGTGACTAATTGAATATCATCAATTTCACTTAATTGAGAATATAAGGCTCTGAGGAAGTGTAAGCCATCATCGGGATAATATTCCCAACAGTTTTCCCCGTCTAAAGCGATGGTGACTAACCAGGGATCTTCGAGGGTCGTTTCTTCGCTTTCTTGACGTGCAACCAAAGAACGAGAGATAGCTTGTAAATGACCGAGAAAATCAGAAGCTGCGTGCTTGGGTTCCATGCCACTATAACTAAAGCCAATTAAATCCGATAAACGGTGATCTCGGAAGACAATGGCTAAATCTCCATAGTCTGTTTTGAGACGATAGGGAAGATACATCCGATGAGGATCACAAACGTTTCCGGTTTCATCGCGATAAAAATAATGTTCTACACTCCACCCTAAGACAGATTCATCGGAACATAACCAATTAAATTTTTCCTGGGCGACATAGGGTAAAATAGCAGGACTCACGGACTGTTCTGAGGGCCAGAGTCCTTTGGGTTCGCAGCCAAAGCGATCGCGATACATTTCTTTGGCTTTGCGTAGATGTAGGGGAATGTCTTGAGGATATTGGAACCGTTTTTCCGGTAACTGCATCTCAGGAATAGCTACCTGTCCCGAGTTGGTATCCGCTAATAAGGGGAGAATAGGGTGAGTATAGGGGGTTGTCATTAATTCTAACTGCCCCGAATCCTGCATTTTTTTGTGTTGGGGGATAATCTGACCAATAATTTCGCGATGTTTAGCGATGATTTTTTGGCGATCGTCTAAAGAGAAGCCTTTACCTTTTTCAAACCAGGCTGCAATTTCGGGATCTTTTTCTCTAAAAATGGGATCGATCCACGCTAAGTTATGCCAAGCTAAAAGGTCACTATAATCGTGAACAGTCCAATTTTCCATACACCAGTCTCGCCCGTTATCATGCTTCTGTAAATTCAATTCAGAATAGCGATAATAAGGATCAATTAAGGTGCGATGGTGGGCATCGAAAAAGTGGTCAAAAATAAATCCTTTGTCTTCGTCCGTTAGATCAATAGCAGAGGTTAAGGTTAAGGCCATGTAGCGATCGAGTGCCTTTCCTTGGCTATAATCTTCTAACTGTAGAATTAAAGAAGGAACTAAGTTGACGGTTTGATGTAGCTTAGGAAACTCTTCTAAAACAAGAATTAGGTCTAAATAATCTTTGATACCGTGTAAGCGGGCCCAGGGCATACGATACTGTCCATTAGGATCATCAATCGCTTCACGGGATTTATACAAAGGTTGATGTTGATGCCAAATAAATGCAACGTATAGAGGATGAGCCATTATCAGTTTTAATCTCTTTGGTTGTGATGAGTAGTAGCAAAAGTGAGTGATTAGTGAAGGTAGATACCTCCATCTATGTAATGGCTTGGGAGAATTAAGCCTGTACATCGACCAACGGTCAGAGCAGGCTCCGTCGTTGTACGGCGGAGTAATCTCTGACTCAGTTCTCTATCTAAACTGTGAGAACCAGCCTTTTTTAAACACCCAGACTTGAACTGCTATACCTTATAGATTAACCTGAAACCTCCCCTTATTTATGGGAGAATAGGGTCACATTTTTATTAACTATGATCTAGTTTGTAAGCATTCAGCATTCAGCAGTCAGCGTTCAGCATTTTTAAGCCGATGACTGACTGCTTACTAATTTAAGTTTATTTGTTTTGGTGCAAGATATCAGTATGACTAACTTAAACGATAACAGAGTAAACATCCACCGGTTTCCAGGGCGGGTGAAGCTTCAATTTATTTCGTCAGTTCTACAAGAATGATGGCATCGTCAAACTTAGCCGGATCAGCTTGTGGTGCGAGTACACCATCAGTTGCAAACTCAACAAAATAGAGAACTTGATTATCAGCAAGGGAGAAGTAGTAAGTAGAGCCATCAGAAGTTTCTTTAATTAAGTTTTTTGTCTTTAATTTATTAATGACACTGGTATATGCTGAGTTGGAGAGGTCATCATTAATTATAGAACTGAGGGTTGAATAGGCGCTGTCGTTGCTGGTAAATTTAACCTTTCCAGTTTGATTAACCGTGACTGTAAGTGTAGATGAGTCATGGCTACAACTGCTTATCTCTTTAATTTGCGTTAGTACATCCACTGGTGGGTCGCCATCTGGTACAGTAAAATCTACTACAGATCCTGACGCTTCTCCCGTAGCTGTTCCAACGCTACTGCCTGATTTATCGAAAGAGGTTTCAACATCTTGGCTAGTATTGCTAGGATCACCTTGGCAGGGTATGTTGGCATGAATAACATTCAATTTTGCCTTACCACTTTCTTTTAATTTAATCACCTGTCCATTGACCGAAAAATCAGGTACTCCTTCTCCACCACTACCAATAACTTTAGAACGAGCATGAACCATGGTAGCGACATTGTACTCCATTTTGTCGGCGTAACGGGATTTGCCTTCTAAAATGTCATTTTTACCGTAGCCTAAATGCGCGAATTCATCCAAACTTGTACCAACAACATTCAATTGAACTAATTGTTTATCTTCTTGGACACAAACAAAAAACCCTTTTACCTCTGCTTCTTTTTGGGGGAGACGATACCATTCCTTTCCTTGGTTATCGGTAGCAATATAAGTATTAGGATCTACCGTATTAGGGGGCAAATTTTGGCATTGTTTTTGGTTAGTATCTAAATTTGTTACCATCATATCTACAAGGGCGTTACTCCGCCATCCATCAGGGTTTTTGGTATTCCGTACCCCGTCGTCTGGTTTTTTGTATTCTCCATCTTCTTTAAAATCTGGTCCAAAACGTCGAATTACCGCCGAACCGCGCCAAATGTCATCACTAGCCACTTCATCAACATAATAAACAACTCGTTCATAAACCCCATCGATTTTCAAAGCCAAAATAGGAATTTTGGGATTAGCTTTTCCTTCAACATATTTTTCGTAAAAGGTTGGAGCAACATTATAAATTTCTGCTTGGTCGGTTTCAATGGTTTTAGCACTACGAATTTCTTCTGAGATAAATTCGGCTGCCCTATTCATGTCATATTGCATTTGGCCTGTCGCATTGGCCACTTTATTTTCTCGTAAAATTGTCACTAAACCGAATCCTGCAACCATAATAACCACAAGAGTCATCGCGGCAGCAATCATTAATTCGGCTAACGTCCAACCAGCAGAAGGACGATATTTTTGTAAAAGTTTTAAATAGATTTTTAACATAATTTTTCTTAAATATCTGTTATTTTTTTGCAATTAGCATCGCCGTCCAGTGATCCAGAAGTATCTCCTGTGTAAATTCCGGTTCTCATAATACCTAGTCCATCACTAATAACGAGACATCTTTTTTCTCCTGTTCCTTGTGATGGTTCAACAACAATAGTTCCCCTATTGATTGTGTTACCTTTAAAAGAAAAAGCAATTTCATTACTACTTAAATTACTTTTGACGACAATATTTTTAGGTAATTCTCGTTCAACTGAGCCTAAACACCCTTTATTTGTGGCAGCAGTAGGATCTTTAATATCGACAGTGGGGGGATCAGCATCCTTATCAATGACAATGGTGCATTGTTTAGAGTTACGGATAGCTTGTTTTTGGGCATCTTGCAGGGCTAGTTGAATTTGATCAATTCCTTGTTTAACTTGATCGCCTTGTAACATTCCCATCAAGCTAGGAGTGCCGATCGCAGCTAAGATGCCAGTAATTACAGCAGCAATGATGACTTCTAGGAGGGTAACGCCTTGGTTTGGATTAGGGTGAGAAACCGCACTCAGCAACAGCGGCCGGAATAACCTCGGTGTAATTTTCGGCGATGATTGATGTGTTTCCGGATTCGTCATCGCGTAGTTGGTCGCTGTCGTCATCTGATTGGTTGGGATCGGTGGGTTCATAGGGTTCTCCGACTCGGTAATAAACTTGTAGAACTTGGTGTGATGTGGCACTATCGACGGTCATGATTCGTACAAGACGATAGTCTTTATTGATAAGACTTTCGCTATCACGAACAATTTGAACGATCGCTCTTTTGCCATTAAATTCAATGGTTGAACTCTCTGAAGTAAATACCTGATTAGGATCAATGGCTGGATCAGATTTAGTACCAGTATCGGTATCTTTTTTTAACCAATGGTCCAATTCTCTAACCAAATAAGCCCCAAAACGGACATCTTCCATATTTAAAGAAGAAGGATCACACACGGTTGATTCATCCGTAGTATCGACAGGGTGAGGATCTTCCGCATTACCTTCCCACTTTTTGAGATGGTCGAGATTCATGTTACTAGCCGTAGCTTGTAATTTTTCAACATCTTGTTGAATGATAAAGTTGGCTTGGGCTTGTCTTTCTGATTTAACTCGCATGACAGCATTAATGGTCATCGCTTGTAGGGTTCCCATCAAGAAAGCGGAGGACACTAAAATAGCGATGGTAACTTCAAAGAGACTAAACCCTTGATCACTTTTTGGTTTTGAGCGACTCAGTATGAGAGTTAATAGTAGTTTGTTCATGGTATTAACGTCAGCTCTGGTGAAGCTTCTGAGTGGATGTTTTAGATAACAAAGGAGGGGTAGGCACAGATTCTCACCTTAAGTTTTCCCATTTTTCGGTTGAAATTATCGTTGTGCTGGTTGTTTGACAGCTACTTTTCACTTAAATAGACAAATTTTTTAAGTAAAAAAACAAAGGGGACGTTGAAGATTTTTATAGAAAAAATCTCCGATATCTTCCCCCTCCCCTTTTTTTCCAAGTCTTCTGGGACTAAAGCAATAGCGACTCAACTGAAAAACCTGATAAAAAGCACAGGATTTACTGTTTGACTATTTGCTTCTTTAAAGCGTCCCTTTGAACTATTTTTTTCCTTCGCGGTCAATCCGTGTCCCTAGCTTATTATGGGGTACAAATCAAGTCTTTAAGAGGTTGATTCGCTGCTTAGTGATATTGTTTGGTTTTGACACTAGCAGGCTGTCCAATGGTCATAGGTGGTATAACATCTGGTGTTTCAAGTCCTAGATCTGACCATTCTCCAGTTTGTACGACATGAGCACCAGAACTACTGTTAGAGCTACAGTTTGTATCCCAGTTGTTGACAAAAGCTGTGCCATTAAGACCTCCTTTTCCATCCCCTGTTCCAGCAACTCCCAGACCCGCTAAGGGAGACCAGAGAAATGTATGGAGTTTTTTGTTTCCGTTTAAACAAACAGAGGTGGTGGTGTGTCCCCAAATCTGGAAATCCACTGGCTTACAATCACCAGTACAATCAGGAGTATCTTTTATTTTTGCAATGCTACTTAGGTCTTCATTACCAACATGGGCGATCTCAGCATTTTTGTCGATATTACCGTGAAGATGGAAAATGACTCGCTGACGCTTACCGTTTGCATCAAGGGTTCTAGCCACAATCCCTAAATTTTTGAGGTCTTTGGTAATCTCATAATCATAAACACAGATGGTTTGGCCATCAGGGGTGGTTTCGGTGCGACTGGCTGTATCACCAGGTCGAGGAAAAACATTCAAATCGGTCCCATTAAGGGTGCTTGATACTTGGGGTCCGCAACTAGAGGTAGAGGCAACTGCGGCCTTACCAAACAGATGATTAAAGCCTTTATCGAAAACGCCATTCATCCATTTTGCAACGGTGGGTAAGGGATTATAAGCTGTGGTGCTACTGCCTCCTATCTTATTAATATTCTTTACAAGAGCAGTATCGATATTAACGGGAGTAACACCAGCAGCCGTAATCTTTTCGGCGTATGTTTGATCTAATTTTGTCTTATCAGGGAACTTGTGTGCTGCCACTATAGGTGCTTTAAAAGTTGTTCCTGCGGAAAGTTCTCCATCTGTGATTGCTTCGTTTAAACCTCCTGTAACTAATGTATTAATTTCAGTGATCTTAGTGTCGTTATCGCTGATGCTACAATCATCGCCACCACTACCAATCCAGACATGGGCAGCAACGATATCATCTACACCACTGGCTTTTTCAACCCATAACCCTGGGCTATCTTGGATATCGGGAGGGGTTTCGCTAAGGGGTATTTTGACAACTAATTTAGTGGGGGCTTCTTTTAAGTCATTACCTACATTAGCCTTTGCTTCAATGGTTAATTCTCCCATTTTTTGTCCAGCGATCGCTGGTTGATAATCTGTGAATCTGAATTGCCCTTTATCAGGATTGGATGGGTCCATCTGTAACCATTGGTATTCTGTACTGTTTGTTGCAACGTACTGACCAATTTCCCCTTTGCTTTCTTGAACTTTGGCGTTAAGTTGTGTCTCTGTTAAACTTTGACCGTCACAAGTAGTTTTAATTTTTGTTTTGATTTGAGATTCTACGTCTGCACTCTGCCAATCGTTGAGAGGTTTTTCTGCCAAAAAGGGATATTTCCCAAGAAGATATTGTATTCTGGCAACGGCAACTCCTGCAGTCCCTTGGCCTTGAGTCGTGGCTGCTTGAACACCTACTTTTTCGGTTTCGCTACTACTTCTGACTAACATGGCAACTCCTGTCGCTGCCATAATCACCCCGGCAATTAAAACAAATCCCATAGCAAAACCTTTGTTGTTTCTATGGGAGAAACGAGAGAGAAATAAAAAAGTCTCTGTATATCTTTTATTCATGATTTTCGTCCTAACATGATTATTAAATATTGGTAGTGTTTAGCACCAACTACAACAATATAGATCCAGTTTTGATCCCCTGGATTTGTCGGTTATTATGGAAAATGCAGTGACAAATAGCAGTGATTTAATGGGGATCATTCAGTGATATTGATCACTTCTCTATTATTACCGCTAATTTATTAAATAAAAACAGTAAGATTAAGGATTTTTTAGCGTATAATATTCAGTAAATTTTGCCTAAAAAATTTCGATTAATTTAAGTTTAAGTATTAAATAAGTAATATTACTGAGAATATCTAGCCGAAAATAAACGTTACGGTTAAGACGAAACAGGAATACAGTTACACAGGTTTGTTTGCAAATATTTATAGCAGTACGAAAATAGATGAGGACATTTTTTGTATCTTTTCATTATCATTCCGAAAGAATAAGACATCTCATAAAAGTCTTAATCAGAATGCGTAGTGCTATAGTTGATTGTGTTTCTGTCCGACTACTTAAATATCCCTTTATTTTAGACAAAATACTACTGTAGAGACGTTTGATGAACGTCTCTACAAAAGGGGGTATTAAAACAGGATTTTTTATGACGATCTTGTTGAAAAAAATTTAACTCCGAACTAGCGATGATCAATCAACCACTGATTCGCGATCGCTTTATTGATATTGTTCAGTTTTGACACTAGCAGGTTGTCCAACAGTTAGAGGTGGTGTAGCATCTGGTGTTTCGAGTCCAAGGTCTAACCATTCTCCAGTTTGTACTACGTGTGCGCCACTTTTAGCATCTGAGCTACAGCTTTCATTCCAAGTATTAACGAAGGCAGTGCCGTTAAGACCTCCTTTTCCATTGCCTGATCCCTTGACTCCCATATCAGCTTGGGGGGCCCAAAGGAAAGCATGAAGTTTTTTGTTTCCGTTTAGACACACAGAGGTAGTAGTATGTCCCCAAACTTGAAAATCTACAGGCTTACAGGAACTGGTACAGTCAGGAACATCTTTAATTTTTGAGGTAGGTTTATTGGGACCAGTTGTTACAGTGGGATTACCAAGATCGTTATTGCCAATATGAGCAATTTCTGTATTATTCCCAATATTTCCTTCAAGGTGAAAAATGACTCGTTGACGATTTCCTTCTGCATTAACTGTTCTGACTACAATCCCCATACCACCTAAGTCTTTGGTAATCTTATAATCATAAATACACAGAGTCCTACCATCGTCCATGATTTGGGTACGAGTGGCAGTATCACCAGGTCGAGGAAAAACATAAAAACCTGAGCCATTTTTATTAGCTAATACCTGAGTTCCACAACCAGAGGTAGAAGCAACTGCAGCACGACCAAATATATTATTTAAGGCGTTCTGCCCAAATCCATTCATAAATCTTGCAAAAGTGGATAAGGGGTTATGAGATTTCTTTTCTGGATATCCACCCAAAGCATCAGAATTACTCAAAAGATCACTACTAATATCAATAGGAGTGACACCAGCATCAGTGATTTGTTGAGCGTATGTTTCACTTAACACCGTTTCATCAGGAAACTTATGTTCAGCGACTTGGGTAGGCTTAAAATTAGGATCTGCTAGAAGTTCTCCATCTCGAATGGCTTCGCTGATACCTCCTCCGTTTCGATGATCAGTAACTGGATAGTCTGCTATATTACCAAAAACTTTCGTATTAATTGCAGCAACCTGATCTGCATCATCAGTTACACTACAATCATCGCCACCACTCCCAATCCAGACATTGGCAGCAACAATATCATCTAAACCACTACCGTTTTTAACCCATAACCCAGGACTTGCTGCTGCATCAATCTCCGCATTATTTTCATTGAGGGGTATTGTGACAGTTAATTTACTGGGAGCTTCTTTTAAGTCGTTACCTACATTTGCCTTCGCTTCGATGGTTAATGTAGCCATCTTTTCCCCTGCTATGGCTGGATCAAACGCTACAAATCTAAACTTACCTTCGTTAGAATTAGAGGGATTCATCTCTAACCATTGATATTCCCCACTACTTTTTTGAATATAACCACCAATTTCATTTGTACTAGCTGTAACTTTTGCGTCTATCTCTGAATCCTCTACACAACTATTTTCTAGTTGTTCTCTTATTTCGGATGTGACATCTGCGTTTTGCCAATTATCCATCGGCATTTCTGCTAAAAAGGGATATTTCCCTAAGAGATATTGCATTCTAGAAATGGCAACCTCTGCGACGGTTTTACCTTTGGCAGTGGCTTCTTGAGCTACTATTTTTTCTGTTTCGCTGCTACTTTTGAGTAACATGACGGCTCCAGTACCTGCCATGAGAACTCCGACACATAAAACAAATCCTAAAGCAAATCCTTTGTTGCTTCTACGGGAAAGGCGAGAAAGAAACAAAAAAGTTTCTGTGTATCTGGTATTCATAATGTTCGTCCTAAAGTTACTATAAAATATTGGTAGTATTCAGCATCAACTACGACAATATAGAGCTAGTTTTTACCCCCTAGCTCTGGTGCTTATTATCAAAGAGTTAGTCACCAATAGCAGTGATTGAATGGGGATAATTTAGTGATATTGGTCACTTCTCTATTATTCCTGTGAATCTATCAAATAAAAACAGTAAAATCAAGGATTTTTGACTCTATAATATTCAGTAAATTTTGTATAAAAAATATTGATTAAGTTAAATTTAGGTATTGACTACGTAATCTTACTGAGATTACTTGTTTCCTGGGAATGACAGTTAAAGGAATTGCTATCTTATGCCAATTCTCTAAAGTTATTAGAGACTTAACTTGTCGTCTTGGTGCGCGTTCCCTTGCGCCTTACGAAGGCGCGGGGTCGCACCGCATTGCGAGGGGTAATATAAACAGTAAGCTTTGATTGTTACTAAAAATACTCCGAAGCAATCTAAGAAATATATTTATGTTCGACTACTTATTATAGACATAGAGATTGCTTCATTCCGCTATCGCTACATTCGCAATGACAATGCAGTATTTGGTATTAGTTAGAGGTACGATTAAGACGTTTTTGCCAGTTTATTTTTGCTTCTTGTGCTATTGGATAGACTTGAGTGTCATTTGGTACTAATTCGATGGTTTCAATGGCTAAAATCAATTGTCCTTGTTGCGCCCTGATTTGAGCTAATTGATAAATAGTTTTACTTAATTGTTCAATTAATTTTCGGGCATGATGATAGCCTAATTCTTGTTTATCTAAGTGTTTTAAAAGTCTAATGGCTCGATTATAAGATGATGCTTGGTTGGGTTCAATTAAAGATAGTGCAGCTTCAATTAAAACTTGATTATCTTGTTGTTTTTGACTGAGATGTTGCCATTCTTTTAAAGATTGTTGTGCTAAATTATAGAGTTGTTGGTTATCGGGAGGAACCAATTTGACGGCTGCGATCGCTGCTTGAAAATCCCCTATGATAGCCCTTCCTTGAGCTATATCTACGATCATTTGACTCCATTGACTAATTTTGTCCTGAGCTTGCTGATACAGGGCTGTATGGGGCTGTATTTGTCGAGCATAGTTAATAGCTTCATTCAACTGTGATGCTTGCTGCACACTTAAAGAGATTTTGCCATAGTCTAAAATTTGTTGATTTTCCTGTATTTTTTGGTAATTAATAGTAGTAAGATGTTGACGGATTTTTAGAGACATCCACCACAAAATGAATATTGCTCCTATTATTCCACATATCCATAATAAGTATTTTTTTATAGGTGACTTTTGTGGAGTTTGAGTCGTTCTTTTTGACGTTGAAAAGACAGAAGATACAGCAGGAGAAATCGGTTGATTGTTAGTTTCTGTTGGAGGGATATTTAATGATAGTTGGGGGTTAAAAGAGGGTTGTGGAACTTTGGGTAAAATGAGAGTGTTTGTAGCGGTTTGAATCGGTTTTTGTGGGATTTTAAAAGATAGATTTTTATTTTCTTGAGTTTGTACTACTTGCTTTTCAGATGAAGGTAGTAAGGGTTTATGACGAACTTTTTCAGGACTAATAATAATGGGAAGAGCGATGGCTGGAAATTTTTTTTGATGGGAAGGATTTAATCTTTCTTTTAAGTAAGAGTCTAGCTTATGAAGGGTTAAATGATGACTATAGTAGCGCAAAGCTTCAGTTAAAGCACTCATAAAAATACTTTTTTCTGCACTAATACTTTGATAAACATGGGAACGACAGGAAAAAATTAAAGAAATATCTTTTTTTTGAGCTAAATCTAATGTCATCTGACCTAGTTTACCATCTTTTAAAGGGTTTTGTAGGTCTAAAATAATTAGTAAGTTTTGGCTATTATATTGTAATTTTTCAAAAAGCGATCGCACTTTTATTGCTGTTTGGGGAATACTGTTTAAGCTACTATCAATAGGTAGTAAATAGTCTTCTCCTTGATAATTAATACTATATCCTTGAAAGAAAAACCAACAATATTCAACTTTAATTAAACTATCATTAATCCATTGCAAAATGTTATCTCTGTTAGGATAAGTTGAGCGTTTTCCTGGGGAGGGGGAGGTATCAGTTAATAATAATAATTGATGAGATGGGATATTAACTTCTTCAAAGAAATAGCGATAAAGTGCTTGTGCGCTATTTTCAGATCCCGTTAAGGGTTGATAATGTAAATAGTTTTCTATTCCGATACTTATAGCACGAAAATTATTCATAATAATGATGATTTTTTCTTTGTTTCCCCATTTTATTTATGAGACTTATTAAATAAACATACCGTTCCCCATTTTTTTCGTAAAATATTAAATTAATCTAAAGTGGTAGACACTAATGAATAGACAATCGAAAATGGACAATAGTAAGAAATGCTATATAAATTAATTATTAATTACTAATTATTAATTATTTTTAGTCCATTCTTCTGGTTGTCTGTCTACTGCATACTGAAAGTTTTTCGGAACTAAATTAATGGTAATTTCTTCTGATGATGAGGAAGGGGGATCAATTTGAGCATATAAAAATTCTCCTTGAAAATTTGGCTTCCCTAAAATTATTTTATGTTGTTTATTATTATCAAGTTCAATCGTAATTATTCCTAATGGTTTATCTAAACCGTACTCTTTTTTCTCATTTTTAGGAACAGTTAAACTTCTTTCACTTTCATTAGTAACTAACAGATTAGTCAAAAAAGAAATAACTGCATCATTAGCTACTGTATTTTTAGGTGTTTTCATTTGCCACGGTTGATTTTCATCAGTGGTTTTCTCAAATTTATAGGTTTGATCTTCGGTTTCAATTGTTAACGCTTTAATTTCGTTTTCATCAAAGGTAAATAGTTGTTTATTTGTTGCTTCAATTTGTTCTTGTTGGGGATTGATTTGTAATTCATAAATATAAACACCAACCCCTAGAATGATGGCAATTCCTAATAAAATCCATGTTGTGTTTTTTAACTTCATGATTAACCTATTAATTATTAATTTTATCTTCTTCGCCACCAGGTGATTCCAGCAGCAATTAAACCTAATAAGGGAAATACAGCTAATGACAATATAGTGATTATATTAGCTTGTGAAGGAGATAAGTTAAGTCTTCTATCTTTTGCTTCTCTAGGACGAATTGATAAAGGTTGTTCATCTTGATTACTTAACCATTGTACAGAGTTCAAAAAGACATCTCCATTTAATTGTTGATTAAATAAACTATCAGTAGCAAAGGTTGAATTACCAATAACAACTAAACGAGATTCTATTGTTTCTTGTTCAGCATTACTATTTTGCTCATTCTCAGAAGCGTTAGAAGTATTTTCTTCTTGTTCAGAATTGTTACTATTTTCTGTTTCCTCTGTGTTTAAATCAGATTGATTATTGATAGTGTTGTTATTTTCTTCACTTTGGTTATTCTCTTGTTTTTGTTCAGGGTTATTATTATCTTCTGTTTCTTCTTTGTTTAAATCAGATTGATTATTAACAGTGTTATTATTTTCGTCAGTGTTGTTTTTCTCTGGTTCATTATTTTCTAAACTTTCTTGGTTATCTTGTGCGTTTGTATTATCTTCTTTTGTCTGATTATTGACAGTTTGTTTATCAATGGTACGGGTTAAAGCAACCCCTAAATCAAAAGGTCCGGGAATATCTTCTTCAGGATCAAAAATAACTTCTTCTGATTCTAAATTACTTTCGGCCCACATTTGTTCGCTGGTGACTAATAAAGAGGTTGCTTCGACATTTTCTACTTCAACCGTATCAACGGGACGAGATATGGGATAAAAAGAAATACTATTGGCAAACTCTTCTGTAATCGGATGGTTTCCGTAGTTGGTAATAAAGGGAGTTGTGGGTCCTAAACCGACGACATTTCCTGACCCTGAACCATCTATAATGATACGATTATCTAGTTGAATTCCCCAGTCTTCTAAGATAGTTTCTAATCCTGCATCTGCGTTAGGATCTAATAGTAAAAATAAGTTCCCCCCTTGTTGAGAATATTTTTGTAATGTTGCTACTTCTTGGTCAAATAATTCCCGTTTGGGACTAGCAATAATAATGACATCTGCATCATCAGGAATACCAGCATTTTCTATTAGGTTTAAGGGTTTTACTTCATACCCTTTACTTTCAAGACTATTGGTTGCTTCTGATAAACTTCCTTCAGGAGAGGGTTCTAATGAATATTCTCCATGGCCTTGTAAAATATAAACCCTTGGAATGTAGTCTTTTTTGATTTTTTCAATTGCATTGGTTAACTTTATTTCTGATAAGGGTTCTTTTTGGTTGAAAACGATCAGGGTTTGAACTAATTGTTTTTTATCTCCATATTCTAGGTAGACATCCCCTAATGATTGAACATTAAACTGTTGCGTGAGTCCAACTTTTATATCAGGATCGACTAATTCAAATTCAAAGTTATCATTGTAACGTTGATAGTTTTCTAATAAGTCTTCATCTTGGGGAGTTATTTCTTTATCGAAAACATAGACTTTAGTCGGTTTATCGAGATTTTTAACAATTTCTTGAGTTTCTGGGGATAAGGTATATAGTTGGTTTTCGGTTAAATCAATACGGGGAGAATAACGAACGGCAATAAAATTAATCAATCCCAATATAACAACTAAAGATAAAACTGAAACAAACGCATTTGTTCCTGTTTGGGTTGATCTTTTTTGCCAAAAACTTCTCCCTGTTATTAAGAGATAAAGTAACCAGATAAATAAGCAAATACCTCCGACAATCACTAAACTGAGATAAAGAATACTCAGAGTTTTAGTGATAAAAATCGGGACTAAACCCGCAACAGTTAGAATTAGTCCAGGAATAAATAAATATTTGAGAATTATTTTATAATTACTTATTTTTTTCATGTTTTATAATCGTTTAAGAACGTTGATAACGTAATGCTTCTATTGATTGTGCGGTCAAGAAAATCCCTAATAAAATATAACTGGCAAATAAGACTAAACTACTAATATCTAAAACTCCTCTGACTAAATCAGTGTAACGATCAAAGAGAGAAAGATAGGATAAAATACTTTTAAAAGGGTCTTGTAAATTAGCAGCGATCACATCCATAATCCATAAAAATAATATTAAAATAAAGGTCAATATATAAGCTAAAATTCCACTATCCGTTAGAGAAGAAATGAACATTCCCAAAGAAAGAATAGCCGTAGCAACTAAAATTAATGATCCATGAGATAACAAAATAATGTTTAAATTAACTGGAGGACTCGCATTACTAAAGATAATAATTTCATAAATCCAAAAGGGTATCATTAACACAATAAAAAAGGCTAAAACCCCTAACAATTTTCCTATGGCAACCACCCAGTTAGTGACGGGAGAAGTTGCTAATAACTCTAAGGTTCCTCGTTTTCTTTCCTCGGAATATAATCCCATGGACAAAGCAGGTAATAAGACTAATAAAAGAGAAATAATTACCCCAAAAAAACTATCGATAAATTGACTAGGAACATCTACAGGAGTGGATAACTGACCACTTTGCTCTAAAAACGAGAGAGTTTGTAAAATTTCTTCTAAAATGGCACTAAAAAAGAAGCCACCAATTAACCAGAAAACAGCAGCAATAATATAAGCAAACGGAGATGTAAAATAACTTTGAAATTCTTTGCGAAAAATAGCAGTTAAATTTGTTAGTATCATCTCAAAAATAATTATAAAGTTTGTTCAGTGTTAGCCGTTTCTAAGGGGTTTTCTTCTGGTGTTTCTATTGATGATTCTTCAGTAATTACATTTAAGAAAACATCTTCTAGAGTTGCACGAGTTCGTTTCATTTCATATAAGTCTAATCCTTGATTAATAATTAAAGCAGCAATATCTTTTCCTATTTCTTGATTCGAGTCTGTGGTCAACAATAAAAGATGACGTTTTGTTTGACTATTGGATTTAATTTCTAATTGAGTTATACCAGGAATATCTTTTAATATTGGTTCTAAAGTGAAGATATCCCCTTCTATTTCGATTTCATAACCTCCTTTTGCTGTTAAATGAGACATTAAGTTATCAGGGGTATCTGTTGCTACGACTTTACCCCCATTGATGATAGTAACGCGATCGCAAGTCATACTGACTTCTGGTAAGATATGAGTCGATAAGAGGATGGTATGTTCTCCTGCTAAACTTTTAATCAGGTTGCGTACTTCAATAATTTGTTTAGGATCAAGTCCCACTGTCGGTTCGTCTAAAATGATAACAGGGGGATCATGAACAATGGCTTGAGCGATACCGACTCGTTGTTTATAACCCTTAGATAGCTTACGGATCAAAACTTTGCGCTTATCTTCAAGTTGACAGCGTTCTATGGACCAATTTACCCTAGAATTGCGATCGCCTGATGGAACTCCTTTAATTCTGGCCACGAACTTCAAAAACCCTTCTACTGTCATATCAGGGTAAAGGGGAGGGGTTTCGGGAAGATAACCGATATTTTTTCTGACTTTTAGGGACTGTTCATGAACATCGTACCCTGCTACTTTAGCAGTTCCGGCCGTAGCAGGAATATAACCGCTTAAAATACGCATGGTGGTGGTTTTTCCTGCACCATTTGGCCCTAAAAATCCGAGAATTTCTCCTTTTTCTACGGAAAAATCCACATCTTCAATGGCTACAGTTGACCCATAAATTTTACTTAAGTGTTCGACTTCAATCATGAATTGATCAGCAGTGAAACATCAATTTATAGTCTAATAATAATAGATTAAGTAGAGTGTACTTAGTAGACTATTGGTTAAACTTAAAAGTTTCAGCGAGTGAACAGTTAACCAAAATTGTTTTAATGGTCACTGTTCACTGATAACTGTTCACTGACTAAGGTTTAATTTCCACTGATAGAGAAGTTTGAGTCTGTTGATAAACAGGAACTACTGTTGCGCTAACTCCCTGATTTTTTAGTTCTTGTACTCGTTTTTCTGCTTGTTGAGAGTGTTGAAACATTCCTGCGTGAATCACCCCTTCACTTTGACGGATAAAGGCCATGGGTTCAATGGTTTTAACTTGAGATAAGACTGATGGGTTGTTACCTGCTACTTCAACGCGATAAAAACTAGGATCTCTGTTAGGTTGGGGGTTAATGGTTCTTATTTCAGAGGTGGGGGGTTCATTATCGAGGGTTTGAGCCGGTAACGTTTGGGGCGCTTCAAAGGTATATTCTTTAACAGGGTTTGAACTATCATCAGGGGTTATTACTTCGATAGACATAGAAGGAACAGGTTCAGAAGAAGACTGAGGACTTACCATTTTTGGTAAAGGAGGTGGCGGTAACTCACGGTTAGACGTAGTTTGTGCCAATGTAAGCGAGGTTGAACTTACCGTTAATAGTAAACAACCTATCCCAGTTGAAGACTGTCTTAAAAAGGAAAGGAACCAAGTTCTAGATTGAGTAGTCCTTTGATTTAAGCGATCACTAATTGTAAACATAATATAAACCTTAAATAAACACATCCTCACACCGTCAACAGCAAAATTTTTTTTGTTGTCTTCGGTTTAGTTATTCATCATTGTAATACTGAAAATGTTAGCCTAGAAACAGTCTATAGTTAATTGTTCGCTTTTTAAGAAACGTTTAACAATGAAAAAGGTTGTTGTTGGTTTATCTGGTGGCGTTGATAGTTCGGTTGCTGCAGCGAGTTTACAGCATCAAGGGTATGATGTCATTGGGTTGACTCTGTGGTTAATGAAAGGGAAAGGACAATGCTGTTCCGAGGGAATGGTAGATGCTGCGTTTATTTGTGAACAGTTGGGAGTTCCCCATCATATTGTTGATACAAGAGAGTTATTTGAAGCGAATATTATCAATTATTTAGTTGAAGGGTATGAGTCGGGAGTTACCCCTTTACCCTGTTCTCAATGTAACCGTGCGGTGAAATTTGGGCCGATGTTAGCTTATGCTAAAGAAGAGTTAAAGTGCGATCGCATTGCTACAGGTCATTATGCTCGTATTCGTTACAATGAGCAAACGGACAGATATCAACTATTACGGGCTATTGATCGCAATAAAGATCAATCTTACTTTTTATATGATCTGTCTCAAAATATTTTGCAAGGGACTATTTTTCCGTTGGGAGAACAAACCAAAGAAGAAACCCGACGTATTGCAGCCGAATTTGATCTAAAAACGGCTAGTAAACCCGAAAGTCAAGATTTATGCCTAATAGAAGCTCATGGATCGATGGCCAGCTTTCTCGATCAATATATTAAACCCAAAGAAGGGGAAATTGTCGATCTTGAGGGTAAGGTATTAGGGACACATCAAGGTATTCATCACTATACCATTGGACAACGCAGAGGCTTAGGTATTGCAGCTCCAGAACCGCTATATGTGGTTAAATTAGATGCAGTAATGAATCGAGTAATTGTCGGCAACCGCGAGGCCGGGGGTCGTTCTGATTGTACTGTAGGACGACTTAACTGGGTTTCGATAGCTGAACCGTCTTCTCCCATTACCGCAGAAGTACAAGTGCGTTATCGTTCCAAAGCGGTTCCTGTCACCATTATTCCTATCGAAAATAATCGGGTAAAATTACAGTTTAATGAGCCTCAGTTTGGCATTACTCCCGGTCAAGCTGCTGTTTTTTATAATGGGGAGATAGTTCTAGGTGGGGGAATTATTGAAAAGTAAAATTAGTTAATTTTCTTGTTCCAATTGTTCAATAATCGACTCAATGACTTTATTTTCGATATCTGATTGATCGGATTTAGGGTAAATTGTAGCTAGAATGATCTTAGTTTCTTGTTTTACATAGTACAAAACACGATAACCTGAACTCTTACCTTTTTGAAGATCACTGTTTTTCAGACGGACTTTAAATACTTGGTATTTTACCCCTGAAATTAAATCGCCAGGGGTTTTTCCTGCTTGTAATTAATGAATAAGAGGGTCTAAATCTTGACGAATTGAGCGAAAACGTTTAGCAAGTCTACTAATATCTTTTTTGAAACGAGATGTTAAGTATATTGAAATAGATGGCAATTCATTCGACATCAATTCCCTCCCACATTTGACTGATGGGAATGGTTTGATTAGTAAAAGCTTGTCTAAGTCCTTCCTTAATTCCTTCTATCGCTACTTCATCAGGGGTATCGTCGTCTTCAGGTTGGGGATTCATTACAATGACTACCTGATAGGTTCCTTCTGCGATGTCATTGGGTAAGTTAACATTTAAAATATGATCTCTATTGATCTTAACTTGGGTGTGAATAGTGTGCATCATTTCGCCTTCAGAATTAAAGTGATGTATTGATTTACAATTGTATAATATCGTCCTTTCAGTATTGCTGATTTTAATTGAAAGTTACTGAAGAAAATAGAAAATTATTGCTTTAGTTTAGAAGTTAAAAAACCATAGACATTGGCAAATTGTGATACAAATAATAAGCTACAAAGAAATAGTTTAGATGATTGCTTATTATTAGCAGCCAAGGGATAGGTTAATAATTTCCAATAAAACTCTAAAGGTTCAACTTTGACAGAGGTTTCATTTCGTTGAGAACGAACTTGATGAAAATAATAGGCCCCACGACCATAATTAAAATGTTGTCGCCAAAATTTAGCTAAACTCAAATAATGAGAATGATAGATGATTGCTTCAGGCACATAATATAATGAATATCCATTAAATAACCAGCGATCGCAAAATTCCCTATCTTCGCCTGCTGCTAAAGGAAAGGTAACATCAAACTGTCCAACTTTCTCAAATAATTCTCTAGAAAGAGCAAAATTATTAGAGGCGAAAAAGGTTGCTTGAGCAGACTTTTGATTGTAATAATCGTAAAGATAATCGATTAATAATTGACTGGCTGATGAATAAGGGTTATTAGGTAAAGCATTGATTGTTTTTCCTCCTAAGAGAGCGTTTGAAGTCTGAGAAAAGCCATTTTCGAGGGCTACGAGCCAGTTTTTATCGAGGGTACAGTCATCATCAGTAAAGGCTAAATATTGCCCTTTAGCAGTATTTGCCCCTGTATTTCTGGCTGCGGCCGGTCCTGCATTCTTTTGTCGAATTAAAGTAAGATTAAGCTGCTGTTGATAAGGTTTAACAACTGTATCTAAGGGGTTTTTACTTCCATCATCAACGATGATAACTTCAAAGCGTTCTTTTGAATAATTGAGACCAGTAATCGAGTCAAGACAAGATTTTAATCGTTCAGGGCGATTATAGGTCGGAATAACAATGGATATATGGGGAGAAGCACTCATAAATGAATGTGTAGGACTGATAGACTAAAGATAAATTTTATCAATTTTATTAAATGAGTTGATGAGATAGACTAATCGTGTGAGATTATATATTGATTATGAAAGAGACAGAAGTTTTAAAATCAGAATATATCCCTAATCATAATGCTCAATGGGCATTAAGACTGACAAAAATTTCCCTCCTCATTATTATTTTAGGGGTTTGTCTGGTCGGGAGAAGAGAGTCAACCTGGCCAATTACTTCTTGGGCCCTTTATAGTCGATATACAGCCCGTTTTCGGACACCTAAACCCTCTGTATCTATCACAGAACTTAGAGTGTACACTACATCAGGAAATCTTCACATTGTCAAACCAGAACGCATTTTAACCATTCCCTACGACAGTCTTTCCCACGATATTGTTGAAAATGCTTTTAATAATACCGATATTAATCATCGAGATGCAAGCAGAAGGTATTTAGTACAAGCTATTACCAATTTTATCGGTGAAAACAATAAAATCAAAACCATTGAAGCTTGGAATCTTTCTTATCAGGTGAAACCTTTAACGGTTCCTCCCATTGAAAAGCAGTCACCTACAACTGAAGTTATGATAGGAAGCTTTACCCAAGAAGATATTACCCATTAGAAAATTATGAAACTTTATTCTCCGTTTACCCGTTTAAATAATGGTATCAATGCTTGGTTTACTCAACCTGAAGTAAATGCTGCTGGTAACGTCGGAATTTTTAGAATAGTATATTCATTATTTTATCTGTGGCATTTAAGTAACCTTTCCTATGATTTTTTAAGTGGAATTCCTAGCTTTTATGTGATAGAACAAGTTTATTTAGTTAGATATTTTTTTAGAGACTTTGGTGCGTCTCAGTCACCTTTATTTTTTTATACTTTAGAATCATTTCTTGTCGCTGCTTTAGTGTTGTTGGCTTTTGGTTATAAAACTAGAATTGCGACTATTGCCGTTTTGCTCATTGGTGGTTTGCTTGAAGCATTAGCTGCTTCTGTTGATGGCAAAAGAACCTTAACACCTTTAGTGTTTTATATTCCCTTTTTTATGACAATAATGAATTCATGGGGAAAAACTTACTCATTAGATGCAATAATTAAAAAGAATAAAACAGGGTCTTCAATTGATCCTCATTCTTCTAACTGGGAGTATTTTTTACCAGCTCGCGCTCTGTTGATTCTCTTATCATTTTTATTTTTGAATTCTGCTATTTTTAAAGTTGCTTTCGGGGGAGACTGGCTAAATTATTCTGATATGATGTCTAACTTTTTTTTGAATAGAAATATTGAAGCAGCAACCTACGATTTACCGTTAAATTGGTTAGCTCCTTTTATGTCTCAAACCCCGCTTATATATTTAGCTACCCATCTTACCACATTACTTTTTGAAACTTTTTTCTTTTTATCCCTAATTAATCGAAAAATTAGAGATTTTTTTGTTGCAATCGCACTACTTTTTCATGCAGTTAATGGTCTTTGGCTAGTAGTTAGTGTTACGCCTATTATGATTTCCTATGGTATCTTTATTAATTGGCAAGGGATTAAAGATTTCTTTTGTCGTAATCAAGAAAAAACATCGTTTATTGATAAAATACCACCGAAGTGGTTAATCGCACTCTCTCTATTTTTAGCTACTTTTTTAGGATTATTGTGGCACAGTGATATAGGAATTCGTGCTTTATTTAACTTAAATGGTTTAATTGATTGGAGAACAATTTGGTATCCTATTTTTCCCCTTTCTATAGGATGGTTAATTCTTATACTAATTGATTTATTCCGTCAATTGAGAGTTAAAGTTAACTAATCTTTCTATAGAAATACCACAAAAAGTTATATTTATTTTGTTCTCGATATAATTAGTTATCAAAATTTTTCTTTAGCATAAGCGTAAAGCATTAAATCATATTCACAAATTTTTTCTATTTTTTTTATCACTGATTCATCAATTTTAGGTTTAGAAACTGGATTTTTGTTTTTGTGTGGAATTTTAACCGTTAAATTAAATTTAGCTTGTAAATCGTTTTTGAAGGTATCTAAATCATCTAAAAAAGCAACTAGAGAAAATTTATCAAAATTTTCCTTTGCAACTTCTAATCTAGTAGAAAAATCAGTGCTATCTTGGCGAGAAAAATTGCCAAAGTAGTTAATATAATTTTGACCTCTCAATTTTCCTCTTTCGGAGTCGACAAACTGCTCAAAATTTAGCTTAACTCTTGCATGATCTTTTGGTTTATGAGCATCAAAAAAATATTGAGAGATATATCTTTTAACCGGATCTCTTAATACAGTAATCCAAGAATATTGATCCCGATAAGCTTCCCAAATTGCCTGATTGAAATGGAAATGTCCAGAAATATACTTAGTTTCTTTTGCTATTTCACATAGTAAAAGAGATTCTCGAATTTTAAATTTATTGATATTGTTTAAATCTTTGTGATTAACTTTTTTCGCTGCTTTGCTGGTCAAAATTGAGTCTATTTTATAACTTTTATTTTTTCCATAAACTTTTCTAAGAGAAGCATCAACTGATGTTCCTCCTGTTTTTGGAATATGCATAAAAATTATATTTGGCTCTAAAGAACTGAAAACGTTTTTAATTTGGAAGCTTAAATTTTTGGGTATCATCAATGTTATTTAATAATATAAAATAAATCTTTTATATAAATATCGCCATTATGACAATAATAACTAACTAAACGCTGTTTTATTTAATCGATCGGACTTAATAAACTCATAAATTTCTCTATCTGGTTGACAAATTTCTCGAATTTTTTCTAAACAATGGGAGTCAATTTGAGGTTTAGAGACAGAACTCTTATTTTTATGAGGAATACGAAGGTTGAGTCCAAACTGCTTTTTAAATTGTGCTTTAAAGTGTTCTAAATCTTCTAAAAAACCAACCAAATCAAATTTTAAAATATTTTCTTTTGCCATTTCAATGCGCTCAGAAAGATTATTAAAATCGTAATTCTTTTTAAGCGGAAATCCAGCAAAATAGTTGAGATAAAAATGACCTAATCTAATTCCTCTATCGGTTTCAATCAAATCAGAAAGGTTCAAATCTGTATAAGAACCACCGGATTTTGGATTAGAATCAAAAAAGTAAGCAGAAATATATCGTTTAACTGGATCTCGAAGCAACGTTATGTAAGCATATTTATCGGAGTAGCGTTGCCAAATGTCTTGATTGAAATGAGTATGTCCTGATACATAGGGGATATTCCGAGTCATGGCATCTAAAATAAAGCCATCTCGCAACAAATAGGTTCCTTTGTCAACACAGGGAACAGACTTATAAAGCAATTTTGCCATAGTCCTAGTTTGTATCGGGTCAATACAATAAAATTGGCGACCATAATGTTTTCGTATCGCTGAGTTGACAGAAGTTCCCCCTGTTTTTGGCACGTGCATAAAAAAAATTCGGGGCTTATTATGCAACCAATTATTTAACATAACAATTAACTTTCTCCTGTATTGATGTCCTCTGTAATAAATGCTGACCCAGACGACGAGCAAGGGCTAAAATTGTGAAGGTTGGTGAATAAGAAGGCCCTGTGGGAAACACAGCAGAACTGGCTACATAAAGGTTATCTGTACCAAACACTCGACAATTAATATCTACCACTCCCTCTTCAGGACAACTTGCCATGCGTGTTGTCCCCATTTGATGGGCTGCATCGGTCATATTATCGATACAAGGGGGATCATCCCCAAACTCAAATTTGCCAATACCTGCATCGGCAAACCGTTGGGTTAACAGTTCTAAAGTTTTCGCCATAGAACGATGATCATGTTCTGTAAAACACCAGTCAACCTCTAGTTTTCGTTGACCCAGGGCATCTAATTCTTCTCCAAGCTTAATACGGCTTTTTTGTTGGGGCAGTTGTTCTGTCACAAATTTAACTCGATAGGAAGCCACTGCACCATTATTATCCCGACAAACTGGACGACCTTGAATCATTCGTTTGAGTCGATCTGTTAGGGTTTCATAGATCGGTTTAATGTATAAAACGTGTTCAAGAAGTTGGTGTTCACGCTGAGTCTCATCATCTAAAGCAAAACAGATACAAAAACGCGGTTTCGGGGCATATTGTAACTCATGGGCGTATTGTCGAGTGAGATGACCTGGTATGAGAATTCCTGTATGATGTTTCGGGTGATCGGTGTAGAAACGACCGACGAGATCATGAGCATTACCAATACCATGAGAGATTTGACGGTTAGAGGCTAATAACAGACGAGCTGCTTCAAACGCACCCGTCGCAAGCACGATAACATCACCCTCAACGGTAATTTCTCGACCTTCGAGGGAACGACAAACCACCCTATTAACCCGTTGACCCGAGGGATCGAGTTTTAACTCCGTTGCTGTTGCTCCTTGAATCACTTGTAAGTTTTGGGAACGGCGCATTTCTTCTCCAAACCGAATGGCCGTACGAGTTGGGGTTTTCTCCCAATAAAAACTACTCATTTTTAAGCCATAGGCTGCAATTTTGCCTCGAAGTTCCCTAATTTCTGGGCGTACTGCCTCTGCTTCTAAATCACCAAACCCGTAATCTTTGGCAGCGGAGCGATAATGGTCTAGAAGATCGGCAAAGTCTATGGGCCAACCACTGTTAGGAACCCAGTCTCTGCCGTCGAAATCAGATTGTTGTAAATATTTCCATTTTCCTGTCCAGACGTTACTGGTTCCTCCAAACTGACGCACTCGACTAACTCCCCGTAACTCAGGGGGTAAGTAGCGGTGATAGTAGGTATTGGGATTTAATTCTCGGTGACGTTTACCCAAAAAAATGACATCGTTTAAGGCTTGAATCTCAGGATCAAAGCGATCGCGTCCACTTTCGAGTAAAATCACGTCTCGACCATGACGAGCAAGGTGGGTTGAGACTTCAGCCCCGGCAATACCAGAACCAAGAACAATCACTTGTCCTTTTAGTTTCGTTTGTTGATCAATTTCTAAAATGTCGGTAATCATAATTAAGAAGAATTAGAGGCAATTAAAAATTTCTTTGGAAAACGGGTTGATAGTTGAGACAAAATAGATCGATAGATCAGGAAAAAAGTATGAGTGGGATGAAGTTTCAAAGCCCAGAGTAAATGGATCAAAGCAGCTTTTTTTTGCTGCATTTTATAGGATTTTAAAGCGTGTTTGTAAACAAATTCAGCAAACATTTTAGGATGACTGCTAAAAATCTCCTCATGTTTTTTGATCAAACGCTGAAAGCTTTCTTGGCGTAGCTGATAATTGCCTGATACGCGATCGGTGCTATGGGAAAAAAGATGATAGGTTATCTTCGGTAAACCAATAATAGTACATTGGAGATTAAGTCGTAAAAATAATTCGGAATGAACACGAGAGCGAAAGGTTTCGTCCCATCCCCCTATTTTCAAAATCAGATCCCGTTCCACCACTAGGGTTTGTTTCGTATGAAAAGACCGTCCCGGTTCTGGGGTTTCTAGAAAGAAATGATCGCCTTGAGGACAAAGAGCCGGAGGGATGCGAGTAGCAATCACTTTACCCGTCTCATCTACTTTTTGTAGTGCTGAAATAACAGCAACAGGAGGCTCAACAGTTGTTTTTTCTAGGGTTGATAGAGAAATTTCTACCATCTGGGGCAATAAATAATCATCATCGTCTAAATAAGTTACCCAACGGCCTGAAGCTGCTTTAGTTCCCACATTTCGCGCTGCTGCTCCCCCGACATTCTTGTCTAAATAAATGACTCGTAACCTGGGATCATCGGGGAGCGTTGCCTGTTCTTGTGAACCATCATCGACTACAATCACTTCTAACGCTTGGTAGGTTTGATTCAGCGCACTCTCAACTGCTTTCGGTAATAAATGAGGTCGATTATGAGTCGGAATAATAATACTGATTAGGGGATGACTCATGAGTGTACCTCCCAACTACGGGGTTGAAAAAAGAGACTCCGACTGGTTGATTGCTCAGAATCTACTTGAAACCGAAAAGACTTAACCTTATCGAAAGTAAATATCCCTTCTTTCAAATAAATATTGGCACTGTATACCCCTGATAACAGACCGCAGTAAGGCATTTTCATAGTAATTTCGTGATATCCAGGAGTCAATTTTATGGTTTGATGATCGGCAGTGGAGGTAATACTAACCACGCGATCGCCTCCTCCTGATGAACAAGAAATCATCACTCCCACGTTGACATTTTCAACCAGTTGATGGGCTTTACACTCGATACAAAGTTCGGCGTATTCGCCGGTTTGTACGATGTCTAATCGCTTTCCATTTTTATCCTTAAAGCAAATAGAAAGAACATCTAATCCTAGACTTTCTGCTGCTGATTTTTCGGGTAATTTAATCCATCCGAGGGCTTTTTCTGTACCATCAAGACGCAGATCAGCTTCATATTGACGAATGACATCTTGAGAATCTCCTTGTAAAACCAGTTCGCCTTTTTTAAGGTAAATTGAGGTATCACAAACATTGAGAACGTGATAGGGATTATGGGAAACGAGAATAAAAGAAGTTCCTTTTTCCCGTAGTTCTGCTAATCGTTGATGACATTTCATTTTAAATTTAATGTCCCCTACCGCCAGCACTTCATCGATTAAAAGGATTTCAGGATCAATATGCACCGCACAGGCAAATCCCAGTCTTGCAGCCATTCCTGAACTATAACTCTGTACCGGAGCATCAATGGCTTCCCAAATTTCGGCAAAATTGATTACATCATCAAATCTGCGCTTAATTTCGCGGGTGGATAACCCCAAAATTGACATATTGGCGTAGATGTTTTCCCTTCCCGACAAAATGGGGTTAAATCCTGCTCCTAACGCAATTAGAGGGGCAATACGCCCTCTCACTCTCACTAAGCCTGTATCGGGTTTAATTAAGCCACTGAGGATACGCAGTAAGGTACTTTTCCCTGCTCCATTGGCTCCCACTAATCCTAACGCTTGTCCCCGTTGCAGTTGAAAGTTAATGTCTCGCAACGCCCAAAACTCTTTTTTTCGTAAGCGATGATTGTGTCGCCTTCCCCCAGTGAGATCAGCAGCAATATCTTGTACCCCATAAAACAACGATTGTTTGAGGTCACGACAAAACTTCTTTGAGACTCCTTCAACTGAAAGCACGGGAGGTTCTTTGGCTTCTGATGTTGGTACTAACGGCCGTTGAATATTAATTACCATATTACGATGTGACCCTCTCGACGACATAAGGCATTGCAATGCGAAAACTAATCCAAGTTAACAGTAACCCTACCAGGGTAAAGCCACTGACTAACCAAAATCCTTCGGGGTTGGTCAAGGTTCCTGTGGTGGCTAATTCTCTTGTCGCTACCAATAAAGGGGTGACAGGGTTCCAAGCGACCAGTATCCCAAATAGTCCTTCTTTGGGGACAGGGTAGATCACAGGAGTGAGAAATAACCATAATCCTGTAATCATATTTAAGCCTCTTGAGACATCTTGGTACAGTAGTCCCAGAGGTGCCAGCAAAATACCGATTAATGTTCCTAGTAAAATCAGGTGAATCAAGGCAACAGGGGCGATAATAACACTCCAACTCACAGGAACTCGGAAAAAGATAAACAAGCCAATAATTAAAATTAGTTTAATGCCAAAGTTGAACACCACTTCTCCCAATTTAGCTAGGATAAGGGCTTCTCTGGGAAAGTTGACCCGCGCTAACATAGGTTTTGCTAAAATGACTGCTTGAACTGGCCCCATGAGTGAGTCAACAAAGGTTTGCCAGAGGGCTGTGCTGAACATAACATAAGCAGGATAAGGAATATCAGTATTGCCAACAGTAAACACATTAGCTTCTTTGGCGAGAGTAAAACTCATGGCCATGGCAATAGGGGGAATAAATACCCAGGCGATACCCAGTATGGCTTGTCGATATTGGGCGCTGATATCACGCACCATCAATCGCCAGGCTAATTCACGGGAGGCCAGTAAATCGTGCCACATACTCGAAAATAAAAAACGAGGACGACGCAATAAGCTCTCGGGAGTATGAACAATTTCGGGGGGACTAGATAGCATTTTTTTCTAAAATTAGGAACATTATAAAATTAAATAAACAATAACTTTATTTAGAGGTTAACCGTCTCGAAACTCCTGGCGATACTTTCCCAAGCTAACTTAGGTTTAAATTCCCGATCTAAAGGTAAGGGACGAACGGGTGCGTTATCGTTACGGGGACGGTGTTTGGATAGCCATGTATAGCGATCGCTTAATCCCCAGGTTAATACGCCAATAACGTTAGGTTCTTCTAAAACGGTGCTTAAATACATTTCATAAACCTCAGCAACACGGCGATCGCGTTTTTGGTAATCATAGGGTAATCCTTTATCAGAGACATCTAACTCAGTTATCATAATTTTCAGGTCTAAGCTGGCAACATCTCTTAAAAATTGACGTAATTTCTCAGCATTAAACCGTTTTTCTTTGGCTAATAAGTGAGCCTGGAGTCCTAATCCATGAATGGGGGTTCCTCTAGCTTTTAAACGTTCTAACAGGTTTAAAACTGCATTTCGCCGATTTTCATCGTATTCAGTATCATAATCTAAGCCATAGTCGTTATAGAAGAACATTGCCTTGGGATCGGCTTCGGAAGCAACTCGAAAGGCTAAGTCGATGTAATCTTCTCCTAACCAGTTAAACCAAGCACTTTTACGTAACCCTAGGGGATGTCCGTCTTCAACTTTAATGGCTTCGTTGACCACATCCCAAGAGTGAATTAACCCTTGGTAATGACCCGCGACCGTTGTAATATGCTCAACTAGAGTTGATTCAGCGTTTTGACGATCAACAGTTTCTTTAAACCAGTCGGGCATATAGGCGTGCCACACTAAGGTATGACCGCGCATTTTCAATTGATGACGTTGGGCAAAGTTAGCTAACCAATCTCCTTGAGAGAAATCATATTGATTAGGTTGAGGATGAATAGCTTTCCATTTTAAGTCATTTTCTGGGGTTAAAATGGCACATTCTTCTATAAATCTCTTAGCAAATTCTTGATTTTCAGATAACTTAGAATAAGCCCCGGCTGCCCCATAAAGTAACCCTTTACGAGCAGCATAAGCTTTTAAAGATTTCGGTTGCCTCAGCCATCCTGTTAACAGAGTGGTTCCTAGGGCTGCTCCTCCTAAATAAATTGCTTTTCTCCTCGTTAGTCTAGGCTTTTTAAACATAAAATAATGAGCTATGAAGACTTCATTTGGGTTGAGTTGGATAAGTGTTTTTGTTGTTGAAAATGACGATGGGTCAAATAATTATTAATACGATGTTCAAACCACATCATCACTTTTTCTAATTTAGGACTGTAAAGCCCAAAGGTAAGGCGAAAAATAATAGGAGCAATGAAGGTCATTTTGCGTCGCCAACCTAATTTTTTGTATTTGGATGTGAAATATCCGTCTTCACTTAATTGCCATTTGTCTCTAAGACGGTGCAAACTCGATAATGTCCAGGCATTACTCCAACGCAACATATAATAATGTAAATCGCTCCATTCTAAGGGTTCGCCAAAGGTATAAGTTACTAGACAACTGGGTTCAAAAAAGACTTTTTCGCCCTGTTCTCTGACAGTCATACAAAAGTCAAGATGCTCTTTAGTATTCATTAAAGCTTCATCTAAAATACCAATTTTATCGAAAATATTACGGCGAACTAAGACGCAATGAAATTCAGCTAATTCTGTTTCTGTGCGTTTTAGTTCTTGAAGTAAGTCTTTAACTTTTTTACCCTGTTTATACATCTTTTCTCGTAGGCGTTTTCTCCCTGTTTTATCGACCCAAATATGAGATTCTCCGCCAGCAAAATGAACAGTTTCATGCAAAGGTTTCTCTTGACACATTAAGGGTCCAACAACGGCTGCGTTGGTTTCTTCAGCACAAGTTAACAGGGATTTTAACCATCCTTGACTGACAATAACATCGTTATCAATGAAAACTAAATAAGGAGTTTTAACATAACTTAGACCTAGGTTTCTAGCTTGATTAGGGGTTAAATAATAGTTTGTTCGTAACAGTTGAAACTTTTTATCTTGTGATTGTTGGTTTAAATAGTTATGAATTTTTTCGGGAGAATTACCATCAACATAAATTAAATGAAAGGGAATAGTTGTATATTTATAAATACTTTCAAGGGATTCTTGAGTACAACTAAATCGCTCACGAGGAACAAGGACAATGGTAACTTTAGGTTCTAATATCATTAAAATTAATCCTCCTTTAAGACGATAAGGTGACAGAATTTAAGTTTAAGTTAGGTAAAGACTGATTTGAGGTCAGAACTTGCTGATAAATTTCTACTAATTTATCATTTAGTTTATCTAAATCGTAGTGTTTTTCAACATAATTACGTCCCGCTTTCCCCATATCACTCCATGTTTCAGGGTGCTGAATTAGTAAATTTAATTTATTAGCTAAAGTCTCAACGTCCCGTTCAGGAACTAGATAACCTGATATGCCATCTTCAACTAATTCAGGAATGCCACCATGATAGGTACTAATCACAGGTAAACCCATGGCCATTGCTTCCTTTAAAACATTAATCGGTGCGTCTTGATTCCCATCTTTAGCTGTGACACTTGGAGCAATAAATATATGAGACTTATCTAAAATTTCCTTAATTTCTTGTTCATTTTTCCAGCCAACTAATTGAATTTTATCTTGCATTTCCAATTCTCGAATCAGCTTTTCAAAATAGTCTCTTAATTTTCCATCTCCGATAATTTTATATTCTAAATTTGGCGTTATTTGTGTTTGTTTAGCTACAGCTTTAATACTATATTCAATCCCTTTTTTTTCTACTAAGCGTCCTGTTGTCGCAATGCAAATTTTTTGATTTTTTTCTAGAAAACGAGGTTTAAAAATAAATTCTTGACAATTTAATCCAGAACGTAGAACAGAAATTAAATTAGGATGACAACCTAGTGCAATAATTCTTTGTTTAAAAAAATCACAATTCGTTAAAAAGTAGTTTCCTTCTTTAAATAACCTATTGTAAATATGAGTACCGTTTATATCAATATACTTACTAATATCTTCTCCTCTAAAAGTTGTAATTAAATTAGCTTGAGGGCTATTCATTTTACGAAACCAAATCCCTCGATAACCTTGGGTTCCAAATTGACAATGAATGATATCATAAGGTTGCTCACATTGGGGAACTAGCATATAAATAAGGCGAAATGATAGAGCTTCAAGTCCATATTTCCAAAAATTTAAGGTTTTGAAACTTTTTTTCTTATCTAAAGTAAGATATTTTATAAATAAATTTATTCCTTTCAATCCCCTCTCAAATAAATTCTCTGGCATCGTAGGAAGATAATAGGCTCTATCTAATAAATTGTGCTTTTTAACTAATGGTTGAACATGGGAAGTATTGCCTTTTTTATCACAATAAATATCTACTTCGTGACCTCTTTGGAGCAGTCCTACCATTTGATTAATAACAAAGGTTTGAGATAAGGTTGGAAATTCATGAACCAGAAAAGCAATACGCATTTTAAATTAATTGAATTTATATATTTTTATAATCTAGCGGATTCTTTACCAAATTTGACCCTCAGTAGTTCCCAAGCACTGGAATACCTCACAAAAAACATCACTAAAGAAACTTGCAATTTTTCCTCTAGAGATTGAAACTTTTTGTCTCGAAAAACTTTGATTAAAAAATTAATTGGTGGGGTCAAGTTATAACGTAAATACCCTAAAAATAATAATTGTTTTTGTAAGGAAGAAGTTAATGCTTTTGATTGTCTTTGAAAACTTCCTGATGCTAAGCGAATAGTTCTTTGATACAGTTGTGACCAAGAATATCGCGCAGGATGAAAAATACACACTTCCTCAGCATAAATTTGTTCATATCCTTTCTCATAAACTCGATTTCCCCATTCTAAATCACCATTAGATTTAAGATTGTCATCAAAGCAACCGACTTCATCGAAAATATGGCGATAGGTAAACACATTGGCAGTTGCTGCACCATGATATTCAGCTAATAGTTTTTCTTGAGGAAAAGCAGTCACACTTTCATACAGTTCTATGGCAGTGGGTTGATGAGGATTTCTAAAAAAGAGTTCTATTTTTCCTGCTACTAACCCACAATTAGGATGCGCCAATAAGGCATTAACCCCATTTTTTAACCAGTCAACTGTCGGAAGACAATCTGAATCTGTAAAGGCAATAATTTCTCCTTTTGCTACGGATAAACCTTTATTTCTAGCAGCATAAGACCCTTGCTTTGCTTCATAGGTATAATGAGCTTGGGAAAATTGAGAAACAAGCTCTTTAATATTGTGTTCTTCATCAGAAGCGTTATCAATAACAATTACTTCGTAACTGTCAGTGGGATAAGATTGACTTTCTAAGGCTTTTAAGCATTTTTTAAGCCTTATACCATCATTGTAAACGGGAATGATGATAGAAACCACGGGAAAAACATTCATGAAAAAAAACCTAAAATTGGTTAATGGTTACCTTCAGTGACGATTGATAAGTAAACAGACAGATAGAAAAATAATAAGTCTGCCTGAACACGATTATTCTTATTAAACAACAACTTTAGAATTGATGGAGTTTGCTTTCGTAGAAGGAGAAACTAGAGTTTTCTTCTTATTATCAGTAACAAAATCTTCATGATAAGAACGTTCTGTATTCACTTGCCACAAATCATGATTGGCCCCCATGATATTCTCTGCAGCTAAAAGGGCTGATAACATAGAATGATCTTGGTTATTATAACGGTGCATTCCATTACGGCCAACGGTTTGTAAATTCTCAAAGGTACTTACATAATCTTGTAATACCTTTAAATGTTGCTTATACTCGCCGTCGTAAACGGGATAGGCTTTTTTCTGACGAATAACGGTACCATCTTCTACTTTTGAGATGTCATCCACTAAACCAAGATTAACGATTTCTTCACTGGCTAATCTAATTAAATCTTCGTTATCCATTTCCCATAAATCGTCTCCTTCGCTACAGAAATATTCCATTCCTAAGCAGGTTTTATTGGTATCAGGAACCATCGCCGGACTCCAATTCTTAAAGTTCTGAATGCGTCCAACTTTAAACTCAGGACTATGAATATAAATCCAGTTATCGGGGAATAGGTCTTTTTGGTTAACCACAATAGGAACAATCAGAAAATCGCGGTATTTTAAACTACGGGCAGCTTTAAGGATGTTTTCGGGGGGTAAGGGGTCTAAACGGTACATTAAGGCCGCGACGGGCATAGTATTGATAAATTGATCTCCTTCAAGGGTTAAGGTTTTATCTCCTTGTTTAGCGATAATACGGGTAATACGCTTACCTTCTCGTTCAACTTTAATCACTTCAGTGTTTAAATAAACAGGAGAACCGTGAGCATTCAATTTCTCTTGAAACCGTTCCCACATCATTCCTGGCCCTAAAATGGGGTAATCGAATTCTTTGATAAGGGTTTTGGTGTCATTGCTGCCAAATACGGCGTTGATGACTGCTTTTTTCAGAGATAATCCTTTAATTCGCTGTGCAGCCCAATCTGCTCGAATTTGAGTACAGGGAATACCCCAAACTTTTTCGGTATAACTTTTAAAGAAGGTGTTGTATAACCGTTCTCCAAAGCGGTTAGTAACCCATTGTTCAAAATTTTCTTCTACTGGTAAGGGCTTAACCTTTACTTTGAAATAGCTATAGAGAATTAATAAACTGTGTAAAATCCCTAAATTGCTAACTGCATTAAAAGGTTCTAAGGGATAACTGAAAAATTTGCCTTTGTAATAAATGCGAGATAGACGGGGAACTTTAATAAATTCGTCCCCTAACACTTCATACCAAAGATGTTGGACTTGGGGGACTTTGGTAAAAAAGCGGTGTCCACCGATATCAAAGCGATAATCTTTGTAGGTTTCGGTACGAGAAATACCGCCAACGCGATCGCATTTTTCTAAGGTAACGGAATGAACTCCGTGTTTGGCTAATTGATAGGCTGCTGTTAACCCTGCCGGTCCCCCACCAATAACGACAGTTAAGGGAAATTTGTGATCATGGTGGGAGTAGGAATGATTAGAGTGAGTAACTTTCATGAATCCGAGAATATAGTGTAAAAAAATGAATGTTTAAGTATCTTAACGAATATTAGGCTTGATTAGGCAAAATAGGTCGATTTCTCTTTAACTTGTGCTTAACTGTTCCGATAACAAAGGCTAACCCACTGTAAAAGTAGTAAAACCAATGCCACGGAAGTATTGCCAAAGTAAAGAATAAACCGCGTTTTTTGATAAAAAATTGATAAACTGGCCAATTAAGGACAATTACCCCAATTATTAGTAACCCTCCCAGGAATAGCAGGGGAGGGAACCAAAAGCTTGTCGGAAGAACAATTAATAACAGATAGATAAAAATAACGCTCAGACGACTCGACCATTGCAAGTTTAGGTCGTTAACAAAATTGCGATCGCGATGAATTAACTCTGTCCAAGGTAAGGCCCGATAAAAAAAGTCGGCTCTGAGTAAAGAGTAAGGAGTCCACCGTTTGAGATGTTTGACGTATATATCTTTACAAAGACGAATCTGATACCCTGTGGCTTTTAAGCGATAGCCGAGTTCAATGTCTTCAATGCAAGGGCGACGATAACTTTCGTCAAATCCCCCCATTTTCAAGAAAATATCCCGTCTAATTGCTCCACAAGCTCCCCAAAAAGTTGAGGCTTCTTCCGAACCGATTTGATGATTATAGTGATGGAATAAATTTTTATACTGGGAAAGAAAATTAGATGCCCCTGGTTGATCATCATAGGACCCAATCAAAGCAGCGACGTGAGGATTTAATGCAAAAACTTGAGCAATCTTTTCAAGGGTATCCTCATGAATGGTAACATCAGCATCTGTAAAAAAGAGAATATCGCCAGTTGCTACCTCTGCTCCTCGATTTCTTGCTACAGCAGGACCTTGATTGGTTTTTAACTGTAGCACTTTAACACCGAATGATTCAGCGATTTGATGGGAATGGGAATCATCTCCGTCCACAACGACAATAACTTGAGTCGGGGATAATCGGCTGTTTTTTAAACTGGCTAAACAATCATAAAATGCTTGTCCGCCCTTATAGACAGGAATGATAATAGAAATAGATAAGTCTGGGGAAGATAAATTTAGCATCAACCTTAACTTTGATGGTTATTTGTATTTTGATATAGTTTAGAGCAATCGGGTTATACCGAGGGAATCTTAATCAAAAGTTACTGAGTCACCTTGTTAGCTGAGATGAATTTAGAGAGGATTTTGATTTTAGGGAGTGCGTTCAAAAATCGGTCTTTAAATTAGGCTTCTAAGGAATTGCTCTCAGTGTTTGATAGTTAGTTCAGTATATACACTGAGATATTGAATACTGTTTTTCACATAGCTTAATAGATAAAAGAAATTTCAGCAATAAATCTATCGATAGATGCTTTTAAACAATATATATGATATGATTGTATATTTTAGCTACAAAATTTTTTAGTTATGACAAGAATCAAGGTATAGCCATGTCATTTATCGTTGTTACTTTAGAAATTTTTTGGTTTTGTTTTGGGGGTAGTTTATTTGTCTATAATTCTTCCCGTCGGGTTTCTGAGGCATTATCTTTGGGAATTATTTTAGCGCTTATCTTATTTTCAACAATTTTTCAAGTTGCTTTTTTATTAGAAATTCCTAATTTTGCTTTTGCTCTTGAAGCCTTATTTTCCATTCTCATTTTAAGATTAGCATTGACAAAGAAAGCTGAAATTAAACTTATTATATCAACTGTCAAAAACTTCTTTTTTCAACATAAAGTAATTTGTTCAATCATTTTCATTTGCTGGGTTTATCTATTTTTTCTAGCGACTATCATCCCTCCTAGTAATTGGGATAGTATGACTTATCATTTATCGAGGGTTTTGTTATTTCAGGAGGAAAATTCTTTACTCTTGGACAATGTTACCACACCTCGCCAAGCCATGTTTGTTATGGGAGCTGATATATTAACCCATGCTTTTCTAAGATTTTATTCTGATTATGGAGTAGGATTATTTAGCTTTTTAGCTTATATTAGTATTGGACTAGGAACTTATGCGTTGTCTCGTAATTTTGCCTCTATTAATATTAGTTTACTCACCACAATAATTATTATAGGTATGCCTGAATTGTGTTTTCAGGCAACTTCAACAAAAAACGACATTTTTACCGGTGCAGCAGCTATCTTTTGTTTTCAAGTGGCTTACCGTTTTTTACAAGTATTAAATATTCAGGATTTATCATTACTGATTTTAGGAGCCTCATTTGGATCTTCTGCAAAAAGCACATTTTTAGTATTTTTGCTACCTTTTTCAATATGTTTACTATATCTAATTTTGACAAAATATAAGGTTGTAGATATTTTAAATCTTTTGAAAACTAATTGGTTGTATTTTATAATTTTAATCTTTCCCTCTCTAATTATGTCTCAATTTTGGTTATATTTTCATAATATTGCCACTCAAAGTGATGCTACTGGATTAAGTAAAAATAATTTTGTTAAACCCTCTAGAATGAAAGGAATGTTTGCCAATTTAGTAAGGTACGTCTTTCAAAGTTTTCATTTATTTCCTTTTGACTATATTGCTAAAGGAAGATTAAATATTAATTTTGATAATTATCTAGAAAATTTATATAAGCTGATCTTTGAACCTTATTTTGGGAATATCAAAATGGGCTATGCTCACGGAAAACCTTATGGATTTTCTATACGATTGTTTCCTCATGAAGATTATTCTTGGTATGGAATTAGCGGCTTTTTCTTAGTTTTCCCTTCTCTGTTTATCTCACTTATTAAAGGTAATAATTTTTTAAGAGCCACAAGTATCAGTTTGATTAGCTTCATGCTTATTGTCTGTTACTTAGTTCTTTGGACTCCTTGGAATAATCGTTACTTTAATCTATTTTTTACTGCTTCAGGGGTTTGTATCGCTTTTTTTCTAACATTAATAATTAATCAGAAAAGAAATTCATTGCTTCAAAAAAGTCTTCTTCTACTTTCTATTTTTATCTTAATTAGCTCTTGTGTTTTAAATTCTTCTAAGCCTTTAGGAGGACTCTCGATTACAGAATTTTTTAAACCTAATATTTGGCTGAAAACTAATTTTGGACAAGAAAGATTATATTATGCTCAAAAATATTATAACGATGATAGAATCACAACTTTTAAAACCTTAGTTCCCGCTCAATCTAAAGTTGCCTTGATAGGGGGAAAAAATAGTTGGATCTATCATTTTTATTTAACTAATCCTAACATTAAATTTGAACCAATAACATTAACTAACTTTAAAGAAAATTATACCGCTTATGACTATCTTTTGTGTCTTGATGTCCAATGCGATCTCAGTGATCTTAATGCTTCCTATGAAATATTATGGAGTAACTCTAATAATTCCCGTAAACTGGGGAAACTGATATCTTTTTCCCGTAATTAAAATAAGAGTTTATTAATTTATAATGCTATCTTTTCTAATAGTTTGGTCTATCATTAATTTGTTTGACTGGGATTTTGCTGGTCATTGGTAGAGAGAATATTGGAGAACGTTTATTATTTCCTGAAAAATTACCTGAAACACAATTAATAACTGATAAAATAAATAACATAGAGTACACTTATCCAGCTAACTTTTCCAATCGATGTTGGGCTACTGAATTACCTTGCTCTAATTTAGAAATTAAACAAAATATTCAGTTACGAGATCCAGAAAAAGGAATCGCTGCTGGTTTCAAATATGTTGAGGTAAATTGATGAGCCAAAGGCGATCGCCATCACCCTTAGATTTTAGGCTAAAGTGAATTAAGTGGCACGGATTGGAAAAAAAACTAAGAAGCCGTGATGCTACACCTATTTCTGCCTAAAATGATCGTTATAGTAAGAGGCAAAATCATGTCGAAAAATAACAACAGTGGTTTATTTATGGCAGGAGTCGTCCTGGGCAGTATGGTGGGGACAGTAACCGGATTATTGTTAGCCCCCCGTTCCGGACGAGAAACCCGACGCATTATCAAAAAATCAGCCGATGCTCTGCCAGAAATGGCCGAAGACTTATCCACAACAGTCCAACTACAAGCCGACCGCCTTTCGGACTCGGCACAAAAAAACTGGGCTGGAACCTTAAGCCGACTCAAAGAAGCGATCGCAGCCGGCATTGAGGCTACACAAATGGAAGTCACTCCCCCAGAATCTCCCCGTGATATTACGGCTCAAACCAACTCTTCTAACAAGAATTAGGGAAAAACATGGTAAGCGATCCCTTATTTTGGCTTAGTTGTTCTCTGTTTTTGATGGCACTGAGTCTAACGGCAGTTCTAATTGTAGCAATCCCTGTCTTGCAAGAGGTAGCCAGGGCTGCCCGTAGTGCCGAAAAATTGTTTGATACCTTGCATCGAGAATTTCCCCCTACTTTACACTCTATTCGCCTCACAGGCTTAGAAATTACCGAGCTAACTGATGACGTTGATAGGGGAGTCAAAAGTGCTTCTGATATCGTTAAGCAAGTGGATAATAGTCTCAATATAACTCAAACTCAAGTTAAAAAGGTACAAATCGGAACTCGTCGCTTAGCGAAGGGGTTTCAGGTAGCTTGGAAAACTTGGAATCGTTCTGATGTGAGAACCAAAGACAAGAATAAATCTTAATCTATGTGGAAAAAAGTGTAAAGAAATGTAAAATTGATTAATATTTATTTAAGTGTTGACAATCGGTTAAATAGCAAAATATTATGCAACAACGTGGTTTCAAATCTTTTTTCAGTTCCTTACTAGCTTGTTTTCTCACCATCACGATTTTTGTATTTTCTCCTTCGCCAGCCTTAGCGGTCAATAATCCTGAATTATTACCCGACCAAGTTACCCCTGTGGTAGATTTAGCCAATTTTCTGCCTGATATACAAGAAGAATCTTTAATTCAAGATATAGAAACCTTTGAATTCGATACAGGGTGGAGAATTCGCGTTTTAACCCAATACGATCGCTCTCCTGGTCGTGCGGTGATTAATTTTTGGGGATTAGATGATAAAAGTATCCTTTTAGTGGCTGATTCACGAGGAGGTAATATTCTCTCTTTTAGTATCGGCGATGACGTTTATGAGTTATTACCCAGAACGTTCTGGATCGAATTACAAGCTCGTTTTGGTAATATGTACTATGTGCGAGAAAATGGGGAGAATACTTCTATTATGAATGCCCTTGATACGGTTAAAGGGTGTTTAGTCAAAGGGGGTTGTGCCGTTGTACCCGGTTTACCGAGAGAGCAATGGATTCTCACGTTAATTACTTCAATTGTGGGTGGTTTAGTGTTTGGATTTGCAGGAACTCCTCGCAAATCAGATCAAGTGTTTGCTTGGCAATGGGTTCTGATTATTTCACCTTTGTGGGGTATCCTCTTTATTGCCTTTGGTATCGGTCCGGTGGTCACAAGAACCTCTGACTGGTTACCTTTATTTCGTAATGTCATCGGCTTTGCTTTAGGGGTTTTAGTGGCTTATTTGTCTCCTCTATTAAATCAACCCCCTGCTTCTAATCCTAATACTTAACTTTTATTATTTGTGCTAATTATGGAATGGCACGTTACTGATGCTCAAAGTTTAGCAATGATTGATAGGGAAATCGGCCAAAGGGTTATTTCTCCGGCTGAGTATGAAATTGTACGGCGAGTCATCTATCAAACCGCCGACTTTGACTATCTTTGTTTATTGCATTTTTCCGAGAGGGCTTTGCAATCTGGGGCTGCGGCTTTAGCAGCCCGTAGTACCATTGTTGTTGATGTACCGATGGTACAAGTCGGTATCGTGCCAAATCTTCAGGATACATTTGCTAATCCAGTTTATTGTAGTACCCAAACTATTACTCGTCCCCAGAAAGGGAAAACAACGACGGCTTGGGGCATGGAAACTTTAGCAAAACGCTATCCTGAAGCCATTTTTGTCATTGGAGACTCCCAAACGGCTTTAACTGCTTTGGTTGAATTAGTTGAAGAAGAAGAGATTAAACCTGCCTTGGTGATTGGAACCCCTGCCGGGTTTATTGGGGCAGATGTGGCCAAAGAACGGTTACATGATGCCCAAATTCCTAATATAACGGTTAATGGACGTAAAGGGAGTGCTGTGGTTGCAGTGGCTATTCTGAATGGGTTATTAAACTTGGCTTGGCAAGCTTATGGTCAGTCGGAAAGTGGGGCAAGTTAAAGGTTCATTTATTGACCAAATATTAATTATTTTCACATTTTTTATTTAAACATCTTTTTCATTATTTCTAATAAGACTTTTATCTCTTGCTAAATCTATTTTAACTCACATCTTGCACCAAGAAAAGTTGATATGAGAAGCGATGCCCGAAATCCTTATCTGACGGAGATTCTCTTGAGTTATCTAAATTCGAAAGCATCTATTGCTCCTCTGATACGGTCTAGCCGAAGCCGCGAGGAGCAATAGTGATGTGGCGGACTCTCTATCTGTTTTTGAGAACCGGTCTGATTTAGAAAGATACAAACTATCTTAGGAGAAATTTAACAGATTTTTTAGAGTATCGATGATAAGCTAACGATTTTTTAATTAAAATAAGCTAACAATCATCGCATCATTTTGAATATGTGGGAAGGTTTAAAACATTTTTTCTGGCAAACCCGTGGGGTGTGGGTGACAACGCCAACCGTAGCAGGGTTAGTGATACTGTTGCGTTTTGGAGGGGTATTACAAGGATGGGAATGGGACCTATTTGATTTTTACATGAAATCTCGTCCCTCAGAACCGAATGACCCTCGCATCGCTATTGTGGGTATTAATGAAAATGATTTACATCAACGCAACGAGTCCATTATTAGCGATCAAGTTTTAGCAGAATTACTCAATAAATTAAAAGCCCAAAACCCTCGTGCCATTGGTTTAGATATCTATCGAGACTTACCCGTACCGCCAGGGAATGAAGAGTTAATGCAAATATTCGAGACAACCCCTAATCTTGTGGGTATTCAAAAAGTGGCCGGGGAAGTGGGATGGGAAACCGTCGCCCCGCCTCCTATTTTAAAAGAAAACGGTCAAGTGGGGGCAAATGACCTCATTTTTGATGGTGATAACCGAGTGAGACGGGGATTAATTTCCCTAGATACCAAAGACGGCGAAACCGTGTATAGTTTTAGTCTGCATCTAGCCTTACATTACCTTAATGCAGAAGGTATCGGCCCAGAGATGATAGAAGGAAGCGAGCAATGGAAACTCGGAAAAACCCTATTTTCTCCCCTGACACCCAATAATGGAGGTTATGTTCGCACCGATGCAGGGGGTTATCAACTCTTAATTAATTATCGGGGAGGAGATGGCACCTTTGAAACTGTGTCTATGACCGATATTCTTGAAGAGAAGGTGCCACCAGACTGGGCGAGCGATCGCGTTATTATTATTGGTAAAGTCGGGGAAAGCTTCAAAGACCTCTTTTTTACTCCTTATAGTAGCGGTTTAATTGGATTACCTGAACCCGTAGCAGGGGCCGAAATTCACGCTAATTTAGCTAGTCAGATGATTAATGGGGCCCTGTATGGTCGTCCTATGTTTAAAACCTGGTCAGACCCCGTAGAATGGTTGTGGATCGTCTTTTGGGCAGGAACCGGGGCTACCTTAACCTGGACGTTTCGCCACCAGCATGGGTCAAAAAACGCCTCCCTGAAGCGATGGGGAATCATTGTCGGGGCCGGAGTTATTTTAATGGGTAGTACCTATGTTGCCTTTCTTGAAGGGTGGTGGCTTCCTGTTGTTCCGCCGTTTTTAGCTTTTTTGGGGTCTTCTATAGCCATAACTGCTTATATTGCCCGTACAGCAGCCGATATTCGTAAAACCTTTGGTCGTTATTTAACGGATCAAGTCGTGGCTAATTTGTTAGAAAATCCTGCCGCTTTATCTTTAGGAGGACAACGAAAAAAAATTACTATTTTAACTTCAGATTTACGAGGATTTACCGCTACTTCAGAACGATTGCCCCCTGAAGAAGTGGTCAAAATTCTTAACTTTTATTTGGGTATAATGGCTGATGTCATTACTGAATATGAAGGAACCATTGACGAGTTTATGGGGGATGGCATTTTAGTTTTATTTGGTGCGCCTACTTCTAAAAAGGATGATGCAGAACGGGCGATCGCTTGTGCCATTGCGATGCAGTTAGCCATGAAATCCGTTAACGAACAGATGAAAGAATGGAAATTACCAACTTTAGAGATGGGCATTGGTATTAATACAGGGGAAGTTGTTGTCGGTAATATTGGTTCAGAAAAACGGACAAAATATGGAGTGGTAGGTTCTCAGGTTAATTTAACTTATCGAGTGGAATCTTATACCCTCGGCGGACAAATTTTGATTTCTGAAGCAACGTTAAAAGAAGCAGAATCAATGATTATTATTGAATCAGAAAAACAAGTAACACCTAAAGGAGTTAAAGAACCTATTTCTATTTATGAAGTTGGGGGAATTAAAGGAGATTATAATTTATTTGTAGAGAAAAAAGAAGAAAGTTTTCTCAAAATACCTCAGCCCTTATTGCTTGAATACAGGATCTTAGACGGAAAAAATATTGCAGAAACTAAATATTATGGTCAGTTAGTAGAGTTATCAGAAAATGGTGGAATAATTGATTATAATCATAATGATCCTCAAGGTTTTATCTCAGGACTGACTAACATTAAGTGTAATTTATTAAGTTCTGACAATTATCAACCTATCAGTGATGATATTTATGCTAAAGTGTTAGATAAATCTAATAATAATGGGGGTTTTTATATTCATTTTACCGCTAAACCCCCTCAAGTCACCAAACAACTAGAAGAACTTTATCAAACTCTTGTCTAAAGGTTTATAATAATAAACATTATACACAATTTAAACTTAGTTTATATCCGAGAATGGCTCAATTACTTTTTTTAGGTTCAGGTTCAGCATTTACTGTTGGGGGTGATAATTTTCATTCTAATATATTTTTAATAACTGAAACAGGAAAAAAATTATTAATAGATTGTGGGTCTGATATTCGTTTTTCTTTGTATAAAGAAGGATTTTCCCATAAAGATATTACAGACATTTATATTAGTCACTTACATTCTGATCATGCTGGAGGGTTAGAATATGTAGGATTAACCACTAAATTTGATCCCCAATGTGATAAACCGAATTTATACTTAAGTCATGATATTGTTACCAAGATTTGGGATAATACCTTATCAGGAGGAATGGGATCAGTTGAAGGAGAAATTACCAATTTAGAAAGCTTTTTTAATGTAAATTCTATTGATAATAACCGACATTTTGTTTGGGAAACTATTAACTTTGAATTAGTAAAAACTATTCATATTAATAATGGAACTTATATAATGCCAAGCTATGGATTATTTTTTGAAGTTAATCATCAGAAAATTTTTATCACCAGTGATACTCAATTATGTTATGAAAAACTACATAAGTATTATCAGCAAGCAGATATTATTTTTCATGATTGTGAAATCTCAAAGTATCCGACTCCTGTTCATTCCCATTATCAAGAATTAGTTAAGTTACCTGATAATATAAAACAAAAAATATGGTTATATGGTTATCAACCAAGAGAATTACCGAATGCAAAAGAAGATAGGTTTTTAGGTTTTGTTGAAAGAGGAGATAAATTTTTAATCAATGAAAATTATGTTAAAAGAAAGAATTAATGGATACTATTATAAATAAAATCTAATTGGGGTTTGCTGAAAAAGTTACTCAAAAATTTATGCCACTTTTGACCAAGAATTTTCTGACAAATCAATAAGTTTGAACACAGAAAAATGGTTTAAACTATAATCAAAATTAATTAAAAGCTGATTAATTAGTTCATTTGTTTTGCTATTAGTAAATAAGGACAAAAAAAGCGACAAAAACTGCCTCAGCAGTTTAGAAAGATTGACAACTA
>NETF01000033.1 GCA_002172675.1 unicellular cyanobacterium SU3
TTGAAAGCTAATTATGGTTTATCGCCTTTTATTTTAGGACAAAGCGAGTTTTTTCTTTCTCATCCGCCCACTTTCACTTTTTAACTTCTCTTGACATTTGCTTGATTTTCTTAAGTTGTCACGAATGTTTCACCTTTGGGACAACTAGGTTTGATGCCGATTAACTGTTTAACCTCTTTGCTTGAGAGTATCCAGTTTTGTTCTTGTGCTTGTTCGAGGGAATGGTTATAAGCGATGGGGTCAATGGGTTGTAATCGGCTGGCGATCGCTGTCCCTAATATCTCAATAATTTCTAATAATTCCTCACGACTCATCTGTGTTGTTTCTTGTGTCGTGAGTTGTGTTGTCTGTGTTGTGTTGTCTAAAATATCACTGTTATCAGTGCTTTCTAGATGTGTTGTGACTGAGGTAACAGGTGTGTAGTTCTTGAGGCTGCCACCATTTTTAATGTGTAGATCCAAGTCATCCAATTCTTGGATCATTGGTTCGGTGGCGTAGGCTTTACCGTCGTCATCTTTGGGTAATTTTAGTCCTACAGCTTCCAAACGAGAGTAGAGAGATTTACGAGATTGAAGCTTATAGCGATCGCAAAGTTCTTTGACGTTCATGGTGTGTTGTTGTCACGGTACAGGTGTGTCGTCATTAAGTAACAGTGTATAGTTGAGGAGTTGACACAGACAAGAGATCACGATTGATTCATAAAATAAGAAATGATAGAAGTATTACACAATTAACTTGCTCTAAGAAAAATAATGGATACAAAAGTCATAGCTGCAATAATTTCTTTTATAGGAGTTATTGTTTCTGGTTTACTTTCCTGGTATTTAAGTAAAGTCAGGTTTCAAGGAGAAATTACTAGGATAAATTTTGATATTCAACATAGTAACGCACAAAAATTACAAGAAAAAAGAATTGAAATTTATCCAAATGCAAATCAATTAATCAACGATTTAATTACTTCTATACAAACTGAAGAGATTAATTTTGATAAATTTAAAGAAATATATAACTCTCTTTTAAAATGGTATGAAATAAACTCTGTTTTCATGGGAGCAAGAAGTAATGGAATTGCTTATAAGTTTTTAAGATATTATCGGCGAATAATTAAAAGTCAAAATAAAGGATTTGAAAAAAGACTTAGAAGTCCTGATAAACGTAAATATATTATTAATTATGCTTGGAGTTTACAATTAGCTTTGAAAAATGATTTAGGAGTTTTTCAAGTAGAATTCTTTGATCCAGAGATGAAATTTAACACCTATGATAGTTTGAGTAAATATTTACAAAATAAGCAAATAGAGAGTGATTAGGAAAAAGTTTAATAGAGAGTAAAGTTATCAATTGGCGGTCACAAAAAAAACATCACAAAAGTTACGCCATCGTTATTTTATCTACATTTTGATTAAGATCAAAACAGTCACACAGAAGGTAGTCCCATGACTCCGAACTTAATGGTTAATCCCTCATCCCTAATGACGAATGGGGTAGAAATGAGGGAATTTGGGAATATTTACCTGTTCAAATTTACTGAGCAGCTACAGTCTCGTTTTGAAGAGCTTTTGTCCAAAAAAAAGACAGATGACCTATCAGAAGAGGAGGAAGCAGAATATAGGGGAATTTCTGACCTAGAACGAATCTTTACCCTGATTAATGCTCAAATTGCCACAAAAAGCCAATGGTGTCCCTCCCAATTAGAAGACTTGTCCGACAACGATCCAGATATCTCTGTGAATACTGCCATTCCCCCGAATACTTAAGTCCAGACCGTTTCACCATTGACCATATCCTGCCTCAATCAAAAGGGGGGTCTGATGAGGATCAGAACTTAGCGTTAGCCTGTCATCGTTGTAATGAGCGTCATTATAATTTCACCACTGGATTAGATCCCAAAACTAACAAGGAAGTCCCTCTGTTTAACCCTCGTCAGCAACAATGGTCTGACCATTTCCTTTGGACTTCAGATGGTATAAGGATTTTAGGGACAACGGCTATAGGAAGGGGAACTTGTAACCGTTTGGATCTCAACGATGAACGGCGTGATGAGCCTTCAATTCAAACTGCCCGTGGGTTTTGGGTGTTAGCAGGGTGGCATCCCCCTGATTCAGATCCACGTCAAACAAGCGATTAAATGACCACGGTTGTTCGCTGTATGGGAGAATAGGCCGTGAGAAAAGTCTCTTGAACGTTCTATATTGTTCCATCTCTAAATTGAGGAGTTAACCTGCCCTCGGTTAACTGATAGCATATATGCTATCATAAGTCCATGACTACCAAAATTGTCGTGGATACTAGCGTTTTTGTTAGTTCGCTGATTGGAACCCAGGGGCCCAGTCGTGAACTAATTCGACTTTGTTTGAGGGGTGAATATCAGCCGTTGATGGGAAATGCTCTGTTTTGTGAGTATGAATCTGTTATTAATCGAGAAGAGATAAAAGCAAAATGTCCTCTGACTTCTTCAGAAATAGAGGTGTTATTCCAAGCTTTTTTGAGTGTTAGTCAATGGGTTAATATTTACTTTTTATGGCGACCTAATTTAACGGATGAAGCTGACAACCACTTAATTGAATTAGCTCTGGCTGGAAACGCTTCATCTATTGTCACTAATAATCTTAAAGATTTTCAAAATACTGATTTATTATTTCCGAATTTATCAATTGTAAGACCCGAACAAATCATTAGGAGTTAACTAAAATGGCGACTTTGACAATTCGTTTACCCGATGATAAGCACTACCGATTAAAGGAGCTTGCCCAAGCGAGGGGGATCAGTGTCAACAAGTTAATTGAAGAACTGTCGACCATTGCTTTAGCTGAATTTGATGCCGAAAGTCGATTTAGAGCAATGGCAGCCAAGGGAAGTCCAGAAGAGGGGTTGAAACTCTTAGAAAAACTTGATGCCCTAACAAAATAATTATGGTTAAACTCCAACAAACCGCTCTCGATCCCGATCCAAAAGAAAATCTCCAGTTAACTAAACCGGTTCCTCTAACCCTGCATCCGGCGAGCGTGTATTTATCGGGGTTGGGAGAAGGGAGCCGTCGCACCATCCGCTATTCTCTTAATACTATAGCGTCGTTATTAACGAATGGGGATTGTGATGCGGATACGTTAGATTGGTCTAGGCTGCGTTACCATCATACGGCTGCGGTGAGGGTGGCTTTGTTGCAAAAGTTGGCTCCGGTGACGGCTAATAAGATGCTGTCGGCGTTGCGACGGGTGTTATTAGAGGCTTATCGCTTGGGTTTGATGGCTGCTGATGATTATCAAAAAGCGGTGGATTTTCCCAATATTCAAGGCTCACCTGAGTTAAGAGGGCGATCTCTTGATTCAGAGGAAATTACGGCTCTGTTGGGGACTTGTGGAGAGGATAGTCCTATGGATATTAGGGATGCTGCCATTATGGTGATGTTACGGGGGACGGGAATACGACGCTCTGAGTTGGTGAAGTTAGAATTAAGGGATTTTGAGGAGAGTACGGGGGAGGTGTTGGTACGTAAGGGGAAACGAGGGAAGAGTCGACGGGTTTATTTGCCAGAAGAGGCGATTTCCTATATTCAAAGGTGGTTAGGGGTGCGAGGGGAAGAGGAGGGGTGTTTGTTTTGTCGTATCCATCGAGGGGGTCATTTAAAGTTAGGCCAGATGCACTCGGATACGGTCTGGCGTATTATACAGAAACGGGCAAAAATGGCAGGAATTGAGTCGTTTTCCCCCCATGATTTCAGACGGACGTTTTGTAGTGATTTATTGGATGCAGGGGTGGATATTGTTACGGTGCAGAAGTTGGTGGGGCATAGTTCTCCGGTGACGACGGCGAAGTATGATCGACGGGGTGAGGAGACGAAACGACGGGCTGTTCAGTGTTTGAAATTGACGAATTGATAAAGGTTGACAAAGTATTATTCAGATTCCGAGCTAGAACTGTTAGATTCCGAGCTAGAACTGTTAGATTCCAAGCTAGAACTACTAGATTCCAAGCTAGAACTGTTAGATTCCAAGCTAGAACTGTTAGATTCCGAGCTAGAACTACTAGATTCCAAGCTAGAACTGTCAGATTCCGAAGTGTATGACTCCACATTACTCATGTCGCTTTCAGAGCTATCAAAAGAATTTTCAGCGACAACGGCATGACCATTCTCATCGGTCATATTAGCTTCAGAAGGAGTGTAACTCTGTGACTCTGACTGAGAAGCGTTAGGATTTTCAGCGACAACGGCATGACCATTCTCATCGGTCATATTAGCTTCAGAAGGAGTGTAACTCTGTGACTCTGACTGAGAAGCGTTAGGATTTTCAGCGACAACGGCGTTGCCCTTCTCATCGGTCATATTAGGTTCCGAAGGAGTGTCATTCTGTGACTCTGACTGAGAAGCGTTAGGATTTTCAGCGACAACGGCGTTGCCCTTCTCATCGGTCATATTAGGTTCCGAAGGAGTGTCATTCTGTGACTCTGACTGAGAAGCGTTAGGATTTTCAGCGACAACGGCGTTGCCCTTCTCATCGGTCATATTAGGTTCCGAAGGAGTGTCATTCTGTGACTCTGACTGAGAAGCGTTAGGATTTTCAGCGACAACGGCGTTGCCCTTCTCATCGGTCATATTAGGTTCCGAAGGAGTGTCATTCTGTGACTCTGACTGAGAAGCGTTAGGATTTTCAGCGACAACGGCGTTGCCCTTCTCATCGGTCATATTAGGTTCCGAAGGAGTGTCATTCTGTGACTCTGACTGAGGAGCGTTAGGATTTTCAGCGACAACGGCGTTGCCCTTCTCATCGGTCATATTAGGTTCCGAAGGAGTGTCATTCTGTGACTCTGACTGAGGAGTGTTAGGATTTTCGTTTTGAGCCGATTGGTTATTATTTTGCTCTTGATCCCAAGATTTTTCTTGTTGTTCAGGTTCTTTTGGGATTTGCGTATCTTTCTGTGCTTGTTGAAGCTCTTTAATAGATAATCCAAAAGTTTCTTGAAAATGACCGGGATCATAAGGACTTTCCCAACGGCCGCCCCATTCAAATCCATGTTCTTCACCTATTTTGCCAATAGGCTCCCAAAAAGTTTTATCTGTAGTCCAATTTATTTTCCCATTTTCTTCAATTGGTCGAACATCAACAGCTAACCCATAGTTATGATAGCTTTGCCCACCAACCGCATTTGTCCGACCTGGATGTTCCTGAATTAATTGATTTTGTTCAGCTATACTTCTATAGCCAGATCCTATTCTTAGCTGTGTTCCTAGTTTATCATTTACTTCATTAATAAATCTAGCGACTTGTCCTTGAATAGCTGGTTGTAATTCTTGTATCCGTTCTTGAGTTATGGGATCTTTTACTGCTGAAATTTCTTTTTTATCTGCCTCTGATAATTTATATTCTGGAATTCCCGACATAGTAATTTTTCTCCAGCTTTATTAGCTTAAACCTTAAATTCTGTAACTAAACCAAGTGCATAATCCACAGCTTTTCTTCTATAAGAGTGAGGCGAATCTTTTTCTGATATAGCATCATGAAGAAGAACATCGAATTTAGCTAAAAGTTGACTTTCTAAATCGATCCAAAATATACCAGTAGGATTGATTAAATTAGATTGTAATAATGCCGTATATTGACCTGTTTCTCGTAAGCTTCGTTTTGAAACCCCTGGATTATCATTTTGATAATCCCCCAAAGTAGAAGAGTTTCTAAAACTAATTTGTGGTAAAAATTCTGGAGTAAATGAAAATTCTGGTAAAAATTCATCTGGAGGTTGATTCTTCAAACGAGTATAATTTAGTTCAATTACTTCTTCAATTCCTGGACTTAAAGAAATAATAGTTTGGTAAACGTGTTTATTAGCTTCCCATTTATCTTTGTCAACAATAGCGGGCGTTATTTCAACTAATCCTAGTTTATATTGTCTTAAAAAATCTCCAGATCGTCCTAGTTTACCTGTTGGTAATCGATGAGTTTCATCAAAAAATACAGCAATTTTTTCTCTTGCTTTTCCTGCTTGTTTTGGAGGATTAGGTCCTAAATCTATTATTCGACTTAGCAAGGCATCCCAAAATAAAGGTCCGACAATGGTAGAAGTAGGGTCGCTAAGGGGTTGACTAATAATAACCAAAGACCGTTGATATAATAAATCATCGATTTTTAATTCTTTTAAATTTTTGTTTTCTTCACTATAGTTAAGTAAATCTTCTTGATCTAAAAAACTACATAGACAAGTTAATCCATTAGAGGTCATCGGAAGAGTTTCTCTGACTTTAGGATCTTTTAATCTAAAGAAACTTTCAATTTCGAGTTCTTGTTTTATTTCTTTAAGTTTTAAGCAAATATTATTAGGGTTTCCTTGATCACTATAATGCTTGATGGAGTTATCGATCTCTTTTTCAAGATAGCCAGAATCTTTTAAACATTTGACTAACCTTCTTAACGTACAATATTTTTTCTTAGCTTCTAAAGTTGAATAAGTAACTAGCATCCACTCGACAATAAGACTAGCAATTCTGGCTGCTTTTTTTACATAAGCTGATAATTCACCATCACCAACATTAATTTGCTCATAGACAGTTAAGAAAAAATAATCTCTATCCTGTTGACGCTGAAGATAAATCAAAGGGTTAAACCAACAATCTCCTCTAGGCCATCGGTAAGTGGATACTTCTAGCTTTTGCTGAAGATAGATCGCTAAATTGGTAAAAGCTGCCCCTTCTGAACTTCCTTGTTTCCCCCCTTTTGCTTCTCCAATAATCACACTTCCATAAGTATTCAAAGTTCCTGCAATTAATCGAAAAATCAACGTAGTTTTTCCACTACCAATTGCTCCACCAATTAGAAGATGACTAGATAATAAATCAGGAGGAAGCCACATAGGAAATCGCTCAAAAGTCTCTGGATTGTTTGACCCCCAACCTAAAAAAATTTTCTCTACTTTTTCTTGGTTGATCTTAAAACATTTGTAGTTCTCTGGAGAGAGTAAAATATCAACTAAATTTTCGTCAACATATTTGGGAGGAGCATAAGAAGATTGATCTAAAGGAAAATTAATGAATTGAATTTTCGAGTTATTTGACAAATTAAGAATAATTTTTTTGAAATTGGCAGTCATAACGAGTAACCCTTTGGTAAATTATTTCAGAAAAGTGTAGAAAAGAAGTAATTGCTAAGAGAAAATAAAACCAGTTATGGTGTATTTGGATTAAGATTAATTATGATTAATCAGTTCTCAAAAGTCGCCCATTATAACTCAATAGTACCGTTCGTAATCTGATTAATAAAATCTTGAAAGATTTGATCCGAACAATCTCCGTCTTTTCGGATTTTTTTCTTCATACCATTCATCAGATTCATCATTCTTTGCAAATTATGATCCTGTATATTATCGTAGGCTAAGAATGAAGCCATTGCGACTAAAATTTGCTCAGTAGACTGAATAGATTGATATGCTAAGCGTCTTTGATGCTCTTTAGCGTGGAATTCTTCATCAGTAATGCGTAATGCGCCTTGTAGTTCTTGTAAGCGGGTTTCCATTCTTAATCTCTCAATTTCGTCTTGATTGATGGCTTGATTCATGGCTAAAATGGCCGATAAAGTCTGTAATCTAATACCAGCTTCTAGTTGCATTCTTTGATATTCTTCTAAGCGATCAACGTCTAAAATATCCGCAAATTTATTAGCCTGGTTTGATTGCCATTTTTCTTCAATAATTCGAGGTAAATCACAAGTGTTATCAAAAAAATTAAGACGTTTATTTTCTTGATTATTAAAGGCAGCAAAAAATTGATGGAAAACTTTAACAAAAACAATACTTTTTACAACATATTTATAGAACTGATCAAGACTGACTAAGAAAATGATGCCAAAAATAATTAAAACAACCAGTAAGATAACTAGCAGAAAATTATTGAGTGACCACGCCGACAATAAACTGATAGGTAAAAATAGCGTGACAACAAGCCAATAGAAAATAACGAACTTCATGGCTATATTGTAAGCTTTGATTTCTGATGGTTCGTATTCTAAAGTTTTAAAGAAGTCTTTGGTAACTTCTTCTTGATTTAAACGATCTTTAATTCTTCCTATTAAGCGTTCAGGAGTTAAATAGAACAAAGACCACCAGAAGGGCTTATTTTGAAAGTCTTTTTGGTATTTTCCGGCTAGTAACATAACTTTGTCGAAGACAATACACACTTCAGTCCATTTGTTTTGTCGTTGAATTTCTACCATCATCAGATCAAGAACTGAACCATAAGGTTTGAACATATCAACGGAAACAGACAACGATTCTTGAACTTGTGCTTTTAATTCATTAGTAAACTGAGTTTTATTGCGAAAATTGTTTAGTTGGTCATAGCCTGGTATTTTTTTAAGCGTTATAGCAAGTAAAACAAGTAAAACAAGTAGCATAATAGATACCTCATTTTTAGCGATTATATGTTTTGTAAAACTTATGCCTAATAAGTTTGAGTTAAGTTGTTGACTTTTAGTTTATTCAATTACTATCTTTGTTATGTATCATCAAGACGTTTATTTTGTAGCTCATTAAAGACAATAAAAATTTGATGGAAAAGTTTGTCAAAAACAATATTTTTTAGACCATATTTATAAAACTGTTTAATGCACACTTCAGTCCATTTATCCATTTGGTCTTTTTTCATTTAGTCAAATCCTCATAGTTTTTTTTTTGATTTAGAAATCAAACAAGTAGCATAATAGTTATTCAGAAATGTCCAAAATTGGAAGAGAAGGATTTTGCTGGTGTTGTCGAGCCGTGAGCGAGTCGGTTACGTCTTGATATCGGTCACCAAAATTAATCGTATCTGTGTAAGGCTTTATTTCAGAGTCAAGCTTCTCTATTTCTGATTCCATTTTTGCAATTTCTGCCTGGTGATTAGTAATGATGATTTGAAGGTTAGAGTGGGCTACCTTTAGTTCATTTAGTTGTTTTCTAGTTTCATTGGTAAACATAAATCTTCTCCCCTTAGCAACAGACCCCCAAATATTAATAAAAGCGAAAATAGCAAATCCACTCAGAAGTTTCAGTTCGTCGAACGCTGTAAGTTCAGGTATGTCTAATCCCCTGTTATTATTGAGGAATTGTCTTTGTATTTCAAGGATGTGGGGAATCACGGCGTAACCAAGGAGGACCTCCAAACTGAACAAAATCGAACAGTTTACTGTCAGTTTTCTTATTTTCATATTAATCCCAGGAATAGTTAAAAATTTTTCATCGTCTGGTGTATTTTGATTTTCACTAATTACCCAATCATAAATAGCAAAAGAAGATAGATAAACGATGGAAATTCCAGAAAATACAGCAGCTGTGGCAGCCCACCCCCATCCTTTACCTAGTTCTTGTAAATTTGTTATCCCTACAATAGTCAAAAGTGCGATAATTCCGTTTATTGCTAAACCAGATCTTAGGATCCCTTCCCCTAAAATATTTAATGAATATAAAACTTTATTGGTCTCTGAAGGCTTTAGATTCGCTTCAGTATTCTTTTGCCTTTGATAAATAATATTTTCTTCTTCTATTAAATTATTGACTTTAGCTTGTCTATGAAAAATATCACGCTGAATTTGATTAATTTCTTCTATTTTTGGAAGAATTTGGTTGATATATATTGTATAGAGTTGCGGGTCATGCTTAGCAAATAAATTTGGAATATTCTTATGCCCTGTTATTTTTTGTTGAACTAACGCTGTAATTAACTCTCCTTTGGCATCATAAATTTTTTGCTGATGATGGTCATATAATTTAGTTGCTTCTGTCTCTTTAGGCTCAGTATCTGATAGACTCCTTTTTTTTTCTTTAGACTCAGTGTCCGAAGAACTGCTAGGAAAAATCATATCATTCGTGTTAGTCTTAAGCCCGTTATTATTGTAGTTGTTATCCAATTGATGCATAGTTATTCTCCTCTTTCGTTAAGTTGTTGGCTAATTTTTTCTATGTGAGGGATTAGTTGAGTAATGTCAGTCGCAGACTCAAACTTCCCGTCCTTAGCAAGTGATGCAAAAGGAGTAGAAATTTCTTGAGCTGAATTTTCATTGAGTCCAAATAAGACGATTTTCTCTACTTGATTACTACTTTTCAAAGCTTCTATTTGAGCCGTTAATCCTGATAAAAAGACTTCATCATCTGCCTTAACCATCCAGGGGGCTTGAATAAAAGCAATTAACCGACCCTTACGTTGTTCTTTTGCCGCGTGACTTAGCATTTTTACAACCTCTTCAAGAGATTTTAATGAAGCTTGGCAATTTGTCTGATTTTGGTTGTCGCTTTTCTCTTTAAATGAACGAAATGCCTGAGCAGTTACTGCGTTTATATTTTTTTTCTTTTCCAATGTTATTCGAGGTACTAGGGTCGATGGCTTGTCAGTATTACATATTTCAAGAACCGTATAGCTATTTCCCGTCGTAATAACGTCCTCAGCCTCAGCATTGCCCAATAATGTCCGAGCTTGTTTAATTTGCTCTGAACTCTTGGGTACAAAAATAAAATAGATGTGTTTTGCTGTTTTTTCTGACGGTGGTTCGTTAGTACCTGGTTGATCAGAAGTGCAACTTGAAATTCCTAGAACTACACAGAATAACAATACCAAGAAACTACAACGTCGGCGATCGCTCATAACGCCTCCCCTATATCTATAGGTATAATGAATGGGTAAACTAATTGATCTCTGGTTGTTAATGTAATTGAAAAAGACATTTAAAAAACAAAGACAAAAATAATGGATTAACTTTAACAATACTTAAATTATCAGGAACTTCTGTATCTTTAGTCACACTTTTACGACTTTTTATGTTATTAACTAGAACAAAATAACTGTAAAAAAAAATAACAGTACATAAAAACTAAATGGATCAAATTAATCACAAAGAGTTAAGACAACTTTTAAAATTCTTTTCAACAGAGCTACTGGCTAGCCAAACAGAAATAGCACAGGGGGCAGATATTAGCAGACCAAACCTAAATAAATTTATAAAAGAAGGTGGTAAACTGCCGATGAAAAATGGTCGTGACAGTCTAATCAAGCTACATAAGTATCTCTCTAACAATGCACCATCGGACAAAATTGCGTCTCAAGTCTCAGAGGATGAAGAAGAGCGACAGAAAAAGAAAGAGCAAGCGAAGGAATATCGAGAACTATTAAAAAAACTTTCTCCAGATGAATTTTTAGAAGCAGCAGGTTATTTACCGAAAAATGCTAACCGTCTTCGAGTCTCTCCTACTATCTATCAAATAATGGTAGAGATAGAGGCAATGCTCGAAATAATGGAAGTTGAGGATGCACTATACAGTACATTAGATTTCAAATCAATTCTATACGATAAGTTAAGAAAAACAAGCAATAAATTATTTCCTTCAGAGAAAATAAAAGAAACTTTACCAGAAGAAGAACCCATTAAAAAAGATTATTTGGGGGATTTGATAAACATTCTTATGAAGAAAGATACCTCAACTCTCCCGTTAGGACTCAAGGAAAGATTTTTTATTAAGAAAAAATTAGAAAAAGCCTATGAAAAATTGAAAAAAGGAGGCAAAAAGGAATTTACTCAACAGGAAGCTTTATCACTTTTTTTGAGTATTGCTGTCAAAGAAAAATCTTCTAATCACTTAATTGATTTAAGCATTCGCTTAGAAAAAATAGAATATCAAACTTTATCGTCATCTATTGAATTTCAGCAAGATTATCAAAATTTATATAATAAAATATTCAACGATATTGCTCGTGAAGAAGAATTTAAACTAGCCGGTTATGACCTAAACAAACAAGATAGTTGTTCAAACCAAAATCCGCAACAAGTGTACGACAATGAGCCAGTTTTATTAGCCAGATTGACTTGTTTTTTAAAATATAATGATCGACCTCTTGAAAAAGTTCAATTTATTTATACATCTAGTAATACTCCGTTAGAAAATGCTATTGCAGCAATAGGAATACATCTAGGCTTTAACCAGGAACTAGAAGGCGTTCACTTTGTCTCAACAAAAGTATTAGATAGTCAGATCAATGGATTAGTTGAAACAACTGTTATTTTAAAAGATGGTGAGCATCGTTATCAATCAACTTGGGTTGATAGAGATACAATTAAAACTCAACTTCAAGCTATAATTTCTGCTGCCATACACTGGATTGATCATACGTCTAAACCAGAAGACTCGAAAGATGATAATCATAGCCCTAGCCAATTGGATTTAGACCTTTATAAATCTATTTTGATTAGGTTATCTGAAATTAGAACTGAGTTGTTTGATTTAAGACAAACTTTTCAAAATTTTCGATTTCTTGATGATCAATGTAACACTTCTAACATCAGTGAAATATCGAAAAAAGCGATGGATCAACTGCAAGAAATACCTTGTATCAAAAAAGTGGATGAACTTAGAAATCAGTTTAAAATAAGTCAAGATGAAAATGAAAAGTGCAAAATCAAGAATCAACTCAAAAAAATTAACAAAACAGACATATATCTTCCCTACAGAAAAAATCTTATTCGTTGTTTTTTCCAGTTTAAATTAATCCTAGTCAGAAAAGCCAATACTCAAGGAGATATTCGAGTAGTCAAATGTCTAATTGATGAGCTTCAATCTGTTCTCGACGACTACCCAGAATGGTTAGAGGATGATTTTTTGCCCATGAAAACTTTACTAGATGCTGAAAGGTATTTATATGAATTGTCTTCAGGTGAGCAAGAATATGTATTTGTCAAGAACGCCAAGGACAAAGAAAATGATCTTGAGCTAACTGTTACTAAGTTGACTACAATCATTAAGAATAGTAAATTTTATAAAGATCCTGGAATGGATATTTATCATTCATTGTCAGAAATTTATGGGAACATAGCCAGACTAAACTTTTATCTTTCTGATGAAAAATCTATCATAGAAGAAGCCAGAAATAACTTTTTAAAAGCCGCCTATCATGCTTCGAGAATTGGGGCAAATCCAAGAACAGCCCGATGGATTGCCCTAGCCGGACGAGCTTGTATTCGACTAGGAGAACAAGCCTTAGCACAAGAAGCAATTGAGTTAAGTACAGCCATTATTCGTAGGGAATTAAATACACAATATAAACCCATATTCCAAGATGCACTGCTTTCAGAAACGAATTTACTTCGGGGCGAATATCATTTCATTCGCCTAGAATATGAAGAGGCTTTATTTTGCTTTTTACGTTCCCTAAAAGGAGCAGCTTATCTAGGATTTAATCGCCGGCTCACTGATGTTCTCTTCAATCTTTCAAGATGTTCACAGAGAATTGGGAATAAAACCCTTGAATCTGTATTCTCTTCTCAATACAATCCTTTCCAAGAATTTATGACAAATAATGGCGAAAACTTCCAACTAGAAATAGAAAAAATCCATTCCCAAGGAAATCCTGCATCTGCTACCTCTTTAAGATTATTAAATGAGCTTTTGCAAGATAGTAAAAACAAGCAAACCACTTGGGCTAATGTAGCAGATAGGTTTTTAACTGAAGCCAAAAATATCTGGAAAAAGTGGCATGATGATTCAGTCAATGAATCTGATACAAAACATCCTGTGGTTACTAAATTAGAGGAGGGTAAATGGCTTACTTTAATTGAGTAATAAATTAATGCCACCTGGGTCTCGTTCTAACGGATGAAAGTGGGTGGCTAATTTTGGTAGTGTGGCAAAAACAGGCGATCTCGCTCTCCACTGAAGAGAGAAAGGTATACTTCACAGTTGTGGATCTTCTTCACAACCAAAAGTGGTTAAGTTCTCTGACTGATTGATTTTAGGGGAGGACGAAAAATTGTTTGTTCATCCTTAATGTAATTAAATAATTACTTATACTAGGGGTGACTCACTCTTAGAACTAAGCAGCGACATTGATTGAGTTGGCTTCATCTCGTGTCAACCATCGCTCAAAGATTTCTCCCCGTTGATCTATGTTCACATTACATCCTTTATAGATCCTCACCTGTTTCCCCTTCCGTCGTTCCCGTCGGTCAAAAATCAGCTTTAAATCTAATTTATCAAGGAACCGTTGAGCAACAGAGATAGCCGTATCCCTTTCCCCTATCCAAAAACCAAACACTGTTTTAATTTGAGACTTTACAACAGGGGTGGTTATCTTCTCATACCATTTTTGTAATGAGTCTTTATCAAACTCCGCATCTGGATCTAAGAACTGTAAAATATCCAACTGCGTTAAGAAAAATAGTTGAGTCCCAAGGGTAGATTTACAAACATCAGGTTTGAATAATTCCCCGTTATCTGACTGTTCTTTAAGTTGGCTGAGATTACGTTTTTCTTTATCCTTTAGGTGAGCTTCACCAACGGTTAGATAATAAAGTAACTGTAACTTAGGCAACCATCCTTTATCATGCTTTTCTACCATTTCTGAGCTAACCTTTTCGGTGAGATAACAACGACTAATTTCTGCTTTCTTTAAGGTTTCCTCTTCCTCATCACTTAAGTCTTTTCTTTCCTTAAGTTCCTCATAAGTTTTCTGGTCAATGTTCGGGGAATTAGATGTCCTTTTAGTATGGTCTTTATAGTTCTTTTCTTTCACCTCTTTAAACTCTTTTTTAATCTGGGTATAATCATTCTCTAGGTCATCGATGTCTAGGACTTTATACCCGATTTTCTCACACTTCTTAAAGAGAGTCTCAGCAAATTTAGAATTCTCAGTATTAATAATAACCGCTCGTTTCCCCCAAGCGATTAATGAAGGAGAACAGGATTTAATATCTTCGCTTTCTTCATAAAAACTAACATCATTAGCTTCAGTAATGCCCATCTTTTGTAATAGGCCAATCTGTGCCGATGCGAGTTTATGAGTGGAAGACAGCAAAGATTTAATATCATTGGAACCGTTACCGATTTGATGGGGACTCCATTGTTTACACCAAACATAACGGGGGATATTACTTCTGACCCGTTGCATACTTTGACAGACACTATCAACCGTTTGTACCCCGTGACTAAGGACATAAACTGAGTCAAAATGGTTAACGTCAATGCTCACCCCGGTTTCAATAACGGGAGAACAAACAACAATATCAAACTTTTGTATGATTTCGTTTAATTTGTCAATACAGCCAAAAGCATCCCGTTTGTTCTGGGTGACGGTTTTGCGGTCAATTCTTAATACTTTGAGTCCTGGGAATTTCCGCTTGAAATAAGATTCTAAGGTACGGGTTCCCCAGGTACTTTTGTATTTTTGTCCGTCGGTATGAATAATAACTTTATGCCCTTTCTTGATATTATCTTCTAAGTGACTGATTAATTCTCCTGGGTCTTTTTTAAGGAAGCGATACAGTAATCTTTCGGCTTCAGGGACATAGCTATTATTAACAATGAATTTAGGTACTTTGTAGCCGATTAATTGTTCAAGGTAATTAATACTAATGGAACATAAATCAGCATCAGCTATGAAGATTTTACCTTCTTTAGATTGCGCGACTCGTTGTAATAATTGTTTGAAGGTTTTAAGGATTCTGACACGGTTTTTCTGGCAAGTTCCTCCGTTGAGTAAATGCCATAAAACTTGTTCGACTTCATCGATGATGACGACGGCATCTTCCCATTGTTTGGCTTCGGGGTCAAAGGATGGTTTGGCATTGGGATGTAAAGAATCAATACAAAGGGCATAGCCAAATTGCCCGAAAATTGGATTGTCTTTTACTTCGGTACGGTAGTCGATATTGAAGCGACGGGCTAATTCACGGGCTAATTGTTCCCGATGGACGATGATAATGACTTTTTGGTGGTTGGCTAGGTAATAGGCTATTTTAAGAGCTAACCATTCGGTTTTGCCTGTGCCATGTAGGGATCTGACTCCGATGAGTTTGGCATTTTTGGGATATTGTAGGCTCTCAGGGATATATCGCTCGTTAATGGTTAAGTCAGGGATGAGGTTAAGGAAGCCTTGAATTTTATACTTAGCCAAGGATAAACGGCTGTTATAGACGCTTTCAAAGTATTTAATGCCTTTGGAGTGGATGAGGTCGTCAACGCCCTTTTCAGGGGCATCCCAGGTGAGGATTTTAACTTGACAACCGGCTCGGCTAAATAAACCCCCTAACCGTTCGGTGGCTTTTTTAACGTTGATACGGGTTGTTAGTTTTGAATCTTGGTCAAAGCAGATGTTAATTTCTCGGTCTTTTGTGGCAAATAGGGCTAACTGAGGGATGAGACGGGGTAAACCGATTTTATTGCCAAGTTTATCTTTGGGAATGGGACAGCCATTCCAGATCCCAGGAATACTAATGGCTGCGATACCAAGAGTAAGCAAGGCTCCGGCTTTTTTGGCTCCTTCGGTGATACAGATGGGTAAGTTAAGGTCGATGACTAAGGGCCAGAAACCTTTGTCTTCTGTCTCCAGAAAATCAAGTAATTTGATTCTATCGAGATTATTTAATTTTCTAGAAGATTTCTTGTATTGAGAGTAGGCATATTCGGCGTATTCTTTTCCTAAGCCGGCTTTTCTGAAAACGTTTAAGCCAAGACGGTATGTTACCCGTAAGAACATAGCCTCGGTGGGGACTTTGGGTGGGGCTTCATATTTAATAATTTTTTCTTTGGTGACGGGTTCACCACCAAAACCGTTATCCCCTTTGATTTCAACGATGACTCTGGGGGTATCAGATTTGAATTGACCCCATAATTGTTCTTCTCCGGTTAGTGGGTTAACGCCATTTACCCACCATCCCCCATTGTTTAGGTGGGAATATTTTTTAAGGTCGCTTGATGTGAGTCGCCCGTTATTTAAACGCTTGATGTCGTCGCTATAGAGCAAATACTCATAAGGGGTGTTGCCCGATAGGGATTTGACGTTATTAGCGATGATAGCAGGAGCGACGGTACTCTCTAGCCATTCTTGGTAGTGTGCGGTGGTTATGTGTTGGTGTTGTTGTTTCCCTGTGTATTCTTCCATTGGTGCTTTCCGATCTGGTTGGCGAAAGCGACCCATACAGGGAGGATGCTGTCTTATTTAAGGTTTAGTGTCTTTACATCAATGGTTAGAGAGCGGAAACTACTGTTATTCAAAGTATTGGCGATTATCGAGGGCATTTTTGAAGTATCAAATATCCTAAACCCGGCTTTTAAGCTTGGGCTTGTAGAAAAAAAATCTCAAAGCTCGAATTTTCGGGGAAGTAGTTAACTTTTGTCATGACAGATGACATATAGGTGTTGTAATGCTACACTAAAATTAATAAAATTGAGACAGCAACCCCCTATCACCACACCTACAGTTTTTTCTCTGTCGCCAAACAAGATTTTTGAACTGTTAGGTGGCTCGGGTTGCCCTGGCTTTTAAAACTTCATCAAACTATCAAGGGCTTTTAACTCCGTTTCAAGTTTTTCAAAGCCTAAAAGCTTTAGTAGCGGTTGCGTTGTCTAGGAAATAGTCATGCAAGTATGCAGAGATTTTCCCTTATTCTTAATAATACCGAATAAGGAGACAGAAAGCTACCCTATTTTTAGTGGGACGGTGAGCAGAGTAAAATGAGTTGTTAAAGTGGATCGTAAAAGATGGAAGAAAAATCTCAGAACGAGAATTACACTTGAACAAGCGAAAAGTCTAGAAGACTTAACGGATTGGGAAAGAATTGAGAAAATGTCAGAATCAGAGATAGAGCAGAATGCCCTTGATGATGCTGATAATCAACCAATTAAGAAAGATAACAAGGGATTAAAGCGAATCAAGAGGAGAGGAAAAAATGTCTAAGATAATAACTTTTGAAGAAATGCAGCGTAGTTATGATGGGGAGTGGCTGCTAATCGCCCCAAAAGAAGTCGATGAAGACTTACAAGTTATCAAGGGAGAGGTGTTAGCCCATTCTCCTATTCAAGAGGATATCTATCAAGCTTTAGAATCAGTGGAAGAACAGCCTTTAGCCATTGAATATGTAGGAAAAGTTCCTGAAGATTTAGCCTTTATTCTATGAGTGCCAAAAAAATCTATCGTTTACAACGTCATGGGGACTTACTTTGGCTCAGAATAGTGGTGGGTCGTAAGGGGGAAAATCCGTTATTTTTGAGGTTATTGGTGGATCATTCGTGACAACTTAAGAAAATCAAGCAAATGTCAAGAGAAGTTAAAAAGTGAAAGTGGGCGGATGAGAAAGAAAAAACTCGCTTTGTCCTAAAATAAAAGGCGATAAACCATAATTAGCTTTCAA
>NETF01000034.1 GCA_002172675.1 unicellular cyanobacterium SU3
GGGACGGTCTAGCAGAAGTTCTAGCCGTTCGCACAGAAGTCGTGCCGTTTTGTGTGATCTTTGGGTATCGCATACTTAAACGATAGCATAAGACACACCCTCCTCGTTCAGGTGGGTGAGGCTTCATTGGTCATCTCCTCAAGAAAAACATCCTTTGTTAAAATTTGCAGGTATTCTCAGTGACTCAGAAGCAAAAGAATTAAAAGAGACTATTACCGAAGAATTTAGTCAAGTTAATCAAAATGACTGGTAATCTTGCCTTAGATACATCAGTGGCTATTCGTTATCTTAATGGGGAAACCATTGCAGTTAAGAAAGTATTAGCCTTACCCACTGTTATTTTACCGTTACCTGTGGTGGGAGAGCTATTATTTGGGGCAGAAAATTCAGGCCGTTCCCTAAAAAATTTGACTCTTTACTTACAATTTATAGATGCTTGTTTTGTAATACCAATGGATAAAGAAAAGGTCGTCCTATCCCTGAAAATGATATTTGGATGGCTGCACAGTGTTTAAGGAATAATTGGATATTAGTAACTGACGATAGAGATTTTGATTATATAGACAATTTACAGATAGAGCGTTGGTAAAGGCTTTCCCTAAGTTACTATATTTTTTATAATAAATCTTAATCCTTTAATCTGCCACTCTACCACATCCATGAATAGTACCTTCCTCAATCATCTCAACAGTCCTAAACGTCCTGTCCTCGTCTTTGACGGTGCGACAGGAACCTCCCTACAAAGTCAAAATTTAACTGCGGAAGACTTCGGTGGACCTGAATATGAAGGGTGCAATGAATATTTAGTGCATACCAAACCTGAAGCAGTAGAAAAGGTACATAGAGGGTTTTTAGAGGTGGGTGCAGATGTCATTGAAACGGATACCTTTGGAGGGACTTCTATCGTCCTTGCAGAGTATGATTTAGCAGATAAAGCGTACTATTTGAATAAAAGAGCGACAGAAATCGCAAAAAAAATGGCGGCTGAATACTCTACCCCCGAAAAGCCCCGTTTTGTGGCAGGTTCAATGGGTCCTGGGACGAAGTTACCCACGTTAGGACATATTGATTTTGATACCCTCAGAGACGCTTATGTTGAACAAGCAGAGGGATTATACGATGGGGGTGCCGATTTATTAATTATTGAAACTTGCCAGGATGTACTGCAAATAAAAGCAGCTTTAAACGCAGTTGAAGAAGTTTTTGAGAAGAAGGGAAACCGTTTACCGATTATGGTTTCTATCACCATGGAAACCATGGGAACCATGTTAGTAGGAACCGAAATAAGTGCAGCTTTGGCTATTTTAGAACCCTATCAAATTGATATTTTAGGACTCAATTGTGCAACGGGTCCTGAACAGATGAAAGAACATATAAAATATTTATCAGAACATTCTCCTTTTATTGTTTCTTGTATTCCTAATGCGGGTTTACCTGAGAATGTTGGGGGACAAGCCCATTATCGTTTGACTCCTATAGAATTAAAGATGGCTTTAATGCACTTTATCGAAGATTTAGGCGTACAAATTATTGGGGGATGTTGTGGTACTCGTCCCGATCATATTAAGTCTTTATGGGAACTTTCTCAAGAATTAACCCCCAAAGAACGTCATCCTGAACTTGAACCCTCTGCTGCTTCAATTTATAGCACACAGCCCTATATTCAAGATAATTCATTTTTAATTGTTGGGGAACGTTTAAACGCCAGTGGGTCTAAAAAATGTCGTAAATTATTAGATGCTGAAGACTGGGATAGTTTAGTATCTTTGGCAAAATCTCAGGTAAAAGAAGGGGCCCACGTTTTAGATGTTAACGTGGATTATGTGGGACGAGATGGGGTTCGAGATATGCACGAATTGGCCTCTCGTTTGGTAAATAATATAACCCTTCCTTTGATGCTTGACTCCACAGAATGGCAAAAGATGGAGTCAGGTTTAAAGGTTGCTGGGGGTAAGTGTATTCTTAATTCTACGAACTACGAAGATGGTGAAGAACGCTTTTTAAAAGTATTAGAATTAGCCAAAAAATACGGTGCTGGTGTGGTAGTGGGAACCATCGATGAAGAAGGAATGGGACGCACCGCAGATAAGAAGTTTGAAATTGCTAAACGTGCTTATGATGCAGCCATAGAATATGGAATTCCTGCTCATGAAATCTTCTTTGATCCTTTAGCGTTACCTATTTCAACTGGGATAGAAGAGGACAGAGAGAACGGAAAAGCTACTGTTGAGTCTATAAAACGTATCCGAGAGGAATTACCAGGGTGTCATATCCTTTTAGGAATTTCTAATATTTCCTTCGGGTTAAATCCTGCGGCCAGACAAGTATTAAACTCTGTGTTTTTATACGAGTGTATGCAGGTAGGTTTAGATGGTGCTATTGTTAGTGCAAGTAAGATTTTACCTCTAGCAAAAATTGAAGAAGACCATCAAAAAGTCTGTCGTGATTTAATTTATGACTTACGGGAGTTTGATGGTGATATCTGTACTTACGATCCTCTGACCAAGTTAACAGAATTGTTTGCAGGTAAAACAACCAAAAAAGATCCTTCTAAAACCGCTAATTTACCCATAGAAGAACGGTTAAAACAGCATATTATTGATGGGGAACGATTAGGGTTAGAGGAAGCACTAGAAGAAGCCTTAAAACAATATCCTCCCTTAGATATCATCAACGTCTTTTTATTAGATGGTATGAAGATAGTCGGGGAGTTATTTGGTTCTGGACAAATGCAATTACCTTTCGTCCTGCAATCTGCTCAAACCATGAAGGCTGCTGTTGCTTATCTAGAACCTTTTATGGATAAAGAAGAAGGAGAAGAAAATGACAGTGGAAAAGGTAAGTTTCTCATTGCAACGGTGAAAGGAGATGTCCATGATATCGGTAAGAACTTAGTTGATATTATTCTCTCTAATAATGGTTATAAAGTGATTAATTTAGGGATTAAACAACCCGTTGAAAATATTATCCAAGCGTATGAAGAACATCAACCCGACTGTATTGCTATGAGTGGTTTATTGGTAAAATCTACCGCATTCATGAAGGATAATTTACAGGTATTTAATGAGCGTGGTATCGATGTTCCTGTTATCTTGGGTGGTGCAGCATTAACCCCGAAATTTGTCTATGAAGATTGTCAAAACACCTATAAAGGTAAAGTCGTCTATGGAAAAGATGCTTTTTCTGACTTACATTTCATGGATAAATTAATGCCAGCAAAATCAGCAGAAAATTGGGATAATTTACAAGGATTTCTAGGAGAATTTACTAATAATAATGATCTCTTCCAAGAAGAAAGGGGAGAAAAAGCAGCACAAAAAGCGGTTGAGAAAAATGGGAAATCAACAAAACCAGAAACTCCAGAAGTTATAGACACAAAACGCTCAGAAGCTGTTGAGATTATGGAACCTGCTACCCCTCCATTCTGGGGAACTAAAATCTTGAAACCTAATGAATTCGACTTAAATGAAATATTCTGGTACTTAGATTTGCAAGCATTGATAGCAGGTCAATGGCAATTTCGGAAACCCAAAGAACAGTCACGGGAAGAATATGAGGAATTTTTAGCGGAAAAGGTTTATCCAATTTTAGAAAATTGGAAACAGAAAGTAATTACCGAAAATTTATTACATCCTACTGTTATTTATGGTTATTTTCCTTGTCAGTCTCAAGAAAATAGTTTACTCGTTTATGATCCAGAAATTGTTGAAAATAACAACAATAAAATACCAGAAGATTTAGACCCCATCTGGAAAATTGACTTTCCCCGTCAAAAATCTGGCCGTCGTCTTTGTATTGCAGACTTCTTTAGTCCCAAAGAATCAGGTAAAACCGATGTCTTTCCGATGCAAGCTGTAACAGTAGGAGAAATTGCCACAAAATACGCTCAAAAACTCTTTGTTGCAAACGATTACACCAATTATCTCTATTATCATGGGATGGCCGTTCAAACCGCCGAAGCTTTAGCCGAATGGACACACGCCAAAATACGCCGAGAATTAGGATTCTCAGACAAAGAACCCGATAATATTCGAGAAATGCTACAACAGCATTATCAAGGTTCCCGTTATAGCTTTGGGTATCCTGCTTGTCCCAATATCAAAGATCAATATAAACAATTAGAAGTTATGGGCTGCGATCGCATTAATATGTATATGGATGAAAGTGAGCAAATTTATCCAGAACAGTCTACCACCGCTATTATCACTTATCATCCTGTGGCTAAGTATTTTAGTGCATAACTTACGCCCAAAATCAACCCTTAAGGGTTGATTTTGGGGCTTTTACTCATCCCATCCTTTACCATAATCTCTAACAAGATACTTTACCCATTCATCCCGTACCCATTCTCGTCCATAATTTTTGAAATACCAATGTAAACTACTCTCATGCCAATCATAAGGAGAATCGACACAATTATGTTTAACCGGATTGTAATGAATATAATTTAAAGTAGTGTAATAATGTCTTTCTGAACGGATAGCCCTATCAGAAAAACGATACCAAACTTTACGTCCTTTTTGTTTATCTTCTAAATTCCATTGATAAGCAGTTGAACCATGAATTTTCTGAAAAATAGAACCCAGTCGTTTAAAATCATGAACATAAACTAAGAGATGATAATGATTAATTAAAATAACCCAAGCTGTAATTTCAAACCCGTGATTCATAAACGTTTCAAATATCACATCTAATAACTGTTGACGACGGGATGAAGTAGTCAAAATAGATTGATGTCGATAACAAGCAGCCGTTAATAAATAAAAAGTTTGTATCTGAATAGGATGAGGGGGAGAATGAGGAGGAAACCCCCGTTCTAATCTTTGGTTAACTAACTCCTGTCGCTGTTCTAAACTCAACTTATAATATTCATACATAATCGTCCGTAGTAAGAACTTTAGCTCTTATCTTAACCTCAAAGAACGCTCCGTAGTAAGCGGTTTATACCTATATGACATAAACCCTAAAGAGTTTACTACGGACTAATCGGCTTTCCATTAGGACTAAATGCAACGCATAAAACATGATCAGAATGTCCTTCTAAAGAACAGATATTTTGCCCATTTTCTATTGACCATAGCTTAACTAAATTATCATCACTCGCACTGGCTAAAATTTCTTGATGAGGATGAAAAGCAACGGAATTAATTGCTTGAGAATGACCTATCAATGAGTTAATTTCTGTTTACGTTTCCAATGACCATAACTTAATTAATTTTTCCTGACTACCACTTGCTACTAAATTTTTATGAGGATGAAAAGCCACACAATTAACTGATGGAAACCAACCATCGTCTTTATGTCCCTCAAAAATAATACTTGACCGCTTTTTGATGTCCCAAATCCGTACAGTTTTGTCCCTACTACCGCTTGCTAATGATAAACCCTTGGGATGAAATGCTAAACATTTGACTTTATCAGTATGCCCTAAGAGACGATATCCTGTAACTAGATTGCTTTCTATCATAAATTAATCAGATTAACAAAACTTACCCTCTGATCATTCCCTAACCACCCTTTAAAAGTAAAACTATACAGTCAACAGACGTATCTAAGGTATAACAAGCTGTGATCTTGCATAAAATGTGAAAACTGTGTAACTTTCTGTTAATATCTTAGAGAAAGGTTAAGAAACATTACAAATTTATATAAATGAAATTATTAATCGTCGGTGCAACAGGGACGCTAGGGCGACAAATAGCTCGTCGTGCTATAGATGAAGGACATGAAGTACGTTGTTTAGTGAGAAATCTTAGAAAAGCAGCCTTTTTAAAAGAATGGGGGGCAGAATTAAGAGCAGGGGACATCTGTAAACCTGAAACCTTACCCCCTATCTTAGAAGGAATGGAGGCAGTTATCGACGCAGCAGCAGCCAGGCCAACGGATAGCCTGTCTATGAAAGAAATAGATTGGGATGGTAAAGTTAACTTAATTCAAGCAGTTGAAAACGCTGGTATTGATCGTTATATTTTCTTTTCTATTCTTAACGCTGAGAAATACCCTGATGTGCCGTTAATGAATATTAAACACTGCACAGAACAATTCTTAAAAGAATCAAAGCTTAACTATACTATCTTACGGCCTTGTGGCTTTATGCAGGGGTTAATTGGTCAATACGCGGTTCCTATGCTTGATAATCAAGCGGTTTGGATATCAGGAGAAAGCACTCCTATTGCTTACATGGATACCCAAGACGTAGCTAAATTAACCATTCGTACCTTAGAAGTCCCCGAAACCCAAAAACAGACCTATCCAGTGGTGGGGACAAAAGCGTGGACACCAGAAGAAATCATTGCCCTGTGTGAAAGACTCTCGGATAAACGGGTGAAAATTGCCCGTGTTCCCTTGGGACTGCTAAGATTTTTACGTCGCTTTACTCGTTTCTTCCAATGGACGTATAATATTTCTGACCGCCTAGCGTTTGCTGAAGTTTTGGCCAGTGGTAAACCCTTAAATGCCTCAATGGATGAAGTTTACCAAACCCTAGAGGTTGACCCAAAAGAAACGACCACTTTAGAAGCTTATTTTCAAGAGTATTTTAGTCGTATTCTTAAAAAGCTCAAAGAAATCGATTACGAAAAGAGCAAAGCGAAGAAGAAAAAGAAAACCCCTTTTAAATCTTCTGTCTAAATCAAAGCTGATTCAGGATAATTTGTTGTGCCAAAAGCCGGCATTATTTTTAACGATCTCAAACCCGTCGCTTGTAAAGCCGCCAAAGAGTTACAAACTCTATTGACGGAAAAAGGATGGACTGTTTTTTTAGAGACTGGCCGAGGGGGACTCCTTGGCTATTCTCACCCTGAAGGACCGGTCTGTCATACGGCCATTGATCATTTAATTCCCCCTCATTTTGACAAAGACATGGCTTTCGCTATTGTTCTAGGGGGAGACGGTACAGTATTGTCTGCCTATCGACAATTAGCCCCTTGTGGTATTCCCTTATTAACGGTTAATACAGGACACATGGGCTTTTTAACCGAAATTTATCTTAACCAGTTATCAGAAGTCTTAGAGAAAGTTATAGCAGGGGATTACGAAGTAGAAGAACGTACCATGTTAACGGTACAACTCTATCGTGAAACAACTTTGCTCTGGGAAGCATTATCTCTCAATGAAATGGTCATCCATCGTGAACCTTTGACCAGTATGTGTCATTTTGAGATCAAAATTGGCAGACACGCACCGGTGGATATTGCAGCGGATGGTTTAATTTTATCGACTCCTACGGGGTCTACAGCCTACTCTTTAAGCGCAGGAGGACCAGTGGTGACTCCTGATGTCCCTGTGTTGCAATTAGCCCCTATTTGCCCCCATTCTTTGGCTTCTCGTTCTTTGGTCTTTTCAGATAAGGAACCGGCCACTATTTTTCCTGCAACCCCTAACCGCATGGTGTTGGTAGTAGATGGTAATGGAGGGTGTTATGTGTTACCAGAAGATAGAATCCATGTCCAAAAGTCCCGTTATGCTGCGCGGTTTATTCGTCTAGAAGAACCTGAGTTTTTCCGCATTTTAAGGGAAAAGTTAGGATGGGGACTACCTCATATTGCAAAACCAACTTCTGTAGAGTTACCTTAATTTTGTGATTTATCTTTGTTTAACCACTGGAATACAGGCTTTCGTTGTTGATTAACACAATCTTGTAGATAAAGTTCGATTAAACTTTGATAGGAAATACCTGTTTCTTCTGCTAGTTGGCTAAAGTAGTTAACTACGTCTTCTTTTAGCTCAATAGTTACAGGTTTTTGTAACTTTTTGAAGTAAGGGTTTTTAATTGATTGGGAAAAGTCGTAATTATGTTTCATAAGATACAATAGGTGTCAGTAAATCCAAAAATTAAAATAGTTTCTAATCTTGATTAAAATGCAAATCGCTAAATTTGAACAAATTAAACAAATTTTTGATCTAAAAGATGATGAACTTTATTGTTACACAGTAGACGAAGATGGAACTTTAACACTACAGAAAGTCAAAGAGTACGAAATTTTAGCAGAATAAGGATTAAAAGACGTTTACGATATCGAGACTGTACGAGTCCTTTTTTCTCCAAGTTGTGAAGGGTAGGATATAAAGAACCAATCCTAATTTTTTTAGTTCCTTGACTCGCTTCTTCAATAGCCTGGGTAATTTGTAAGCCGTATAATTCTCGATTTTCCAACGATAATAAAACAAGTTCTTCGTTAGAATTTGTTTTAATTTTTGGGATGTTTTCTTGATAGAATTCATTAGCGGTGTTTCCCCCACTATCCGAGTGAAAATATTCTTAATGAGACAATATATATATGAAAAGGAGTTTACAAGATTCTTTGAGAGATATTTTAAAATATGCCACAATTATCCAAGAACAAACGATAAATTTATCTTTTGAAGAATTTGAAGAAAATGAAGAGAGAATTTTATCAGTGATGATGGCGTTTGCAATTATTGGGGAAGCAAGTAAGAATATTCCTGATGAATTTCGTTGTCTTTATCCACAAATAGAATGGCGAAAAATGAGAGAAATAGGAGATAAGACTATTCACGAGTATTCAGAAGTTAGATTAATTACTCTTTGGAATACGTCTCAAGAAAATATTCCTGATTTAATTGTCAAAATGCAAAAGATTATTACCGATTTAGAATAATATAAATTAGTTTTTAAAAACCAATTATTTCGTTAAATTTAAAGTATTCATAGCTGCTTTTATTATATCAAAATAGGGCTTTTGAGTGACATCAACTTCTTTTGCTTCTTGACGATTAATCCCTAATAATCCTTTTCGTTGTCCTTTACGTACAGCCAAAACTTTACCTTGAGCATTTTTAATTCTTAATTCTTTTTGTTGTTGAGAATAGTGACAAATATATTCTTTTCCTTGATAAGTAAAAGTATTTTTCGGTTCGATTTCAATACCCGTAGGTAAGCGAACACCTACTATTTCTAATTCTATATTCACGCTACCATTCCAATGATTTTCCGTCAATTTGTACGCAATATCTAACCGTTTTGGTAAGGGAAAATAAGAACCAAACCGCCAAGCGATCGCTTTCATTTCTTGACCATCCTCTTGACCTAATACTAATTTTAAATGATTTTTGCCGACGGTTCTTTGTTCTAAGATTTTTACATTAGGTGTCCAAAATACAGGAAAAGCATTTTGAATGCCCCAAGGTTGTAAACTATCAATATTTTGATATAATTCAGCATTTAACTGTTTAAAATTTGCTTCTCCGTCAATTTTAACTAAAGGTTTAATATGATGAGGTTCTAATAATTGATGAGCAAACTGACTTAATCTTTCTTTAAAAGCGATTAAATTTTCACGCTTTAAACCAAATCCTCCGGCCGCTTTGTGTCCCCCATATTTTCCCAATAAATCATCACAATAGACCAAAGCTTCAAAGATATTAAATTCTTCAATTCCTCTCGCTGATCCCCTAATTTTACTAAGATCATCTTCTTCATAAGTACCAATAAAAACAGGAACACCATAACGCTCAACTAAACGAGAAGCAACAATTCCAATTACCCCATGATGCCATTGATGGTTAATCACTACTAAAACTCGATCTTTTTTATACTTAATAGGGGTTGTCTTAATTAAATGAATCGCTTCTTTTTCAATTTCTTCACATAAACCTTTCCGTTTGCCATTAATTTGTTCACATTGCATTGCCCTTTCTAAAGCAATTCCTAGATCATCGGTTGTTAATAGTTCAATAGCAGTTTGTGGATCGCCAATCCTTCCCACTGCGTTAATTCTTGGCCCTAGTTTAAAACCAATATCATCTGGTTTTAATTGTTTTTGTTCTTCACTGACTCCTGCGACTTGCATTAACGCTTGAATGCCGGCTAATTGTGAATTAGGTAACTGTTTTAATCCCTTTTTTAACCAACGACGATTAACTCCAACTAAGGGAGCTAAATCAGCGATCGTTCCCAAAGTAAACAACTCTAATAAGGAATCAAGGATCTCCTCAGTCTTGTTAAATTGTTCAGCAAGAGTTACCGCCAAAATATAAGCAACTCCCACACCAGCTAACCCCCGATAAGGAGAATGAATTGATAGTAATTTTGGGTTTAAAATTGCATCAGCAGGGGGCAACTTTTCAGGTAGATCATGATGATCCGTAATGATAACTGTTAATCCTAATTCTACCGCTCTTTTGATCGGTTCATAGGCAGCAATACCATTATCAACGGTTAAAATGACTCCGACACCCTCTTCTGCAAACTTTTCAACAATTCTTTCATTAATACCATAACCGTCTTTCATACGGCTCGGAATTTCATAATAAGCATCCCCTCCTAAATGAGTTAACGCTCTTAATAATAAAGACGTGCTAGTCATGCCATCAGCATCATAGTCTCCACAAATAGCAATTTTTTCTTCTGTTTCAATCGCTTCTTTTAAGAGTTCAATGCTAGGAAACAAATCAGGAAATTCATCTAAAGGATCGGGCAAACTTTCTACATCTGGGTTAATATAAACCTGCGCTAAATTAGGACTATCTATACCTCGATTTAAAATGACTTGAGCTAGTAAAGGAGAGAGTCCCGTTTCTGCTACTAACATTTTCACTTGATCGGGGTTAGGAGAGGCAATATACCACCGTTGATCTGGTAATTTCATGCAAATTTGTCCTATGATTTTAGAAGATCATTGTAACAATTATTCCCATGCCCCTCATTCAATGGTATCCTGGTCATATTGCCAAAGCAGAAAGACAACTCAAAGAACAACTTAACCGCGTTGATGTCATCTTTGAAGTCTTAGACGCTCGCATTCCCCTCGCTTCCCATCATCCTGACGTTCCTCAATGGATAGGGGATAAACCAAAACTGCTGGTACTTAACCGCATGGATATGATACCAGAATCTGTACGTCAAAGTTGGTTAAACTGGTTTGCCGCGAGAGGAGAAACAATTTATTATACCAACGCCAAACAAGGCAAAGGCATTAAACCCCTCACCAAAGCAGCCCAAGGAGCAGGGGTACAGATGAACCAAAGAAGACGCGATCGCGGAATGCGTCCCCGTGCAGTGAGAGCAGTGGTTATCGGTTTCCCTAATGTGGGAAAATCCGCCTTAATTAACCGTTTATTGGGTCGTAAGGTGGTCGCTAGTGCTAGACGTGCTGGAGTCACTCGTCAGTTGAAATGGATACGGATTTCTGATAGTTTGGAGCTTTTAGACGCACCCGGTATTATTCCAGCTAAACTCGATAATCAAGAAAATGCTGTAAAATTAGCCATCTGTGAAGATATTGGTGAAGCAGCGTATGATAATCAACAAATTGGCGCAGCATTAGTTGATTTATTAGTTGAGTTAAATTTCGAGAAAATTTTATTATCTCGCTATGAAGTTGATCCCCAAGACATTACGGGAGAAGAATATATTGAAATCTTAGGAAATACTCGATATAAAGGGGATAAAGAAAGAGCTACTATGCAGTTATTAAACGATTTTAGAAAAGGAATTATGGGACAAATCCCCTTAGAATTACCCCCTCTTTAACTAATAACTGGTAACTGCATCAAGATTAATCTTTTCCTATCCTAGTCTTGAATTGTTCTTTACACTGCTTTGATATTCTCTAAAGTAGAGTTATTTATTAATACTTAAATGGTTAAACAATTTCCTGTTAACCCCGGTGAAATGGTTGAACGAGCCGATCGCCTGATGAGTGCAGCGTCAAATCGTTATCGTGTGGTAGTCCAAGTTTCAAGACGAGCTAAACGTTGTCGTCATGAAGACAATGAACATAGTGAAACTCCCATGATGAAACCTGTGATCCGCGCTGTCTTAGAAATGTCCGACGAATTCACCGAACCCGAAATTATTGGCCATGAGTTAAATTAATCCCTGATTTCACTTCTAAAATTAGCCTCTTTTTGAGATAATGTTAAGTAGCGGTCAATGAGCAATCATTGTCCTCAATCCTTATTATGCAGTGATGTTGATTAACCCTTAGATTAACCGATATTAATCAGTATATATCTAAGTAAAAAATACATTACCGTGAGTCTCAACGAATAGTTTCATGACTGACCAGCAAACCGCTACAATCGATAATACAGACAATAATCTCTCCCAACTGACGGATCAGTTTATTAATGGGACACAAAAAGACCAACTTCAATTAATTCCTCAATTAATGACCATGGGAGAAGGGGGTTGGCAAGTATTAATGAATTTTTTACAATCATCAGATGCAGATACGATTGATCTCGTAAGAGGTAAAATTTACGGCACACTTTATCGGTTAAAAAAGCCCATCACAGAGGAATTTATTCAAACCCACTTTCCTGATGGAATTATACCTCTGAAATCTGAACGAAATATAGATTATAAACCCCTTAATCAATTACTGGTTGAGCAAAAATTTCAAGATGCAGATACCTTAACCCGTCATCTTTTGTGTGAATTAGCAGGAGAAGGCGCAGTTCAGCGTAAATGGGTTTATTTCACTGAAGTTGAGCAATTTCCGACAACAGATTTACAAACCATTAATGCTTTATGGTTATTACATTCAGAAGGAAAATTTGGTTTTTCTGTACAGCGAAAATTATGGTTATCCGTTGGCAAAGACTTTACTAAATTATGGCCGAAAATTGGCTGGAAACAAGACAATAATTGGACACAGTACCCTAATCAATTTACTTGGGAGTTAAACGCGCCGGTAGGTCATTTACCCTTATTAAATCAATTAAGAGGGGTTCGGGTAACAGCTTCTTTATTTTCTCATCCTGCTTGGTCACAAGATAATTCTTAGTAATTTATAGGCGAAAAATTTGACTTAATCTTTGACGAATCCAAGTTATCGGATCTTTCAAAGATTTTTCGTCAATCAATCCCATTTCTTGCAATGTTTGTTGATAATTTTCTAAAATATCTTGACGTTTAGCCAATTCGGAAGCTATCTCTTCACTCAAATGAGGATATTGATTTAATAAATTTTCAAAACAAGGTTTTTCGAGTAAAAACAAATGAGTTTCTTTAGCTGCCATCATCGTCGTTGGGTAAGGAACTTCTAATAGTAACGGTAATTCTCCAAAATATTGCCCTTCAGTAAAATTAAAGAGAAGACGGCTTACTTTTTGGGTTTCATAAATAGCTTTGATTTCCCCAAACAAGACAATACAGAAATGATGTCCATATTCTCCTTGATGTATAAAAATTTCATTAGCTTTAAGATAGCGACGACTTCCTATCTCAATTAATTTTCTTAATTCCAGTTCATTTAAGTATTGAAAACAGGGGAAAGTTTGTAGCGAATCTTTTAACGTAGGAATAGGAGATTTATCAGGTTTAAAATGAGTTTCTGATTCCTGATTTTTTTTCGGTTGATTTAATAATAATTCTGAATTTCTGATCCATAAATCTCTTTGAGGAAAGGGGATAGAAATATTCCTTTGACGAAATTTATATTCAATGATGAAATTTAGAGAACTTTTGATGAGTAAACAACGTTCAATAGTTTCAATCCACACCCATAATTGAAAAATTAAAGCATTATCTCCGTACTCAAGAAAAACAACTTTAGGAGAAGGATAAGCTAATACTTCCTTTTCAATAAAAGCTGCTTCTAATAATAATTCTGTCACTAACAGTAAATCACTACCATAAGCAACACCGACAGATATTTCAATTCTTCTATGGCAGTTTTCATAATTCCAATTTTCGACCACTTGACTGGTTAAATCTGTATTAGGCACAACTAATTGAGATCCTTTTAACGTTCGTATAACCGTAGAACGTAAAGATATCTCTTGAATATATCCTAAGTGACCTTTATATTCAATTAAATCTCCTACTTTTAGTTTACTTTCTCCTAATAAAGTTAAACCACTGACCAAATTTCTAGTAATTTCTTGTAATCCAAAACCAATACCAACTCCAAACCCGCCAACAATAACAGCAAAAGAAGCTAAATCTAAGCCTAAACTTTGTAAAACAAGAATATAGCCTAATGTGGCAAATCCTAAACTGCTGAGAGTTCCAATAACTTCTCTTGTCCCTTCATTAATCTTTAATAAAGCTAATAAATAATGCTTTAAAAATCGCTTAATACTTCTGGCTAAAATACTAACTAAAATTAATAATAGAATAGCTTTTAGTATCCACGAAATAGAAATTTCTTCCCCTCCAATATTAAAGAGAGGTGTAGAAAAAGTGGAATAAAACCATTGTTTAAATAAAGACCAATAAGGAGTCATTTTTTATGATTTTAATTAGCATATAGCGTAGGAATTTCAGGGGGTTTAAAACGATTATAAGTCTCAATTAAAGCATTAACAGCTAATCTATCTAGCCAATAAATAGGATAAGATTGATCACTAATATACTGCCAATAACCGGGTTGAAGATAAACTTCATAATTAGGTTCTTCTGCTATGTAAAATTGAAAAAAAGCAGTAGCTTGAGCATTATTATAGGTGGTAAATAAATCATTATCAAAACTTTGAAAATCTAGAATAAGATTAACTAAATTATTAATCTGAGTATTAGGATCAGGATTGGTTAAAAAATGAGCTTGACCTTCCATAACGAATAAATATTTATCTTCGCTAGTTACCCATGCAAAGGTTCTAATTTGTTCAATAATAGGAGGTGTTGCAGGATCATTAGTTCCAGCACCAATAATAATAGGAATATTTACCTTACTTAATCCTGTAGAGCCAAAAACAACGCTATTAACAGGATTTATAATAGCGATCGCACTTATTCTTTTATCCTTAAAATTATAATCTTGATTAGATAAATCCAATGTTTGACATTGCAGTAACATTGACAGATTCGCTTCCCAAACTTTGCGATCGCAATAGGTTTTTATATTTTCAAAATCCCACGTGGCACCAGCAACAGCTAAGGCGGTATAACCCCCAAAAGAATGACCTAAAACCCCTACTTTCTCTAAATTTAGTCGATTATTAAATTCATTTTTATTTCTTCTTTCTAACTCATCTAAAATAAAACTAATGTCTAAAGGTCGATTAATAAATTCATCTAATTCGTATAACTCAGATGAATAACCATTAAGCATATTATCTAACTGTTCTTTATCACTACCAATATGTTGAGGAATAGCTACTAAAAAACCATAGGAAGCTAACTGTTTACCTAAAGCACTAAAATCATTAGGATGAGAACCTAAACCATGAGAAATGACAATAACTGGTGTTTTTCCTGGTTTCCAACGTTGGGGTTGATAGAGATGAACTTCAAAAGTTCTTTGACGTTTTTTATCAGTTAAGTTAATAATTTCAACAGGATTAATCCCATAGTTTCCTTGATTCCTAATATCTTTAATTTGTGTATAATCTTGTTGTAATTGATCGATTTTATCTTGGGAAAGTTGAGCAGCATTTTCGGTTAACGAATTGGTTGCTAAGGATAACCGTTTTTGATAATCTAACATTTGTTGAATCGCTTCAACATTGAGTTGAATATCAGTGGCCAAATGATTGAAAATATTAATTAAACTAAATCCTTTTCCAGAATCTAAAGCAGCTTGAATGAAAGCACCTCTTAAGATATATTTTCCGTTTCTACCCCCAGGAAGAGATACTAGAACTCCCAATCTTTCTAAGAGTATTTCCCCTGTAGAACTATTGAGAAAGTGGGATAACTGAACTCCATCAATCGGATATTGAGTAACTAAAACTTTGCGAAAAAGTTCTTGTTGTTCGTCACTTAGTTTAGCTGCTTGAAAATAAAAATCTAACTCTTTATTAACAATTCCTTCAGTCGCAAATTTTTCTAAAGAATTAATTTCAAGGGTTAAATTCAGGGATTGCCAAATAATATTAATTTTCTCTGCTGCCAAACTAGGTAAACAAAAAAAGAGAGAAGAACAGCTAACTAATAAAACATAGTAAAAACTTTTAAGATTGAACATATAACCTCAATATTTAAAAGTTATTTAGAACAAACCTGACTTAACCATTCAACCACTTCTAAACCTAAATTCGTACCATCAAGGAGATCAATTTCTCGAATACCAGTAGGACTGGTAACATTAACCTCGGTTAAATAACCGCCAATGACATCAATACCAACAAAATATAAGCCATTTTTCTGCAATCTTGGCCCGACTACCTCACAAATATGCTCTTCTCTAGGGGTCAATGCCGTTTTTTCTACTCGTCCCCCCACAGCCATATTACCGCGAAACTCTTGACCTGTAGGAACTCGATTCACCGCCCCAATGGATTTACCATCTAAAAGGATAATGCGTTTATCGCCGTATTTGGCTTCTGGTAAAAATCTTTGAACCATGACCGGTTCTTGACCATGATAGGTACTGACTTCGATAATGGAGTTAAAATTGCGATCGCCGGGTTCTAAAAATAAGATCCCTTCCCCTGCTTTACCCCCTAACGGTTTTAAGACGGCTTGTTTTTTCTCCTCGACAAACTGACGGATAACCTTTTTATCCAGACTCACCACCGTTTCCGGCATCACTGAGTAAAATTGGAGAGTGTACATTTTCTCATTAGCTTCTCGTAATCCTTGAGGGGAATTAATGACCACCGTGTTTGTCGGATCAATTAATTCGAGGATATAAGTCGCATACAGATAACGAATAGTCACCGGGGGATCTTTTCGCATCCACACCGCGTCCATGTCCTCAAGACAACGTAATTCTCCTGGAGACATTTGATACCACTGGGAGACACTCACCCATTTTCCTTCTTGTAACGTCACAGAGGTTAACTGAACTTGAGATAAAACAGCCCAAGCTTTCCCATCAATGACACTTAATTGATGAACTTCAGTGATCCATACTTCGTGACCTAAATTTTGGGCGGCTTCCATAATAGCCACCGTGCTATCGTGGCCGGGGTTGAGTTTAGAGATAGGATCGATAATAAACGCGAGTTTCATTAGGCTGCTGAGTTCTCCAATAAGCGATCGAGTTCTCCAGTCGCATCTAAACTATGTAATTCGTCACAACCCCCCACATGGCGATCATCGATAAAAATTTGTGGTAAACTGCGTTTTCCATTAGCTCGTTGGGTCATTTCGTCCCTAGCGTCTTCATCTCCATCAATACAATATTCTGTGAAGTCTACCCCTTTTTTTACTAATAGGGCTTTTGCGCGAATACAAAAGGGACAGGAACTCCAAGTATAAATTTCAACGTTAGCTGCCATAGATATCTCAAATATTAATTATTATGTCAATTGTACTCTGTTCTGAGTGTTGATTGCATCGTTGGCATTTGCGCCTGCCTAAAAGTAAAGTCAGTGAAGGTTCAAGGTTCACTTCCTCCACTGCTTTCCAAAAGGCTGTATTGCAAAAATTAGTGGTCTCGCGCAGCGAGTGTTGTTATCCCGTACATCAACTGTCATTATTTTTTATATGACAAGACGGAATTTATTGTCCATTAATGAAAAATTTATGAGTAACTTTTTTTATTCTTTTTTTGTCCTTGAGAGAGTTTTCTTTTGAAGAAACCACCAAAACTAATGGCCGTTCCTGCACCTAAAATCGTTAAAGGTTCTGGGACAGGTGTTAGTTGAACATTTTCCACAGATAAAGCAGAACTGGTGATAAAATCTCCAATATCAACCACACCAAATCCGACGTTAACTGTTCCAGTCGTGTCAAAAATATAGGAAAAACTTTGTATTCCTGTTTGTGCTGAGAAAACATCAGTTTCAGGCGCATTCGGATTAAGTATAAAGCTACTGTTAGTATCAGCAAGTCGGATAATTGTATCATTTATCGTGACAAATGCGTAGTCATTATTGTCAACATCAGGAATATCTTGATTAGTGAGAAAATTCCAATTAAAACTTAAAGTATCTCCTGCTATTACATCATTCGTGACAACTTAAGAAAATCAAGCAAATGTCAAGAGAAGTTAAAAAGTGAAAGTGGGCGGATGAGAAAGAAAAAACTCGCTTTGTCCTAAAATAAAAGGCGATAAACCATAATTAGCTTTCAA
>NETF01000035.1 GCA_002172675.1 unicellular cyanobacterium SU3
GGAGTCAAACTGATAGGATCATTGATAAGTTTTTTGAACTTTTAGAAGAACACCAAGACGCACCTTTAATTGCATTAGGTAGGGCAGAGCTTTGGTTTGGAATAGAAAACGAGCTAGTGATTACGGCGGCAGACTATTTTATTCGAAGAACAGGCAGGTTGTATTTTGATATTGATAGCGTGGTAACAATGGAAGATCATATCATAAAAGACCTTGCGACTGCCTATAACTGGGATAAAAAAAGACAGACCAAAGAAAGAGAAGAAATTGATAGGTACATATTTGAATCTGCTGATATATTTAAGGAAGGAGTAGTGAAATAATATTTTGAATGAAAATCATGTCTTTTTCAGAATTATAAAGAATGTTTTATAATTAAGGCTTAGATATTCTACCATTTTAGTATATTATAAAAAATCATTAATACCCTTACCAATAATTCAATAATATACTTTACTATCCATATAGTACTGTTAAGTAGGAAATATACTATTTAGTTCTACTTATCTGGCTTCATTTATTAATATCAAAATGTTATGGAAAATAATACCAGAAGGAATTTTTTGCAAAAAACTATGATGGCTTCTGCTTCAATCCCTATTTTAAATTTAGCATTTATGGAAAGCTTAAAAGCGGGTATAGCAGAACATAAAGATAAATCTGCTAAAGAAATTGCCGCTGACGAAACGTTCTGGTATCAAATACAGAAAGCATATACTGTTTCCCCTCATTTTACCAATTTAGAAAATGGTTATTTTAGTCTTGCGGCAGATGAGGTATTAGAAGCCCAGCTTAAAAATATAAGGATGATCAATGAACAGCCCTCTTGGTACATGCGAAAGCGGCAGTGGGAAGATAGGGCTGCAATTAAAGAGCGATTGGCAAATTTGGCTGGTGTAAGCCCAGAAGAGATTGCATTATTGAGAAATACAACTGAAGCACTCAATATTGTTATCCAAGGAATTGATATGCAAGCAGGAGATGAAGCCATAGTATCTGATCAAGATTATGGCAGTATGTTAGAAGCTTTCGATATGCGTTCAAAGAGGTTTGGTATTGTAGTAAAAAAGGTAAATATTCCACTGCACCCAAAAAGCGATGAGGAAATTGTTGCACTGTTCGAATCTGCAATTACACCTAAAACAAAGGTAATTCATGTAACGCATTTGATTAACTTATCTGGGCAAATTTTACCAGTAAAGAAAATAGCAGATATGGCACATAGTAAAGGGATAGAGGTTATTTCGGATTCTGCTCATGCTTTTGGTCAATTAAATTTTAAAATACCAGAGTTGGATTGTGACTACATGGGAACTAGCCTTCATAAATGGTTGGGCTGTCCTTTGGGTTTAGGGATGTTGTACGTTAAAAAGGAAAAGATAAAAGGATTATGGCCGCTAATGGGTGATGTAAACATGCCCGATGATGACATTAGAAAGTTAGAACACATTGGCACCCATCCTTGCTCTGCTGATCTTGCTATAGCCAATGCTATAAAGTTTCACGAAATGATAGGTGCCGATAGAAAAGCTGCAAGGTTATTTTACCTTAAGAATTATTGGACAGAAAAAGCAGCGGATATACCCAATGTTATCATCAATACACCTAAAGAGAAAAGCCGCTCATGTGCCATTGCTAATGTAGGTATAGAAGGTATTAGCCCTGCCGAACTTGCTGAAATATTATACAAGAGATATAAGATTTTTACAGTAGCTATAGATCATACTGCAATTAAAGGAGTACGGGTAACACCTCATTTATATACTACAACTTCTGAACTTGATAATTTTGTAAAAGCCTTGGAAGAGATAAGCGAGAGCATGTAAGTGAAAGCCGAATATTAAGATTTTTAAGACTAAGGAAAATGGTTTTTAGCTACTCTTGAGTAGGATATTTTCAAAAACAAACTAAGTATATAAGAAAGATGTACTTATTCCTTATTAAAAAAGAGAAATGTTTAGCAAAAGCTGATTATTTTAGCAGCTATTTTATGAAATTCTAAGTTTAAATTTAGCTTAATTATATGGATAATAATCCTGAACTGACGAGGCTGAGAACTACACATAATAACACAGGTTGGAAAAGGTGGGGACCTTATCTTTCAGAACGGCAATGGGGTACGGTAAGAGAAGATTATAGCAAAAATGGAGATGCTTGGAATTTTGTTTCCCACGATATGTCTAGAAGTAGGGCGTATAGATGGGGTGAAGATGGAATAGGAGGTTTTTCTGATAACAAGCAAATAATGTGTTTTGCACTTTCCATGTGGAATGGGAAAGATAGTATTTTAAAAGAAAGACTTTTTGGCTTAAGTAACAATGAAGGAAACCACGGTGAAGATGTAAAAGAATTATATTATTACTTAGATGCTACGCCTACAGCTTCCTATATGAAAATGCTGTATAAGTATCCTCAAAATGTTTTCCCCTATAGTGATATTGTTAAAGAGAATGCAAAACGTGATAGACTGCAAAAGGAGTTTGAAATTATGGATTCGGGGGTATTTGAAAACAATGAATACTTCGACGTTTTCATTGAGTATGCTAAATATGCTGAAGAAGATATTCTTATAAAGATAACAGCGCATAACCGTTCAAAGAAGAAAGCCCCTATTCATTTATTACCTACAATTTGGTTTAGAAATACGTGGCGTTGGGGTTACGATGGATACCGACCCACACTCAGGAAAACTCCTCAAAAAAATAGAATTGATATAGAATATCAAGGTTTTCCTGGCTATCATTTACGATATGAAGGTGATGGAGAGGCTCTCTTTTGTGAAAATGATACCAACAGAGAGCTCCTTTATAATCAGGAAAATCTGGTTAAATATCCTAAAGATGGTATAAACGACTACGTAGTTAATAATAAGGAAGATGCCGTAAACCCTGATCAAGAAGGGACAAAATGTGCCATACATTATCAATTTGATGTACCCGCTGGAAAAAGTGTTACAATCAATTTAAGGCTCAAGAATACACTTGCCTATGGCAGCTTTGATAAATTCGAAGAGATATTTGATACCCGAAAAAAGGAAGCAGATATCTTTTATAATGAATTACAGAGAGAAATCAGGAACAAAGATTTAAAGAATATACAACGCCAAGCGTATGCTGGCATGATTTGGAGTAAACAATTTTACTACTATAACATTGATCAATGGTTAAAAGGTGATCCTGCTACTGGTACTCCACCGAAAGAGCGTTGGCATGGAAGGAATACTAGTTGGGGACATCTGTATAATAGCAATATTATTTCAATGCCAGATAAATGGGAATATCCTTGGTATGCAGTGTGGGATTTGGCATTTCATTGTGTACCACTTGCAAGGCTAGACCCGGCTTTCGCCAAAAGGCAGCTCCTTCTAATGCTCAGGGAATATTATATGCATCCAAACGGACAAATTCCTGCTTATGAATGGAATTTCAGTGATGTTAATCCGCCAGTACATGCTTGGGGCGCTTGGAAGGTGTATCTAATAGAGAAGGAAATGACAGGTAAAGCTGATATAGATTTCCTCGCTACCATTTTCCACAAACTATTAATGAATTTTACCTGGTGGGTCAACCAAAAAGACTCAGAAGGAAATAACTTGTTTGAAGGGGGCTTTCTTGGCCTAGATAACATTGGTGTTTTTGATAGAAGTCATACCTTACCAACAGGGGGAAGGTTAGAACAATCAGACGGAACTGCATGGATGGCAATGTATGCGTTGAATATGTTGCGCATTGCCTTAGAAATTTCACAAATAAGGCCTCATTACCAAGAAATGGCTTCTAAGTTTTTTGAACATTTTTTAAGTATATCTGCCGCAATGTTCAATATTGGTAAAGAACATGTAGACCTTTGGGACGATGAGGACGAGTTTTACTATGATGTTATCCATCCTGAAAACCAACCGGGAAGTAGGTTAAAAGTCCGCTCCATTGTTGGGGTAATTCCTTTGTTTGCCGTAGAAGTATTAAAGCCGGAATACTTAAAATCTTTGCCAGATTTTACACGAAGACTACAATGGGTATTAAAAAACAGACCAGATTTAGCCAGATTAATTTCACGATGGTACGAACATGGAAAAGGGGAGACGAGAATGCTGTCTTTGGTTCGTATACATAGGTTAAAGTGTATTTTGAAACGCGTACTCGACGAAAGCGAATTCTTATCAGAATATGGAGTTAGGGCACTTTCGAGATATCATAAAGAGAACCCATATCATTATCAAGTAAATAATGCTACATATTCTGTTTCTTATGTTTCTGGCGAATCGGATTCTTCATTATTTGGAGGAAATTCTAACTGGCGAGGACCAATTTGGATGCCGATTAATTTTATCTTGTTAGAATCATTACAAAAGTTTCATGAATATTATGGTGAAGATATTAAAGTAGAATATCCTACTGGTTCAGGAAATGAGCTCACTTTAAGTGAGATTGCGAAAGAATTGGGGAAAAGACTGATGAAGTTATTCGAATTGCAAAAAGACGGTTCGCGAGTGTATCAAGATCAAGAAGGCAATAAATTATTTAAAAAGAAAGAGTTCAAGGATCATTTGCTCTTTTATGAATATTTTGATGGCGATTCAGGTCGTGGTCTTGGTGCAGCCCATCAAACTGGTTGGACAGGGCTCATCGCAGAAATAATTAATCTCTACAGCTAATAATGCTTTTCAAGGTAGTTTGTTGCATTAAAATAATAACTGTAAACCTACTAGATTTGCCTTTATAAAACGGTGCATTACACCTTATTATCAAAGGTAAAATCTGTAAGTAAGTTATATTAAAGTAGAGCAATAAACCTTTAAAGCCCCTATGATTACTAGCTGTTAATTGTATCTATTTTTTTTAATGTTTGATAAATGGAAAAAGAATCAATTTTTTCTAAGGAAGAATATGCCCGTTACAGCCGTCATTTTATTTTGCCAGAGGTAAATGTAGCTGGGCAAGAAAAAATGAAACAGGCTAAAGTACTAGTAGTTGGATCAGGAGGTTTGGGAAGCCCAGTTTTGTTGTATTTAGCAGCAGCAGGGATAGGCACTATTGGCATTGTAGATTTCGACACAATCGATAAAACGAATTTACAAAGGCAAGTTCTTTTTTCTAGTAACGATGAGGGCAAACCAAAGGCGATACAAGCTAAACAACGACTGCTTGAGCTAAACCCACATATTGAGATAAATCTTCATCAGATAAAAATAGACTCAAGTAATGCCTTGGAAATAGTGAAAGGATATGATGTAGTGATAGATGGTACAGATAATTTTCCTACAAGGTATTTAATGAACGATGCTTGTGTATTGGCTGGAAAACCAAATGTTTATGGCTCTGTTTTTAGGTTTGAAGGTCAGATGTCAGTGTTTAATTACCAATATGAAGATGGTACTTTTGGGCCTAATTATCGAGATATATTTCCTGAACCTCCTGCCCCAGGCGAGGTACCTAACTGTTCTGAAGGTGGAGTGTTAGGTGTGTTGCCAGGTATAATAGGTTGTTTACAAGCCAATGAAGCTATTAAAATTATTTGTGGTATTGGAGAAGTGCTGGCCGGCAAACTTTTATTATTAGATACACTCACACTTTTGACCCGAAAAATAAAAATTAAAAAGCAGGCAGATAATCCTATTTCAGGTGAAAATCCTTCAATTAAAGCTTTAATCGATTATGAAGCTTTTTGCAATATCAATGCTCCAGTACTTGTAAAAAATACACAGCATGTAGAAGAAATAGACGTGCTTACATTAAAAGAAATGATAGGAAATAAAGAAACTACATTAAGGATTATTGATGTGAGAGAACCGTATGAATATGAAATATCTAACATTGGTGGAGATTTAATTCCGTTGGGATCATTAGATAAAAGTACCATTGAATTTAGTAAGAATGAAACTGTAATCGTACATTGCAGAACAGGAGTAAGGAGTACTAAAGCAATTAAAAAATTACAAGAAACTTATAGTAATGTGAAGTTCTTAAACCTGAAAGGAGGCATACTTGAGTGGATAGCCAAGGTTGATTCTTCTCTTGTAGCCTATTAGTTTTTACAATAAATTTTTTCTTATTTGTATCAGGGTGAATCTTAAGTTTATTTTTTAAAATTTATGAAACTCTAAAAATCCAGCCTTGTTACTATCGATGAATAAACAAATTTTCAACACTAAACTTTAATCAAATGGCAATTAGATTAGGAGATGTTGCTCCAGATTTTACGGCTGAAACTACAATGGGTCCAATTAATTTTCATGAGTGGTTAGGCGATAGTTGGGGGATTTTATTTTCACATCCTGCAGATTTCACGCCCGTATGTACTACTGAACTTGGTACAGTCGCTTCTTTGAAAGAACAGTTCGATGCTAGAAATGTGAAAACAATTGCGGTGAGTGTAGACGGATTGGATTCCCATAATAAATGGGTGCCTGATATTAATGAAGTAAACAAGGTTACTATGAACTATCCAATTATTGCAGATGAGGATAGAAAAGTGGCATTGCTCTATGACATGATTCATCCTAATGCTAGTGAGAAAGCAACTGTAAGGTCAGTTTTTATAATTGGGTCAGACAAAAAAGTGAAGCTCACTTTAACATATCCTGCCTCTACAGGTAGAAATTTCGATGAAATTCTAAGAGTAATTGATTCATTGCAATTGACTTCAAATCATAGTGTGGCTACACCTGCTAATTGGCAAGACGGCGATGATTGTATCATTGTTCCTTCTATTAAAGATGAGGAGATTCCTGCTAAATTTCCTAAAGGGCATAAAGTGGTAAAGCCTTATTTACGAACTACCCCTCAACCTAACAAATAAAAGCAAGGCTAGGAGATTCTTCTAGCCTTATTCATTTTTTACTTCAAGTTTGCCATCAATTATCGAAATAGATTGTACAAGACTAGATTGGTAATTATCCCAGTTATTGAGATCTAAATACTCTCCCTCAATTTCACGGATTACAACAGATTTGATAGCACTTTTTTCTTTCCCCCATGTTAGCGGCTGTCCTCTTTCAAGTATTTCTGGTATGAGTGAATGCTCAAAGGGTTGAATAAAAAAGGCATTTCCTTTTCCAAATACTTTAGCAGTTCCATCAGCTTCTATGCAAACAGCAGTTTCTTCTTGAATACCTATACCCTTTGCATTGGTATTGAAATCTTTTTTTATTCTTGCTAAAAAAATAAGATGCCTTCCTATTCTATCAGGGTTATCATAATGGGTATCTGTAATTACCCCTTTTAAACTTGGCAATTGCATGATTTTGTTTTCTTGTAACGACACATATTTAATATATGGATCATTCATTGCTTCGTCTGAATAGACTGTTCCTTGTATGGCATCAAAAATATACTGACCCAATATGGCACAGCCAGCACTTGTACCTCCAATTGGTATTTTCTTTTCTTCTATTAAATATTGTAAAGTTTCTTCTAGTGCTGTATTGCTCCAAAACTTCGTATAGTCTGCTTGGTTTCCACCAGCTATAAAAATGGCTTCTGCTTCTAATATTTTTTTATTTATCTCGTCATTGTTCGCTAAGTCTCTGCTATCAATCAAAAATGTTTCTACTGAATTAACCTCAGCAAGATTATAAACATATCTATTGTAAGCATTTGTACCTGTTGCTCTTATAATTTTGACGTCTCCTCCACCTGATTTATCAAGCATCCATTGAATTGCCTTGTCAACATCTTTTCCACCACCCATTAATACAATACCAGAAGCAGTTTCTACTTCAACATCTTTTATATTTCCCACTATACCTAGGCTTCCTAGCGTAACATTCTTTGTTGCTATAATTGGTTCTTCTGTATTTTCGCAACCAACTATAATTAAGAATAAAATGTAAAAAAAGCTCCATTTCATCATGCGCTTAAGATAAATAAAAAAGCTCCCTCTAGCAAGAAGGAGCTTTTTTAGCAAATCTTAATATTAAATTACTAGTTAATCAGTAATTTTTTAATTTGTCGGTACGACTTAGTTTCTATATCGATAATATATAAACCTTTCTCAAAGTTTGTAAAATCGAATTTATCATTAAAGTTACTATCGATTGTATTTCTGAATACCACCTTACCAGCAGTATTGAATATTTTCAATAATCCTTTTTCCTGTTTTTCAGCGGATAGTTCAATATTGAAAATACCATTACTTGGGTTAGGATAAACATTGAAGCTTCCAAAGAACAACGCTTCATCTATAGCAGTTACCACACTTACAGCAGTACTAAATTCTGAAGATACTTCTCCATTCGTTGCTTTTATTCTATAGAAATAAGTTTGTCCTGGAGAATCCACTGTTCTAACAAAAGAAGTTTCTGTTGCTCCTAGTGCAGCAATTTGAGAAAATGGTCCTGCAGCACTTGTAGCTTCTTCAATGATGTACCCATCTACGTTTTCAGTAACGGCATCCCAAGAGAGATTTACTTGACTAATATCAGTTGAGGAAGCTACCGCAGTAAAATTAGCTGGTACATTCGGAGTAGCAGGTAAAGTAGAAGCCTCTAACACATTACTAGGTGCAGATGTCGTAAATTGATTAATAGCAATTACTCTATAAAATATGGTAGTATCTGGGCTTAAACCTGTATGGTCAAAGCTAGTAACATCCATAGAAACCGAATCTAAAGGAACAAAATCTCCTACATTAGCAGTTGGTGAACTTTCAATCACATACTCTGTAATATCACCTGTTCCAGCTGTCCAGCTAATAGAAATCTGTGTATCTGTACTACCTGTCGATATCAAATTAGTAGGTTCACCAATTGGAGAATCTTCTGTTGTTGCAGAAGCAGTCGCGGAATATTCAGAAGAAACCGCATTGTTTATTGCTTTAATTCTATAGAAAAATGTGGTAGAAGCAGTTAAACCTGTATGGCTGTAAGAAGTTTCATCAGCGCCAGCTGTATAAAGCAAAGTAAAAGTACCTTCTTCACCCGAATCAGAACTTTCAAGTTCAAATCCTGTAAAAGGAGCAGCTGGAGCAGTCCAACTCAAATCAATCTGCGTTGTAGAAATTGTAGTAGCAGTTAAATTAGTTGGTGCATCTGGTGTTGCAGATAGAGTAGTTGCACTAACAACACTACTATATTCTGAAGAAATACCGTCACTTACAGTTTTTAATCTGTAGAATACAGTCATATCGGGCATAAGGTTATCATGAACAAATGACGTAGTTGCAGCATCGATTGTAGCTAATTCTGTAAAAGTACCATCTTCTGCATCTGAACTTTCTAATACGTAGTTGTCGATTGTACCACTTACTGCATCCCAAGAAATATCTATAGTAGTAGAAGAACTTGCTTCTGCTGTTAAACCAGTAGGACCTGCAGGAGCTTCTGTATCTGCTGTAGCTACATTACTATACGGAGAAGAACTTGTTGAATTAACAGCTTTAATTCTGTAGAAATAGGTTGTTCCACCTGTTAATCCAGTATCGGAATAGTCTGTCGCATCAGTGTCTAACGTAGCAATTTCAACAAAAGATTCATCAGTATTTTCAGTAGATCTTTCTAAAACATAACCAGTAAAAGTTCCTGTTACAGCATCCCAGCTTAGGTCAATTTCAGTACTTGAAACTGTTGTTGCTGTTAGATTTGTTGGTGTATCAGGAATAACTGGTAAAGTGGTAGCACTTATCGTGTCACTATATAAAGATGATAATCCTAGATTGTTGGCCTTTAACCTATAGTAGTAAGCAGTTTCTGCATTAAGGCCAGTATGTTCAAAATCAGTTATTGATTTATCTACTTCATCAATCTCAGAGAAATTAAAAGGTGAATCACTTTCAGAAACTTCGATAGTATAAGTGCCAACATTGCCTGCAAGTGCATCCCATTCAAGTTGAATGGCTTCATCCGAAAGTGGGGTTGCAGTAAAACCTGTTGGTACTTCAGGAGCAGTGTTTGCAATGTTTTCCTCAAAAGCAACGGCCCAATTATATAGAGGGTCTCCTCCAAATGTTGCAGCTTGAGTATCACTATCCCTTATATTTCCTCTTGGTGTTGCATTACTTGATGCATATTCTACTCTGGCATTTCCACCAATTACTCTCGAAGCAGTGATTTCTACTTTGTTTCCATCAACTACGGCAACACCAGTTATATCGATCTGACCATCTTCATCAAAAAGTTCGAAACCTGCATTTCCAGGATTGGTAACTATTGTTTCATCAATTACAAGAGGTTCAACAGGTACATTAAATTCTATGGTTACTTTATCTCCTACTTTTACGATGTTACTTGGTGAAACAGGCGTCCATCCTGTACTTCCAAATGCTACTCCTTGATAAGGTTTAGCTGCATAATGACCTAATAAACTTCGGCCTGCTTCGGTAGCATTGTTGGTAAAGTAACCAGGGGCTGCAATATAAAGGTTTGGAGACTGTCTAGCAGCACGGTATTGAGCAACAGCTATTAGAGGATCTGAAGATTGTGTTACAAATACAGGAATTGCTACTGAAGTTCCTAAAGTTGAATTAATATCCGTATTTAAATCTGTAACTAACTGAACGAGGTCTGCTCTGTAGGTAGCAGTATCGGTTCCAGCATCAGAATCACCTTGCAAAATATTTACAGCTTGGAATTTATAGCTTAGTGCTTTTCCAGTTGCTATATTACGTCCTTCAGTTATTTGAGTAATAAGCTTGTTATAAGTGACCTGACCTTTCGCAAGATCCGCTAATTTTCCACTTGCTAATCCTGCTACAGTTCCTAAAATCTCATACCCTGAATAGTCATCATCTTCAGCCGCACCATTTTCTATAATTGTTCTTGTATGATAAGCAGCAGAAATGGTCATTCCACCATCTCCTCCTAAAGGCATACCAATAAAGTCTGTTCCATTATCAGTTAGAATACCAGTGTTAAATACCAAGTTTTGTGTAGTAACTCCATTAGCTATTGTTCCCAAAGCAAGATCATCGCCTAGAGTAGCTATTTGGTTCACATCAAAAAAGTTGGCTGGTACAGGAAAAGTGGTTGCACTTACTGAAGTGCTATAAGGACCTTCCTGAGTTGTAGCATCTGATCGAGTAGCCCTAACTCTATAGGTATATTCAGTATCAGGCATCAATCCAGTATGGGCATAGTAATATTCGAACTGGCCTAAAGTAGCTAGAGGGCTAAAAGTTGTTCCGCCATTAGTTGAAAATTCTATTTCATATCCGTCAGCACCAGAGACAGGACTCCATCCAATATCTATTTTATTCCTATTGGTTACTAGCGCTTTTACATTTTGAACTTGTGCTGGAGTAGCTGGTGTAAAAGTACCATTATCTGCTATTTTTACTATCTCAATGTAGTCAACTACACCAAAAGTTACTGGTGCAACCATGGAAATTTCTAAAGTATGTGTGCCAACTGCTAGTCCAGTAAAAACATCGTCTGATTCAAATACGCCAAAATAAGATCCTCCAAAGTTTGGGCTTAATGGAGATACACTGGCATTATTTAAGGTGAATGTCCTTGCGCCTCCATCTACACTAAAAGCATATCCATTTTCCATGGAAACACTTCCACCTTCAGTTGTACCTGATCTTACTCTTACGTTTATTACATATTCAGCGGCCATGTCATCCACATTGAATTCTATACTAATCGCATCAACTTGATCTGGTAATATGACACCTCTACCATCTCCGCTAGTACTACTTAAAGCTTCTGAGAATCCTAAAGATATATTTGTATTGATGTTAGTATCAGGATTTTCTCCATCGTTTTCAACATCAAAATCATCTTCAGCTTCTAAAATAACCGAAGAAACTATACCTTTTCCAGCTGGTATATCAACGGTATTTTTTAGTGGAGTCCCTCCATTATTGGCAAATGCCGTATAGGAGCAAAGCAAGGGCAAGATTAATAAAAGCAGGTAAGTACTGCTTGGCTGCCTCGAGAATATTTTAATAAAATTTTGATATGTGTCTTTCATAAAAATTAGGTTATTGATAAGAAGATTGAACTTTTGTTCAGTTAGATTTGATATTGTTTAGAAATATCATCAAAATTATATAAATACTTAGTTTTAAATACTGATTTAAGAGTTTTAATATTACTCGAATCTTACATATTGTATGCCATTCTTAATTTCAAATTATTAATAAATATTAGTGGATACGATAAAAAGAGAAATTATTTATGAGTCGACATAATTTGGTATAAGTTTATCTATCCTTTTATTACAAAAATGAAGGTACAATTGTTTGACTATAAGTAACTTAATCTGTAAAAAATAATATTGAGTTAAAACTTTATTGCAATGAAAAGAGTAGTGGTTGGTCTTTCAGGTGGGGTTGATTCAAGTGTAGCGGCATACCTTTTAAAAGAATCTGGCTATGAAGTGATTGGTTTATTCATGAAAAACTGGCATGACGATACCGTTACAATCAGTGATGAATGCCCTTGGTTGGAAGATAGTAATGATGCGTTATTGGTAGCTCAAAAGTTAGATATCCCATTTCAAACTGTGGATATGAGTAAAGAATACAAAGAGCGAATAGTCGACTATATGTTCAGTGAATACCAAGCTGGTAGAACGCCTAATCCTGATGTACTTTGTAATCGCGAAATAAAGTTTGATGTATTTTTGGAAACAGCATTAAACTTAGGTGCAGACTATGTAGCCACTGGGCATTATTGCCGAAAAGAGGAAGTTGATATTGATGGAAAAAAAATCTATCAGTTATTATCTGGCAAGGATACCAACAAAGATCAAAGTTATTTTTTGTGTCAATTAAAACAAGAACAACTTAAAAGAGCCCTATTTCCGATAGGAAACCTAACAAAAAAAGAAGTACGAGAGATTGCTAAAACGCAAGATTTAGTTACTGCCGAAAAGAAGGATTCTCAAGGCTTATGCTTTGTTGGTAAAGTGAAGTTGCCTGAGTTTCTACAACAAAAACTGAGTCCGAAAGAGGGTGAAATAATTGAGATTAATAAGGATAGTTTGGCTTTGCAAAATCAAATAGTTGGTACAGACCAAAACTTGATTCATGATAAGCAAATATTGCGTGATTTGAGTCATGCATATATATTTCAGAAAGATGATGGACAAGTAGTAGGCAAACACTCAGGAGCACATTATTTTACTATCGGGCAAAGAAAAGGTATGCATGTAGGTGGTACTCCAGAGCCTTTGTTCGTTATTGCTACCGATGTGAATAATAATATTATTTATACTGGCCAAGGATCAAACCACCCTGGGCTTTACAGATATGGCCTGTTCATTAAAAAAGATGATATTCATTGGTTAAGAGAAGATTTAACACTCTCTGTTGGTGAGCAGCAAAAATATATGTGTAGAATTAGATACAGACAACCATTAGAACAGGCTACTTTATACAGAGAGCAAGATGGATTATATATAATATTTGAAAATAAACAGAAAGGGATAACACCTGGTCAGTTTGCTGCTTGGTATAAAGATGAAGAACTAATTGGTTCAGGCGTAATTGATTCTTGAGATTCATTTTTCTTTTCTTAATATAAGTATAGTTTCTTGAGAATTTTTATCGGCTAACTTTTTTATGATTATTGAAGTGTTCTTGTCGTATCTTAAAAGATTCCTGTCAATCATTTTGTCTTCATTTTCTTGATTATTTAATTGTTTATTTGATTTTGAAAAAGCAATAGTTGCCATGATAAAAAAGTAAAGAAAGCTTACCAATAGTGGATAGAAAGGCAGGGTATTTTGTTGTACAATTTCATTTAAAATTAAATATTCGTGAAATTTAATATTGTAGCTATTGAAAAGTGATAACATAGAAATAAGTTTGTGATGCCCTTAATAGACATTACAAATTTATTTGGGCACACCGTAAAGGAATTACGGAGTGCTATTATCCTATTAAAATAATGTGAATAGAAGTGAAAAAGCCGCTACCTAAATTACAGATAGCGGCTTTTTCTAAAGGCCTAGAAAGAGAAAATATCTTATTCATCCCCAACAAAAAATGGGACTTCTAAATTTTCTTTGAATTTTACGGTAGCTCTCATTTTCAACTCAACAGTGGCAGCAACTCTACTACCATCAGGAATGGATGTGCCATTTAGTTGAAAAATAAAATTATCGTTATCGGTATTATTTACATAAGCGAGTAATTTAACAGATAGCGCATTAATAGCTGCTGCATTCAAACTAGTAACAGCTATAAAATCACTTGCATTATCGCCATTTACAATTAAATTATCAAATACAGTGAAAGGTGTTTGTGAGATATCGCCTTCTAAATACATAAGGCCCTCTAAATTTACAGAAGTGGCTTCATTTCCAGTTACTTCCGTAATCTTTACAGCGAAACTCTCTACATCAACACTTTCAATTTCAGAATCTGACTCAATCTCGATGTCATCTAGTATATCATCGCGGCTAATTTCAGTAGCTACAGAAAAAACACCATTATTATCAATAGCATCAAACTGGTATTCTTCATCTATATTTAATACGAAATTAAACGCTTTTTCTTCGCAAGAAGCTAAAAGGAAAAAGATTCCAGCTAAGCTTATTATAAATTTTAGGTTTATTAATTTATTCATAATACAATTTTTTAAGATTATTCAAATGATAAGTCTTTTTTGTTTTTTCCAAATGTAAAGCCCAAGCCAGCAGACAATATATTTTGATTGCCTATATTGTAATCTGTATTTATATATAGTGGGCCTAACTGTAAAGCCAATCCAGCAGTAAAACGCAATGAATTATTACTATCCAAATCTAGTACTATATCTTCTGTAGAATCTCCTGACTCAAAAGTATATTCTATCTCCATAGAAGATGATTCATAGCCTGGACCTCCATATAATATCAATGGGCCTTTTCTGTAACTTACTTGGGCTGCGATAAAACTGGTATTATTGTCGACAAAATTTTCTAAAGAAAGTGTTTGCCAATAGTAAGCGACAGCCAAAGAGACTGGAAAAGTTTCTGGAAGATATTGATCTATACTATGTCTAATGCCAAGCCCCAATAAATTTAGTTGGCCTACATCTTCCCCAATATCTGCAGCGAAAAATCTCACTAACACTTCAGTTCCAAACAAACCGCCAACTGTAACCTGAGGTACTGCTAGAGGCAGTAAATCGACTGATAGTCCTCCTGGAAAGTTATAAACTGTGCCGCCTTCACCATTAACACTTACTCCTTCTGTGCTACCAAATATAGTTGGGGCAGTTACTGTTTGTTCAGGGGTGAAAAAGTCATCGGTTGTGGCACTAAATACCTTGTCTTCATCTTTGATAAGTGCCATAGTAGTAACCAAACCTAATTGCAGGCGAAATCCCTGTTTTGGGATATAAGCATTATGAAAGAAACCACTATTTAGATTGGCACCAAATGCGTTTGCAAAGGGTTGCATGTAGCCTGAGCCATTCTCAGAGGTATACTTAGCTAAAAAATCTTCTATTTCTTGTGCTTGTAAGCTCGTCGAAATACTAAGTGTAAGAAGACTCCCTACTAATAATTTGAACAGTTTTTCCATTAGCTCTAATTTTTATTGTTAAAGTTATGATGAGTGAAAATCAAAAAAAAGGATAATTATCTTAATAATTATAAATCGGTATATGAAAATGGAAAGGTAATGTTCTGAAAGATTTGTACTATCACTTGAATAAAATCAATTCTTAAAAAATAAATGAGCGATAGTTTTTATCAGAAACACGTTTTATACAATCTTGAAATGTTGGCTAATCAAATTTAGTAAATATTACCTTGCCCGATTAGTTTTTAGTAATATTCTTTTACGAGTTAATTATGAAATTAGATTTGAACATAAGGATAAACAAGCAGTTAAAAAGAAAAAATATATAAATATGTTCGGATTATTTGGAAAGAAAGACCCAGCTAAAAAGCTTCAAAAACAATATATGAAATTAATGGAAGAAGCTACTGAACTTCAAAGAAAAGGTGATATTCAGGCATATGCTAAAAAGTCAGAAGAAGCTGAAAAATTGATGAAAGAAATTGAGGAAATAAAAAAGGGCTAAATTCTTTAGCTAACCCTTCAGAGGTTTTTGCATTAGATAGATTTTTAGAGGTTACCGATCGTAAACCTCAGAAGGTTTTAAGCTAAAACGACAGAGTAAAATTATTCCATCTCGTCTAAAATTCCACCTGTAAGTCTTAAAAGAGAAGTATTAGAGTCTAGTAAATTATAAGTAGCCTCTAAATCTGTGAGAGCTGCGTTGAGGTAATTAATTTGCACCGCCCTAAAATCGAAAGAGTTAATAGTACCGGTTTTAAATTGTTCCCTACTTAATTCTAAGTTTTGTTCTGCCGCATTTTTTCTCCTTTCAGCAATTCCTTTTAGTTCTTTTCTACTGTTGTAGAGATCGAACTCTGCTGCTAAGTCTCTTGAAAGGGAAAGTTTTAAGTCTTCGGTTCTTAGCCTACCTATGTCATAATTGGTATAAGCATTTTTAATCGCTCTTTTTACCCTACCTCCATTAAATAAATTATAAGTAAGTGTAAAGTTGATACCTGAATTAGTAGTTCTGGCAGTATTTACTAGCTGATCTGCTGGGCGAATATCTGAAAGGCTTGATTCAGTTAAATCTTGTCGAGTTCTGTCATAAGAATAAGCAGCCCTTAAATTGAGAACTGGGTAAAGATCTGCCTTGGCTAAACCTATATTCTCTTTGAGTATGGCCTGTGAAATAAATTCCTTTTTTAGGTTGGCATTACTGTCCATCATCTTATTGTATAGGTCGTCATAAGTGTAATTCAAAGCTTCGAAAGCCAAGGAATCAGTTAATAGATATTCCTGATTTACATTTTCAACACCTAACAGTATGTTGAGGTCTCTAACAGCATTTCTATACACATTTTCTTGATTGATGAGATTTAATGAGTCAGTGAGGTAATTACCCTCTTCTAAAAGTACGTCTGTAGTTACTGCACTTCCTAATTCCTTTTTTAATAAAACATACTCGTAGCGATCCCTTGAAAAAGCATATCAAAAAGGCAATGGTGTTGTATGCCTTACATGTCATTTAGGAGCATTTGAATTGACCGCTACTAATATAGTACTCCGCAACTATCCCACTATGGCAATAGGAACACGCATGAAAGACCCTAGGTTAAACCAACTTTTGGTAGAAAATAGAACTAGTCGGGGCATAGATAATATTTACAGAGGTGAAGATACTATTAAGTTAATCAGAGGACTGAAAGGAGGTAAAATATTAGTAATTTTGATTGATCAGGACACAAAAGTAAAAGGAACTTTTGTTGACTTCTTTGGTATCCAAGCTTATACACCGATTGGTGCTACCGTTTTAGCTTTAAAAACCCAAGCTGCAGTAGTGCCCATGTCTGTAACTCTTGGAAAAGATGGCAGACAGAAAATGGTATTCAAACCCGAATTAAAAGTTATTAAAACAGGGAATTATGAAGAAGTCCTA
>NETF01000036.1 GCA_002172675.1 unicellular cyanobacterium SU3
TATAGAGTTCACAGTAAGTATCAACACATTTTACCGTCATTTGAGGATGGCGAGGCTTAACCATAGTCTCTGTCTGACTTTCAGACTTTTTTCTTCATTGTACCTCTCCCAGAGTGATGAAAGAGGGATAATTACTTCTAAGGGTATAATTATGACAGAAAGAGAGTTTCAAACCATTATCGACAAACTAACTATCTTAGAAAACAATGACAGGATGTTATCTGAAAAATTAGAATTTTATTCAGAAAAATTAGATTTATATAAACAAGTTTCTGATGAAAAACTCGAAGCCTTTAAAAAATCATCCGATGAACAAATAAACGCCATTAGAAGCGAAATAAAAGGCTATCAAGATGCAAACAAACAGCAGTTAAATGTCTCATTAGGAGTCTTAGTCACTGCAGCGGTTGCTATTTTAGTTAGTGTTATTTTGAGTATGAATAATTAGGGATTAACTTTTAATCTGTTTATATCGTTCTTTAAACTCCCGTTGCTGCTGTTTATGATCAACAATAGGCTGAGGATAACCACAACTATGCGCTTCTAACGGTGGTATTTTTCCCGTTACTAAATATTCGGTATCAAGAGAACTTATTTCAGGAACCCATAGACGAATATATTCCCCATCGGGGTCATATTTTTGTGCTTGACTGGCAGGGTTAAAAATGCGTAACGGTTTCGGGTCCATTCCACTGGATGCACTCCATTGCCACCCTCCATTATTAGCAGATAAGTCTCCATCGATCAATTTTTGTAGAAAATATTTTTCTCCCCACTGCCAATTTATAATTAAATCTTTGGTCAAAAAACTAGCAACAATCATGCGACATCGGTTGTGCATCCATCCGGTTTCATTTAACTGTCTCATAGCAGCATCTACGATAGGATAACCGGTTTTGCCTTCACACCAAGCTTGAAAATGTTCTTCATTATTATCCCAAGGAAAGTCCTTAAATTCTTCTCGATAAGGACCCTCTGCTAACTCAGGAAAAAAGTATAAACAGTGTTGATAAAATTCTCGCCAAGCGATTTCTTGTTGCCAAGTTTGTATATTCTCCCTTGCTTCATCACTTCGGGTATTTTCATAAGCTTCTACGGTTAGTTGCCAAACCTCACGAATACCGATAACACCGAATTTGAACGCTGGACTTAGTTGAGAAGTTCCGTCTACAGCAGGTAAGTTTCTTTGTTCTTGATAATTGTAAATTGCATTATCACAAAAGTAATTAAGTCGTTCTTTGGCTGCGGTTTCTCCAGGTTCTAAAAGTAACGGTGCATCCCAACTATATCCTAAGTCTTTGGCGGTAGGTAACTCAATCAATCCTACGTCTTTAACGGTGTTTATTTCTTCTTCGCTTAAACTGTCTAATTTTTCAATGGACTCAGCAATATTAGCTTTTTCTTCTTTGACCCAACTGCGCCAAAAAGGAGTATAAACTTTATAAGGATCCTTATTACTTTTGGTTAGAATTTCCCCTGGTGCGTGTAATAATTGATCCCAGTAAGTTTGGGACTGAATTCCTTTCTCTTGTAATGCTTCTTTTACTTGTTTATCCCGTTCTTTACTGTAGGGTTCAACGTCATTATTCCAAACCACACAATTAACTTTTAAAGCGTCTGCAACTTCAGGAATAACTTTGGTGGGTTCTCCTTGAACAATTAATAATTGTCCGCCTAACTCTTGATAGGTTTTCTGTAAATTTTGTAAACACCCTAACATATAACTTACTCTAGCGGGGGCAATATCATCTCGGTTTAAAAGATTCGAGTCCAAACAAAATAAACTCACGACTTTAGAACTTTTTTGATACGCTTGGGAAAGTCCGATATTATCAGATACTCTTAAGTCACGACGATGCCAAAAAATTACACTATTTGTCATAGATAAATGTTTAAATATTTTAGATAGGTAGGGTGGGCAAACTATTAACTATTGTAAGGTCTATTGAGTCATTACCCACCCTATTCCTACCATTTCTGACCATAGAAAGAGAACTAAGTAAACTCAGAAATATCTTCCTTGCATTCATCAGCTAAATAGCATAACGCACGAAACCTTAACCCCACTAACTGTTCATATAAAGGGTTAAGCTTACATAAGGGAGGAATATGAACCACTTTCTGACCAAAGAGTTTAATATCCCGTTCAAATGGACATTGAGGGGGAACCATCTTACAAATAAACCGAGCTAAACTGGGATCATGGATGTCCATGCCATCTAACCAATCTTTGAGGGGATGTAATAAATCAGGATGAGGCTGAGGAGGACTCACCAAAGGGGTTGCATTGCCCATTTCTTGAGCTTGGGGATGGTCTCCGTCAGGTTCACATAGCGTATGTTCTAAAGACTCCAACGCCTCTATTTTTAGCCCTAAAGCGTCGCTATAGCGATGTAACAGTTCCGCTTCAGAAGCTGAATAAATACCATCGGCGATCGCGACTAAAACCGCAGTCCTTAAGAAGTTTTCACCGGTATTGGGATCATGGCCTAGAATGTCAGCCAACTCTTCTGGTTCGATAGACTTGTAGAAAACAGCCTCTTCATCATCGATCGCTAAATCTTTTGTTAAATCTGCGATTAACTTCTGTTCTTGGGGGTCATAGTTACCATCACACCAAGCAAGGGTGAGTAACCCTCTTAACCAAGCAGAAATTTGTTCTTTGGTGTACGGAGATTTCGCTACACTTGCCATAAGAATTTTATAGTCAACTTTTTTAGGTTAGTCATGAGGAACATACGGCTTCAGGTTAGGCAAAAAGCAAAGATTAACCATTATTACTTGTATCCATTTTCTCTGCTTTGACTGCTAGAAGTTTATGCCCCTCTTTCTTGAGTGTAACTTTTTCTTTGGACTAACCTAAGTAGCTTATTGAACAATCACGGGAATTCCTGTTTGCACTAATTCATATAATGCTTTAACGTCTTGGTTCCGCATTCTAACGCAACCATGAGAAACCGCTTGTCCCATAACGTGTTCCCCTGGAGTCCCATGAAAACCGATATATTTGCCTCCTTCTCTCCAAAAACCAATCCAACGTTCTCCGAGGGGACTATTAGGACCGGCTGCACTAACGCGACCATTCCAAGGATTTTTCCATTGGGGGTCTTCTACCATTTGAATCACAGAAAATTCACCTCTGGGGGTTTCCCATCCTGGTTTACCGATAGCTACGGGATAATTCGCAATGACTTCGTCTTCTTGATAAACGTAAACTTTGCGTTCTTTGAGGTTGAGAACCACCCGTGTGGCCAAGGTTTCAGTTGTTTCTTCAGGGGTAACAATGGCGGCTTCTTCTACGGGTGGAGTAGCAGGTAATTCTGTTGAAGGGTTCGAGGAAGTAGCTACCTCTGAAGCGATCGCTTGTTTATTGATCTCTTCGATGGGTAATAGTACACTTCCGCCAATAAATGTGAGTGTGAGTAAGGAAAGAGTGAATTTCATGGTAGTTAATTTGCGTAAAAACGACAAATATTTAAGTGAAAAAAAAGAAGAGTAAGATAAGTTACCTGTATTCTAGAAGTGCTTTAAAAGAGGGTTACTCAAAATTTGCACTCTCTTAAGAGTTAGTTTTTCTCAATTCTTCTTCAAATACAGCAACAATTGATTTATATAATTTCAGACTTCTTTACTTATCTTAAACTTTCTTCTTATTATCGTCAATCCTGTTATAAATGACATCGATAGTATTTCTCATACTTATGAAATAGATAATGTCTAGGTTTCCGTATTTTTCATGAAACCTATCTACTACTTACTATCTAGTCTTTTAGATAGAAATTTTTAAATATATTGAATCTTAGTGGTTTAAACTTTCATACATCAATAACTTTTGTAGAGTTTCGACAGGAACTTGAGTAAAATATTTTCTTTTGAAATGTTCTTCTTTGAGGGTATGGAATAATTTTTGTTGTGAGAGGTGATAATCTTCTGATTGATGAGTTATATTTTTTATTTGGATTGTTTCTTTGTCTTCACTGATTAAAAACCCGATTTTTCCTAAAAAGTTCAATGCTAAATTAACAGTGCGATCGCTTAATAATAATTTTTCTTTTAATTGTTCTTTTGTTATAGTTTTCTGAGTACGATTAAGATATTTAGCAATACCAATTAATTGTTTAGTAATTTCTGATGGATTAAATTGTTCATTATATGAGTAATTCAACGCTAGATTATTTTTATTCTTGATACTTTTTTGATACTTTTTATATAATTCATCCCAACTTATAGGACAATGATTTAATGTTTCAACTTCTAAGTAACTCTCATTAACTTTATCTTGATTTCTATAATCAATTAAAGTGATTTGATTTCTTTGTAATGACTGATAATCTTCAGTGCTTAAACTTTCCCTAACTTCAATTAAACGTACTTCATAACGTCCCTTTCCATAGGTATTATAATCCAGTTCAACAATAGCATCACATCGCTTATCTTCTCCTTGGGGTAATTCTTCTTGATAATGTTCCCACCAAATACCAGGAAACCCCTCATCAACAGAACGATCATAAATATTAAACTTTGTTTTTATATATTTAACTGTGTTATTTTTAGCATCTTTAATATTTCTATTTCCTAACGCTTCAAACCAACAATTTTGAATTAATAATTTAGGGACAGGGTTTCCCATTCCATAGGGTTCTAGTAATTTTAATTCTCTAAACAAAGATTGACCGAGTTGCGAAACTGTGACGACTAAATCTGCTTGAATGGTAGAACTTAAGGTATTAACATCAATAACTTCTTGTCTTAGCTTTCGATTGATACTTTCTCTAAACAAAGATAAATTTTCTACAGGTAAACTTAACCCTGCGGCAAAGGGATGTCCACCAAACTTATGTAACAAATCTCGTTGAGAAGCGACTAATTTATACAAATCAATATTATAAACTGAACGGGCTGAACCTCTAGCTAATTTTAGATCATTTTCGCTCATTTTTTCAGTTTCAGCCGTGGTTAATAAAATAGTAGGACGACCATATTCTTGAGCAATTTGTCCAGCAACTAATCCTAATACTCCACTTTGCCATTGAGGATCTTCTAAGACAATAACTTGAGTGGTCGATAGGTCTAACATTTGTAATTTTTTCTCAACATCTTTTTTAATATCTTTTTGTAAAGACTTACGACGAGTATTAGCTAATTCTGTCTCTAAAGCCAGTTCATAACAGCGTTTTTCATCCTTGCTGGTCAATAATTCAACAGCAAAATGAGCATCCCCTTGAATGCGACTAATAGCATTAATTCTAGGGCCAATACCGAAAGAAATATCCGTTGGGCGATCGCCATTTCTTTTACATAAATTGAGTAAATAAGCAACTCCTGGACGGGTGGTATTTTTTAACTGCTGTTGTAATTTTTTTAACCCTTGCTGCGCTAAATAACGACAGTCTCCTTTTAATTCCACTAAATCAGCAATTAAACCAATGGCTACTAAATCTAGTAAATTTTCTATAGGACTTTCGGGAATTTCTGGAAAGGTTAAATATAAGGCTTCAACTAACTTATAACCTACCGCAACCCCTGATAAAGAGAATAAAGGATGATCTTTAGAAAAATAACGAGGATTAATAATAGAAATGACATTAGGTCGATCATCAGGTAAGGTATGATGATCAGTGACAATAATCTCAATTCCTAAAGAATTAGCATAATCAATTTCTTCTAAATTGGTACTACCAGTGTCACAAGTGACGATTAATTTTGTCCCTTTTTCCGCTAACTTTTTAATACCTGTAATATTCAAACCATGGGACTCTGTAGCCCGATTCGGTATATAATAATTAAGTTGAAGATAAGGGGTAAAAAATTGACTGAACCCTTCCCATAAAACACTGGTTGCTGTCACACCATCTGCATCAAAATCTCCCCAGATGGTTACTTTTTCTTGATTCTTCATAGCAACTTCTAAACGTTTAGTTGCTAATTGCATTTCATAACCAAATTCAAAAGGACTCAAAGGACGATAAACGTTAGAGTCTAAAAAACCTTTTAATTGCTCTGGGGTTTGAATCCCTCTATGCCATAATAGTTGAGCAGCATAAATTCCCTGAGAATCAGAACAATAACTATTAACAATATTAACAAACCAAGAAGGTAAAGAAAGAAGCGGTAAAACTTGCCACTGAGACTGAACGGTATTCATTAATAACTGTTTTTAATTACGAATTATGCTTATTTTTCCCATTGTCTTTACTATTCTAGCATTAAAAATTAGATTGAACCTTTTGATAATGTCCCTAGTCTAAACATAAGAATTCAGTGATAGAGTGAGCGTAACCGTGTTAGCAGACAATGCTACTAATACAAAAGAAACAGACTTAGTGCGTCGCTGTCAGCAAGGAGATACCCTTTCCTTTCAACAACTGTATCGACGCTATCAACAACGGGTAAGAGCGACTCTCTATCAATTATGTGGGAGTGAAATGCTTGATGACTTAGTGCAAGAGGTATTTCTGAGAGTTTGGAAAAGTTTACCAAAACTACGGCAACCGTCCTATTTTTCCACTTGGTTGTATCGTATTACCTGGAATGTTGCCACGGACAAGCGGCGCAAATTAGCCCAAAATTTGTCCTTAAATGATGATGGTACAATTTTAAGTATTATGCCATCTCGTCCCGAAGATACACCAGATTTAATGCGACTTCATTATCAAGATTTAGTGCAACAAGGGTTACAGACTTTAAGTTTAGATCATCGAGCCGTTTTAGTGTTACACGACTTAGAAGATGTCCCTCAAAAAGAAGTTGCTAGTATCTTAGAATTACCGCTAGGTACAGTCAAATCTCGTTTATTTTATGCCCGAAATCAAATGCGTAAGTTTTTGAAACAACAAGGAGCCTTATAATGTCTCAATTCCCAAAAGATGATCGAGAATTAATCTCCTTTCTGCAACAATATCGTCCCTCACCTCCTCCAGAAGATTCTGCTTTAGAAAAACAAATTTGTCTGAGGATTTCCCAGGAATCTCAACATCGTAAAACTTATCAGTTACGCTGGTTAATTCCTAGCTTTATTACTGCTGGTTTATTGGCAGTTTTTGGAATTTCTAATCTGATGAAACCCTCTGAATATGAGCAATTTGTTAAACAATCTCAAAGCATAGAGACAGCAGAGATAGAAGATTTTATGATCAACACTTGGGAAGAAACCACGAATACATCTCCTTGGGAAACCGAGAATCAATCGGTTTATTATCAATGGATTTCTGTTGATGATATTGGTCATCAATATTTAATCTCTCAGCCTTGATATTTAATAACATAATCTATTTTTATTTAACGAGAAAGGGTCACTATGATTTCCAAAGAATTTGCTTTAATTGTAACCGTTTTGAGTCTTGGTATTGGGGGAACCATGGCCTTAGCTAACTCGCCTCAAAATCCTCCTTTATCGGTATTACTTTCCGAAACTAAAATTTTAGCTCAAGAGCAAGGAATTGAACCCAGAAGAAGAGACAGAGCCGAACAATTTCAACAAAGATTAAATCTTAGTGATGAACAAATGCAACAACTGAGAAATATTAGAAAAAAATATCGTCCTCAAATGGAACAGTTGAAAACACAAATGCGGACACAGGGTCAAGAATTAAGTCGAATGATGCAAGGAAATACATCAGAAAGTGACCTAAGACGTAAACATCAAGCAATCGTTAATCTTCGTCAAAAAATGGGAGACATACGCTTTGAAAGTATGTTAGAAATGCGCCAAGTTTTAACAACAGAACAACGTCAGCAATTCGCTCAATTTCTACAGCAACGTCGTCAACGAGGAAGTAGAAATCGTCCTAACATAGAAGAAATGCCTTAAGCAAAAATACAATTAAATCGTTAAAGAAAGACCAAGATAGTATATTTTATCTTGGTTTGTTATGCTGAATAGAGTACCTAAACTTTATAATTAGTAAAAAATCAATAAAAATGATGAGAAAAACTCCACTCTTATCAATCTTAATTATCTTACTATTTATCATTTTAATAAAACAAATTAACCCAGTATCAGCCAGTGTTGAAAATCGTTTGCGAGGAGATATTAATCGCTTGAGAGCAAGAGTTAGCCGGTTAGAAAGTGCAATTACTAACTTAAGACAAGACTCCAATAATAATTATAATACCCCTGATTATAATCCTTCACCCCAAATAGTTGACGGTGAATTAATTGGACGAAGTGATCCTTTATTTGAACGATTATCTACCTTAGTTATAGAATTAAAAGAAAGAGTAATGGATTTAGAAAAACGAATGAATCAATTAGAAAAAGAGTGATTGACTTAGAAAAGCATATAAATGAATTAAAAAATAGAGAGCTTAACTAAATTTTAATCAAAATATGGTATTCACATTTAATATGTGAGCAGTAATCGCACTTTGTACATTGTGACAAGTAAAACGACTAAACTTGTCAAAGCCTGCGTATATTATAGTGTTCACGACTTAAATTGAAACTTTACATAAATCATTGACTTTTGTAACATAATTTACTACAATTATGTTAATATACAAAAAATAACTGATTAATAATAACTTTTTCAAAATAAATAACAAAAATAAAACAATGATATCTTGGAAAAATTTATTAAAATCCTATCATAATTATAGGCATATTGCTTTTTATAGCATTTTAGCCTCTGGAGCTTTACAAATCATCGATTTAATGGTTCCATATATTACAGGACAAATTATAAATGTTCTCTCTGATCAACCTATCGATAATATTTTACAAAATTTAGTTAATTCTCTGGCTAAAATCACTAATCTTCCTAATAATCAAATATTTTCTTTAGGAGTTTTATTAGGAATTATCTTTGTAGTAACAGTGGTTCGTTCTCCTATCCAACCCTGGTTAACGGATTGGTTTCACTGGGAAATTGCCTTAAAAGTTCGCCGAGAACAATTGAAAAATACCGTTAGAAAAATTCTCACACTACCATTATCTTTTTACGATGAGTATAACCCTGGAAGAATTACAAACCGTATTGCTAAAGGGGTAGAAAACCAGTTATGGACTTATCCCGAAATCGCAGGAGAACTATTGCCTAAAATTATCAGGGTTTTTGGTATTTTTCTAATTATTTTGTTTATTGAGTGGAGAATTGCTATAATTTTTCTCATTTCCTTTACTCTTATCTTATTCTTTAGTATTAGACATTTAAAAAAGATTCTTAAGCAAGAAGAATTGCTAGATAAACATAGTGAAAATACTCAAAGTTTTAGTTCTGAACTAATTACAAATATTAAGACGGTTAAAGCATTTGCCACCGAAAGAAGAGAATTAAAACGACAAGATAAAAGATTAGATAGAGAGTTTAAATATGTATTATTTCGCATTCATACAGGCTATGTAAAATTAGTAACATGGCAAAAAACCGTCATTCAATCCTCAGTATTTTTAATTCTTGTTTATAGTTTAATCATTACAGTACAAGGTCATATTTCCTTAGGTCATTTTATCACCCTAATTACTATTTCTAGTATGGCCTATGCAGAATTAGACCCTATTACCCAACTAGCGGAAATTTTTGCTCGGCGTTACAGTTCTATTTCTCGCTTTCATGAGTTTCTACATACACCATCAGGGGAAGATATAGCAATTTTAACTCAGAAATCTATTAACCACCAATCCTACCAATTTACAGGAAAAATACATTTTAATAACTTATCCTTTGCTTACCACGAAAATCATTGGGTTTTGAACAATATTAACCTGTTAATTCATCCTTGTGAAACCGTGGCCATAGTAGGAAAATCTGGCTCGGGAAAATCCACATTAATTAAACTATTATTACGCTATTTTCAACCCACTCAAGGACAAATTTTAATTGATGGTAAAGAGATTCAAACCTTAGATATTGTTCAATATCGCCAACGATTAGCAATGGTTCACCAAGAGGTAGAGATTTTTAATGGAACTTTATTAGATAATTTAACCTATGGCAATAGAAGCGTTAGCTTGGAAGCAGTAGAAAAAGCCTGTAAAATTGCTAGGGTTGATGAATTTATTAATCAGTTTCCTCAAGGTTACTATACTATTGTCGGAGAAAGAGGCGTGCGTTTATCAGGAGGACAACGGCAAAGAATCGGTATTGCTAGAGCGTTAATTGTTGACCCTGATGTATTGATTTTTGATGAAGCTACCTCTAGTTTAGACTATGAATCCGAAAGATTAATTCAGTTAGCTATGTCATCTATTTTAGGCACAAGAACCACTATAATTATTGCTCATCGTTTAAGTACCGTACGAGAAGCTGATAAAATTATTGTCTTAGATGATGGAAAAATTATTGAAGTGGGAAATCATCAACAACTCTTAAATCATCAAGGGATTTATCATCGTTTACATTCGTTACAAGAAACAGGAGAATTATCTTAACTATTAACTAGACAATTAATTAAAACAATGAATAAATTTTTTGTAGACCGTGGTGGGACTTTTACTGATATCGTTGCTGTTATTAATAATGCAGAAGTTATCAACAAATTATCCAAAAAAAGAGAAAATTTTTTAATTGTAGCTTTACCTAAAAACAAGTGGATAGTTGTCTATAAGTTACTCTCAGAAAACCCTGAAAGATATCAAGATGCTGTTATTCAAGGTATTAGAGATATACTGTGTCTTACTGATAATAAACCTATCCCAACCGAAACAATAGAAGTGGTAAAAATGGGGACAACCGTTGCTACTAACGCACTACTCGAAAGAAAAGGCGATCGCACGGTTTTACTCATAACAAAAGGGTTCAAAGATGCCTTAAGAATAGGTTATCAAAATCGTCCTAATATCTTCGCTCGACAAATCATTTTACCTTCAATGTTATATGAATCAGTCATTGAAATAGAAGAAAGATATGACAGTAATGGGAATGAATTAATTCCCGTTACTGTAGAGCAAGTCAGACAAGATTTACAACAAGTTTATGATCAAGGAATAAGAAGCTGTGCCATGGTTTTTATGCACAGTTATCGGTATCCTAACCATGAAAATAAAGTAGCAGAAATTGCTAAAACTATCGGATTTACTCAGATTTCAATATCCCATCAAGTTAGTCCTTTAATGAAACTGGTTTCTAGGGGAGATACAACCGTTGTCGATGCTTATTTATCTCCCATTTTAAGACGCTATGTCGACCAAGTTTCTAGTCAGTTACCTGACACAAAATTGATGTTTATGAAATCCGATGGTGGGTTAATTGATGCCCATAAATTTCAAGGAAAAGACAGCATTTTGTCAGGTCCTGCTGGTGGAATTGTTGGGGCAGTACAAACCAGTTTAAGAGCAGGATTCAAGGAAATTATTACCTTTGATATGGGAGGAACGTCTACTGATGTCGCCCATTTTAAAGGAGAATATGAACGACAACTAGATAATGAAATTGCTGGTGCTAGAATGCGAGTTCCAGTATTAAGTATTCACACCGTTGCTGCTGGTGGTGGCTCCATTTTATGCTTCGATGGTGCGAGTTTTAAAGTCGGCCCAGAGTCCGCAGGTGCCAACCCTGGCCCAGCTTGTTACCGTCGAAGAGGTCCATTAACTGTAACTGATGCTAATGTAATGTTAGGGAAAATTCAGCCTGAATATTTTCCCCATATTTTCGGAAAAGAGGGTAATTTACCCTTAGATAAAGAGATAGTGAATCAAAAATTTGTAGGACTATCACAAGATATTTATCAAGCTACAAACTATAAAAATAGTCCAGAAGAAATAGCAGGTGGTTTTATTAAAATTGCTGTGGAAAATATGGCGAATGCGATTAAGAAAATTAGTTTACAACGGGGATATGATGTGACTCATTATACCTTATGTACCTTTGGGGGTGCAGGGGGTCAAGTTGCTTGTTTAATTGCGGATACATTGGGCATAAAAACTGTCTTTCTTCATCCCTATGCTGGTGGTTTAAGTGCTTATGGTATGGGATTAGCTGATATCAGAGTGATTAAAGAAAGTGCTATTGAAAAAGCGTTAAATAAAGACATCATTACTGACTTAAAACAAGTTATTGATGAGTTAGAAAAGGTCGGAAGAAAAGAACTGGATGAACACGAATCGATTAAAGGGAATAAAGTTATAGTCAAAGTGAGTTTAAAATATCAAGGGACTGACTCAACCTTATTAGTGGACTTTGCGGATAATGTTAAAATTATGCAAAAGAGTTTTGAGCAAGAACATAAGTTGAGATATGGTTTTATTCAACCACAAAAAATACTGATTATTGAATCTATTTCTGTAGAAATTATTCAAGTTATGGATAGTCCCGATGAACCCTTAATGAGTCGGACTCGTCTCTTAGATGAGTTACCGAAACATATAGAAGTTGTTAAAGTTTTTATCGAAAATAAATGGCAAAATACCCCAATTTTTAAACGGGAAGATTTACAACCGCAAGATAATATTGAAGGTCCAGCAATTATTGTTGAAAAGATTAGCACTATTATGGTTGAACCTCATTGGACTGCAAGATTAACTGAGTATAATCATTTGATTCTTGGTAAGAATTAACATAATACTTTTGAGATATCAAACAGATAAGATTTGTCCTGATTCATAAATAATTTGAGTAGTTTCTAAAATGTTTTTACGACGAATCCAATTAAGTACCTAAACAAAATTAATTACATATTCTCGACCAAAATTATTCAGCACTTTTCTTAAATAATTGAGTAAATTTTTCCAGCTAGAGTAAGCATTAATTTCAATCTATTCATACTTAATAAATTTCCAGAGAATGTAAATTAAGTTCAGCTTTGGAGAGTAAGTCGGCAACCAAAATAATTTCAATTTTTTCCTTTCCCATTCATCTAACTTAGCCATACAAATATCACTGGTATGAATAGGAGCTTGATCAAGAATAACTATTGTGGTTTTAGATAAATTTTCACTGAATTTATCTAAAAAATCAATCACCATTTGGCTCGATTTCTGACTTGTGGAAATTTACTTGAGGAACTGACTCTGTTTAAAAGTTTGTATGTCTCTGAATTGATTTCTCTAAGTAAGATCATAACTTGTTTACATTTTTACTCATCATTTATACTATAATTAATTGTTCTTTGTTTGTGCAATTAATTTTGTGTACTCACTTATTACAAACAATACTTAGTAATAAGCTTATATGCTATTATACAAGTAAATGATAAATTTTTCCCATGTTATTGCATTCGGCTAATTTAGTTTACTGGGTTTTAATTGGCGTTGGAGTCGCTTTCTTTCTTCTCATTATTGTTTCTGGCGGAGGGGATGGAGGAGGCGAAATTGATGGCGATATCGATATTAATGTTGATAGTAATAGTTTCAGTTTTGAGGCTGATGTAGAAACAGATGTAGAGGCTAATATTAGTGGCGATGGGGACGGGTTTAACCCTTTTCAACTATTAGCTTGGTTTGGCTTAGGAAAAGCCCCATTAATGATTTTGTTAGCCATTGATTTTAGTGCTTGGGGGGTAGCAGGTTGGACTTTAAATACTATCTTAGGGAGTCTCACTGGAACTATACCTGATCAATTTTTTGGGTTAGGGGGTTTCGTCTTCTTTTTATCTTTATTCATTGGTTTATGGACAGGAAAATTATTATCTAATCCCATCGGACAGATATTTTCTTCTTTTGGAGAAGACGTAAAAAGCGAGCGTTTAATTGGCTGTGTAGGAATCGTAACTTCCAAGACCATTCCTTATTTAATTGAGGGAAAAATAGGGCAAGCAGATGTCTATGATACTGCGGGTAATTTAGTAACAATTAGTATTAGTTTACCCCATTGGGCTGATGTTATTCCCCATTACGGACAAGCCATTTTAATTATTGATCGTCAAGAACATAGTTATATCGGAATTAGTAAAGATAGTTCTGACGAAGATAAATGGATTAATCAAACCAACTTATCAAAAGATTCTTAAAAAGAGGTAAAAAAATGAATCCTAAACTTGAATTACAATTGATCCAATCTTTGCCTAAAATAGCCTTTGATTCTAATTGGTTTGTCTTAGATGAAATAGAATTATTTAAGCAAGATAAAAATCAGTTAAAAATCTCTCTTAATCAACCTGTTTTTGAAGAAGTATTACCAGCTAATTCTACTTATATTGGACAAGTAGGTTCTACTCTAAATAGTTTACCATTTGTGGGTATTTTAGGGAGTATTGGAATCTTATTATTTCTCTTATTATTAAGTGTTTGGTTGTACACCCGATTTTATACAATTGCCCCGAATAATGAAGCCTTAGTTAGAACAGGAGGTGTATTTAAAAAGAGTAAAACTGTTATTTTAAATGGGGGTTGCATTGTCATTCCTGGGTTCCATGAAATCACCCGTGTTCCTTTAAGAGAAATTTCTATTGATGTGGTTCGTTCCGATAAATTAGCGGTAAGAACTCAAGACTATTTAAGAGCTAATATGCGGGTAACTTTTTATATCTGTATTGCTCAAGAAGAAAAAGATATTTTAGCAGCAGCTGCGAGGTTATCTAAACAAGGAAAAATATCAGAAAATGACATCAAAGATGCCATTGAAAAACGGGCAGATGATGCCATTAGAGCAGCAGCGAAAAAGAAGAAAATAGCTGAAATTGACTCAGATAAACTAGGCTTTGCAGAAGCTGTCTTAAATCTCATTCAGCAAGACCTTAAAAAAGTTGGCTTAACTCTCAATAATATTGCTATTTCTGAGATTGAAGAAAGTGACACTTATGACGAAAATAACTTTTTTGATGCTCAAGGTGTAAGACTAAGAACCGAAACTATACAACGTTCTATTCAACAAAAAAGAGAGGTTGAACTAGAAACCCAAGTGGCTATAGAACAACGGGAATTAGAAGCCGAAAAACAGAGTTTACAGATTATTAAACAGAAAGAAGATGCTAACTTAACCCAACAAAAAGATATTGAATTTTTCCGCGCTCAACAACAGAGAGAAATTCAAGAAACAAAGGATAAAGAAGCAGCAAAAATTGAGAAAAATAGAATTTTACAAGAACAAGAAGTTGAAGAAGAGAAAATTGAAAAAGAATTGATTATTCAACAAAAACGCATTGGTGTAAATATTGAATTAGAAGAACAAAATAAACAATTAAAAGTCACTCAAACCCTGCAACAACAAGAAACGGAAGTCGCAGAAATTAACCGTCAAAAAATGATTCAAGCTTCTCAACTTCAAGCACAAGCAGAAGTAGCAGCTGCTGAACAACAATCAAAAATTGCTCAACAACAAGCTGCCATTGCTATTGCTAATAAAGAGAAAGAAAGGTTTGACTCAGAAGCTGAAAAAGCGCAAGCAGAAGCCGCCGTTATTACCGCCCAAGAAGTCGAAAAAGCCCAAAGAGAACAACGGTTAGTGGTGATTTCAGCGGAACAAGAAGCGCAAAAAATACGCATTTCTGAGCAAAACGTTGTAGAAATTGATGTATTTCGCCGTCGTCGTCAAGCAGAAATCGCCAAACAAGCCGCAGAGTTAGAAGCGGAGTCTATTCGCACCCTTGCCGATGCTAATAAGTATAAACTGTTAGCTGAAGCCGAGAGTAAAAAAGCTCTCATTGAAGCCGAAAATGCCCTGAGTAATGCAAATAGGACGGCTGACCTCATAAAAGACCTCTGGCCTGAATTAGTCCCTCAATTGCCCTATATTCTGCAATCTTTGGCCCCACAACCTGGCGTATTAGGGGATGCGAAAATTTATGCGTTTCCAGGGGTAAATGGTAATAATGGCAATGGTACGGGAGATATTAGTAAATTGATGTTATCTACCAGTGGTTTAACTTTGATTAATTCTTTATTAGATGAAGGAAAATTAGGCACATTAATAAATCAGATTAAAACCGCTTTAAATGCTGAGGAAAAAGTAGAAATTAAAGAAGATAAAAAATCTGATAGTTCAGAATCATCTTCTACTGTAACCCCTCAAGAACAAACTATTACAACAGAAGAAGAAGAAAATTTATCTTTTTTCAATGATTTGTCTCAAGAATCTTAAAAAAGTAATGGATTATTTCAGGTGATGAGCGTGAATTAAATTTAATGGAGTACAAGCATCTTGCTTGTTATCGAGTGAGCAAGATGCTCACATTCCTATTATCTTATTCTACCTGTGTTAATTCAGTAGGGTGGGTTAGACAGCTATAATTTAGAGGATAACAAGAATATAAAAATTTGTCGTAACCAACCAATATCCATTTACTTTTCAGGAATAAATTGTTTTATGATTACACAATCTAAACAAAACAAACAAAATGTTTCTTTAGAAAGTTATCGAAAACTAGAGGAAATTTCTGAATTTAAACATGAATACCATGATGGAGTTATTATCCCTATAAATGGCGCAACTATTCATCATAATACTATTGTTGTAAATCTTGTTTATTTGTTAATGAATGCTTGTAAAAATCAAACTGATGAAGTATTTTTTAGTAATCTTCGAGTTTGGATACCTGAATATAAAAGAGGGGTTTATCCTGATGTCATGGTAATTTCAGAAGACCCAATTTTTAACGAAAATAGACAAGATGAAATTATTAATCCTTGTCTTATTTTTGAGGTTTTATCTCCTTGAACTTCAAGTTATGATAGAGGAGATAAATTTTTATATTATCGTTCGATTCCTTATTTAAAAGAATATGTTTTAATTGATCAAGCAAACTATTTTATTGAACATTATAGCAAGACAGATAATAATCAATGGTTGTTAAAAGATTATCAAAATATAAACGATATGATTAAGCTACATTCAATTAATATTGATGTTAAAATTAGTGATATTTATGAAAATATTTCTATCACAAAAGAGCAATAAAATTGAAAAGACTATTTTTAAGTTTTACGATTATTTATAAGGATGTCCCTCTTTTTCATTTCCTTCACTATCGATCCACCATTTATCATAACCCCAAGTTCGACAGGGTAAATGTTCGATAGGTTGAATTATCTTCTTTTCACTAAATGTTAAATCATCAAACCAGTTCCAACTAATAGACATCTCCAAGAATCCATAACCCAGTTACAGCAATGAAAACAGGCAGATTAAACTTGAAGTCAAAATTAGCCTTCAGAACGAATTAATAAGGGTTTGAAGGAATTAACTCTAATTTGGACATAAAACTATGGCTCATTATAACGTCAATTACCTCTCCAGATTGGGAGGATTCTATTATTTTCAAAATCAAGGAACTAATTCTCAACCGAACTAATCCACA
>NETF01000037.1 GCA_002172675.1 unicellular cyanobacterium SU3
TAGTTGTCAATCTTTCTAAACTGCTGAGGCAGTTTTTGTCGCTTTTTTTGTCCTTATTTACTAATAGCAAAACAAATGAACTAATTAATCAGCTTTTAATTAATTTTGATTATAGTTTAAACCATTTTTCTGTGTTCAAACTTATTGATTTGTCAGAAAATTCTTGGTCAAAAGTGGCATAAATTTTTGAGTAACTTTTTCAGCAAACCCTAATTAAACCTGAGTTTAGTGTTATAACAATAAGTCATCAGTTGTGAGAATTAAATCTGAGTTTAACTCACATCTTGCCGGTTTAACGAAATAATAAGTTTCTAAATTAATTGACTGAAGATTTAGCCGTAATCAGCGAACGACGTTTTGTAACCAACTTAGAAACTAGCGTTTCTACTTCTTCAATGAGGTAAGGCTTCACAATACAATCTTGACAACCAATTTTGAGAAGATAGTCGCATTTTTCGGGATTAGCAAACCCTGTAATGGCAACAATTGGTATATGTTTGGTTGTTGCGTTTCCTTTGAGTTGTTCAATGACTTCAATTCCACTAAGTCCCGGTAAAATAATATCTAATAGAATTAAGTCAGGTTGATGATCTTTGACAAAAGATAATACATCCTTTCCATTATTAGCGGTTATCAAAGTACAACCCATACACCGCATTATATGAGTCAGCAATAACAAGTTATCCTCATTGTCATCAACCCCTAGAATTAAAGGTGATTGACGAATAGAATCATAGGTGGTGTGAGAAGAAAAAGCCAGATCCATATTATATCCTCATTGAAGAAAATAGGGAGGCATTTCTAAGCGTGGCATTTCTGGCACTAAAGACTTTGAAGTGGCTTCCTTTAATGTGATTGTTAAACAACGCATAATCCCTAGATTTTTCTTTTTAGTCAGCCAAATAGGTGAGCAAAAGCCATAAGGAATGGTTGCCTTATATGTCCCTGTTAAAAAATTGGGTTCTATAGAACAAGCTTAATAACTTATATTCGGGTATTGGTAGTTGCTGTTTCTATTCTATATGATATTTTTATTTTATCAACACTTTTTTTTAATATTTGTATCTTGTTATAGCAGGACAAAAAATAGTTAGGATACATATATTTTTGTAAAAGGAAACTTCAGAACACCGAAACGAGGAACAGAAAAAGGTCTTAACCTTAATGCGTAGTGCTATAGTTAGCTAACTTTTTTACTAACCTGAAAAAAAAGTAGGAATTTTTACATAATCCCCACTTTTCGCGTTTTTAATCAGCCAAAATTAGTCAATAGCTTGTTTTACTTTATCTTTGGCATCTTCGACGCTATGTTGAACTTCTGCTTTTTGTTGTTTAGCTTCACCTTCAGCTTTATCTTGAGGATCGCCTGTAACTTCTCCCATCATTTCTTGGGCTTTTCCTTCGATGTTGCTTTTGGTGGCTTCGACTCTATCTTGAGTGCTCATAAGAAATTATTTCCTTTTGTTTTACTTCTAGTTACTATCCAAACAAGAGATAATCTCGATCCACTCTACCCAAAGAAATATAAACTCACTCGATTAAAAATCATTTACCTCACTCCCTGCTCCGAAGCAGTCTAAACCAGTAACTTTAGGACTGACTGAATTTAATGTTCTAAGGCTGATCTTCCTTGTTTGCCGAGACGGATGAATAAGAAATAGGCAAGATAAAGAACATAAATCGATAATCCCAGTAAACCCATAAATCCCATAAAACCTGGAGTCGCATCTCCATGAACGATCGACCAATAACCGACGGGTGCTTGTATCCAAGCTTGACAAAAAGGGGTTTCTAAGGTGCTTCTCGACATAGCACAAGAAAGAAAAGGAACTTGTACGATCGCGCCAATACTACAGTACACCGTAACAGCCCAACGCCATGAAGTTACCATCAACTTTAGGAAACTCCCCGGTAAATCTTTAATTTCATCATTCAAATCCACCCAAAACCATAAAGCAACAGGAATGAGGATACGGGAAGCCAAACCAGTAATAAATCCTATTTGCGCGCACAATGCCTCAAAAGGGGTATTTTCTCCAACCCAACCAGGAGCGAGTAAATAAACGGTAATCAATAATAAACTGGCGACTCGCCAATAAATAATTAATAAACGTGCGATCGCATCAACTTGTTTAGTCAATGCCCAAATGGTCAAGATTAAGGGGATAATAACTGTAAATAAAACGGACAATCGATAATCTGTCCAAATGAAGGGTTGAAACCAGAGGTTTTCCATAGTGGTTGTGGATTCGACAAAAAATGCTTCAATTACTTTAAGACTTTTTTGCTTTTTTTACCACCAGCGTCGGAGCAGGGGAGCAGAGATTTTCCAATAATCAAAAATTCCTTGCTTTATAATAGTTAACAAAACACTATTATTAAACCTTGGACAGCTTCTGTGAGTATTTTCAACACTTATGCCACTCTTAAACCAGAACAAAGACGCAGTTTAGGGTTTTTGTTAGGAATAGGACTATTCTTTTGGATTAGTATTACCACCCTATTACCCACTTTACCGACTTATATTAAATATCTTGGGGGAACCCGTTCGCAGATCGGTTTAGTCATGGGGAGTTTTGCCATTGGTTTACTTTGTTCTCGCACTTTCTTAGGTTATTTAGCAGATACAAAAAGCCGTAAATTAGTGCTTTGTATTGGTATTTTTGTTGCCGGACTTGCTCCTCTAGGTTATTTATTAATTCAATCAGTTTTTCCTTTAATCCTTGTTCGCGCTATTCATGGTATTAGTATTGCTGCTTTTACCACGGCTTATAGTGCTTTGGTGGTAGATTTTGCCCCGATACAAAAACGGGGAGAATTAATCGGTTACATGAGTTTAGTGACTCCCATTGGCATGAGTATTGGACCTGCTTTAGGGGGTTTTATACAAGAATTTTCTGGATATACAGCCCTGTTTATTACTTCTGCTAGTTTTGGGTTTTCAGGATTAATTTTAGTCAGTTTTATCGAAGAAACTTCCCGAATTCATCATCAACACACTTCTGAAGCTAAAGGAAAAATACGTAATTTTAAACAAATGGTTAGCAGTCATTCTTTAGTGATTCCTGCTTTAATTTTGTTGATGATTGGTTTATTATTTGGAAGCTTGATTACTTTTTTGCCACTATTTTTACAGGAAAATAATTTAGGATTAGGTGCAGGTTTATTTTATACTGTAGCCGCGATCGGCAGTTTTTCTTCTCGTATTTTTGCTGGGCCGGTTTCTGATCGTTATGGTCGTGGTCCTTTAATAACGGTTAGTCTTCTCTGTTATTTTGTTTCGATGCTCCTATTAACTCAAGCTACCAATAGCCAACAAATATTATTCGCAGGTATCTTAGAAGGGATTGGCGCAGGCACTTTAATTCCTATGATTATTGCTTTGATTTCTGATCGTTCTTCTTCTTATGAAAGAGGCCGAGTTTACTCGGTTTGTTTAGGGGGTTTTGATATTGGTATCGCCTTAGCGGGTCCAGTGGTGGGAGGTTTAGGAAGTGATTTAAGTTATCAAGCTATTTTTACTCTTAATAGTAGCCTGGCTTTAGTGGCTTTGTTCTTGTTTATTAGTCAATCCAATTACAATTTAAAAACTTCTCTTAATTTTGCTTTAGGAAAGGAAAAGGATTTATATGCTTTTAATGATTAATTGATAAGAAAATTTAATTTTTCACTGTTAAGTGATATTACTTGAGGGATCTAGAAAAGGCTTAGGTATAGTAAGATTAAAGAGGTATATGTAAAGAGGAAATTAAGCCAATGGGACGAAAAGCTAAACTAAAAAAAGAGAGAAAAGAGCAACCTAAGCAACGTAAAAACTCTTCTCAAAATTCAGATCAATTTGTGCAACATTTAGAAAGACAAGGTTATTCTCTAAAAAAAGCGAAAATGGCTCCCAATATGCCCGAACAAAAGATTGATCCTCAAGTATAATAGAAATCAATGGATTGAGCTAATAGGAATTATCATAAGCATTCAGCTATCAGCCGTCAGCCTATCAGCTTAAAGCTAACGTAAAGATGAAAAGGATTTAATATTGAGAAATTTGTTTAGAATTGAAAGTAAAGCTGACGGCTGAATGGTTACGGCTTATCAGTTATTAGTTATGTTTTAAAATTAATATGAAATATTATCGAACTTTAACCATTGATTCGTTAGCCACCCAAATCTACGAAAACGAAGAAAAACTATCCACCGCAACTGCTGAAATTGGACAAAAATATATAGAAAATATTTTAGAAAATCAAGCAGAGGCTACTATTATTTTAGCAACAGGTAATTCACAATTAAAATTTTTGGATGTTTTAATTGCTTCTCATAAAATTGACTGGTCAAGAATTAATTTGTTGCATTTAGATGAATATTTAGGAATTGACGGAAAAAACCCGGCAAGTTTTCGTTTTTATCTCCATGAAAGAGTAGAAAAACGAATTAAACCTAAATCCTTTAATTACTTAATTGGTGATGCTTTAGAACCTATTCAAGAATGCGATCGCTACACACAATTACTCAAAAAATACCCGATCGATTTATGTTGTTTGGGGGTTGGGGTCAATGGACATTTAGCCTTTAATGAACCCCAGGTGGCTAATTTTGAAGACGATCATTGGGTAAAAATTGTCAAATTAGATCAACAAACCCGTTGGATACAAGTTAGTCAGGGTCATTTTAAGGATTTTGATCAAGTGCCAAAATATGCCTTAACTGTGACTATTCCTACTATCTTATCAGCGAAAAAAATACTCTGTTTAGCACCAGGAGAAAACAAGGCAGAAATTGTTAAACAAATGCTAGAAACCGACATTTCGACCCAGTGTCCTGCCTCTATTTTAAGAAAACATTCCGATGCAACTTTATTACTAGATAAAAAATCAGCAGATTTATTATCATCTCCTGATAATGAATCAGGAGAATAGTATAAAAATGACTAAACGTTAACCTTAATCACACTTTGTTCTAGAGCTTCCACAAGGGAACGAACAACTGCTACCATTGCAACTTCATCATTCAGTTGGTTAATGGCAGAACCCACACCAACCCCCGACGCACCAGCCGTAATCGCCATCGGAGCCGTGACAGTGGATAAACCAGAGGCACAGATAACAGGAACAGAGACAGCGCGAGAAATACTATGGGCGGCGGCTAAGGTTGGGGCCGCTTTTTCGATTAAACCGAGGGTGCCGGGGTGAGTGGGGCGACTGCTGGTCCCTCCTTCGGTTTGAATAAGATTAGCCCCTGCTTCAACTAACGCCTCTGCTAAAGCCACTTGTTCATCTAGGGGTAGGATATGGGGAACAGTAACACAGAGGGTGGTATTCGGCAGTAATGCGCGAGTTTCCCGGGTTAATGCTAGGACTTCTGGGGCTTCAAATCGTCGTCCTTGGGCATAAAACGCATCAAAATTACCAATTTCGACTAAATCGGCTCCTGCTTCCACTGCGTCTGCTAATAACTGGGCTTCAATGGCAGAAACACAAATGGGTAAATCAATTATGGAACGAACGTGACGGACTAAACTAGGGGAAGCAGCGATGTCTACAAAGGTTGCCCCTCCTGCTTGGGCTGCTTTTGCGATGGCTGAAACGTTATCTTGATCAAAATTGGTCAAACCACTAATAATTTTAATCGCTTGACGTTGTTCTAATGCTTTCTCTAATTGAGGGTGCATAATCATGGTCTGTGTCAATATAGTTTGAAGACAATCATTAACCCATAGAACTTAATCCTAACTATGGGGTCTTAGAATTAGTTTATCTTAACTTATAGCCATTTTCTGTTGGTAGGAGTTTTTGACTTACTAAACTGTCACTGATGACAAATAATGTATCACTGTACATAAAGATAAGCTCCCTGTCGGACTTGAACCGACGACCTACTCATTACAAGTGAGTTGCTCTACCAACTGAGCTAAGGAAGCAAGTCAATTTAGGTGTACACCTTCTTATCATAGCGATTATAACATAAACAGAGCAAACAGAGCGTGTACACAGAGCCAGCAAAGTTAGAGTGTTAGAGTCATAAGCAAAACGGAATACAACAGAGTTAAAGATAATATATCTCTTTCAAAAAACAGTGCATTACTGCTATCACAACATCTAATTAATTTTTGATGAGGTAATTTAATAAGTCTTTTACAACAAAATAAAAGTTTTAACTAAATTCCTAAAAAAACTAGAAACTTTTCTTCAGTCTTATTTCTGTGGATAGATGTTATTATTCTATTTTATCAGTAACTTGAATATTATGGATTAATTCCTTTACAATTAACAGATTTAAGGTCATATAGATAATGATGCAATATCGAACAACAGTCGGATGGTCTCTCATTACATCGGGGATTGTTACTTTATTACTAAAAGTTCTTCCTGGTAATTCATTATGGTGGGGAATTGCTTTTTTGATTATTGGGATCGCTGTACTCTATTTAAGAAAAAGCGATAACGTTCTTGAACGTTAATTTACATTAATTTCAATTACCCAAAATATTATCAACCTTATATATTAATATAGTCAAAGATTATTGTTATGTTCAGTTTTTGACTATATTTTGGGTTTGTTATAAAAACAAATCAAATTAAATTAATTTAATTAGTTCGTTGATAATTCAAAAGCATAAAAAAACGAACAAAAATTATTATGGAAATTAATTTAGTACAACGTTCATTAAAATTTTACAGTCTTGCTTTTTTCGGAATCATTTTAATTAGATATTTTGTAGTAGCAGGGTCAACCTATTTATTTTTTTATTCATCCTTAAGTGAAAGCTTTGCTAACCCCTATTTAGAATATCCGTCTCCCTCTCGTAAGTTAATTTACCAAGATATTAAACTGTCTATTTTATCCTCAATAGTATTTGCGATCGCGGCAGCTTTAATTATGTCGAGTTATGATTCAGGATTAACTCGTCTTTATACTGATTTTCGAGGCCACGAATTATGGTATTTTATAATTAGCTATATCGGTGTTTTAGTCCTTCAAGATAGCTATTTTTATTTTACACATCGCTTGTTTCATCATCCTTTACTTTTTCACAAATTACACGAAGGACATCACCAGTCACGCCATCCAACCCCTTGGACTTCCTTTGCTTTTGATCCCTTAGAAGCTATTGTTCAGTCTTTATTTTTTATTGTAATTGTTTATTTGATTCCACTCCATTTTATCACGATCATTGCAGTCTTAATAACTATGACGATCTGGGCTGTTGTTAATCATTTAGGACTTGATCGCCTACCTTTATCCTTTCCTCATCATTGGTTAGGCAGGTGGTTTATTGGCCCTGCTCATCATTCTCTTCATCATTTAAAATATCAGGTACATTATGGACTATATTTTACTTTTTGGGATAAAGTTCTTGGTACACAAGACCCTAATTATGAACGCAAAATAAGAGAGTAATTATTCAACCTCACCTAATAGAATTGCTACGCCACGGGTTGTTTCAAACTCTTCGCAAAATAAGATAATTGAGATAGTCATAGGAATACCCAAGATAGCACCAGCAATTCCCCAAATCCACCCCCAAAATACGATAGAAAACAACGCAATAAAAGGAGAGAGTTGCAGCGTTTTTCCCTGTATTCGGGGATCAACAAAATTACCCATTGTTACTTGAATAACCGCTAATCCTATTAGTGTTGCAATACCGCGAGGAACCCCATTAAACAAAATAGCAATTAAGGTAGGAGGAATGACAGCAATAATTGAACCAAGGGTAGGAACATAGTTAAGAACAAAAGCAATTAAACCCCAAACTAAAGCAAGATCAACCCCAATAATTAAACACCAAATACTTGTTAAAATTCCTGTTAGAAAGCAGGTAAAAGTCATGACTGTTAGATAACGCCGTAATTTCTCGCTAGTATTACCCACAGCATGAATAATATGTTGACTCATTCGAGAAGAAAAAGCTTGTTGAACTTTACGTTTATATTGACTAACTTCTAAAAGTAGTAAAATCAGCAAAGAAATGGTTAGAATCAATAAACTTACGGTTGACACCAGTGTTTGAAATCCAGTAATTGCCTGTTGTGTTAACTGAATGGGTGTATTATCATTTTGAAAATTAAATTGAGGCACTGGTAAACCATAATTACTAGCCCAAGATTGAGCCGTTTCCCACATTTGTTCTAAACGATCAAGATATTGGGGAATTTTGGGTTCAATAATTTCTGCACTTAAGGATAATGCTCCTTGAGCTAAAGCAACAACACCCCCAAGTACCAATAAAACAATCATTAAACTTAACCAGCGAGGCAACTTTTGTTCAAGTTTGTTTTGTAAAGGATAAACTAAAACAACTATAAAAAAAGCAAAAGCCAAGGGCATTGAAATCGGTTGAGTTGCTTTAAGAGCAGCTAATATGAGAATGATAGTAATAATTGCCATTAAAATTTGAGTTGTTTGATTAGAGACTTTCATCGGTGTTGATACTCAATAATATATGTTTTTAAAAATAATCAAAAATAATAACTATTCTTTGTTTTTTTAACTTGAGTTAATTATTATTAAATTCAAGTGTTTTGAGCATATCATCTAAAATTTGTTTGTTTTTTGGGTAATCATTACCTGGAACATCATAAGTAGTTGCAATTAAAGTGCGATTGCCTAAATCCACAATATAGCTATAGGTTCGTTGACCTTTTGGTAACATTGCTCTACCAGTGGATTCACTTTCAACCGCTACTGCTTGATAAGAATCAATGGTAAGGGTTTCTTTTGAGAGGTGTTCTTCTCCTAAATTTTCTTGACTGACTAAATCAAAAGGGGTATTTTCTTCTACCCTTAAATAAATGGCTTTACTAATACTTTCAGTGCGTTCAGGAACTTTAGCAGAATTTGGATCAAAAACTTGACAAAAGTTCATGACTTTGCCCGAATTAGTTTGCCAATCTTGAGGATAATTAACTTGATAACCAACCTGTTGATTTATACAAGTTTGGGTTAAATTAATGTTACTATTATTTTTATTTTGGCTAACTAATGATTGTGATTTAATTGAGTTTGAAAAGTTTAATTTATTACAACTAATTAATAGGGCAATAAAAAAAAATAAAATTAATTTTATATAACTTAGTGAGGTTTTCATCTGATTCAGGAGTTAGTTATTTTTACTCAATAGCTCATCTATTTGAATGATTAATTAACTTGTGGAGACAAGATAACAGATAATTTTCATCAATAATTTAGACTGGCTATAAATACCCTAATATTAGTAATTTTGTATGAACAATTAATCTTTCTCAGGTTATAAATTTAAAAATAGTCGAAAAACAGCACAAAAATTACCCCACACCGATTTTCAGTCAGGATATGGGGTTTGTCGCAAGGATGGCTAACAATTTTTAAGCGATACTATTTTCAATCGCCCAACGAGCTAACTCAGTGCGGTTATGAAGATTCGTTTTATTGAGCATATTAGAAACATGACTTTCTATGGTGCGTTGACTGACGCTCAGTTTCTCAGCCACATCTCTGTTAGAGAGTCCTTGAGCGACTAACTGCACCACTTTTGTTTCTGTTGGGGTCAATTCTACGTTACTGGGAACTTGAATACGGGTGCTATCATCGAGAGAAATATTAGCCTTGTGGCGCATCAAACGATTAGCTTGTTTGAGAGAAGACTCCACTTGAGCCACTAACTCCTCTGGTTCAAAGGGCTTTACCATATAAACATCAGCCCCGGTATTGAGTCCTTTTACCCTATCTTGACTTTGCCCTTTGGCAGAAAGAAACATCACGGGAACCCAACTGGTGCGAGCATCTTGACGCACTTTTTCAATGAGGGAATAACCGTCCATTTCTGGCATCATAACGTCACAGATAATCATGTCAGGAATCTGTTTAGTTAAGAGTTCGAGTGCTTCTTTGCCATTTTCTGCTGTGGTAACTTCATACCCTTGGAATTCTAAATAATCTTTTACTAGCAAAACTAGGTTAGGATCATCATCAACTAATAATAAATGCTTATTATCTTTTTGTGAGTTATCTTTTAAGGGTGGCATCTTGTTTTCTCAGGTAAATTTTGATAAGGATTCTGTGTAGAAGTTATGTTGGCAATTAAGACTATTTTAATGCAATCTTAACCTTGAAGGATTGTTTTAAGTAACACTTTATTATGTCTTCTGGTCTATTGTCTCATGATCGAGGTCAGGAGATTGAGTTTTAATGGTTTTTAATTGAGGGTTATCCAACGGTTTAGGCAAAGCATGGGTACAGAAGGCATAGTCTTCAACAATTTTATTGCCAATAAGATGTTCTTGAATAATGCGTTCAATCACTTCAGGGGTTGCCTGACGATACCAAACACCATCAGGATAAACCACTAGAATTGGCCCGTCTATACAAACTCGCAAACAATTAGCTTTGGTGCGAAAAATACAAGAAGGCTGTGCTTGTGTAACTTGGTCAAGTTTAAGTTCTTTGAGACGACGTTTAAGATAGTCCCAAGCTTCTAGACTGGTTGCTTTAGGGCAACATTTGGGTTTAGTTTGGTCTGCACAAAGAAACAAATGTCTTTGAATTTGAGTAAGTCCCAAGGTTTGAATGGTTTCTGATAAAATATCTTGGGATTCTAATGGAGTTTTAAGGGTGGGTGCTATTTCTTCTGAAGTATTGACAACGGGTTTGCTCATTTACATTTATTCCAGAAGGATTCATTATCTATTTTAACCTGTAACAATGTTTCTCGGAAGTGGGAAAATACAATTTTTTGAAAAATTTACCCTTATTAAATAAACTACAGTAATATCATTGAGTTTTCTAGTTATTTTGATTTTAGTCTTTCAGTATTTTTACGATTTATGCTGAAATATCTTTAAGATAAAAGAGATTGATTATCATAGATGATTAGTTGATTTACCATTTCAAGACTGCAGCATCTGCCCCTTGTTCCCGTCGTATTTTTCCATCTTTTTCAAACCAGTCAATTACTTGTTGATGGGTTAAGTCTTCTACAGAGACCTCTAAATCTTTAGCAATGATAGTTAATAATCTCAAAGAGGAAATAGTTAAACGAGTTAAAAATTTTTCTGGGGCAGTTAACAAGGCTTTATCCACATCAGCTGATTCTTCAGGGGTCAAAAATTGAGCAGGAGATTGAGGTTGATTCATAATCATTAATTGTAATTTACTCTAACCTACATATTCTTATGATACAAAATTTTCTCTACCATGAGTAAAGTAGATACAAAAAAATCTTCAATTAAATAGAATAATCAAACATATCGAGATCAACTTTATATTTTTCAAGCATTAAATTAATATCATCTACTGTATAATATTCTTGCCAACTTTTACGATTTTTCTTACTTTTATTGCTATGGGGTAAACGGTAAGAAATATTCAGCTTTTCACAAATATATTCCCAGTCATTTTCTAGGTTTTCTAACTTACAAACGTAATCAACGGCAACTTTCGACTGATTTTGATCTATTAAAAAATCGTACTGTGGAATTATTCCAGGTGCATTAGTAGGGAGAATATTAACTAAAAATTCAGAGAAGTTGCGACTTTTCTCCAAGATTCTAATTTCTGGCCATTTATGAATTCCTTTTTTTTCAATAATTGGATGTTTTGCGATCCAAGGAAACCTTTTATTATAAACAAAAAATATTTTTGTTTTTAACTTTAGATGACTAATAAAATTCCCTCTATTTTTGATTTTTTGTAAATATTCATATAGAGAAACCATTCTATCAAAAGGATGTCTAACGACAGAAAAACTAAAATAAGAATCCCAAATATCATTGCCGACGACTTTCTGAATATCTGCAACGCAACTATGTTTACTTAAGTTAAATTTTCGCTTAAAATGAGCTTGTATTTGTTCTCCATATTGTGTACTTCCTAAAATAATATCATTCCATTGAAGTGTCTTACTTAATGCCCGTTCGATACTTGTCCCAGCACATTTATGAGGATGAACAAATATAAACTTTTTGCTATTAGAAATAAAAGTCATATTGATTAATAAAAAAATTAAAAAACAGTATATTATACTATGACTAGAATAAGAAAAAGTCAAGAAAATTAATAAAAACAATCAATAATGGCTATTTTTTTACTCGAATTAAATACCCACAATTATGTTCACCTTCATTAATCCAATGAGTTCGTTCTATAAGACAATCGGGTAAAATTTCGGCAAACATTTCTAGTTCATGACCGCATACTGTTGGGTAAGACTCCGCTACTTCAGAAATAGCACAATGGTGTTCAGCCAGGAGATAACCCTCCTCTTGCCCATTTAAACCATTTTTTTCATTAGCCCTATGGAGTTCAGCCATATAACCCTCTTCCTGGCGCAGTTTAACTAACCTTTCTACTCTTTCTTTTAGAGAACCTTTGCCGACACGCTGTCGATAATCATCTGCTTTGCGTTGCCATTGTTTGCGTAATACCTCTTTTACTTGGCTTTCTCCCATTGTCTCCGTTAAGGTATCTAAAAAAGACACCGCAAACTCTCCATATTGATTAGGGAAGCGATCGCGGCCCTGTTTACTGAGAGAATACATATATTGGGGTCGTCCTAACCCTCCTTGTAAGAGATGATGTTCGAGTAACCCTTCGGCTTCGAGGTCTTTTAAATGACGACGGGTGGCTTGAGGGGTGATGGTAAGAGATTCAGCGAGTTCGGCGGCGGTAGCTTGACCCTGTTTAAGTAGATACTGCAAAATGTCTTCTTTTGTCGAAGGAGGCTGTATAGTAGTCATTTTTAAAGCTTAGAAGTCAGATATATAAGAAATGTAACGATCGCAGTTTAGAAAAGGTTACACAGAAATTTTAGGGGAATGTGACTTTGACAACAATTGAGTTGTTAATCTATTGTAAGCTATAATAAAGAAACATAAATGTTGTTTTATTAATCTCTACTCTAGAGACATGGGCTTTGTGGGGTAAATGACTCATTCCCTGCTAAACCACCATCCTTGAAATGATAAGACTCTCCAGTATTAGGGAGAGACATTGAACTAAAACGGAGAACACAAAATCTAATGAGTGCAACCACCGTCAAAAACCTAGTCAACCAACCCTATAAATATGGCTTTGTTACTGACATTGAAGCTGATACCATTCCTCGTGGTTTAAATGAAGATGTTATTCGTCTTATTTCGGCCAAAAAGAACGAACCCGACTTTATGCTGGAGTTTCGTCTCAAAGCTTATCAGCAATGGCTAAAAATGACCGAACCCACCTGGCCCCATGTCAATTATCCAAAAATTGATTACCAAAATATCATCTATTATTCTGCGCCAAAACAGAAGAAGGAAAAACTAAAAAATTTAGACGAAGTTGACCCTGCTTTACTAGAAACCTTTGAAAAGTTAGGCATTCCTTTATCTGAACAAAAAAGACTTAGTAATGTAGCGGTAGATGCTATTTTTGATAGTGTATCTGTAGGGACAACTTATAAAGAGAAATTAGCAGAAGATGGAGTTATTTTCTGTTCTATTTCTGAAGCATTAGAAGAACATCCTGAGTTAGTTAAAAAGTATCTCGGTAGTGTTGTTCCTGTGGGGGATAATTTCTTTGCTGCATTAAACGCTGCGGTATTTAGTGATGGTTCTTTTGTGTTTATTCCCAAAGGGGTAAAATGTCCCATGGAACTGTCTACTTATTTTCGTATTAATACAGGAGATACGGGACAATTTGAACGTACTTTAATCGTGGCAGAAGAAGGAGCATCTGTCAGCTATTTAGAAGGCTGTACCGCACCCATGTATGATAGTAATCAACTTCATGCTGCGGTAGTAGAATTAGTCGCTTTAGACAATGCAGATATTAAATATTCTACGGTACAAAATTGGTACGCTGGTGACGAAAACGGTAAGGGCGGAATTTACAATTTTGTGACCAAAAGAGGACTCTGTAAAGGGGTTAATTCTAAGATTTCTTGGACTCAAGTAGAAACCGGTTCTGCTATTACTTGGAAGTATCCCAGTTGTGTGTTAGTGGGAGATAATTCGGTTGGTGAATTTTACTCTATTGCTTTAACGAATAATAAGCAACAAGCTGATACGGGAACCAAGATGATTCATATTGGAAAAAATACCCGAAGTACCATTATTTCTAAAGGTATTTCTGCCGGAAACTCCAAGAATAGTTATCGGGGTTTAGTGCAGATGGGACCCAAAGCAAAAGGGGCGAGAAATTACTCTCAATGTGATTCGATGTTAATTGGAGATAATGCAGAAGCTAATACATTTCCTTACATCCAGGTTGATAATAATACAGCAAAAGTTGAACACGAAGCTTCTACTTCTAAGATAGGCGAAGACCAACTTTTCTATTTTGCTCAACGGGGTATTTCTGAAGAAGATGCTATCTCTATGTTAGTTAGTGGTTTCTGTCAAGATGTTTTGAGTGAGTTGCCGATGGAGTTTGCGTCTGAAGCTGATAAACTATTGAGTTTGAAATTAGAAGGAACTGTCGGATAGATAGTTATTAATTATCAGTTATTAGTCATCAGTTTTCAAAGATTGATGGCTTCTATTTACCAACAATTAAACAATTAATTAGAACAATGAGTGAAGTTATCTTATCTGTTAAAAATTTGACCGCTAATGTAGAGGGAACTCCAATTTTAAAAGGAGTTAACTTAGAGATAAAAGCAGGTGAAGTTCACGCTATTATGGGCAGAAATGGCTCAGGAAAAAGCACTTTATCTAAGGTTTTAGCTGGACATCCTGATTATGAAATAACAGGGGGTGAAGTGCTTTATAAAGGGGAGGATATCTTAGAAAAAAGCCCCGATGAACGAGCATTAGAAGGCATATTTTTAGCTTTTCAATATCCTTTAGAAATTCCTGGGGTTAGTAATTTAGATTTTTTGAGAGTTGCGTATAATACCCGTCGCAAAAATTTGGGATTAGAGGAAATTGATACTTTTGATTTTGAAGATTTGGTCGAGGAAAAGTTAGAAGTTGTCAAGATGAATGCTGCTTTTCTAGACAGAAGTTTAAATGAGGGGTTTTCTGGAGGTGAGAAAAAGCGTAATGAAATCCTACAAATGGCTTTATTAGAACCTAAGTTAGGGATTTTGGATGAGATTGATTCAGGGTTAGATATTGATGCTTTAAAAATAGTTGCTAATGGGGTTAATCAGTTAGCTACTCCCGATAATGCTTTCTTATTAATTACTCATTATCAACGGTTATTAAACTATATTGAACCTCATCATGTTCATGTGATGTATGATGGTCAAATTGTTACCAGTGGGGGTAAAGAATTAGCCCTAGAATTAGAAGAGTCAGGGTATGATTTTATTGAGGAGAAATTACTCGCGCAAGCGTAAATCATAAGGTGTTTCTAGGGGTTAAGTTATATTTTGCTCCTAGATAATTTTATCAATAATAATAAGAGTAAAAATGAAAAATTATTAATAAAATATACATTTATATTTACTAATTTAAAATATTTAGGGATAATAGTCATTTATTATTCCATCTAAAAATACTTGCATTTTTTGCAATTTTATGATTAAACTTTGAAAAGTTGATTATCTTCATGATAAAACTTGTTCAGCTAACCCGAATTAGTCGTAAACTATATAATTGAAACAATCGGAAGGAGTTGGCGCGTGGAACGCACATTTATCATGATTAAACCCGATGGGGTACAACGGAGACTGGTGGGTGAAGTCATTGGTCGTTTTGAAGCCAAAGGGTTTACCCTAGTGGGACTAAAATTAATGTCAGTGTCCAAAGAATTGGCCGAAGAACATTATGATGTCCATAAAGAACGTCCTTTCTTTGGTAGTTTAGTGGAGTTTATCTGTTCTTCCCCTGTTGTAGCAATGGTATGGGAAGGAGAAGGTGTGGTCGCTTCTGCAAGGAAACTTATTGGCGCAACTAACCCCTTATCAGCCGAACCTGGAACCATTCGGGGGGATTTTGGCGTTAGTGTGGGACGGAACTTGATTCATGGTTCTGATGCCATTGAAACCGCCCAACGGGAGATTAGTCTCTGGTTTAATGACAAAGAGTTAAGCAGTTGGAACCCCACGGTAAAAACCTGGTTATACGAATAGATTTTCATGATAGCCCTTTTACTAGAGCCTTTTCTCTTTGTAAAAGGGTAGCTTATTATCAAACAATTTTAAGAAGAATTAACCCAATAACAAATACAATTACGTCCATTTTCTTTGGCTTCATAAAGAGCATCATCAGCTTCTTTGATTAATTCTTTATATTGCTCTATTTGTTCAGGAATCTTACAACTTACACCCATACTCAGGGTAACATGGTCACTAACTAGGGAATTTTCGTGGGAAATATTCATCGTTTCAATGGCGTTTCTAATCATTTCTGCTAATGTTAATGCTCCCTTCAAATTAGTATTTGGTAAAAGAATAACAAATTCTTCTCCTCCGTATCTAGCCACTACATCAGAAGGACGTTTAACTTGTCTTTTGATTTCTTGAGCTACTTTTTGTAAACAACTATCACCTCCTAAATGACCATAGGTTTCGTTATAAATTTTAAAGTAATCTATGTCACAAAGAATAAGGGAAATTTTTGACTTTTCTCGTCTTCCTCTTTGCCATTCTCGCTGTAAAGATTCATCAAAATAACGACGATTAAAAATCTGGGTTAAGCCATCTAAATTAACTAATGCTTTTAATTTTTTTAAGGCTTGCTGTAATTCTATTGTTCTCTGTTCAACTCGTTGTTCTAAGGTTTTATGAGCTTTTTTTAATTCTGTAATATATTCATCAATCCACTGAATTAATTGATTGATAGAAGCCGCTAATTTTCCTACTTCATCTTGAGTAGTTACTGGGGCTTGTAATTGAAAGTTTGATTCTTGGATGACTCGCTGGGAAATATGAGTTAATTTTTCTAGAGGATAAGCAATTATTTTACCAGTATATATAGCAGAAATAGTAGAAATAATTAAAGAAATAATAATACTACTAAATATTATTTTTATCCTTAACAAATTGGCTTGTATCATTTCTCTCTCAGCATTTTTTTTATTCTTTTGAGCGGAATCAATTATTAAGGACAAAGCCTCTGACAACTTTTCAAATTGAATTTCAAAATTTTGCATTTCTTGACTTTTGATAAGTTCAATAACTATATCTTGATTATTTAATTTATTTAATTGAATATCATTATTAGAAATAGGCGTAATTTTTTGCCAAAGAGATTGAATACTTTTTTCGTATCTATCTAAATAATATCTGTATTTTGAAGCTATTTGCTCTATTCTTTTATTATCTAAATCATTATCATTATACAAAAAATTATTTATTTCTGATAAAGTATAATTAATTTTTTGATTATTTAAAATAAATTTATTTATTTCGTACTCATACCAAATAGAATCATCAACAACAACAATTAAGGTTTTAGGATGGGAGCGAATTTGCAAAATATGATTACGAAGTTGAGACAACAAAAGAGTTTTTTGATTGGCTAACTGTAACTGACGATAAGCTTTTTTTTCATAATAATCTCCCAAAGCAAGTCCTGAAATAATACCTAAAATCAAAATAGTAATGATAATGATATAACCATATCCTATTTTATGGCCAATTTTACTATGGCTTAATATTCTTTTTAATTGGTTAGTAATAAACATAAAAATAGTTTTTCACAATAGATTGACTGATGACAATCAATTTAATCTTAAAGATAACCATAAAAATTGATATCAAACAATACACAATTAGTATTTTCATATACTAAAATTGTAAAATATTGGTCAAGGTAATAACTAAATTTTACTAATATAAATCAAAAAACGATGACACACAGTTCTATCATTATTATATAACTAGAATCGGTTTAATTTAAAAGAAGATTATTGATCAATTAAAATTTGATTAGATGCTTGGTTGTCATCTATCATAGGTAAGATGATAAATTATGTACAAATATAAAAGTATAGAGAAAAATCTATAGATATAAATTTTTAACGGACTTCTTACTCAGTATGAAAGCTTATGCTATCAAGCTTATAAACTTAATACTTGAAAAAATGTTATCTGACTTTAATCATTTCCATAGTATCAAAAGACGAAACTTATTAATTTACGGTTTATTGTTTGTGACAGGTTGTATGTCCAAACAAAAATTAAATCGAACTCCTATCATTTCTTCTACTCCCATTCTTCCTAAAACTTTACGTCTGGCTGTGACGGATGCAGTAGCAGTAGGAGAATTAGAAGAAAAATATGAACCCTTTAGACAAGCTTTGAGTCAAGTTTTAGGGACTTCTATTGAGTTTTTTCCAGTTAACAATTATTTTAAAGCAGCAGCCGCCTTAAACACCCATCAAGTAGACTTAGTTTGGGCTGGTCCTTCTGAATATGTTGTTATTCAAGCAAGAAGTAATGCAGTTCCTATGATTGGTGTAAAACGAGTTAATTATTATACAGTTATAGTAATTCGTAAAGACAGTGGAATCACATCATTAAGAGACTTAAAAGGAAAAACAATCGATTTTGAACATAATGGTTCGACTAGCACTCATATAGGAGGTATAAAACTACTAATAGATGCTGGTTTAAACCCTCAAACTGATTTTAAATCTATCATGTCTGAAGATGATAGTTTAATGCCTTTAATTAAAAATAGGGCAGATGCTTGTTCTAGAAATCCTTATCGTTATCAAGCAGCATTAGAAAAAGATGATTTATCAAAAGCTAATTTTCCTATTATTGCGACAGGAGAACCTTTACCTAATGATGTTTTGATTATGGGTAGCCATATTAAATTAGAAGTTATTAATTATATTAAAGAATTAATGCTAGAAAATCAAAATAAGCTGATAGAAGCTATTTTATCCGTTGAAGCTTTATACAATAAATTCCAAGGCTCAAGTTTAGTCTCTGCAAAAGATGAGGATTACAATATAATTCGTGATGTTTATAGAGCAATGGGACAAGGAAAATTTTTATCGATATAAACTTAAGTTTACGTTTTTTTAAAGCGATTTTGTGCTTGTTTAAATGCTTCTTTCATTACTGCTTGGATTTTATCAGGATTCGGTTTTTTTCCTCCCATCAAATCCCCAAAATAAACACAAGCGCCTTCTCCTAAAGCCCAGGTATAAGCCCCCGCCCAAGAAGCAGCAATAATACTACCAAATCCCGGAATAAACTTAATTAATTCTCGTCCGATAGACTGGGCTAAAAATCCTCCTGCGATCGCACTTACCACCCCACCGGCTTGAGAAGGGGATAAAATCTGCCCATAGAGTTTTCCCAATAATGTCACCTGAGACACTTGTAAGGCAGTTAAAACGGGCATTGTGGCAAAAGGTAAGGGAACGGCGGCTAGGGTAGCGGCAGCGACGGAAAATGCCCAAATATAACGGCGGGCTACATCTCGATAAAGATTACCAATTTTTTGAGTGGTTTCTCCTTCTAGAAGTTGATGAATGGCGACGGATTCTGCTTCGGGTAACTGTTTCGCTATGGTATCTCTGAGGACTTCTAATCCATAAAAAACAGGGGTATAGCCGTCTTCTTCTAGGGTAAAATCAATGAGAATAGCATCATCATAAAGCCCTTGAAAATCATCTTTGAGATGGTTAAAAGCTCGATTAATATCTTCAAAATCGGGAGGATAAGGGGGATGATCTTCAGTTGGAGAAGGATAAATTTCATGAAGACAAGTAACAACCAGAAGATAGGGAACTTTTGGCGATAACTCACGCAATTCTTTGGCCACTTTAGCTAAGGTTTCTGTCGCAAAATCATTGATTTTAACGGTTAAAATAACAACTCTCGCCTGATGCTTTACTTCTTGTAATTTATCGCTTAATTCTTGAATAATAGAATCAGTATTTTGTTGAACGTCACCTAAACCGACGGTATCAGTAAAAATAAGTAAAGGGAGATCATCGTTAGGATAGGCATATTGGTTTGTATGTTTAGTATGGGGACGAAATCCTTGACCGACAATTTCGGCAGAAACCCCCGTTAACCCTCGCACAATTGAGCTTTTTCCTGATTGGGTTTTTCCGATCAAAATGGCTTCCGTGGTGGGTAATTTTTCGCGAACTGTTTCTAAAATTTCTGCAATTTGTTCATCAGTAACTTGAAACCATTGAGGAATTTTTTCTATTAACAATTTCTCTCTGAAAAAATTTTTGGTTGAGTTGAAAAATCGATTCATTGGTAATAATATTGAACTTAAGGCAATAAACATTCTGATTTAATCAGTTACCAGTGTTCAGTTACCAATGACCAGTTATTCTTTATTGGTCACTGTTCGCTGATAATTGTTAAACCATAGAATCTTAAGTTAAATATAACAAAATTAGCCATCAATTTTTCACTATTAGCCTAATAACTAGTAGCTATCCTAAAACCTGCGTGTTGATAGAAGTTAGGACGAAACCAATTACGATAGTATTTTAAGGCTTCTGTTCCTTGAGTTACCCATGCCCCTCCTAACATCATTTTATGGTTATTATCAAAAAAAGGTGCGGAATTATCTTCATAAAGAAAATGAGGTTTAAAGCCTGGTAAGGGGTTAAAATTTTCGTCTAACCATTCCCAAACATTTCCTCGTAAGTCCCAGAGTCCCGAATGACTTTGGGCTGTTTTTATTAACCCGACTGGACTGGGTGAACCGAATTTTAAGTTGAGATTATAATTATTAATTTCTTGGATGTCTACTTGATAATTATGATTTGATCCATAAGCTGCTAAATTCCATTCTGCTTCACTCATTAATCTGGTATTTTCACCTTTCCAACGACAATAAGCCATAGCTTCATAATAATTGACTTCTACGGGCCAATTTAAGGGTAAAGGGATCTCATCAAACATAGCGCGATAAGAATATTTTCCATTTTTTAATTGCCAAAATTTAGGATTTTTGATGTTATTTTCTTTTTTCCATTGCCAGGATTTTTTATCCCAATATTCTTTATTTTCATAACCGTTACTATTGACAAATTCAAGAAATTCTGCATTCGTCACTAAATATTGACTAGCATAAAAAGAGTCAACTTCTACTAAGCGATCGCCATATTCACAGTCCCATCCATATAAGGGATTATCTTTTGTTTTCCCTAACTTGACGGTTCCTTCTTCTACTAAAATCATCTTATTCTCTTCAGGAATTCCATCAAAAGGTGCATATTGCCATCCTTGAGGTTTTTTCAATTTTTCGGCTGGAAGTTGTCGCAATAACATCGAAGAGGTTTCAAAATGAATTCGTTGATGTTCCATTCCCATCATTAAGGCCCAAAGCGCATGACTTTGATGAATAGGGAGATTTAAAGGAACATTTTTAATAACTTCTAAAATAACCTCATAAGCTTGATTTCGATAGTTCCAAACCCCTTGAACTTCCGGCCAATTAATATGAGCGATCGCCTGGTTTAATTCTTCTGCATTTTCAGGATCAACCCCAAACTCAAATAAGATTTCATAGTCTGCATTCAGTTGTTTTTCTAATAATTCAACTCGAACTAATTTATTAATATAAAAAGCCGCCGAATGACCCAAGTAAAAAATCAAGGGGTTCCTCAAGGGATCAGAATTGACATAAAATGTTTCTTTCTCTATAATACTTCTCATTAAAATATCTTCTAATTCCCAACTATTTTTAAAATAGTTGATGAGGGAATCTTTAGAACAGTTATCCAGAAAAATTGGTAATTGAGATTTAAGAGATGACATAATAATTGTGAGTTAATCCTCATATTTTGATAAGTTAGTGAATAGAAGCATGATTAATCATACTCCCATTTTAAATGACTTATTGGCCAGCTTGACAGAGAATTAATGCAAACCAGTTATTCTCATCCGTAAATACTTTAACTGGATTGAGTTGCTTAGAGTCTAACTTATGCTTCGTTTGCTCTACATCAAACTTCCGAGAAATCTCAGTTAATATTGTTTCTCCTTTGTCTATCATCACTTTTAAATCAAGTTTATTTAAGATAACTTCTTGCTTCTTCTCAGATATCAAATACATTTCAATTTGTTTTTTTTCTTCATTATAGATAGCTTGATGTTTGAAATGATTTGGATCAAAATTTCCTTCAAATTTACGGTTTAAATGAGACAGCATATTTAAGTTAAAAGCTGCTGTTACCCCTTGACTATCATTATAAGCTGCTTCTAATATAGATTTAGGCTTTTGTAAATCAATTCCCAATAGAAAATAATCTCCTTGTTCTAGCACTTGAGAAATTTTATCTAAGAAGCGATCATAATCTATTTCACTAAAGTTACCGATAGAACTTCCTAGGAAAAAAATTATTCTTGCTGGCCAAGAAGTAGGCGTTAATTGAGTTAATGCTTGCTCATAAGTTCCGACTAATCCTTCAATTCTTAGAGAACTATATTCTTGTTGTAATTGTAGTGCGCTTTCTTTTAAAATTCCTGCACTCACATCAATTGGCATATATTTAAACACATCATTTTGCTTATCATAAGCATCTAATAATAACCGAGTTTTCGTCGAACTTCCACTACCTAATTCTACTAATTCACAAGTTCCTGTAATGTTAGCAATTTCTTCTGCGTATTGTCTTAAAATACTTGCTTCGGTGCGAGTAGGATAATATTCGGGTAACTCACAAATTTGTTCAAAGAGTTGAGATCCCTGATCATCATAGAAATATTTCGATGGTATTTTTTTAGGGCATTCAGTTAACCCTTTTTTTATCTCTTGACCAAAGGAATTTTTTGTTTCCTTTATTGTTTCGATGGGCTGTAAATATTTAATTTTCAACTTGTCTGTTTGAAGTTGGGTTAACATAAGATAGTAGCTGCAATAACTGAAGTTAACTTTTGCTCTCTTATTTTAAAACAATTTAGTAACAAAAACTACAATATCAAGCTTTAAACAAAATTCTATCTTTACAAGATTTGATCAACTTAAATAAAATCGACCTAAAGAATCTTGAAAAAAAAGAACAAATATGCTGGAGTCAATTATATTAAGATAAAATTAAGATAGGCTATATTACAGATAAGTATGATGAAAAAGAAGAAAAATAGATGCTCCATTTTTGTACTGATATAGCGATTTCAGTATAGTCAGCAAGAGCAACTTGAAAAAATTTTTTCTCAGTGAAATTAACTAGACAAATTTGGGAATAATAGGTTTAAGACGTACAATTACTCATAGGGAGGAGTTTTCATGGTTAAAACAGATTCAAAACAACGGTTAGGAAGTATCTTACAAGAAGCCAAACTGATCACTCCTTATCAAGTCGACCTAGCCTTAAAAGAACAAAGAAAGTATCCTGAACGCCGTTTAGGTGAAATTTTAGCTCAAAAAGGATGGATAAAACAGCAAACTGCTGATTTTTTTGCTGAAGAGTGGGAAAACGTTATTAAACAAGCTCAGCAAGGAACCCCCCAATCTTTAGGCTATTATCTGAGGGAATCTGGCTTAATCGATGACCATCAACTTCGTGATATTTTAGCAGAACAAGAACAAGGACGGATGTGGATGAGAATCGGTGCTTTAGCGGTACTTAAAGGTTGGTTGAATCAAACCACTGTGGATTTTCTTCTCAAAAATCTCCACCCCGATAAAGCAGATGACTCTCCTTTTCTTAGAGCAAACGACTAGTCACTGATAAAAAAAAATGTTAGGATATAAACATAACAGGATAAATCGTTCATCTGTTGTCATCAACAGACGGAAGTAGGGAAAACTATCCCGAAGGAACGCGCCTCATTCAATCCACTACGATTTAGAAGGAGGCGTTATGCCCTTAAATAACAAGATTGGTACTCACCAAAACGAGTTTGACAATTTACAGTCTAAATCTCGTTTTTTGATCGCTCAAAATCGCGGTAAGCAGCAACATCGTCAATTATCCATGTTGCATCGTCTTGCTTCAGAAATGGGTGTCACTGTTGAATCATTCAAAGCATAAACAGAGGTGAGTCATGACTAATAATCAAAAACACATTACTGATGTAGCACGTCTTCATCGCGCCAACATCTTAAAAAGCTTAGAGCATCGTTTACAAGTTGCTCGCTCGAAAGGACAAAGTAGTTTAATTCAGCAATTAGAAGCTGAAAGAAATTACTACAACCGTTAACGGTAATTGAGTCAAGGGTTTTCATTTCACCAATCGGTCAGAAATGAAAGCCCTTCAAATTTTAGTAATTTAACATAAACCATCGTTGATCCAATCTTATTAGATTCAAAAAATTGGTTGATGAGTTAACCTAAAATCAATTAGTATCATAGAAGCACCAACCCATAGGTACACTTATCCTATGGGTTATCTATATGACTAAAATTCTCAGGATAAGGAATTGAATGTGTGGGTAACATCATCAACTAGCAACGTCATCACCCCAACAGCGATCGCTTTAGGTAATTTTGACGGTATCCATCTAGGACATCGACAAGTGCTTAAACCTATCCTAGAACTTCAGAAACAATACACTCCCACCATTGTCACCTTTACCCCTCACCCTCAAGAATTTTTTAGTGGTCAAACACGACAATTATTGACTCCCCTAACGGAAAAAGTCAAACTCCTAGAGTCTCTCAATATTAGACAATTAGTCCGTTTACCGTTTGATCGCAGTTTAGCTTCTCTGAGTCCCCAAGCATTTGTAGAAGATATTTTAGTGAAGCAACTGAATGCAAAATATATCAGCGTAGGACAAGATTTCCGCTTTGGAAAAGGGAGAGCCGGAAATGCCCAAATGTTGCAAGAATTAGCTAAAAAATTCGGGATTTTTGTTCATATCACTAAGTTACAAACGTCTCTTAATGAAGATAATCCTCTACGAATTAGTAGTTCAAGAATTCGTCAATGTTTAGCCACTGGAAACGTCAGACAAGCTAAAGAAATGTTAGGCTATTCTTATTTATTAGAAGGAATTGTAGTTAAAGGACAACAGGTGGGTAGAACCATCGGTTTTCCTACTGCTAATTTACAAGTTCCTTTAGATAAATTATTACCTCGTCGTGGAGTTTATTGTGTTCGCGCTTTTTTATCTACACAAGAAGTGGTGAAGGGAGTGATTAACATTGGTAGTCGTCCCACCGTTAATGGTCAAGTTCCTACGGTAGAAGTTCATTTGTTAGATTGGTCAGGAAACTTATATGGCACTTTTGTTAGGGTTGATTTAGAAAAATTCTTACGTTCTGAGCAAAAATTTCCCTCTCTAGACGCTCTGAAAAATCAAATTAAACAAGATTGTATCGTCGCACGTCAAATATTAGCGTAAATAAATTATAACCAATCAATTTGTTTGGCTTTTTCAGATAATTTTGCTGTTTTTTGACCTTGGCTTCTGGCATAAAAATTAAAGAGATCAATGGGCATTTTGATTAAATCTAGAGGATTACCTTTTCCTTGAATTAATTTAATTGTGTCTCTTGGTATTTCTTTTAACATCCAACGTGCAACGCGATAAATCCCCTCTTTTGGTGTAAACTCTCGCATTAAATCAACACCATATAATTCGTGTAAATAGAGATTAGAACGACCATAACGTTGCCATTGACTTTTTAATTCTTTAAAGTTAGAACGATGACGATGACGAATAATTGCATTAGCTGCAAAGGTTAATTTATAGTCTGTTTGTTGTTGAATTCTCCAGCAAATATCTGCATCGCCTCCTGTGGTTAGATAGGGACGAAATAAACCAATTTTTGTGAAAATAATTCGTCTAATTCCTAGGTTTGCTGTTTGTCCGTAGGGTAAAAAAGGATGTTCTAATAGGAATTTTTGCGATAAAACATTATTGCGTTCTGCATATTTTTCTAAAAAACTATTCCCTGGTAAAGCTTCGATTTCTCCGACAACAATGCCAATTTTTTCATCAATAAATGGCTTAACTAATTCTTCAATCCAGTTGTTTAAAGGTCGACAGTCAGCATCGGTAAAGACTAAAATTTCCCCTGTTGCTTGACGAATTCCTTGATTACGGGCAGCATAGGAACTTTGAATATTATTTTCGTTTAAGGCTTTTAAATTAAATCCTATTTTTTTAGATTCAATGATAGCTTGCTCAAGTAAATTAGATGTCTTATCATTACTATTATTATTAACCAGTAAATATTCTACTTTGTCTTTAGGATAGGTTTGAGACTGCAAGCAGTTAATTAAATCAGGTAAATCTTCTTGTCCATTATAAATAGGAACAATTACAGAAACTTGGGGTAAAAAAGTTGTGTTTTGAGTCATTATTTTTTTATCTTATTCACAGCTACAACATATTTTTATTGACATATATTTAAAAGTATGTTAGAGGTTTACTGTGTAAATCGTTGTTTTAAAATAAATTCTGCGATCGCTAAATCCACAGGAGTGGTTACTTTTAAATTAGTTTCTTCTCCTTCGACAATTTTGACGGGTAATTGACATTTTTCAAATAAAGCAGCATCATCAGTTACTTGCCAACCCAGTTGATAGCCTTTTTCATGACACTCTTTTAATAAGTTTACTTTAAAGCCTTGAGGGGTTTGTGCAGCCCATAAATTAGAACGATTTGGGGTATCTTGAATAAAGTTATTACTATCAACAATTTTAATCGTATCTTTAACAGAAATAGCGGCAATTAATCCTTGACAAGTTAAGAGTTCGTCTGCACATCTATCGAATAAATCAGGGGTAACTAAACATCTTGCGCCATCATGAATTAAAACATTATCTGCTGCTTCAGGTAATTCCTGTAAACCGTTATAAACAGAAGCTTGACGAGTTTCTCCTCCCTGGATTAATTCAACAGGAGTGCTAAGAGAAATGGCGTTTAAAATTGTTTTAAATTCAGGGAAATCGTAGGATTGTCCAATAATACCAATCCAATCAATTTTTGGCGAGGCTTCTGCTGCTAAAAGTGTCCAACTTAGTAACGGTTTACCCAAAAGAGTAAGCAGGAGTTTATTGCGTTCGCTTCCCATTCGTTTGCCCATTCCTGCTGCCGGAATTAATAGATACATACTCTAATCATCTAATAACTAATTTTTTATTGTACCAAAAAAGCACTCAAGAAGAGATAATAATTTTTTTAATTTCTTCTACCGTTTTATAGTAGTTTTGTTCAGAGATGACTGGGTAACTTTTAACTAGGGAAATATTATCATTAAGTTGAATCCAAGAACGACACCCTCCGTAAATTGGGTGATAAGGAATAACCACAGATTCAGGTAAGAGAAAAACCCGTAACAACAACACAAAAAGAGGCTGATTATTTTTCCAGTTAAATCGTTCTTCGACAAAGTTTTCTGTCCAAATATGATAAGGATAAAGTTGCTTAATTGCTAACAATTTCTTAACTTGAAAAATAGTAGTAATCTCAGCCCAACTATTAATAGTAATCGTTTCAGGATGCCATCCCGATGACACTGTTGTAACTAAATTAGCATAGGCTGACTTTAATAAATGGGGTTTTTGATGTTCATAAGTAGGGTATAATAAGATGGGATTATGATGAACTTTGAACTGTCCGGAAACTTCTTTAATACCTCCTTTACGTAAGAGCAAAATAGTGTTACCTTTCTCTAGGGCTTTAACAGCAATATCCCACTCTTTTAAAGCATCCTGTAGGTTAGTCAGCATAAGGAAAAAATTTCATCAATAACGATCAATAATTATTGTCAAAAAGTTAATTATCAGAGGTTAACAATGGTATCATCAAATAAATTTGATCTCAGATTATTGATCACAATCAATAAATTTTAACCATTGATATTGTACTAGAATATATTTATGAATAATATTGCCGCCGTAATTTTAGCAGGGGGATATGGAACACGAGTTAAGCATCTGCTTCCTAATATTCCAAAACCCATGGCTTCCGTTGTCAATAAACCGTTTTTAGAATGGATAATTCGCTATCTTAAACAACAAGGAATTACCCAACAAATTATATCAACTGGCCATTTAGGGGAAGTCATTGAGGAACATTTTAAAACTCATCAGGTCAAGGGAGTAGATATTGACTGTTGCCGTGAAAATGAACCATTAGGAACAGCAGGAGGATTTATTAATGCCGTTCAACAAGTTAGTTTATCACCTCAAGCATGGTTAGTTATGAATGGTGACTCTTTAATTGTAGCTAATTTTCAGGAATTAGTGAAGTACTTAGAGGATCAAGAAGTGGGATGTGTCATTTTAGGGGTATCTGTTAATGATGCGTCTCGTTATGGTTCCCTGGTATTTGATGAGTCGAATAATTTGTTGAAGTTTGCTGAGAAAAAAGAGGGAAAAGGTGTTATCAATGGAGGGGTTTATTTATTTCGCCACGAAATTTTAGAAAAGTTTCCTTCTCAGTTTCCTTTGAGTTTTGAATATGATGTTTTTCCTACCTTACTAAATAAAAAGATTAAAATCAAAGTCCATCCTATTGAAGCACCATTTTTAGATATTGGGACTCCAGAGACATTGCCCCAAGCAGAAGCATTTATTAAAGAAAACTTTACGAATTTATTAGAACCATGTTAATTTCACGCGCGCCAGTTAGAATTAGTTTTTTTGGAGGGGGAACAGACTATCCAGAGTATTTTTTAGAACAGGGTGGCGCGGTTTTAGCCACAGCTATTGATAAATTTTCTTATGTTACCGCTAGTCCTTTTCCGAGTCATTTATTTGACTATTTAATTCGAGTTTCCTATCGTAAAGTTGAGTTAGTGAAAACCGTTGAAGATATCGAACATAAAGTTTATCGTGAATGTTTAAAATTTTGCGGTTTAGATAAAGATATTGAACTCCATAATGTGGCTGACTTACCTGCATTTACAGGCTTGGGTTCATCCTCTGCGTTTACGGTATCCTTATTACAGGCATTGCATAGTTTTAAAGGGGAATTTGTTAAACCTTTAGACTTAGCTTATGAAGCCATTTATGTCGAACGTCATCTCGTAAATGATCGAGTGGGATGTCAAGACCAACTAATGTCAGCCATGGGAGGATTTAACTTAGTTGAATTTAGAACAGAAGAGGATATTATTGTTAACCGAGTGCCTATTTCTCCCCAAAGATTAGCAGAATTTGAATCCCATCTTTTCATTGTTTTTACAGGCATTAAAAGACGGGCAGCTAAAGTCGTAGAAAAACAATTAAAACGAGTTAATGATAATACAGAAACTCTCAAACAAATGAGAAAAATGGTTGATCAAGGTTGGGATATTTTAACCAGTAATCAATCTTTATCTGCCTTTGGGGAATTATTAGACAAAGCTTGGGTTGCGAAAAGAAGTTTAGATACAGTCATATCTAATCCAGAAATCGATCATCTTTATCAAATAGGACAAGAAGCAGGGGCTTGGGGTGGTAAACTATTAGGTGCGGGTGCAGGGGGTTTTATGTTATTTTTTGCACCCCCGGAAGTTCATCCCCAGTTAGCAAAAACCTTTGCTAATCATCAGGTACTTTCTGTTAAAATCAATGCCCCAGGTTCTCAAATTATTTTTTCATAATTTGATTGAATATCAAACTTTTAAAAATGATAATTTATGCTTATTTTTATAGTGAACCTTTACTAGAAACTGATTTAGATATTTCTATTATTCCCTTAAAACTAGAAAAAGTTTATCATGATTTAGGCGCGAGAAATGAATTAGAAAAACTCTTAAATGATTGTAAAGAGCAACCGCCTAATTATCTTTTGATTCGTAAATTAGGAGAATTAGGAGATAATTATCAAATTGTCAAGGATAATTATGAAAAGTTAACTAATTTAGGAATAAAAATACTTATTTTAGAGAATCAAAAATTAACTAATTTAGATAAATTAGAATTATTAGAAAATACAACAAAAATTGATATTAATGATTCAAAACTATTAGAAACTATCAAAGAAAATCAAAGAAATTTATCCGTTAAAAAAGGACAAGCTTTAAGAAGAATTAACGCCTTACCCCCTCCAGGAAAAGCCCCTTATGGCTACCGTCGAGGAAAAGACTGTTATATTATAGATCGTAGTACCGCCCCGATTATTAAAGACTTTTTTGGACAATTTTTGTTATTTGGATCATTACGAGGTGCAGTTAACTATTTAGCCAAACGATACGGTAAAAAAATCTCTGTTTCTACGGGGAGTCGTTGGTTAAAAAATCCTGTTTATCGAGGAGACTTACAATACAAAAAGAACGAAATTATTTCTAATACTCATCTGCCGATTATTTCCAGAGAAGAAGCCGCCCAAATTGATCGTTTATTGGGTAGAAATCGGAAATTATCTACAAAAACCGCTAGTGCAAAACATTCTTTAGTGGGTTTAGTGAGTTGTCAAAAATGCCATAATTCTATGATAATTAACCATGTTACCCAAAGAAAAAAAAAGAAAGACTATCTCTATATTCGTCCACAAAACTGTCCTTTAAACCCTCAATGCAAAGCTATTCCTTATCAAGACGTTTTAAACCGAACCATTGATTATATTTGTGAAAATTTTCCCAAAAAAGTAAAAGGTTTTGATCCTAAACAAATAGAAAATTATAAAAATAATATTAAAACTCAAATAGAAGAAAAAAAACACATAATCAATCAATTAACTCCTTTAATTCAATCTAATATTCTTGATGAAAAAACAGCTAAGCTAAGACGTTATACTTTAAATTTAGAAATTAGTCAATTACGTTCTCAACTTGAACAACTTCCCCCAGAAAACTTAAAAAAGATTGCTGAAGCTGTTTCCTTACCAAGATTTTGGCAAGACTTATCAGAAGCAGAAAGACGGTTTTACTTTCGAGAATTTATTCGTCAGATTTATATCGAACAAACCTCGAAAGTCCAATGGAATTTGGAAATTACTTTTATTATCTAATCCCATTAAGCGATCATTAATTTCGTTCTTCCCAGTCAATTTTTTTTTGTTTTTTTTGACTAAAAGCTTCAGTAGAACTTATTCTAAGAATATTAACTCTTTACCAATATTGTCCAGCTATGTCTCAATAATTTCTTGAGTCAACTGAGTCTTTCTGAAAGTAGTTGATGGCAGTCAAATACCACATAATCTGTCCATTCAATGTTATATTTAGAAAGTTTTCTTTATGAATGAAAAAAGTAACATTTCTTATTTCTTATATGCCAGAGGAATCGACTCGCGCAATTTACGCTGCCATGATTGCCAATATAGCTATTGGTGTGGCTAAATTTTTCGGTGCTGCCATTAGTGGTAGCTCAGCTATGTTATCTGAGGGAATTCACTCAGTTGTTGACTCGATTAATGAGATTTTACTACTTTATGGTCTCAAACGGAGCAAAAAAGAGCCTGATGACGATCATCCTTTGGGACACGGCCAAGAAATTTATTTCTGGTCTTTGGTCGTTGCTGTTCTAATTTTTGCTCTGGGAGGTGGTATATCAATTTATGAGGGATTTAAGTCTTTCTATGATTCGAGAGACTCTATTAACGCTATTGTAAGTTACGGAGTTCTTTCTATTGCTGCGGTATTTGAAGGAACGGCTCTTTTTATTTCTGTGGGGGAGTTTAATCAGGAACGTGCTGACCAAGATATTAGTTTCTGGAAAGCACTACGCCGTAGTAAAAATCCCACTACTTTTGTTGTGATTTTTGAAGATATTGCAGCACTATTAGGCATTACTGTAGCTATTTTAGGGGTATTTTTGAGTGAATTGACAGGTAGAATGTTTTACGACGGATTAGCCTCTATTATTATTGGAATTATTCTTACAATTGTCGCTGTTGTGCTGGTTATCGAAACAAAAGGTTTATTGATAGGAGAAAGTGCATTTCCTGAAGTCAGAGATAGTATCAAAAATATTGTGATTAAAGATACATCGGTTAGTAAAGTAGAATCTCCTATCACCCTACAACTTGGACCTAAGGACATTTTATTAGCTTTGAGTATCGAGTTTCAAGATGATTTGACCTCTGATCAAATTGAAGTTGCGATTCGTCGAATTAAAGCAGATATTTGGGCTTCTCATCATGAGGTTAAGCGTATTTTTATTGAAGCTCGCTCTATTAATTGAGGCCCTATCTTTAATTTTAATAAAATTGTCAAATTATTATTTAGAAAGTAGTAGAAATTGCTTGCACCGGACAAGCAGGAATACACTGTTCACAAACCACGCAACGCGATCGCCGAAAGGTTAATTTAAAGGTTTCGGGTTCAAGAATTAAGGCTTCTGTGGGACAAACCCCAGTACATAATCCACAGTCGACACATTGATCTTCATTAATACTAATTTCACGACTGGCCAAGGATACCCCAATATCTTGAGCTTGCATCCAATCAATGGCCGCTTCAATGGCATCAATATCCCCTAACAATTCTAATACTAATTTCCCCACTTGATTCGGGGCAACTTGAGCGCGAATAATATTAGAAGCAATATTGAAATCTTTAGCTAAACGATAGGTTAATGGCATTTGTACCGTACGCTTTGGGAAAGTAAGAGTGACTCGTTTTTTCATAATTTAACTGAAGTTACAACCTTAAATTTAATCTCAAAAAAAGATAAAATATTATAGAATATATAAACAGTAAAAACCTTTTTTCTTTAAAAACTTATATGTCTGAAATTGTTAATGCTAATCGTATCAGAAATACTATTATCGCCTTTGTTGCTATTGCTCTTAGTATAGCGATATTTTTTGCTTTTCAAAGCCAAACTGGTTCGGTTTCTTTAGAAGGTCAAGCCAAGGAGTCAACCCCCATTGAAGTGGCTATGAACAATGGAAAACCCACGTTAACCGAATTTTATGCTGATTGGTGTACCAGTTGCCAGGCTATGGCTCCAGAATTAGCTCAATTGAAGCAAAAATATGGAGATTCGGTCAACTTCGTCATGCTCAATGTGGACAATAATAAGTGGTTGCCCGAAATTCTCCGTTATCGTGTTGATGGTATCCCTCATTTTGTCTTTATTGACGATCAAGGAAAAGCGATCGCCCAAACCATAGGTGAACAACCCCCATCAGTCATGGAAGCCAACTTAAACGCCTTAATTGACCATCAAACCTTACCCTATGCTGCTTCTACGGGACAAACCTCTGAGTTAAAGAGTCCCGATAATCAAACGATTGATCCCCGTAGTCACAGTTCCCAAGCAAAGTCTGGGTAAGTTCGGAGTTCGGAGTTTGGGGTTCGGGGTTCAAGAAGACTATTAATATTGTCTCCCCGACTCCCTGCTCCCTCTGCTTTACTCTTCAATCCAATGTTTTGACCGTTCGACTGCTCTAGTCCAACTCAAAAAGTTCTCTTGTACTGCTGAGGCATTTTTTCCAGGTTCAAAGACCCGATCAATTTTACGACGGGCGATCAAATCGTCATAATTATCCCAATAACCCACCGTTAACCCGGCTCCGAAAGCAGCACCTTGTGCTGTCGCATCTAAAACAACCGGGCGTTCAATGGGAACCCCTAACGCATCGGCCTGAAACTGCATTAAAAAGTTATTTTGAGAGGCACCGCCATCGACTTTTAACCGTGCTACCGATAAATCTGAATCTTTATTCATCGCGTCTACCACTTCTTTTACCTGATAAGCGATCGCTTCTAAAACCGCTCTTACCATGTGTTCTCGTTGTACACCGCCTGTAATACCCACATATAACCCTCTGGCTGACATATCCCAGTGAGGTGCCCCTAACCCACTTAAAGCAGGCACAAAATAAACCCCATTAGTATCAGCCACTTGATTACAAATCGCTTCGGTTTCGGCCGCGCTGTTAATCAGTTTAATGCCATCCCGTAGCCATTGAATGGAAGCCCCGGCGGTAAAAATAGCCCCTTCTAGGGCGTAATTGGTGGATTGATCTTTAGTCCAAGCAATGGTGGATAATAGACCATTGGGAGAACGCATTACCTCATGGCCCGCTTGTACAATGAGAAACGCCCCTGTTCCATAGGTGCATTTCAGTAACCCCGGACGATTGCAACCATGAGCAAATAAGGCAGCTTGTTGATCGCCAAAAATGGCGGTAATGGGAATTTCGACCCCTAATAAGTCAGCATCCGTATGACCAAATATTCCCATACTCGGTTTAATTTCCGGCATAATGTGGGCAGGAATATTAAATAGGTCTAGTAAAGTTTCATCCCAGTTCCGAGTATCAAGATTCATCAACATGGTACGACAGGCGTTACTATGGTCTGTGGCGTGAACTTTTCGGCCTGTTAAGTTCCACAGCATCCAAGTATCCACCGTTCCAGCGATGACGTTATCAAAATTAGTATCTGGTTTATGTTCTTTTACCCAATCTATTAACCAGGCCAATTTTGTTGCCGAGAAATAGGGATCTAATACTAATCCGGTGCGGTTTTCAATCTCTTCTACCTTACCCATTTCTCTCAATTGACTGCACATCGGCGAGGTGCGTCTATCTTGCCAAACGATCGCTTTATGGAGGGGTTTGCCGGTAGTTTTATCCCACAATAGACAAGTTTCCCGTTGTACTGTTAAACCAATGGCTGCGATATCTTTAGCCGCAATATGGGTCTTTTCTAGGACTTGTTCGAGTACACTAAGAGTATCTTGCCAAATTTCTAGGGCATCGTGTTCTAGCCAACCGGGTTGGGGATAATGTTGGGTGAGTTCTTTGTACGCTTGGCCAATCATTCCCCCTTCATGATTAAAGAGAATTGCACGGTTGCCAGTGGTTCCTAAATCAAGAGCTAAGATATATTTTGTTTTATTATCTGTCATTGGTGATAACACCCTGAATTCTTTTCTTTTTGTTGTTGCTAAACATTTTAATCAAATAATGAAACTATAGATAATTGAGAATAACTTAGGACAATAATGACAGAGCAACGTGTCGATTAGGATAATCCTTGGAAAGAAGCCTTATCACTGTATTTTCAACCGTTTATGGCTTTCTTTTTCCCTGAAATTAATGCCAATATTAATTGGAGTCGCGGCTATGAATTTCTAGATAAGGAATTTCAACAGGTGGTTAAAGATGCAGAAATAGGTCGCAGGGAAGCGGATAAATTAGTTAAAGTCTGGCGAGGAGATGGGACCGAAGTTTGGGTACTTATTCATGTGGAAATCCAGAGTCAAGCTGCTTCTGACTTTGCTGAACGGATGTATGTCTATAATTATCGTATTTTTGATATGTATCGACGGTCTGTGGTCAGTTTAGCCGTTTTAGCGGATAACCAGGATTCTTGGCGACCGAATCAATATCAAAATGGACTATGGGGATGTGAGGTTAATTTTCTGTTTCCTACGGTTAAATTACTGGATTATCAGCAAAGAAGGGAGAGTTTAGCTGATAATAATCCTTTTGCGGTCATTGTCGCCGCTCATTTAACCACACAGCAAACCAATCAAGATCCAGATCGACGTTATCAAGGAAAATTAAGAATCGCTAAAAGTTTGTATCAACGAGGATATAGCAGACAAGATATATTAGAGTTATTTAGATTAATTGATTGGATGATGAGTTTACCAGAGTTCATCGAAAGTCAATTTAAACAGGAAATTATGAGTTTCGAGGAGGATTTAAAAATGCCTTATATTACCAGTTTTGAGCGATTAGCACGCCAAGAAGGAAGATCCGAAGGAATATCTGAGGGTATTCTACAAGGCAGTCGTGAAAACGTGATTGAAGTTCTACAAGTGCGCTTTGAGATGTTACCTTCAGATTTAATCGAAAAAATTCATCAAATTGAGGATTTAGAATTATTAAAAACGTTACTAAGACAAGGAATTACTATCAGTTCACTGGATGAATTTCAAGAACTTCTTGAACGTAGCAGTTAACAAAGCTAAAGGTTCTATTTTAAGACAATTACATCACTTTTTAGAAGAAAAAGTCCTAGTTTTGGAGGATTAGAAAGAGTCCAAAATAAACGGGGTTACTTTCTCTGGGTTCATCCAAAATATGTACAGGAATATTAAATAGACTTTGTACCTTTTAATTACGCTAAAACCCCATTTAAAAATATATCAGCAATGCCTTCTGCCATTTCTTGTAATGCTTTAGGAGTCGATTCTGGGGCGATAATTGTATCTGAAGAAAATCCGGCAATGGCAAACATTCCGAGGAAAACTTGAGCGACAATTTTAGGATTGACAGGACGATAAATGCCTCTTTCTATAGCAGTTTCAAAGAAAGCTTCGGCCACATCAGTCATTTTAATGATCACTTCTGATTGTATTTTTTCTCGTAATTCTTGATGAAATTGGGCTTCGATAAAACAGACTTGTAATAAATCCTTATTTTCCTGCATTCTTAATACTCTTCTCCGCATTACTTGCGCTACTGCTTTATAATTTCCCATTTCGCTTAATTCGGTTAATAAGTCGGTTAAAATTTCGATCCATCCTTGGGTAGCTACTTCGATTAAAATGGCTTTTTTATTAGGAAAATAGCGGAATAAAGTTCCTTCTGCTACCTTTGCCTTCTTGGCTAAATCTTTAGTGGTTGTGCCATCATAGCCTTTCGCAGCAAAGAGACGTAAGGCTGCGTTGAGAATGCGCGATCGCGTATCTTCTTCTGTATTAGAATCACGGGTTACAGTCAAGGGAAAACCAGACATCACCATAATAATAAGCATAACGACTCAGACCATTTTCTCTTATGAGGGATCAAATTTTTCAATCTCTTCACAAAATGTTGTTTTTTGATCCCCTCAACGAGAGATAATAAGAACGTAGACTATGCACTTACTCAAGATTATTATTTCATTATGACTAACGTAACCAGCGAATACAGTTTACCGGATGATTTTACTAGCACCGAAGTCAGCCATCAAGAAGCAATAGAAACGGTCATCGATAGTTTACAACAAAATGACAGTGCGATGGTGCATCACGATGATCAAGGATATGTTTGGAAGTTTCAATACGGTAGTGTCGAAACTTTTGTTCAGCTAACAGGAGAAACCGAAGAAGATTTATTAACGGTTTGGGCCCCAGTGTTAACCCTTCCTGCTAAAGATGAACTGGGTTTAATGCGAAAATTATTAGAGATGAATGGAGAAGAAACCCTAGAAACTCGTTTTGGAATTATGAATAATCAAATTGTCGTTTTAAGTCAGCGTGCGGTTGCTGATTTATCTCCTGGGGAAATTTCTCGCGCTATCACTTTAGTGGCAACTATGGCCGATGATAATGATGAAAAATTAATCGAAACCTATGGAGGAAATCCCATCCAAAATAGTTAATAATAAAAGCAATGTATCAGGTTAAAAAAGAAACCTTATCCTTTACCACACGGGATGGAATTCGTCTCGATGCTGATGTTTATCGACCCCACAGCACCGAGTCTTTTCCTGTTTTATTAATGCGACAACCTTATGGTAGAAAAATTGCTTCTACTGTGGTCTATACTCATCCTATATGGTATGCGTCTAATGGTTATATTGTGATTATTCAAGATGTCAGAGGACGAGGAACGTCTCAAGGAAATTTTGATTTATTTGCTAATGAAATAGAAGACGGTCTTGATACCATAAATTGGGTTTCTCAGTTAGCTGGTAGCACAGGAATGGTAGGAATGTATGGATTTTCTTATCAAGGAATGACCCAATTATATGCGGCCTCGGCTCAACCAAAAGCATTAAAAACCGTTTGCCCTTCTATGGTTGCTTATGATTTATATCATGATTGGGGTTATGAAAATGGAGCCTTTTGTTTACAAACTAATTTAGGTTGGTCGATACAATTAGCAGCAGAAACAGCTAGATTAAAAGGGGATAGTCACGCTTTTCATGAACTCTATGAAGCATCCCGAAATCTACCGTTATATGATCCCATTCCTGCTTATCCAAATTTGATGAAAGAGGTTGCTTCTAATTCTTTTTACCATGATTGGATTAATCATGGCTATCCTGATGATTATTGGAGTAATTTATCTCCTAAAACATTCATCGATAAACTCAATTTACCTATGTTGCACATTGGGGGATGGTTCGACCCTTATTTACGAGGTAATATTAACCTTTATAATGCCATAAAAACCCAGAGTAACTATCCCCAAAACCTGATTATTGGTCCTTGGGGTCATATTCCTTGGGGGTCAAAATTAGGTGATCAAAACTATACAAAATTAGCTGGCAGTTTTATTGATCAATATCAAATTAATTGGTTTGATCATTTTCTCAAAGGTAAAGAAATAGATCACTTATATTCTCAACCCATATCATTGTTTGAAATGGGAACTAATCAATGGAAATATCCTCAAACTTGGGAAAATAAAGAAGAAAAAAATTACTATATTTTTAGTCAAGGTTTGGCTAACATTATAGAAGATGATGGTCAATTAATTGATACAATTCCTGATACTAAGATTAATGATATCATTGTTCATGATCCGTGGCGACCTGTTCCATCTTTGGGAGGTCATGCTAGTATTCCGTCTGGTTCTTTTGAGCGATCGCAATTAGATAATCGTTTTGATATCTTAACTTATACCTCTAAAACATTAACTGAAGATTTATCAATTAAGGGTACACCTTTTATTGAACTTTATTGTACTGCTGATACAATAAGCTTTGATATTTCTGTTATTTTTTCAGAAGTTAAACCCGATGGAAACGTTTATAATTTTACTCAAGGATACTGTAGAATCAACTCAGATAAATTACCGATAAAAATTCCTTTACAACCCACTTTTATTAAAATTAATCAAGGAAACTGTTTAAGAATAAGTATTAGTGGTGCTTGTTTTCCTGCTTATGCTTTAAATACAGGAACAGGAAAATTACCCAATCAAGAACAGTTAATTGATGCTCAAATTATTTCTATAAAAGTATGGAGTCAACCCGATCAAATATCAAAAATAATCTTACCCGTTAATTAGTTTTGTGAATCATAAGTTATAATTTTTTGCCATTCTTCTAAGATAAAACAAGGAATTTTAATGGTACTAGAATCGCCATCTTTTAACGGTAGTTCTAATAACCAAAAATTATTACTTTCTAATTGATTTAGAATTGGTTTAAAGTCATATTGTCCCATATTAGGAGCAAATGACTCTTGATCACTGGCAAATACATCAGGAAATTGTAAGGTCAAATCGTCTTTAATTTTAATAATTAAAGGTTGAGGATGGGCAAATTCATATAAGTCAGGAAACCCCACTAAACGAAGATTAATTTTTGGTTCATTATCATCCTTGATCTCTTTAAAAAAAATAACTTGCCAGGGATTTTTATCAGTATCTCGCCAAGTCTGTATAGACTTATAAAGGACAGTATTCGGGGGAATTTTGCTTTCTCTAATAACAGCATAAGCAGGTTGTATGAATAATAAACACATCAACCCTAACACCAAAATCAACTTAGAAACTTGTCTACTCATTTTAATTTATACTAAAAATAACTGATGACTGATGACTGATGACTGATAATTGATAACTGTTCAAACATTGCCACATTTTTCATTAGCTCGAACCGCTTCCATTATCTTCTTAGGATTAGGTAAATTAAGATTATTCATATAAGTGATAAAATTAGATCGCGTTCCACTTGTTCTAACACTGGATCAACTAATAACGCTTGTTTAAGAGTGCGATCAGCGATTAAATAGGTATAAGTCGATGAGTCTGCATCGAACAATTGACGAAAAAGCATTATTTCATCTCAATTTTTTTATACTTCTAAAACTATTTTACCCACAACGCGATCGGTTTCACTATAAGTATGGGCTGCAATAATTTCTGATAGTTGATATCTCCTATCAATAATGGGTTTAACCTTCCCTTGTTCAATTAAATCCTTTAATTCAGCTAAATCTTTAGGTGTAAGGATTCAGGTAGCCAATATTGACAAACAGGCTGACTGCGCTAAAGTAACGGTATGAGTCAAAGTGAACCAGGAGGACAGCTAAATCCAGACGAATTAAACCAACTGTCAAAATCGGAGTTGGTGCAGATTATCTTGACTCAACAGAAACTTATCGAACAACTGCGACAAGAAATAGAAAAGTTAAAACTGAGCCGAGATTTAGACAGCCAAACTTCATCAAAACCCCCATCAACAGACTTATTGAAGAAGTCTGAGAAAGCTAAAACAACTGCAGACGATAAGGATAAGAAAAGAAAACCAGGAGGACAACCTGGACATAAGGGAAAAACCAGGAAAGGCTTTGGCAGAATTGACAGAATTGAAATCTTGCAACCATCAATATGTAGTCACTGTGGTCAAACAGAATTATTAATCGAACCAGTAAAAGTTGATTCACAACAGGTGGCGCAACTGGTAGATAAACCGATTGAGGTAGTTGAGTATCATCGTTACCATTGTCAATGCGCCAACTGTGGTCAAGTCACCAAAGCTGATTGGTCGCCCAAGATCATCCCAGGACAAGATTTAGGGGTGAAGTTACAAGCCTTTCTAGGATGGTTGGGAAATTATGGCCATCTACCCTACGCCAAGCAGCAAGAATTATTGTGGGAGTTAGGGCAAGTTGAGATTGGTACAGGAACTATTGTGGCCACTAATCAACGAGTAGAAACAGCTATCAATCCTTCAGTGGAGAAACTTTCAGACTGGGTAAAATTAGAACAACCACCAATTCATGTTGATGAAACCCCCTGGCCAGTAAAAGGAGTTAAGGAATGGCTCTGGGTCTTTACCAATGAGCATTTTTGCTTATTTCGGGCTGCTGATACGAGGAGACGTAGGGAATTAGAAGAACAGTTGGGCAATGAATATGGTGGTGTTTTAAGTAGTGACGATTTAGGTGTTTACAATGGTTACTCGGTTATTGCTCAACAGAAATGTTTGGCACATTTACGCCGTCACTTTCAGCGATTAATAAAAACTCCAGGTCAATATAACAAAACCATCGGTCAAACTTTTCTCAAATTAATTGATGAAGCTTTCCGTCATTATCGTATTTGGCAAAACGATAAGAATAGGTATAGTTATCAAGTTTGGGCCAACCAATTTAAAGATAAGATAAGGAGAGCTCTTCAAAAATGGAGCAAAAAAGGGGGTTATGAAGCAGGAAAACTCTTGCGAAATCTCCGACAAAAGGCAGAGCAATGGTGGTATTTTCTAGATCATCCAGAAATCCCCCCTGATAATAATCTAGCCGAAAGATCCTTAAGATTAGCCATCACAAAACGAAAAGTCAGTGGCGGTTCAAGAAGTATGGAACGATTTTTACAGACCGCTAACTTATTGACTGTGGTGCAAAGTTGAGGCAGCGCGTTGGGCGGGTTCCCCGACTTGAAGCGACTGCCGTGTCGTCGTCAAGGACGTTCAGTTATTGATTTTTTCGAGAAGTCATTGATGGCAAAAGCTGGTCATCCTGATTCTTTAGTTCCTTCGCTAATTCCTAATTGCTAGACCTGAATGCTTACCTTTAGGTTGAGGTTTTACTAATAATATTTTTGATTGTTGACGAGAAAAAAAGGCAAAAAAGCCATTAACGATTGAGGTTAAATCTGGTGCCAACGTCACATAAATTCCTTGGGGGTTTAAACTTTTCTGACACTTTCTAAAAGAAGAATTACATACAACGTCAAAAATTATGTCATATTGCTTTCCATTTTGAGTAAAGTCTTCTAATACACTGAGGGGTTATCACAATGTATTCTCCATAAGCTTTCCCCGAAGCAGGATTAAAAAAGCCGTATACTTGATCTCCTGGCTGAAAATTGGCTATTTTTTCTCCAATTTCTACTACTTCCCCAGAAAAATCGTGACCCAAGTATAAAGGAAAGTTTTTTCCTGTAATAATCTTTAACATTCCACGACGAATTTTACAATCAAGAGGATTAACACTACTGGCTAAAATTTTAATCAGTAATTGTTTAGCAGTCGGAGAAGGTTTCGTCACCTCTGTATATTCTAAAACATCAGGAGAACCATATTCATTAAAAATAACACCTTTCATAACAGCCCTAAAAAAGATCCTGACTGTGTTAAGTTTAGCAGTTTTTTGGGCATTCTAGTGTCAAAGTCCAAGACGTACACGCTAACTTTTTTACGGATAAAGGGAAGTATTGCTTTCAATATTTAACGATTATCCTATTAGTTTTTTCCCAATTCTTCAGTCATCATCAAGTCTTTCATCGCAATAGAATTGGATTTAGTTAAGATATAAAGTCCCCCATCTCCTCCCCTACCAATGCGTAAGCTTTCATCTAAATAAGTAATATCAAAAACCGGGACTCGTCCTTTAGGATTACGGGCTGGTACAATTTTAAAAGGATTTAACTGAGGTGTGCTGACTCCGCCAATGTTTTCTATGGCTAAATAGCGTTTTTTAAAGTCAATATTTAATCGTTTATCAGGGAGTGGGGAATAGTTATCTTTTGCAGGTTCAAAGGTAGCAGTTACTAAAACATAGCCTGAGATTAATCCTAACCGATGTTTAACAAAGGCTTGGTTAAAAAAAGATTTTGTTTTCAGGTCAATAACTTGATAGACTGAGCCAACTTTTAAGCCATATTTTAACTTACTTAACGACCGAATTTCCCTAGAGGTTGAATATTGCAAGTGCCAAAGCCCATCTAAAAGATTAACCGCATAACATAAAGGAGATAAGTTAGGGTTTTGTGCTTCTACTTTTTGGGTTAAATAATCAATTTCTTGAACCACGGAATCATTTAATTGAACATCCGTAATAGGAGAACCCAGTTTGATGTCTGTGGGAGTTTTCAGTTGTTCAATTTTGGTTAATAATTCTTGTTTTAATTGCGTTTTACTGTCCAAATCTTTACCCTAATCTTACTCATTTTTTCTTTATTCTATAACACTAAGTAGTTATTCTAAGTAATACCAATTCTCAAAAGTCATTGAAGACTTAATTTGTCATTGCGAGGGGCGATATAAACAGTAACCTTTGATTGTTGCTAAAAACACCCCGAAGCAATCTAACATAGAGTTTGAGATTGCTTCATGACTCTATTGCTACATTCACTCTGGACAAAACTTTATCTTTCTAACTATTTTTCAGAACTAATATAATTTTGTATCATCATCTTGCGAGGGATAAGGAAAATGTCTGAAACCCTGATTATCTCGTTCTAACCCTCGCACCCTTACTAGATGCAGATTTCAGCGATTTTACGGAGAGATTTTCTAGAGGTTTGGGTTACAATATAGCTATCCCTGGCAAACCGCTTCTAGACTCTAGTCAGGATAGGGGTTGCAGCGAGTACCCTCTCTTTTTATAAGAGAACTTAGTTGAATGGAAACATTTTGTTATTCTGTTTAGCGAAGAGATAATCTTGACTCTCTTTTTATAACAGACATTAGTAAGGTGGGCATTGCCCACCCTACAATAAAGGTAAAAAAATAAGTATCCTACAAAACCATAGGATACTTATTTTAATAGAAATTAATCTTTTTTTTTGATTACATAACGTGAATTCGGAATCAATTTTTAGGTGTATTACGCTACACTAATATACCCTACAATTCTAAACTCAGGTTACATAGATAATTGCTCAGGAGATTGACTTTCGGCTAAGGTTTCTTGAGGTTGATTAGACTTGAGAAAAACGTATAAATTAGGAATCATATATCCTTTACGTTCAAAACGAACCATCATTGCTTCTTCAACCCCGTATTCTTGGTTAAGTTCGCTCAACGCTTGATATAAAACCTGTCCTGTAGGATCACCTTCAACTTCAGGATCGGGGTGGAAATAGTAACCATAATTTGGTTCTACAATAGCTACATTAGCTTGACGATTCAGTTTAATAAAGTAATCTTGATCCTCAATATGAGATTGAGCTAAGCTCTTTAAATTTAAGCCAAGAACCGTTAACGTGGTAATGGCAAAAGCAAGGGCAATGGCAGGGCCGATTATTTTTTTTAACATGAGGAATTTAGTGATTGCATTAATAGATCAAGGCTGATGAGGCAGGTTGTATTGTTAAGACGTTTCATGGAGCTTCCCGTTCCTCACAATGGCACATGAGAATATGAGAATGCCTTAACAAATTTTCCCACTGCTCTAATGATCAGCCTGTGTTATGTCTTATCTTAACGTAATAAAAGTTAATATTAAAGGAATCTAAAATAATTAACTGGCTCCACCAAACACCTCGATCTTATCAAAGGCACAAACAGGAGACGCATGGCCAACGCGGATCGCTTGGTTGGGTTCTCCTTTACCACAGCTAGGGGTTCCATACATCCCTAAAGTAGAGTGATCGCCGAGTTGGGATAAACTACGCCAAAATTGGTTAGTAATGCCCCGATAATTAGGATTTTTCAGGGTTTTGGTTAGCTTGCCATTTTTGATCGCTTTAGCATATTCACAACCAAATTGAAACTTATTACGATAATCATCAATAGACCAGGAGCGGTTAGATTCCATATAAACCCCTGATTCGATCTTACTGATCATCTCATCAAAAGAAGTGTTACCCGGTTCGAGGTTAATATTAGCCATGCGATCAATGGGGGGACGATTCCAAGAAGAAGCCCGTAAATTAGCCACTCCTGGCACATTTGAACGAATTTGACTCTCTTTACTGCCTAATCCTCGTAATAATATCCCTTCTTTAATTAAATATTCCCGGGTGGCTAAATTTCCCCCATCATCAAAGCGATAACTCGCAAATTGTCCCGATACCGACGGATCAAAAGTAACATTCATCAAAGGGGAACCATAGACCAACTGGCCAAAGTCCTCTAATTTCACAAAACTTGAGCCGGCGTAGTTGCGTTCGTCCCCTAAAATGCGATCAAGTTCCAAAGGATGACCAATACTTTCGTGTATTTGTAACATCATTTGGTCAGGGGCTAAAACCAAGGTTGTGGTGGTAGTAGGACAATCTTCGGCCGATAATAATTCTAGTGCTTGTTCTGCGATCTTTTTGGCACGGGTTAACACTTCCATTTCGTCAAGACATTCCATCCCCCCTTGATAGGAACGGGCTGTGAGTCCGTTATCAGTGCGTTTTTGAATAATATTGCCGTCTTGTGCCGTTGCGGTGTAATCTGTGGTGACTAAGAGGAACTTTTGATAAGCATCGGACCCATTGCTACTAACCAGTTGTATTTCGGTTTCTACCAGACGAGCGATCGCAGAAGTGCTAACAATTTTATCGTTAACTTTTAGGGTTTCATTAACTTTCAGTAGTAGATCGTTAATATCTTTAGGACTGAGAATATCTAGGGGTTTGAGATAAGGAGAATAATAAGTTCCTACCGCTTTGGGGCGTTGTTGTACAGTAAAAGGATAAATCCCCCATTCAGCAGCAGTTACCGCTTGTTGATAGGCAATTTCTGCAGCTAGTTTAATATTATCTAAAGTTAAATGATTGGTAGCACAATAACCCATTTGCCCCTTAGCCAAAACTTCCACCATTACCCCCGTGCTTTGGTTGCGTCCGTTGCTTTGGGGTTTGCCATCCCTAACATAGCGTATAGTCGAAGTTTCCGTTACTTGACGTAATCCGATCCAATCAGCAGGGACATGGATTTCTTTTAACCAGGTTTCTAGGGTTGGGGTCATTGATATCTAAAGTCAGTTTTAAACTAATTAATATTGTTCATTTTAACGCTAGTGCTGACTCCTGACTCCTAACTCCTAACTCCTGCCCTAAGATAATTGAAAAATAAAGGTAACTAAATCCCCTTTACCCAGAGAAATGCGATCGCCCGGTCGCAGACGGTGACGGTTTCCTGGGGGTAAAGCATTGTAATTAATATAAGTCCCATTGGAACTGCCTACATCTTCGATATAAAAGATACCGGCTTCATTGCGAATATCAGCATGAATACGAGAAACCACATCAGAATCAGGTAATCCCGAAACATCGAGATTCGGAGGAATTTGGTCATTAGGTTTCCCGACATGGATAATGTCTAACCCTTGAGGAAGTTCCAGTTTAGTGTCTGTCTGAAGATGCAGTAAACTAGCGGTTTGGGTTTGTAGCTGAGTTCGTGCGCTGGTTACTGGTGTGGGTGGCGATGGGGGTGAGGATGATTCAGAAATATTGCTACTGGTTGGTGGCGGTGGGGGTGAGGATGATTCAGAAATATTGCTACTGGTTGGTGGCGGTGGGGGTGAGGATGATTCAGAAATATTGCTACTGGTTGGTGGCGGTGGGGGTGAGGATGATTCTGGAATACTGCTACTGGTTGGTGGCGGTGGGGATGATGGCGATTCTTCTGCTTCAGTTGAACCTTGAAAGGGATTAGCAGCCCCACATTCTCCACAAAACGTGGCATTACTGAGTAAAGGCTGACCGCAGTTGCCACAATTGACTACTTGGGGCAGAGGGGTAAAACAAGCTTCGCACTGAATTGCCCCATCGGGGTTTTGATGTTCACAATTTGGACAAGTAATCATAATCTAAGTTTTACTATGATTTTAAGTAGTTAGACATCAATAAAATCAACTGTCTTAAGAAAGGTAAACAACTTTTTAAGGCAACAGGCAAGACGCAAGAGGCAAGTTAAAGCCCTGTTTCTCTTTATTTATCCAGTCTCCTGCGCTCCCTGCTCCCCTGCTTCTTTTAACAAGTAACCTTGATTTTTCTCTAGGTATTTAACTCTGCCCCGGCTGCTTCATCTAACAACCATAATAGTTCCCCTTGAGGTTTAACCGCCTTAGCCGGATAGAGAGTTTCATCTCCATTCTCTGAAAAAATTTGAGCTAGTGCAGGGCGTTTGTTTTCCCCTGCCACTAAAAAGATGACACAACGGGCATGATTGATCAAAGGATAGGTAAAAGTTAAACGGGGTTTTCCGTCCTTGTTGCCTACGGTTATTAAGCGATCGCTGACGGTTAGGGCTTCTGTTTGGGGAAATAAAGAGGCGGTGTGGCCATCATCCCCCATCCCCAATAAGATAATATCAAACGCTGGAAATTCTCCTGCTTTAACCCCAAAAAATTCTCGTAATTCCTGGTCATGGGTTTGAGCATCAACAGAAGGATCGTCACCATCGGTGGGCATACAATGAATATTAGAGGGGGGAAAGTCTACTTGATCTAACCAAGCTTGACGGGCCATGCGTTGGTTACTTTCGTTATCGTCAGCAGGAACATAACGCTCATCACCCCAAAAAATATGAATTTTTTCTAAAGGTAAAGACTGCTGAGCCAGAGCTTCATAAAGAGGTTTGGGGGTACTACCACCAGCCAAAGCCAGAGTAAATTTGTCTTGTTGTTGTAAAGTAGTATGAATTTTGTCGACGATTAAATTGAGTGCGTAAGCGATGAGAGTGGGTTTATCCGATAATACTTGTATTTGTGTCATTCCTAATCTATTCTCGTCGAAGAAACTTTTTAGCAACGTTTAGATTATCATTGTAGTGACTAGAAGTATGTACCTTGCGAATTTACCCTAAATCTTTTAAGCTCATAGCCAGGTTTAACAGTTATGTTCCTGATGAATGCGCGATTTAGCCGAATCCATTATAAAAACTCCCGCACCTAATAATTGAATCTCTTAACAAACAGGATGTCGTTCCTGTTGGTTGTTATCTTTAATGAAATGCCATCCACAAACTGATAAAAACAATGAATTATTCAGCCTTTACGTCTTTAGTTCTCAAACTGATTGGGGTCATTTTTATCCTATCTTCGCTGTTGGATTATATAACCCTTGCGGTTCCTCTTAACTTAGAGAGTCAATCATGGCAAATTGGTCTAGTGACCAGTATTGTAGACCGGGGGGTCGTGCCTTTAGTCGGTATCGGTTTTATTTTAGTTGGCTATCTCATTGATGGTTTAGCCGATGCTAACCCCTTAAAAAAATCAGGATTTAATCTAAAACTACCCGTTTATATCCTATCTGCTCTTTTGGGATTACTATTTTTGTTGATGGTTCCTTTACACCTCAATAACCTTAATAGTGCTAAAACTGATGCCTTAGAACGGATTCAACAAGGTGCTGGCCAAGGGGCTGAACAAATTCAACAGTTTCTAACCCAGGTTGATACCTTGTCTAGAAATCCTAATCAACTCAATCAGCAGATTCAACGACTCAACCAAGCGATCGAAGCTGGTCAAGTTCAAGGAAGACAGTTAAATGTTCAGCAGTTAGAAACTTTACGTCAGCAACGTCAACAGTTACAAGGATTACGAGATTTAGCCCAAAATCCTGAAGAATACAAAAAAAGAACCGAAGAGTTGAAAAATCAATTAGAAACTCAACTCCTAGAACGTCGTAAACAAGCTGAGAGTCAGGCCACGACCCAAGCATTAAAACAAAGTCTGCGGATTGGGTTAAGTAGTTTGATGTTAGCTATTGTTTACAGTGTTATCGGTTGGATTGGTTTAAAATCCGAAATTAGTAGCCCAAAAGGGCCTAAAGCTCCTGCTCGTCCCAAGGCAAAACGCTAAATTATTCAAATAAGCAATGGATAATGATGAATTATCCATTGTCTATTATTTACATTCCCATAATCTCGTAGCCCGCATCGACATAAATTACTTGTCCAGTAATACCACTGGATAAGTCGCTACATAGAAAAGCAGCAGTGTTACCTACCTCTAACTGGGTTACGGTTCGTTTTAAGGGAGCAACCTCTTCAACATGACGAATCATATCTAAAATTCCTCCTACGGCAGAAGAAGCTAAGGTACGAATAGGACCAGCTGAAATAGCATTGACCCGAATATTATTAGGACCGAGTTCAGCCGCTAAATAGCGTACACTCATTTCTAAACCCGCTTTCGCTATTCCCATTAAATTGTAATTAGGAATGACTTTAACTCCGCCGATATAGGTTAAGGTAACAATACTACCCCCTTCAGTCATTAAAGGTTTAGCATATTTAGCCAGATTCCCCAGAGAAAAGGTACTAATTTCGAGGGACTGACTAAAGGCTTCGCGAGAAATATCACTAAAATCACCCCCTAATCCTTCTTTATCAGCAAAGGCTAAACAGTGAATCACAATATCTAATTTTCCCCAAGTGTCGGCGATGGCTTTAAATGTAGCTTCTACCTGTTGCTCATTTTGGACATTACAAGGAAGAATCAGGGATGGATTAATCGGTTCAACCACATCACGAACTTTTTTTTCAAAACGTCCTTTTTCATCAGGTAAATAGGTCACAGCCAGGTTAGCCCCTGCTTTATGAAGTTGTTGAGCAATTCCCCAAGCAATGGAGCGATTATTAGCAATTCCTGTAACTAGCGCGTTCTTTCCGGTTAAATCTAACATAATTATTTTGACAAATGGGCAAAGTTTCTGCTGAATCAACCCCCATTGTTTCATAATGGTGGCTATAATCAGGGACAGAAGCAAGGATAAATGATCCTTTATAAAATTATTGTGAAGCAAAATGTAGCAAAAACCTTTGAAGATACGTTAAAGTGTTGTTTTTATCTGGGACTGAAAATTATCTTTCTTATTTTGAGTCCCCCTATTTTTCCGGTGTTGTATTAAAGTGTAATGGAATTGTCTGTACCACAAGATAAACCTTTAGCTGCTGTGTTCCGCCGTATCGGTGGCGGTGCTTATCCCCCTGTTGTTGAAGCGTTTGATCGGGGGAAAACTATCTTTTTTCCGGGTGATCCGGCTGAAAGGGTCTATTTTTTACTCAAAGGAGCAGTTAAACTGTCTCGCGTTTACGAAGCAGGGGAAGAAATTACAGTAGCCTTGTTAAGAGAAAATAGTGTGTTTGGTGTGTTGTCTTTGATTACGGGACAACGTTCCGATCGCTTTTACCATGCAGTGGCGTTCACCCCTGTCGAATTATTATCCTCTCCCATTGAACAAGTTGAACAAGCCCTTAAAAATAACCCCGATTTGTCCATTTTAATGCTTCAAGGACTGTCCTCACGGATTTTACAAACAGAAATGATGATCGAAACCCTCGCTCACCGCGATATGGGTTCCCGTTTGGTCAGTTTTCTGTTAATTTTATGTCGGGACTTTGGCGTACCCACCCCTGAAGGCATTCGCATTGATTTAAAGTTGTCCCATCAAGCCATTGCTGAAGCCATTGGTTCAACCCGTGTGACAGTAACTCGTCTTCTGGGAGATTTACGTCAAGAAGAAATGATTTCTATTCACAAGAAAAAAATTACAGTTCATAACCCTGTTGCTCTTAGTCAACAATTTGCCTAACCTTATTGTTAACCCGAAAAGCGAATGACCAGTGCTTATATCCTAATTGCATCTATTCTCATTTTAGGAGGCTTAATTGCGGCATTGGGCGATCGCTTGGGGAGTAAAGTAGGAAAAAAAAGACTCACCATTGGCAATTTACGTCCCAAACAAACGGCCGTGGTGGTGACAGTTTTTACAGGAACTTTAATTGCAGCCTTAACCTTTGGGATTTTACTGGCTTTTAGTAAATCCCTCCGAGAAGGGCTTTTTCAATTGGATGAAATTCAAAAACAATTACGTATTGCTAAAGCTGATTTAGAACGCTTAGGCATTGATAAAGAGGATATCGAAAAGGAATTACAAAAAGCAAAAGAAGAACAACAAACGGTTGAAAAAAAGTTACAATCCACTAACGAAAATTTTAATCAAGCGAAACAACAACTAAAAGCCGTTTCTAATCAAGCCGTTCAATTAAAAGCAGATATTCAAAGTTTACTCAATGAAAGAAAAGAACTCCGACAAAATAAAATTGAATTAGATCGAGAAATACAACAACTGAAAGAAGAAGTTAATCAACGAGATGAAGAATTAAAAAAAGGAAAAGCTCAAATTGCTCAACAAACTCAAATTTTAAATGAACGACAAAAACGACTTCAAAGTTTAGAAGAACAACAAAGCACCCTACAAGCAGAAATTGATCGAAGAGATGAGGAAATTACTCAACTCGATCAAGCTATTAATGAAAAAGATATGGCTCTTAAACAAAGAGAAGTTCAATTAGAACAGTTAGAAAGAGAATCAAGTTATCTACAACGACAAGTGGCACTTTTAGAACAGTATTATCAAACTTATCAAGAATTACGAGAAAGAAAAATCGCCATTGTTAGAGGTCAAGTATTATCCATTGGTGCGGTGCGTTTAGTGGTTCCCAAAGCAGGAACTCAAGTCGTAGATGAACTATTGCGACAAGCTAATAGAACAGCGATAGAATTAGTAGGAAAAGAAAATATTAAACCTGACGAAAGAGTGGTTAAAATTACTCAAGGACAGGTGCAACAATTAGTAGAACAGTTACAAGATGGAAAAGAATACGTAGTGAGAATTATTGCCGCTGGTAATTATGTTCAAGGAGAAAATGAAGTGAGAGTTTTTGCTGATATTGCGTTAAATCAGCAGATTTTTAGTGAAGGAGAAACCATTGCCATTATTTCAATGGACTCTTTAGACTTGACAGACGAAATTATACAAGAAAGATTAGATTTATTGCTCTCAGCTACTCAATTTCGTGCGCGTCGTTCAGGGATTTTGGGAGGAATTCAAGTGGGAGAGGGAAGATTGAAAACTGTGGTAGATTTTATAGAGGAAATTAAGCAATATGAGGAAGAATTAGACGAATTACGAGCCGTTGCTATGGAGGATACTAAAACGATTGGACCTCTTAAATTAAAATTATTAGGTATTAAAAATGGGGAAATTGTTATCGAGACTAAAGAGGCATTATGAATCAAAAAAGATCGTCAATGATACTAGGATTTGATCCAGGAAGAGATAAATGTGGGGTGGCGATCGCTGACAAAAAAGGTGATATTTATTACCATGAGGTCATCGAATCTTCTCAAGCTATTTTAACTATTAATTATCTCATTAAACAGTTTTCTATTATATTGTTGGTAATGGGAAATCAAACCACATCAAAACAGTGGAAAAAACAGCTAGAAAATGAGTTATTGATAACTGTCCCTATTACTCTGATAGACGAACGAAATAGCACCCTAGAAGCACGCGATCGCTATTGGGAAATGTACCCTCCTCAAGGGTTAATGCGTCTGCTTCCTAAAGGAATGCGAAATCCTCCTCGTCCCATCGATGATATTGTTGCTATTTTATTAATAGAACGGTATTTTAATAGTATTAAATGAGGATAAAATAAATGACCTTACCCCAAGTTATTAATCAATTTCTCAAAAATCCCTCCCATTTACCAAAGAATATTATCTGGCGTTTTCCTAAAGAAATATCTACTCAGAAACATATTTTTGTCTTAGGTGCGCCGAGAAGTGGTACAACTTTAGCTAAATTAATTTTAACTTCTCATCCTTATTTAATTGGGCCAGGTTACGAAACAGCATTTTTTACTTATCGTGATATTTTTAGTTTTAGATTTAAAGGAATTAAACCCAAAAAAATGGATGAGTTACGTCAAAATTGTCATGATATTGTCGAATTTTTTGATGTTTTTACGAATCAGGTTTTAATGGAGCATCCAGACGCTAAATATTATGTTGAAAAAACCCCTCAGCACGTTTTACAATTAGCATTTTTAACCAAATATTTTCCTAATTCCAAATTTATTCACATGGTGCGAGATGGAAGGGATGGTTTTTGTTCTGCTAAATATCATAAAAATGTTGTGCAAGGAAGTGATGTTAAACGGTATGCAAAGTATTGGCGAAAATGCCTTGATAGTCGTATAAAATTAGGAGAAAAGGATAACATCTTAGACGTTAAATATGAAGATTTAGCATCTGATCCAGAAACTATAATTAAAGGGATTATGTCCTTTATTGGAGAAACCTATCATCCTCAACAGTTAGAACCCGGTAAATATTCTAATAATGCCATAACTAAGATTAAAACCCCTGTATTTGAGAAACTTTCTTCTAATATTAATGATTCTAGTATTCAACGTTATAAAAAAGAACTTTCAACTGATGAAATTGAAATATTTAAGACTATTGCTGGTGAACAATTACGTCATTTTGGTTATGAGGTTGAATAATTTTAACCATTAACTTTCTTAAGTTAAAGCGTGAGAAATAATAGAATTAATGATACTGGAAAAAAATTATGGATGCTCAGGAATTGTTGAGTCGCTATGCTGCTGGAGAAAGGAACTTCAGTGGGGTTAATTTGAAAGGTGTTAATCTGAGGGATGCTGATTTGAGGAAAACTGACTTGAGAGTTAGTCGAATGGAGCAAGTGAACTTGCGAGATGCTAAATTGGAGGGTGCTAACTGTTATTGTGCTGAAATGTATGGAGCTTTGTTTCATAATACTGTTTCTCCCAATGGAGAGATGATTACCGACTTTGATAGTCTAGAATGATTGAGAATCAACTCTTTATACAAATAAAATCAATGAACAAAAACGAGCCGAAATTATCTAACAAATACAACTCGCACAATCTCAAAGCTCAGAATTATCAGCTACCATGAAGCAAAGACAACAACAAGGTTGGGAAATTGCTAAAAATAGTGCAGATATTCTCAAAAAACAATTTGGAGTTAAGCGAGTTGTTTTATTTGGTTCAATGCTTAATCCTGAACACTTATCCCCTTACTCAAATATTGATTTAGCTCTCTTCCAATGCTTTATTTAAAGCAGGAGCCGTTATTGAAAAAGGACATCAATTTCAAATTGATTTAGTAGAAGCAGAAAAGGCTAAACCCCATTTCGCCAAGCTATCGATAAGGGGGTTGAACTTTGAAAAAAGAAAAAATTAAAGAACGAATTGAACAATAATTAAGAGAAATTCAAGAAACAATATCAAAAACTCAGTTTTACATCGAAATTACTGTAAGGTGGGGAGTGCATCGCCCTACGATCTGGATTAGGATAATAGAAGCTTGATAAAAAACTCGAAAAAATTAGGCATAATATAATAGTAAGGGTTGCTTGATTAAGATCCCTGTTTGATCTTACAATTACAGCGATTCAACCCCTTTCGTCAGTTACTACCCAGTTACCTTAAAATATATGTCTGCTTCTGACGTACAACCTCCTCAATCTTACCGTAAAGAGGAAGTTCAAGAAATTTTACACTTGGCCATTGCTCGCAAAACCGAGGTTGAAGAATTATCTCGTACTCAACTTTGGGAAATTGCAGCAGAATTAGATATTGATGTTGCTGTTTTACAATTGGCCGAAAAAGACTGGTTATTACAAAAACAACAGCAAGAAAAAAAAGATGAATTTAATCAATATCGTCAACGACAATTAAAACGAAAATTTATTCGTTATACCATTATTAATTCCTTTGTCATGTTACTAAATTTCTTGGCAGTAGGAACCCTATCTTGGTCATTATACATCTTGATTTTATTGGGGCTTCCCTTGTCATTAGATACATTGAAAACCTTTCAAACCGAAGGAGATGAGTATGAAAAAGCTTTTCAACAATGGTATTTTAAAAAGGAAATGAAGGCATCAATTTCTAGTCTTTGGAATCGCATTAAAACCGCTTGGTTATCGTAAAAAGTTGATGATGAATCGAGTCTTTAAGTAACGGGTTATTAAAGATATAGTCGAGTTTTCAAGTTCGTTGAAAAATGCCCCCGAAAAGAGTACAATCAAATCAAGGAAAATTAGGGTAATTTTGAGGGGAAATGATGACAGTTAAGGTAAAAAAACCCATTCTTGTGGCAGGATTAAGCATTTCTTTCTTACTATGGTTAGGAGAAAGTCTCCATCAGGAAGTCATGGCCATAGGAGAATGGGGTGTTTTGAGTCTAATGGCCATCGGCACAGGAATTTGGTGGTGGCAACAAGAAAAACAACCTAAAAAACCAGTCTACCAAAGCATTTCACCCTTAACGCTAACAGAAATTAATCTGGCTATATCTGATGGAGAAAAAATATTAAAAATAGTTAAACAAGAAAATCCTGAATCTGATGTAGTCGGGTTAGAAAATCAGTTAGAAAAATTACCCAAAAAGCTAAATGAACAATTCGTTGCTTTAGGGTTAATTAGTAATTCTAATACATTAAAAGATGGGTTGAAATTATTATTAAATAAAGAAACAGACTTTAAAGAAATTCAATGGTTAGTACAAGATAATCTTGAAGCGATTAATCAAAAAATAGACTTAATTATCTTTTTGATTACCACAGATTTAACTGAATCTCAATGGCGATTTATACAACAATCCCATCAAAATCATCAACGATGTATAATTGTATTAAATCAACCTGAACAATATAATTTAGAAGAACAAGAAATTATTGTACAACAAATTAAACAACGGGTGAAAACGATTATTCCTCCCAATGATGTAGTAGCGGTAAATTCAAACCCAACCCCTTTAAAAGTCCGTCAATATAAAGAGGATCAATCCTATCAAGAATGGACAGAAATAAAACCACCTAATGTTGCATCTTTAACGAATAGACTAACTTCTATTTTAAGTCAAGAAAGAGAGCAACTAATTTTAGGTAAAGTTTGGAGGGAAGCGCAAGAAATAAAAGAAAAAGGAAAACAAATATTAAATAAAATAAGACGGGATCGCGCTGTACCCATAATGGAAAACTATCAATGGATAGTAGCAGCCACAGCTTTTGCAAACCCGGTTTCCTCCTTAGATTTATTAGCCACGGCTGCCATTAACGCTCAAATGATAGTAGATTTAAGCAGTATTTATCAACAGAAATTTACCTTATCTCAAGGGCAAGTAGCATCAGCGACCATTGGCAAATTAATGATAAAGTTAGGGTTAGTAGAATTATCAACCCATGCTATTAGTAGTTTACTCAAAAGTAACGCCATTACTTATGTAGCAGGAGGAGCAACCCAAGGCATTAGTGCAGCCTATTTAACCCGTGTTGCTGGTTTAAGTTTAGTGGAATATTTTCAAGAACAAGAGGTGAATTCTCAGAGCAGTCAAAGTCTAGATGTCGAAAAACTTTCAACCAAAATAAAACAAGTATTTGAGCAAACAAAACGCAGAGAAATTTTACAGGGCTTTGTGAAACAAACCCTTCCTAAACTATCATAGATAATGCTGTTGCTATTTTGTGATAACTATCTATTTCCTGTTACTTAGTACAGCCACAAAAAAACTATAACTCCGAATTCCGAACTCCGAACTTCGGTTAGTTAATATTTTGGCGTGTGAAAAAAATTTTAAACATAAATTATGACAGTTTCTGATTCTGAAACCACTCCAAATACTATTAATCAAACGCTAGATACTGCCAAACCAGATGAATCTATGGCACATTCCAATAGCTCTAAACGATCTCCTCGGCAAGGGTTTGCTCCGGTATTGGAGAATCCTCGATTTTTAATTTTATGGATAGGCCAAGTGTTTTCTCAACTGGCAGATAAAGTTTATTTAGTATTGATGATTGCCTTTATCGCTGGTCATTTTCAAGGGGAAAATCAACCCATTAGTGGTTGGGTATCAGCAATTATGATTGCCTTTACCATTCCAGCAGTGTTTTTTGGTTCTTTAGCTGGAGTATATGTCGATCGCTGGCCGAAAAAAGGGGTATTAGTCATTTCTAACCTCATTCGTGCTGCTTTTGTGTTTATTATTCCTCCTTTACTCTGGTTATGCCAAGGAGATACATTCACCTTAAATGTTAGTTGGTTCCCTCACTGGTTACGCAGTTGGCAAAATCAAACCCAAGAGGCATTTTTGTTACCCTTGGGTTTTTTAATGTTATTAGTGTTAACCTTTGTCGATTCTACGATTACGCAATTTTTTGCTCCTGCTGAACAAGCGACTATTCCCCTAGTCGTCAAACGTCGTCATTTATTATCGGCTAATTCTCTGTTTACCACTACCATGATGGCCATGACCATTGTGGGTTTTGCCATCGGGGAACCTTTATTAGAAGTCGCTTCTCATTTTGCTGAAAATCTTGGCTTTTCTTGGGAGGAAGGAAAAGCTTTTGTGGTAGGACTCTCTTATTTAATTGCAGGGTTACTCCTTCTACTGTTAAAAACAGGGGAAAAACGGGAACATGACGAAAAAGAACAACCCCATGTTTTAGAAGATATTAAGGATGGTATTCGTTACCTAGGGAGTAATCATCGGGTTCGGAATGCTTTGATTCAGTTGGTTATTTTATTTTGTATTTTTGCGGCCTTGTCTGTCTTAGCGGTACGGATGGCTGAAACGATTCCAGGAATGAAAGCCGAACAATTTGGCTTTTTATTAGCGACCGGTGGCTTAGGTATGGGTTGTGGCGCTGCTATTTTAGGCGGTTGGGGACAACAATTCCGAAATAATCAGTTAGGGTTATGGGGATCAATGGGAATGGCGGTTTCCTTGGTTGGTTTATCTTTATCGACTACCAGTTTATGGTTAACCCTACTAATGACTACATTCTTAGGGCTATTTGCCGCCTTTGTCGGTGTTCCGATGCAAACCACTATTCAAGCAGAAACCCCTGTGGATATGCGCGGTAAAGTATTTGGCTTACAAAATAATGCAGTCAATATCGCTCTCTCTTTACCCTTAGCCTTAGCTGGTATTGCCGAAACCGTTTTTGGTTTGCAACCGGTGTTATTAAGTTTAGGAGTGATGGCGATCGCTGGTGGTATTTTAACTTGGTTAATGGGAATGAAAGAATAAGACGGTTTAAGTAAACCGAATGCGTCCTTCGTCCATTTCTGACATAAGTAATTCCAAAGCCTCATAGTCCACATCAGAAATATAACCAGTACGAGTTAACTCATGGTTAATAGCCATCTCGATTTCTGGGGTTAATCGTTTAAGATATAAAGCTTTTTCTACTAATTGGCGAATTAAAGGGGGCCGGTTCACAGAGTTTTCTCCGCTCTTGACAACAAGGGATTTTAGGCTAAGTTGGTAGATGTGGAGAAGTATCTTACTTCCACTAGGATCAAAGGGTTGTAATCTTTAGGCTTTTTTAACAACAGTGACGATCTCTAGTAAACCATTAATGGGGGACAGAGTTTTGTAGCTTGCTTAACTTTTTTTAACAAAAAAACTGATACAATGCTAAACTGTCACTAATTACTTGATTAACTACAATAACGTAAGGGCCAAATTATGGTTAAGTTTGGGTAAAATCTATCCTTGGATAGAGGAAAATCCAGATTTAACCAAAATAAACAAAAAGTAGGATTCAGTCACAAAGTTTAACAACTTATTAACCTAAAATAAATTAATAAAAAAAATAGATTAAAAGGGTTAAGACTGAATCAATTAATAAAAAAGTGATTATAATTTGGTCATAACCATAAGCAAACTAAATTTTGAAATTGAGGGTAAATACCAATGATGGGGAGTCAATTGATTAATTTAAGAGTAGCGGTATTAGAACCAATGGGTTACATTACTGCTGCTAATGTTGATGATTTTCAAGAGAAATTAACAACTTTTGTCAGTAACCATCCTAATAGAGATTATTTGGTGGATATGCACCAAGTAGAATTTATTGACAGTGCGGGATTAATGGCCATTGTGTCTGCCTTTCGTCTGGCTCAGCATCTCAATAAAAAACTAAGTGTTTGTTCCTTATCACCATCAGTCCGCATTATCTTTGAATTAACCCAGTTAGATAGGGCTTTAGAAATCTACGAAAGCCGTCAAGCTTATGAAACATCTTTAAATGCTACTTTAGCTGCTTGACGTCACTCCTTATAATAATGCGTTCAAGTATTGGCTGACTCCTCCACACTTCCGGTATATTAGAAAAACACCAGAAAAATAGGGAAGTGCCGGAGGTTTGTTTGTGACTATCGCTATTGAAAAATTCATTACCCCAGACATTAATAAACCTGCCCGTTATTTAGGTAACGAGTTGGGGGCAAAACATAAACCGTGGAATGACACGACTGTACGCTGGGTATTAACCTATCCAGAGGTTTATGAGTTAGGCGCATCCAATTTAGGTCATATCATCCTTTACAATATTCTCAATGCTCAGCCTCGTCAACTGTGCGATCGCACTTACCTACCCGCACCCGATTTAGCTAAGAAATTACGAGACAGCAATACACCATTATTTGCCTTAGAATCCCGTCGTTTCTTAGTAGATTTTGATATATTAGGATTTAACTTAAGTTATGAGCTAGGAGCAACTAACATCTTAGAAATGCTTGATTTAGCTCAAATTCCCTTAACTTGGAAAGAGAGAGAATCAGACAATTATCCGTTAATTTTTGCAGGGGGACAAACCGCCACCTCGAATCCTGAACCCTTTGCCGAATTTTTCGATTTTATGGCTTTAGGAGACGGAGAAGAATTATTACCCGAAATTGGTTTAATTATTGAACAAGGAAAAGAAAATAACCTTAGCAAAGAAGCATTATTGTTAGATTTAGCGCAAATTCCAGGGGTTTATATCCCTCGATTTTATGATGTGACAGAAGCAGGAGAAGTGATTCCTAACCGATCTGATGTTCCTGCTAAAATTTTACGCCGAGTTTCCCCTCCTATGCCAGCCTATGCCATTGGTTTGGTCCCTTATATTGAAACCATTCATGATCGCTTAGTGGTAGAAATAAGACGGGGTTGCACTAGAGGTTGTCGTTTCTGTCAACCAGGGATGTTAACTCGTCCGGCTAGAGATGTACAACCGGATGATGTTATCGAAACCATTGAACGGGGAATTAGAGAAACGGGCCATAATGAATTCTCTTTATTATCTCTCAGTTGTTCCGACTATTTAGCCCTGCCGGCAGTGGGAACAGAAATTAAAAACCGCCTTAAAGATGAAAATATTACCCTTTCTTTACCCAGTCAACGGGTAGATAGGTTTGATGAAAATATCGCCAACATTGTCGGGGGAAACCGTAAGTCAGGTTTAACCTTCGCTCCAGAAGCCGGAACCCAAAGAATGCGCGATGTCATTAATAAAGGGTTAACCAATGAGGAGTTATTAAGAGGGGTTAAAACCGCCGTTGAACAAGGTTGGGATAAGGTTAAACTCTATTTTATGATTGGTTTACCTGGAGAAACGGATCTCGATGTTTTGGGTATTGTGGAGACAGTGCGCTGGTTACGGCAAGAATGTCGTATGAAAGGCCGTAAACCGTTGCAATTTACCATTACAGTGTCTAATTTTACCCCGAAACCTCATACGCCGTTTCAGTGGCATTCTGTGTCTACAGCAGAGTTTAAGCGTAAGCAGGAATTATTACGGGAAGCCTTTCGTAGTTTAAGAGGGGTGAAAGCCAATTATACCGATGTGAGAATTTCAGGAATGGAGGATTTTGTCGGAAGAGGCGATCGCCGTTTATCCCCTGTGATTCGTCGCGCCTGGGAATTAGGTGCCGGTATGGACTCCTGGTGGGAAAATGCCCAACAAGCTTATGATGCCTGGGAACAAGCGATCAATGAAGCCGGGTTAAGTTGGAAATATCGTCAGGTAGAAGAGGGAGAATGGAATATTTTTGAAGGCAATACAGACTCATACAATGCCCCTTTACCTTGGGATCACATTAATACCGGTATTGAGAAACAATGGTTACAAGAGGACTTACAACGGGCTTTAGAGGCGGCTACGGTTCCTGACTGTGCCTTTGAAGGGTGTTCTCATTGTGGGGTCTGTGGGCTAGATTTTGGTCACAATATTGTGGTGCAACCCCCTACTATTCCTCAGTTTAGCGGTCATTTTCAGCCCAACCAAGATCGGTTACAGAGGTTTCGGGTTTATTTTGGCAAAATTGGCGAAATGGCTTTAGTTAGCCACCTTGATTTAGTGAGGTTATTTGATCGGGTGGTGCGTCGTGCAGCCTTACCCATTTCTTTTACGGGGGGATATCATCCGGGACCAAGAATTTCTATTGCTAATGCGTTAACTTTAGGAGTGACTAGCAATGGGGAAATTGTGGATTTTGAGTTGACTGAAATGATGGATATTAACAAGTTTCGTCACGCTTTAGAGGAACATTTACCCTCAGAAATTCCTGTTTATAATGTAGAAGAAGTATCGGTTAATTCTACTTCGGCGACTCGGTTATTAGAAGAAGCTGACTATTTAATTACGGTAGAAACTGAAGATAATATTGCTCAGGCAACTTGGCAAAGTTGGATCGAAAAGGTATTAAATAGTTCAGAAATTAACTGGGAGAAAACTACTAAGTCAGGGAAAAAGAAGATCGTTAATTTACGCGATCGTTTATCTCATTTATCCTTAGAATCTTATCAAAATAATGCTGTAACGTTACATTATATTGGCAGTTGTCGTAATGACGGCACTATGTTACAACCACAGCAGGTTATTTTGATGTTAGAAAAGATATCAGGGATGGACTTACAGTTAGTTAAAGTGCATCGTCAAAGATTGATTTTAGCAGCAAGTTAACTTAATAAGGTGGGCAATGCCCACCTTATTAAGTTAAGAGAGGAAATCCGACAAAAAGCGATCGCAGAAGGGTATAGGTGTTTGCAATACGCTATAATAAAGTTGACAGCAAGTCAAAAAAATTTCAACTCATAGATACAATACATGGAACTCACCATTAGTGATGCAAAAACTAAGGAACTTTTAACTGAAATTATAGTTGAATTAATTCAGACAAGACAAGAGTTATTTCATGAGATTATTTTAGAAGCATTAGAAGAAGTTGCTCTAGCAGATGCAATTATTGAAGGAAGAAAAAATGATTTTGTTTCTGAAGAAAGCATCTTTGCTCTACTGGATGACAAAACAAAATGAAAGTAAAATTTGAATCCAGTTTTGAAAAGGATTGAAAATTAATAAAAGATACAAAGGTATTAAAAAAAATTAAGTCAGTAATACTTGAGTGAAAAAGTGCCGATAATTTGCTTACCATCAGAAACATCCAAAAACTAAAAGGTTATAATACTTTTTATCGTATACGAATAGGCAATTATAAAATAGGAATTGAACTGGAAGAAGATACACTCATTTTTACTAGATTTGTACATCGAAAAGATATTTACAAGTTTTTTCCTTAATGTTATAACCACTACAAAATAGAACGTTTTATTATGAACATTCGCATTGGCAACGGTTACGATATTCATCGTTTAGTCCCCGACCGCCCGTTAATTTTGGGTGGTGTAACCATTCCTCATCATTTAGGTTTATTAGGCCACAGCGACGCTGACGCGCTGACTCATGCCATTATGGATGGGATGTTAGGCGCATTAAGTTTAGGGGATATTGGTCACTATTTTCCACCGTCTGATCCTAAATGGTCAGGGGCCGATAGTCTATTATTATTACAACAAGTAGACGAGTTAATACAAGCCAAAGGTTGGCAAGTGGGTAATATTGATTGTGTGATTATTGCTGAACAACCAAAAATGAAACCCCATCTTAAAACAATGCAGGAAAAAATAGCTCATACCCTACACATTAATCTTGATCAAGTTGGGATAAAAGCAACCACGAATGAAAAGTTAGGGCCAGTGGGACGACAAGAGGGTATTGCTGTCTATACAGTGGTTTTATTGGTTAAGTCGTGAAATGTTTATTGACTAATTTATCTACTTCATTCGGTTGGACTTTGCAGTAGCGAGCTTTATGAGGCATAATTACAACGTTGGGGCCTTTCTTACACTGTTTTAAACATCCCGTTAACTTAACCTTAACGCGATCGCTTAATCCCTGTTGCTCTAATTCCTGTTCTAACTGTTGACAGACACTTTTTCCTCCTCGTTTCCAACAACTCGATTTTTGACACACTAAAATTTTGCCAGCATCTGATGATTCAGTTTCTGGTGCAATAACCGCACATGGTTTGTCAGGATTTGCTAACAATTTGACCTGACTAGCTTCTAATTCAAAGAAACCCTTTTTCTTCTTAAATTCTCGATTTCCTGTTACTTCTAACCAAGTTCCAGGAATCATATTAATATCCATTTCTGAGCGCAATTTTTTGGGAATTTTCAGCCAATATTCCTTATCTTCTACTTTCATTCGTAGATATTTTATCTTGTCACCTTTTTTAATGACAAAACTTTCTAATTGACCCACCAAACGGAACTGAGATGCTGTAGTAGTTTTTGACATAATTTTTTATTTAGAAATTCTTTAACTAATAATTTAACGTTTATTAAGATTCCAGCAACTTTTGAGCCAGTCGATTAATTCCTGGCGAGACGCTGAATATTGTTTAGTTACACTCCACAGTTGAATCATGGCTGTGGGACTCGATAAGTCGGCCTGTAAGGGTTTGTGGGTTTCACAAGAGCAAGGAATATCTAATTCCTGAAGCCGATGATAAACGACCCAGCGATCGCACCAATCAACTTCTACAACTTGCCTGGGTTCGAGAGGTAGGTTGGTTAAATTCATGGACTCAAGCAAATGAAGATAATTGTCATTGTTTCTTCACCTAGTGTAACAGACAACTGCAATATATTCTCAATTATTTTTCAAAAAAAATTATAGCTCAAGCTAGGTTAGAAGGGACTAGGGAGTTCCCCTGGTGAGGCTAGATAAAAGTTAAATTTTTTTAGATGATTTTGCAGGCTCTTGATAAACTATTGCTAAAATGAGGTATTTTAATGATAGAAGTGTCGTTAAAAAGGTAATTACAGACATGGCAACTGCTCAAGGACTACTCCGTGCTTTTGGTGAAGTAGGAGAAAACCCCGTATTACTCGATAAAAGTGTCACTACTCCTGTTTGCGAAGGATTAAACTTACTTATCGCTAGTTTCCAAGGACTGTTTCTACAGTATGAAAAACACCATTTTGTAGTAGAAGGGTCAGAATTTTACTCTTTACATGAATTTTTCAGCGAAAGCTATGAAGATGTTCGCGGTCATGTTCATGATTTAGCCGAACGCTTAAACGGGTTAGGCGGTATTCCCGTGGCTAGTTTCAGTAAGTTGGCTGAACTTTGCTGCTTTGACCAAGAAGATGATGGAATGTTTGACTGTCGTAAAATGGTTGAAAATGACTTGGCTGCAGAACAAGCAATTATTAAAGTCTTACGTAGCCAAGCAGCCCAAGCAGAAAGCTTAGGGGATAGAGCAACTCGTTATCAACTCGAACAGATTTTACTTGAAACTGAAGAACGAGCTTATCACTTAGACCATTTCCTAACCCATGATAGCTTAACAGTTGCTTTTGTTGGTAATGGTAACTAAATTTATAGCTATCTCAACATAACTTAAATTTAGCTAGTGATTGCTGTGAGTCACTAGCTCTTTTATTATAAATATTGAAGAGGCAATGAATTAATTACCTCTTCAACCATCAAATTTTGTTTTCGACAACAATCGTCTAAAATACTTAAATTTTTATTAATTTAATACGTTAATTCTAACAGGGATTCTGCCTGATTTTAACGAACCAATGGTTCTAAAGGCACTTTGAGATAAATCTAGACTACAACGGCAACGATCTACAATACGGACAATCACACTTTTTCCCGTTTTACGATTGGTCACTTTAACTTTTGTTCCAAAGGGCAAACTCGGATGAGCAGCCATCATGGCACTATTATTAAAGCGTACCCCTGAGGCTGTTTTTCGTCCTTGATAATGAGAAGCATAATAAGTTGCTGTTTGTGCCTGTATGGGCATAGCAGCTAACGCTATCATCAAGATAGATAATGATACTTTCTTCACGGTGTACTGTTCCTCACCACACAATTTACATCTAGGCTAATATACCTAGTTATTCTCGTTTTGTCTAGTTGACAAAATGGTAGGTTCTATGACTATTGATTAATAGAGTCAGTATAGAGTTCCATCGGAATATTCAGCAGTGGCCAGTTAAAACCTTTTTAATAAACATAATTTAGTTCAATGTTTAACTATTTGCATCGAGTCGTTAGATTTCCCGTATTTTCTAGTTCATACACTGCCAAAAAAAAGAATACTTTTCCTAACGTCTTTTCATTGGGATTATCGTTGCTAGTGATTAGTTTAGTAATAGGTTGTAATCATCAATCATCGTCGGTTCCTATTGAATCTTCTGTATTGACAGTGGATACAGTAGAAATGGTACAGCAAGGGATCCAAAAAAGTCGTCGGGGTAATTATAAAGCTGCTGTAAACGACTTTAATCAGGTAATTACTCAAAATCCCCAAGATATTAACGCTTATTTTAATCGAGGATTTGCTCATAGTAGTTTAGGCCAATTTGAGCAAGCGTTAGCTGATTTTACCAAAGTTTTGAAACTTGATCCTGAAATGGTTCAAGCTTACGTTAACCGAGGCAATGTTTATCTACAATTAGGGGAAGATGAAAAAGCGATCGCTGATTATGAAAAAGCGTTGAAAATTAATCCTAACGACGCTTTTGCTCAAAATAATTTAGGACTGGCTCATCTTAACTCAGGAAGTCCAGAATTAGCAAAAATTGACTTTACTCATGCCGTAACGATTGATCCAATGTATGGAGAAGCCTATTATAACCGAGGTTTAGCTTTAATTGATTTGGGAGAAACCAAAAAAGCGATCGCTGATTTTCAAAAAGCGGCTGAAATTTGGAAACAAATGGGAGAAAAAACGGCTTCTGAGGCTGCTTTAGCAGAAATTAGTGCTTTAAAAGCAAGAAATTAATAAGGGTTAGTCAAAACCAACTTTTTGTTAAAATAGTACGACTTCGAGCATGATAAAATTAAAATCGAAGAGTAAAATTATCCTCAATTAATTGATTATGACTATCACTTTGAAAGTTCCTAGTATTGCTTGTGGTGGTTGCGCAGATACTATTACTAAAGCCATTGAAGTACACGAACCAGAAGCAAAAGTTTCTGTTGATGTAGATTCAAAAATGGTGACGGTAGATACTGATGCTTCTACAGAAACGATTAAAGAAATAATAACAGCATCTGGTCATACTGTTGAAGATTAAAGATTATTTGTTAATAGGGTGAGCAATTTTTTTAGATATTACAAAAAATGTAAGTAATGGTCTAATCTGTTCATCCTATTACTATTTTAAATGCTAAGGTAATTAGATATTTTGCTAACTAATTATGTAAGTAGATACAATTGAATATAAAATAGAAAAGTCGGTAGTAAATGCTTTAGCTTTAATGATGACTCCCTACAAACTTATGTTTATTTGTGATTACCTACTTATACCAAAAAGAGGAAAGGATTAGAGAATGAATATTAGACCTTTTCATGTTGCTTTTCCAGTTATTAATTTAGAAAAGACCAGGTATTTTTATGAAACTCTTTTAGGATGTACAGTCGGAAGAACTTCTGAACATTGGATTGATTTTAATTTATTTGGTCATCAAATTACAGCACATCTCTGTTCTAAAAATAGTGATGAAGTTTCCGTCAATTTAGTAGATGGTAAACAAGTTCCTGTTCAACATTGGGGTGTAATTTTAGAAATGGAAGAATGGCAAGTTTTAGCTGAAAAATTAAAAAAATCTCAGATTAGTTTTGTTATTGAGCCTTATATTAGATTCCAAGGAGAAGTCGGAGAACAAGCAACCATGTTTTTTTTAGATCCTAGTGGTAATGCCCTTGAATTTAAAGCTTTTCGTGACGATAAGTCAATTTTTGCTACTTCGTGATAATATGCAAATTAACTTAAAAATATACAATACTAATGAGTCTTGAACAAGATTTTATAGAACTTTTAACAGATATTAATAAACAATTAGATAGTTTACAGAAAGAGGTTAGAGATATCAAAATTAATTTAACAGAAGCCAAAGGAGAAAGAGAAATTTTAAAAGTGGAAATTAATAATTTAAAAGAAGAGGTAAAAGAAATTAAAATCTCGCAACAAGAGCAAATTTGGCAATTAATTTGGGCATTAATTTGGACATTAATTGGTATTTTGATCGCTACAGTTGTAGGATTTTTAGTGATAGGAGGAAGATTTATCTTTTAAATTTGACTAATTTCTACAACATTACCATCAAAATCTTTTGTGAAACACGCGGCTCTTCCTGACTGACTCATTTGCACAGGATAACCCCGACTTTGTAAACGAGCAATAATATCACTAAGGTTATCAGTTCCTAGGGAAAAATGAGGATTTCTGCCCCATTTTTCTGGATTAGATAAGGTAAAACTAAAGTTAGGGTGTACCATTAAATGAATTTGATAATCTCCAATTTGATACCAAACGCCAGGATATTTCAAACTGCGATCAACCTTTTCTAATCCTAAAACGGTGCCATAAAATTGCTCTGCTTTCTCTAAATCAGACACGAAGATAGCCGTATGAAGACATTGAATAATACTCATTCTTGATTCTGTTTCATTACTAAAAAAGTGCTTACGGATAACTATTTTACATTGCGTCTGCTGTTTCAGGAGAATTAGCTAACTCTGCTAAACGTTCTTGTTGATCTTGAGAAATACAAGTCTCGATAATATTGTCAATATTACCTTCTAACGCTCCTGCTAAGGCGAAGTTTTGCCCCAAACGATGATCCGTCACCCGATTATCCTTATAGTTATAAGTGCGAATTTTTTCAGAACGTGATCCCGTTCCTACCTGCGATCGCCGCATGGAACTCACTGCTTCTTGTTGTTCCCGTAACTTGGCTTCGTATAACTTAGCCCGTAAAATTTGCATCGCTCTTTCACGGTTTTGCAACTGCGATCGCTCCTCGGTGCAAAAAATACGAATTCCTGTCGGTTTGTGCATTAAATCGACTGCTGTTTCCACCTTGTTAACGTTTTGTCCACCAGCACCTCCAGATCGCGCTGTGGTCATTTCAATATCCTTAGGATCGATTTGAATTTCGACTTCATCCACCTCTGGCATAATAGCCACAGTTGCCGTAGACGTATGAACTCGTCCCCCTGCTTCTGTCACAGGAACCCGTTGCACCCGATGAACCCCGGCTTCAAATTTGAGCTTACTGTAAACCTGCTCCCCAGTAATCTCTAAGATAGCTTCTTTAAAGCCACCCATATCCGCTAAAGACTCACTCACCAGTTTCACATTCCATTTTTGAGACTCAGCATAACGGGAGTACATTCTCACTAAATCCCCCGCCCAGATACTCGCTTCATCCCCACCGGTTCCGGCGCGAATTTCTAACATGATATTCTTATCATCATTAGGATCACGGGGTAATAAAAGAATTTTTAACCGTTCTTCTAACTGTTGTAAACTCTCTTCTAACTCACTCACCTCCATAGCGGCCATTTCTTTCATTTCGGGATCGCTACCGGCTTCTTTAACAATTTGCTTGGCCCCTTTTAGTTCTTCTTGGGTTTCCTGCCAAGTCTTATAAGTATTAACCGTTTCTTCCAAAGACGATCGCGCTTTGGCCACCCGTTGTAATTCATCGGGGTTAGTTGCGATATCAGGATCAGCCAAACGTCGAGTTAATTCCTGATACGTTTGTTCAACGGATTGTAATTTTTCTAATAAATAGGATTCAGCCATAATATTTCTCTACTCCAACAGTTATCAGTTATCAGTTACCAGTTGAATATATGGGTCACTGTAAAAATAAACAATAACCCAGCAGAAGCTCTGCTGGGCTAATAACGTAATCTGAGCCGCTATTTTTCGTCCGAAGCATCTGCTTGTGGTGCTTTTTTCTTGCTTTTTTTGCCAATCATAGCGTAACGTTTTTGGAAACGATCTACCCGTCCCTCGGTGTCAATAATCTTCTGGGTTCCGGTATAGAAAGGATGATTACCAGACCAAACTTCGACATTAATTTCGGGTTGAGTTGATCCGACGGTCATTACCACTTCCCCGTTACAGATCACTTTCGCTTCTGGATACCAAGTGGGATGAATATCAGGTTTTGCCATAATGTTTGCCTCCTTAATAAATGGGTCTAAGAGTTGAATTATCGTTTTGAGTATTGAGGAGCTTTCCGCGCCTTGTGTAAGCCGTATTTCTTCCGTTCTTTCGCCCGAGGATCACGGGTTAAATAACCTTCTGCTTTGAGGGGAGGACGGTTTTCAGGGGCTAATTCACATAATGCTCTAGCGACTCCTAATTTTACGGCATCAGCTTGACCTGTTAAACCGCCACCGTGAGCATTGACCAGGATATCATAATCATTTTCTAAGCCAAGGGTTTCTAGAGGTCCTTTAATGGCTTGAAGGTAATCAGGAATACGATTAAAGTAGATATTTCCTGCTTTTTTATTGACGATAATTTCGCCACTGCCGGGTACAAGGCGAACCCTAGCCACTGCGGACTTACGACGACCGGTTCCCCAGTAAACGGCTTTATCTTTATTTTCGGTTGCTTGCATTAGTTATCTCCGTTAGGAATAGTATTTAAGGTTAATTCTTCAGGTTTTTGAGCTTGATGGGGATGATTTGGCCCTGGATACACTTTTAACTTAGTAAACAGTTGACGGCCTAAAGCGTTTTTCGGCAACATCCCTTTAACTGCTTTTTCTATAATTCTCTCAGGAATTCGTTGTTGTAACTTATCAAAAGTTTCGACTTTCATACCCCCCGGTCTTCCGGAGTGACGGCGATATAATTTTTGAGTGCTTTTGCGACCGGTGACTACTACTTTGTCAGCGTTAATAATGATAACAAAATCCCCTGTGTCCATGTGAGGGGTATAAGTGGGCTTATTTTTGCCTCGTAGAATTTTAGCGACTTCGCAAGCGAGTCGACCGAGACGCTGATCGGCTGCGTCGATAATGTACCATTTCTGGTCAAGTAGTTCTGGTGATGGTGTAATTGTTTTAGTCATGGATAATAAGACAGTAAAAAATTAACTAGAGTGTTTTTTTAGTTGATATCAGGGGTTAGAAAGTCAAAGTTACTTACTTAACTTTGCTGTATTGTTGTCTATTCCCTCTAACAATAAATAAAGGTTGAGTATCAAACCACACACAAGGAGGAAAGGGAAAATTAGGATAACCCACTCTTAGTAAACATAAACCTTTAGCAGGGGCAGAATATTTAACTTGTTCACGCCGTTGATTTTGCCAAATTTCAGTAAAATTAGTTAGCGATCGCTTACCGCTTCCCACTTCCACTAACATTCCCACCAATAAGCGCACCATTCCGTATAAAAATCCGTTAGCTTGGATTTCTAAATGGATAAATGGCCCTTGACGATAGCATTGAGTCTCTTGGACTTCGACCCAGGAATGATCACGGTGAGAACCAGCTCGACGAAAGGCTGCTAAATGATGCCTTCCTAATAAGGGGATTAATGCTTTGTGCATCAAATCCACATCTAAAGGATCATAATAATAGTGCCAACTAAACGGTTTCACGAACAAATTCGGGCATTTCTCAGTGTAAAAGGTGTAACGGTAACGTCGCCACAACGCTGAAAATCGAGCGTGCCAAGTTGAGGCAACTTCAGCAGACCCTCGAATTAAGATATCATCGGGTAAACGTTGGTTTAAAATATCTGCCCACCGTTGGGGAGGAATGGGGCTAATGTAGTCAAAATGGGCAACTTGGGCAGCGGCGTGAACCCCTGCATCGGTTCGGCCAGCCCCATGAATCGGGGTGTGATAGCCTAAAACTTCAGCAATACTGCTTTCGATGTCTTCTTGAACGGTGCGCTGGTTCGGTTGTCTTTGCCAACCATGAAACCGACTGCCCTGATATTGAATAACCAGAGCGACTCGTTTTCGGTTGGGTTGTTGCTTTAAATTGTCCATAAACCAACGGTGTTACCGCTTTAACAGAGAAAATCCCTTACATTAGCTCAATAATTGCCATTTCCGCATTATCTCCCCGACGACGCATGGTTCGTACAATTCGGGTATATCCTCCGTTACGGCTACTGTAACGTTCTGGAGCTTCAGCAAATAAGGCATGAACTAACTGCTTATCGTAAAGATAACTGATCGCCCTACGACGGGCAGCTAATGAGCCATCCTTAGCTAAGGTGATCATGCGTTCTACTTCAGAACGGACTGCTTTAGCACGGGTTTTTGTGGTTTTGATTTGACCATGACGAATTAACTCCGTTGTTAGCGATCGCAATAGAGCTTTTCGTTGGTCGGCAGGTTTTCCCATTTGAGGGACACGACACCGATGACGCATAGTTGTTTTTCCTCCCTAAACTAATTGAACCGTCATGATGATCAATCACCCCTTTTTTTGGCATGATTGATCACCCATTAAGCTTTTGCTTTTTCTTGGGGTAAGGTAATTCCCAAACGTTTTTGTAAGGCTTCAATCACTTCTTCTGCCGATTTTTGCCCAAAGTTTTTAATTTCTAAGAGATCCTCTTGACTATAATCTAGTAAGTCAGCCACCGTATTGATTTGCGCCCGTTTCAAGCAATTATAAGCTCGTACAGATAACTGTAATTCTTCGATGGGAATCTGACTTTGAGGATTTTCTTCGTCTGGGTATTCAGGAACGGCGGTTTCGAGTTGATTGAGGTCTTTGAGGGGGTTAAATAAGTCCACTAAGATGTCTGCTGCTCTAGATAAGGCTTCTTTGGGGTTAAAACTCCCATTAGTCCAAATTTCTAACATCAGACGATCTTTCGCTTCTCCTTCTTCCCCGCGAATACTCTCTACACTGTAATTCACCTTGGTTACTGGCATAAATACAGCATCAATTTGTAAGAAGTCGAGGGCTGTGGGTTCATCCTTAGACCTTTCTACAGGTACATATCCCACGCCTTTCTCGATGCGAAATTCCATCTCTAGTTTTGCTCCCTCTGTCAGAGTAGCAATGGGTTGAGTGGGGTTAATAACTTCTACTTCTGAGGGTAAATCGAATTGGCCTGCGGTGACATGAGCTGCCCCTGTGGCTACCAATCGACCAATCTGGGGCTGTTCGGTATAACTCTTGAGGACGATCTCTTTCATGTTTAACATGATTTCTAAGACATCTTCCCTGACCCCAGGAATAGTGGCAAATTCGTGGTTGACCCCACCAATGCGAATGGCTGTCACTGCTGTTCCTTCTAAGTTGGCTAATAATACCCGTCTGAGGGCATTACCAACCGTTGTCCCTTGACCCCGTTCCAATGGTTCTAGAACAAATTTACTATATTGACTCTGATTTTTTTGAGTCTTAGATTCTATACACTCAATCTGAAATTGCGCCACGCTTAGTGACCTCCCTTCATTGTCAAATGCCTCCCAGACACAATCATTTGTGTCTGTCCTAACGCCAAATATTCATAGTGTGATGAAGATGGGTAACACTGGCTAAACTCGACGTCGTTTTGGGGGACGACAGCCGTTATGGGGAATCGGGGTAACATCCCGAATCAGAGTAATTTCTAACCCAGCCCCTTGTAGTGCGCGGATGGCTGTTTCTCTACCAGCACCAGGTCCACTCACCATAACTTCTATTTGTCGCATTCCTTGGTCAATTGCTCGACGGGCTGCGGAGTCGGCTGCGGTTTGGGCAGCAAAGGGAGTCCCTTTTTTCGCTCCTTTAAAGCCACTTGCTCCGGCTGAAGACCAGGAAATTACATCCCCTCTCGTATCGGAAATGGTGATAATAGTGTTGTTGAAGGTTGACTGAATGTGAGCCACACCATTAGGAACGTTTTTCTTTTGTTTTTTGGGTCCGCCTTTTTTCGTTGGTCGCGCCATAATCTTTCGCTGAAATGTTTCTCTAATTTAAGTGCCAATAAATGCTGATTATTTCTTAGAGGGAGCTTTTTTCTTCCCTGCGACAGTTACCCGTCTACCGCGACGAGTACGCCCGTTGGTTCTTGTTCGTTGTCCTCTGACGGGAAGTCCTTGACGATGACGACGGCCCCGATAAGTACCGATGTCAGCCAATCGCTTGATATTCATGGCTTCCCAACGTCTCAAATCCCCTTCGATTTGATAGTTGTTTTCGATACAAGCCCGCAATTTGGCTACATCTTCGTCGCTTAAATCCCGTACGCGAGTGTCAGGGTTGACACCGGTTTCTGTTAAAATTTCTTGAGATCGTGATAAACCAATACCATATAGATAAGTTAAGCCAATTTCGACTCGTTTATCCCTTGGCAGGTCAACACCAGATATCCTTGCCACTTTTGTTTTCCCTCTTAGCGTGTTCTTGTTTGCCTAATGTTTCTCTGGTTGTGAAAGGAAATGTCATCCTAACCCTGACGTTGCTTGTGTTTTGGGTTAGTACACAGTACCATGACTTTCCCTCGTCGCCGTATGACGCGACATTTTTCACACATTTTTTTTACTGATGGTCTGACTTTCATGGATTTTTCTACAGCAGGACTGCAAGCTTATTATTATAGCAAATTTTGCTTGTTTGTGTCAGCTATAATAGTAATTTAAGAGAAGCTAATGAGGGGAGTTTTATCCCCCTAGCTTCTTACTTTTTACTACCTTTTAGCCGATAAGTAATTCTCCCTTTGGTGAGATCGTAGGGGGTTAATTCTACTTTAACCCGATCGCCTGGCAGAATTTTAATGTAGTTACGGCGAATCTTTCCGGAAATATGGGCTAATACATTAAACCCGTTGTCGAGATCCACTCGGAACATTGCATTAGGAAGAGACTCGGTTACGGTTCCTTCCATTTCAATTAAGTCTTGTTTTGACACAATCTGATGCCTCAAATAGTATAATTAGGAAAAGATAAATTACCATGACGGTCGGACTTTTCTTTATCATAAAAGAAGGGTCACGATCAACTTTCCCTTACATATCTTAGCAAACCTCCTTATTGTTCTTAACTTTTTACCGAATTTCATCCTTGTTTTAACTCACTACTTCTTTAAGAGTGGTTGTGACTTCTTCTAATTGGCGATTACCATCAATAGAAGATAATTTGTCGTGTTGACGATAATAGTCAAGGACAGGTTGAGTTTTTTCTCGGTAAACTTCTAAACGACGGCGAATGGTTTGTTCGTTATCATCTTTTCGCCCTCGTAATAACAAACGATCAATAATCACTTCATCGGGAACGTCTAGGTTAATCGCCTGTTGGGAAAACTTGTTGAATTTATGGAGTAATTGATCTAAAAATTCAGCTTGAGGAACGTTACGAGGAAAACCATCTAAAATCCAGCCATGTTGAGCGTCTTGGCAATTTAAGCGGTCTTCAATTAAATCTAACAATAACTCATCTGGTACTAACTCCCCTTTATCGACATAAGTTTGGGCTTTTTGTCCTAAAGGGGTTTGTTGGGCGATGGCTTCTCGTAACATTTCCCCTGTAGAAATGTGGGGAATATTAAACGCTTCTGATAATTGTTGGGCTTGGGTTCCTTTCCCTGAACCGGGTGGACCCAAAAAAATCAATCCCTTCCCTGTACTCATAATCTTGTTACTGTTGTGTTGATTACTCTGTTGAGAGTAGGGTTAAGGAACTTGTGATTCCTTTTCCCCGATGTTTTACTGTTTGATCATGCCCTCATAACGTTGAGAGATGACATAGGTTTGAATTTGTTTGGCTGTGTCAATGGCTACCCCAACCAGAATAAGGAGAGAGGTTGCCCCTAACCCTCGGAAGGTGGTGACACCTGTTGCTCCTTCGACTAACGTAGGAACCGTTGCCACAAAACTCAAAAAGATAGCCCCTAAAAAGGTCAAACGATTCAAAACCCCTTCTAGATATTGCTTAGTTTTCTCCCCTGGACGAATACCAGGAATACTAGACCCCATTTTTTTCAAGTTTTTCGACACATCTTCAGGGTTAACGATTAAAGAAGCGTAGAAATAACTAAAAAATAGAATCAACAGAGAATAAACCCCCACATAAACCCAAGTTCCTGGACGCAAAGCATTAGCCACTTGAATCAAAACTTGACTAAATGCTCCTTCATCCCCAAAAAAGCCAGCTAAGGATTGGGGCAAAATTAACACCGCAGAGGCGAAAATAATGGGCATTACCCCCCCTTGATTGAGTCTTAGGGGTAAATAACTAGTTCTTTCTCGGTAAAGCTTCCGTCCCACTTGACGACGGGCTGAGATGATAGGGATGCGTCGAGTTCCTTCTTGAACAAAGACAATCCCAACAATCATGACCAAGAACACTAATAAGAGGATAACCACTTGCGCTACGGCTTGTCTGCCACCGGTTTGGGCATAATCGATGGTTTGTCCAAGGGTTCTGGGTAAACTAGCGACAATATTGACAAAAATCAATAAAGATGCACCATTACCTATGCCTCGTTCTGTAATTAACTCTGATACCCACATGACGAACATGGAACCAGCCGTTAACGCCAAAACTGTTTCAGGCACAAACCAAATGGTATCGCTTAAGGCATATTCCCGTAACAACCCCACCGTAATCGCTGTACTTTGAATAACAGCCCATCCAGCTGCCACATAACGGGTAATTTGGGAAATTTTTCGTCGGCCTGCTTCCCCTTCATTTTTCTGTAAATCTTCTAAAGAAGGAATAGCAGCGGTTAACAACTGCATGATAATGGAGGCATTGATAAAGGGAAGAATTCCCAGAGCAAAAATGCCTAACGTAGAAATCCCACCCCCAGTGAAGATGTCTAAAAATCCCAAGACTTGGTTATTGCTAATAGCAGAAACAAATTTAGCTCTATCAATGCCAGGAATGGGAATAAAAATGCCAAAACGAATTAAAATTAATAAACCTATGGTGATTAGCAACCGCCCTCGCAGGCCGGCCGCTTGAGCCATTTGTAAAAAGGTTTCTTGTGCTGTTGGTGTTTTCTCTCGACTGACAACCATTAATGGCAACCTCAGTGATTAACGATTTTTTATTATTGTTGACATTTTACCAAACAATTAATAATTCATAATTAATAATTGATAGTTGATAGTTTTATTTAATTGGTTTGCAAAAAAAGCCAATCATTTAATTAGGAAACTAAGCCTCTCCTCTGGGGGAGAGGTCATAATTTAGTATTCATTATTCGTTATCGTTAGGAGTGTCAGCGGTGTCTGATACATCATGACAACTGCCTCCAGCACTTTCAATTTTGCTTTTAGCTGACTTGGTAAAGGCGGCTGCTTTAACGGTCAAAGCAACGGTTAATTCACCATCCCCTAACACTTTTAAAGGGCCGTCATTACTGGTAATTAACCCGACTTCCATTAAGCTTTCTAGGGTAACTTCAGTATTCGGGGATAAACTGTTGAGTTTACCTACATTAATAATGGTGTAATGGCTAGGGTTAACGAGGGGAAAGTGTTTTAACTTGGGAACCCGACGATAGAGGGGCATTTGTCCCCCTTCAAAACCGGCTTTTGTTCCGGTACCAGAACGAGATTTTTGTCCTCGCATTCCAAAGCCACCACTGGCTCCTTGACCGGCGGAGATGCCGCGGCCAATGCGGCGACGGCGTTTAGTTGACCCTTTTTGAGGGTTGACTTCATGTATTCTCATAGTATTTTCTGGGTATCAAAGACAAAATTTAAGTATAAAGATGCTCTAGAGGCACGCCTCTTTCTTGAGCGACTTCAGAGAAAGTCCGTAACCCTTCGAGGGCGTTAATTACAGCTCTGGCGTTGTTTAAGGGGTTATTTGACCCTAATTGCTTAGCGAGGATGTTTTTTAGTCCTGCTAGTTCTAAAACGGTTCTTACTGCACCCCCTGCAATTACCCCTGTACCAGGGGCAGCAGGGCGAACAATAACTTTAGCTCCGCCAGATACTCCTTTAGCTATGTGAGTAATGGAACTGGACTTCGTTAAAGAAACGTCAATGAGTTGTTTTTTGCCATCAGCAACCCCTTTACGAACAGCCCCGATAACATCGCCGGCCTTACCGACACCAACGCCGACCTGGCCTTTTTCATTACCAACCACAACAATGGCGCGGAAGCTTAATTTTTTACCCCCTTTGACCACTTTACTAACGCGACGAATTTGAATAACTCGTTCTTGCCAGTTACTGTCTTTTGACTTATCTCGGTTACTTTTGCGACTTTTTGCCATAATAATTACCTTATTACTGAGGAAAAATATTAATGATTTGATTCAAAACTGTAAGCCAGCTTCGCGGGCTGCTTCGGCTAAGGCTTTGACCCGACCGTGATATAAGTTACCACCGCGATCAAAAACCACTTGTTCAATGCCTTTGGCCATGCTTCTCTCGGCTACTAATTTGCCCACTTGTGCCGAAGCTTCACAGGTAGCTCCAGACGAGAGATTGTTTCTTAACTCTGGTTCTAGGGTAGAAGCGGCTGCCAGGGTGTGTTGAGCCACATCATCAATAATTTGGGCATAAATATGATGATTGGAGCGAAAAACAGCTAAACGGGGACAGTCGGGGGTTCCACTGACTTTTCTACGAATGCGTCGATGACGACGTTTTAAAGATTCTTTTCTGGTGGTTTTCATAATTATTTCTTACCTGCCTTACCTGCTTTACGTCTGACGTATTCATCTTGATAACGAATCCCTTTACCTTTGTAGGGTTCTGGGGGACGAACTGCCCGAATTTTAGCAGCAATGTTACCAACAATTTCTTTGTCGATGCCGCTAACGACCACTTGAGTGTTGTTTTCCACGGCGACGTTGATGCCTTTGGGCATGGTCATTTCAACGGGTTTACTGTAGCCAACATTGAGGGTCAGTTTAGTACCCTGTGCTTGGGCCCGATAACCAACCCCTTGAATGCTGAGGCGTTTTTCAAATCCTTTAGAAACCCCTTCAATCATATTAGAGACGAGGGTACGAAAGAGTCCATGACGTTCACGAGCGACACGAGAATCATCGACCCGTTGCACGAGGATAGTTTCTCCGTCTTGGTTGACGGTTACTTGCGAGGGTAACTCTAATTCTAAGGAACCTTTAGGCCCTTTGACGTCGATATGTTGCCCTTTAATGTCGATGGTGACTTTATTAGGCAGAGGAATGGGTTTTTTACCAATACGAGACATTTTTTTTCTGGGTTATCTGTGATCACTGAGTTATTACTAGACTGTAAACACTCTAATAGCGGGCTAGTGCTACCAAACGTAGCAAAGAACTTCGCCTCCGACGTTTTGACGACGGGCTTCTCTGTCGGTCATAATCCCTTTGGAGGTGGAAATAATGGCGATGCCAATGCCTCCTAAAACACGGGGTAAATCTTTGCGATTGGAGTAAACCCGTAATCCTGGTTTACTGACCCGTTGTAGGGTGTTGATGATGGGTTGACGGCCCCGAGATTTATATTTTAGGGAAAGAACGAGATGTTTTTTTACCCCTTCTCCCACTTCTTCAAACCCTTCGATAAAGCCTTCTTCTTTGAGAACTTGGGCGATACTGCGGGTCATTTTGGTGGTGGGAACAACCGTGGTGGGGTGGCGTACCGCACAGGCGTTGCGGATACGGGTAAGCATATCTGAGATGATGTCGTTAGGTGCCATTATTGCTGATGAGTTTCTCCTGTAAAATAAGGGATTGACTAGGTGCGGAAGGGCATTCCCATTTCTTTGAGTAACGCACGCCCTTCTTCATCAGTCTGGGCAGTGGTAATGATGGAAACATCCATGCCCCGAATTTGATCGATGGTGTCGTAGTCGATTTCTGGAAAAATCAGTTGTTCACGGACACCAAGACTGTAGTTCCCGCGTCCGTCGAAGCTTTTGGGGCTAATGCCTCGGAAGTCTCTAATTCGGGGTAGGGCAAGGTTGATCAAACGATCAAGAAAAGCGTACATTTTTTCTGAGCGCAAGGTTACCATCACCCCTACGGGCATTCCTTCACGGATTTTAAAACCAGCGATCGCTTTTTTAGCGCGAGTCACAACGGGTTTTTGTCCTGTTATGGTCTCTAATTCACTAATGGAAGATTCTAGGGCTTTGGCATTTTGGGATGCTTCTCCTAGTCCTCGGTTAATGGTGATTTTAGCGACTTTGGGGACTTGATGAATGTTAGTGTAACTAAACTGCTGTTGCAGTTTGGGAACAATGGTGTCTTGATAAAAGGTTTTAAGTCTCGGTTGAGCCATGATTAGTTTTCCTCATCCCTGGGCTTGGTCAGGGGAACATGGTTAAGGTTGGTCGGAGTTAATGTTAGTGTTGGTAATAGAAGCAAAGCAATAATGGGTTAAATGTTGATGATTCCCTGTTGCTTGTTGCTTCTCAAACAAAAGAAATTAAGAATCGATAATTTCTCCTGTTTTTTTCAACATCCGTACTTTTTTACCTTCTTCGGTGAAGGTATAACTTATACGGCTGGCCACTTGTTCTTTAGTGGAGTACAACATCACGTTAGAGCTATGAATAGGAGCTTCAAAGGTAGCGATTTGTCCTGATTCTCCTTCTTGTTGGGGTTTAACGTGCTTGGTTCTGACGTTAACGCCCTCGACGACGATTTGGCTAGTTTCGGGCATGGTTTTAATCACTTCCCCTACTTTTCCTTTATCTCGTCCTGAAATAACTTGAATGGTATCCCCTTTTTTAACGTGCATTTTGTAACGTTGAGGAGATTTTTTTTTGCTCATGTTTAGAGTACCTCCGGTGCTAAGGATACGATTTTTGTGTAGCTTTTATCTCTTAATTCTCTGGCCACTGGACCAAAAACACGGGTTCCTCTGGGGTTGCCGTCGGCGTTAATAATGACGGCAGCGTTATCATCAAAGCGAATGCTCATGCCACTAGCGCGATTAACGGGTTGACGAGTTCGCACAATGACGGCGGTGACAATATCAGAGCGTTTGATGGGCATATTGGGCAGGGCATCTTTGACAACGGCGACAATTTTATCGCCGATTTCGCCATAGCGACAATTGCCTGTTCCCAAAACCCGCAAGCACATTAGTTTACGGGCTCCGCTATTGTCAGCGACATTCAGATAGGTTTGCTGTTGAATCACGGTACTAATAGGGTCATTTAATGAGCGGTTAAAATGGTCTTGATTTCCCAGCGTTTGGTTTTGCTGAGGGGGCGAGTTTCACGAATGCGGACGCGATCGCCTTCTTTACATTGATTTTCGGGATCGTGTGCTTTAAACTTTCTGGTTTTAACCACGATTTTTCCGTACTTGGGGTGAGGGGAACGGTTTTCTACCGCTACAACTGCGGTTTTATCCATTTTGGTACTTACCACGACCCCAACTCTTTCTTTAATGGCCATAATTCGCTTATGCCTCCTCTACTTCAGTAGATGATGACTGGTTAATGTCGAGTTGTCTTTCCCGTTCTACGGTTAATAGTTGGGCCATCCGATGACGGGTATGTTTAAACTCGTGGGTATTGTCTAACTGGCGAGTGGCTTGTTGAAACCGCAGATCAAAGAGTTTACGCTTGGTGGCGAGAATTTCTTCTGCGAGTTCTTCATCGTTCAGTTGTCTAACTTCGTCTATCTTGGGTAATGCCATTTTTAGATATACTCCTCTTGGCGCGTAATAAACTTAGTTTTAATGGGAAGTTTTTGAGCGGCCAGGCGCATGGCTTCGCGGGCGATGGGTTCAGAAACCCCGGATAATTCAAACATGATTCGCCCTGGTTTAACCACGGCCACCCAGTATTCTGGCGACCCCTTACCTGACCCCATCCGAGTTTCTGCTGCTCGCATGGTCACAGGTTTATCAGGGAATACCCGAATCCAAATTTTCCCCCCCCGTTTGATATAACGGGTCATGGCACGACGAGCGGCTTCGATTTGACGCGCGGTAATCCAGGAGGGTTCGGTGGCTTGTAGGGCGTATTCCCCAAAGTTGAGGGTGCTGCCTCGGTGTGCCAGCCCTCTCATGCGCCCTCGTTGTTGTTTACGGAATTTAGTTCTTCTAGGACTTAACATGGATGGTTAATGATACGGTTTAACTTAAAGGGTCTTGATTATTCTTCGTTAGAACGGTCTTCAAATTGTTGGGGTCGCCGTTTCTTTCTGGGGGTAGGGGCAGGGGCGGCCATGGCGGCTTCTTCTTGTCCTGGAATAATCTCTCCTTTGAAGACCCAAACTTTAACCCCTAAAATACCGTAAATGGTTTGGGCGGTACGATAGGCATAGTCAATATCCGCTCTGAGGGTATGTAAGGGAACTCGTCCTTCTCTGACCCATTCACTCCGTGCAATTTCAGCACCGTTTAAGCGACCGCCCACTTGAATTTTGATGCCTTTGACTTCGGCTCGTTGGGCCCGTTGAATGGCTTGACGAACTACGCGACGAAAGGACACCCGTCGTTCGAGTTGTTGAGTAATATATTCGGCAATCAGAGCAGCATCGGCATCTACCCGTGACACTTCGATGACATTAATGCGGATTTGGCGATTTTCTCCGAGGGTTTGCTGTAAACCAGTTCGTAACTGTTCGATACCACTTCCCCCTCTTCCGACGACAACGCCGGGTCTAGCGGTGTGGATAGCGAGGTCGATTTGATCGGCTTTTCTTTCAATGCGAATGTCAGCAATACCAGCATTACTGAGATTTTTCTCAACGTACTGCCGAATGGCTAAATCTTCTTGTAATAGTTCAGGATAACGTCTCTTATCGGCATACCAGCAGGATTTATGTTCTTTGGTAACGCCGAGACGGAAACCGATTGGATGTATTTTTTGTCCCATATTGTTTTAGTGCTTAAGGTCGTTAGTTGTCTTCTATTTCGGGGGCGACGGCGATGGTAATGTGACAGGTGGGTTTACGAATTTGATAAGCCCTTCCTTGCGCTCTGGGTCGATACCGTCTTAAACTTGGTCCTCCGTCAGCGTAAGCTTTACTAACGACTAAGGTGGCGGGGTCAAGTCCTTGATTATGTTCGGCGTTGGCTACGGCTGAGCGCAATAGTTTTAAAATTGGCTCACAAGCCCGATAGGGCATAAATTCGAGGATAATCAAGGCTTCCCGATAAGAGCGACCTCTGATTTGATCGAGTACCCGTCTTACTTTAAAAGGGGACATCCGAATATAACGGGCGATGGCTTTGGCTTCTGTGGTTGTATCAACGGCCATAATGTTTGTGTCTATCTGTAACTTGTTATTTGAACAGGGAACCGAGAAACAGGTCAGACTTTATTTTGTTGCCTGTTTTTTGGTTCCTGCTTTTTTTATCGTCGAACTTTTTTATCGCCCTTAGAGTGTCCTCTAAAGGTACGGGTGGGAGCAAATTCTCCTAATTTATGACCGACCATTTGTTCGGAAATAAAAATAGGCACGTGCTGTTTGCCGTTATGGACAGCGATGGTATGACCAATCATGGCAGGGATGATGGTAGAAGCTCTAGACCAGGTTTTAATCACCTGTTTATCTCCTTTTTCGTTTAGTTTTTCAATTTTGGTTAGGAGACTATCTGCAATAAAGGGGCCTTTTTTTAGGGAGCGACTCATAATACTTTCAACTTACTCTATTGTTTTAACGGCGACGGCGTACAATCAGCCGAGAACTGGCTTTTTTCTTATTCCGGGTTTTTGCCCCTAAGGCTGGTTTCCCCCAAGGGGTCATCGGTCCGCTTCTACCAACCGGAGCCCGTCCTTCTCCTCCGCCGTGGGGGTGATCAACTGGATTCATGACGCTTCCTCTCACGTGGGGTCTGCGTCCTAAATGGCGGGTTCTTCCTGCTTTTCCGAGTTTAATATTACGGGCTTCTGTATTCCCAACCCGGCCAATGGTGGCGTAGCATTCTTTACGAACCATGCGGACTTCTTTGGAGGGGAGTCGTAGGGTAACGTAGTCCCCTTCTTTTGCCACTACTTGAGCAGCCGCCCCGGCAGCCCGTACCATTTGACCACCTTTGCCGGCCACTAATTCGACGTTATGGACTTCTGTCCCTAAAGGAATTTTGTATAAAGGTAAAGCATTGCCGACTTCAAAGGGTGAATCTTCCCCTGAAACGACTTCTGTGCCGACTGTGATGCCAGCAGGAGCTAAAATATAGCGTTTTTCTCCGTCTGTGTAGAATAACAGAGCGATACGGGCGTTACGATTGGGATCGTATTCGATAGATGCGACTTTGGCAGGAACGCCATATTTGTCGCGTTTAAAGTCCACAATGCGATACAACCGCTTATGTCCGCCACCTCGGTGACGACTGGTAATCACCCCTCGGTTATTACGTCCTTTTTTATTGTGCTTGTAGGTGGTTAGTGATTTTTCCGGCTTTCGTTTGGTAATGTCCGCGAAATCTGAGACAGATGCCTGTCTGGTTCCGGGAGTGTATGGCCGATAAGTACGAATACCCATGATTATCTTTTAGGTGTGGTCTACTAATTGAGTCGTTTGACGACAGGATTTTATAGATAACTAAGTTCCCTGCTATTTGACGGATAACGTTATACGTCAGGGAAGAGGTTAATGGTGTCGCCTTCTTCTAAGGTGACAATCGCCCGTTTATATAGGGGTTTATGGCCGATAAATCTACCGACACGACGCTTTTTACGAGGGGGACGAATGGTATTGACCCCTATTACTTTGACATCGAATAAACTTTCGATCGCTGCTTTTATTTCTGGTTTGGTGGCTTTGGGCAAGACATCAAACACATATTTATTCTGTTCTAATTGTAGGGTTGCTTTTTCGGTGATAATGGGCTTAAGTACCAAATCAGCTAAATCACGGGGATTATAATCAGTCATTGTATACCTCCTGAATTTTAGTTAAGGCTTCGGAGGTGATGACGATTTTATCAGCATCAAGTAGGTCATAAACGTTCAAACTATCTGCTCTCATAATCTTGAGATAACAAATATTTCGGGCTGATAAATAAATATTTTCGTCAGTTTCGACTAACACCAAAGCCACTTTTTGCTCGGGTTCGACACCCCAACGGCCTAAGGCTGAGGCTAATTCTTTTGTTTTGGGTTGGGGCAGTTGTTCGGCGAAGTTTTCCACCACAATCATGTCTTCGATGCGACTACCGAGGGCTGTTCTCAGGGCTAACCGTCTTTCTTTACGGTTCATTTTCAAGCCAAAATCCCTAGGCTTGGGTCCGAAAATGACCCCACCCCCTCGCCACAGAGGAGAACGAATCGATCCGGCTCTAGCCCGTCCGGTTCCTTTTTGTCGCCAAGGTTTACGACCACCGCCTCGCACTTCTGCTCTGGTTTTAGTTGAAGCTGTTCCTTGACGAGCGTTGGCTAAATGACGAACAACGGCACGGTGTAATAAGTGTGATGCTGTTTCGTCTTTGGCTACTTTTAGCTCTAGGGTGGCTTGGCCCACTTCTTCCCCTTGCCAGTTTCTAACGTTACAATCAACCATTTTTCTTGCTTTTTTCTCGTTTAGTTATGAGTTCGTCCTTATTTACCAACAATTTTGGCAGGAGTAATGTTTAAAAGACCACCTGGTTTACCAGGAACGGCTCCTCTAATCAGTAGCAAGTTACGTTCTGCATCCACTTTGACCACTTCTAAATGACGGGTGGTGGTTTTCACTGCACCATATTGACCTGCCATTTTCTTTCCTGGATAAACCCGTCCTGGGGTGGTTCCTGCACCGGTTGACCCGGGTAAACGATGGTTTTTAGAACCGTGAGTCATGTTACCCCGTTTAAAGTTATGGCGTTTCTGATAACCAGCAAACCCCCTTCCCATGGAGGTTCCAGCAACGTCAACTAAGTCCCCTGCATTGAATATGTCGGCTTTTACTGCTTCTCCCAATGTATAAGAAGCGGTATCTTCTACCCGATATTCTTTAAGATGACGCAGCGGAGAGGCTTCTGCTTTTCTTAAATGACCTAACTCTGGTTTGGTTAGGTTTTTTTCTCTAACTTCTAAATAACCGATTTGGACGGCAGTATAACCATCGGTTTCGGCGGTTTTTATCTGTGTAATGGTACATGGACCCGCTTGTACTACGGTGACAGGAATGGCTAAGCCAGATTCCTCCTCGAAGATTTGGGTCATACCGAGTTTGGTTCCAAGAAGACCAACAGCCACGGTTTTTTCCTCTATAGGCTAGACAACAGAATTTAGGTGCTTTATTCACACCTAAACAAGCGAGATAGTTTTTCCTCGCTTTGTTTTTATGAATAGGCTCTAACGTAAGTTAGGGCGAATCTATATAAACAGTTAACGATAGGTTTAACCTGCTCTTTGAAAACGGGTTAAGTTGGGTCGCCGTGACTCTCCAAGACTTAAAGTTTTATGTCTTCAGTATCTCGAAGCGGCTTATGTCCCTTTAGGTCAGCCAAGGTCGCATTGACTAGCTTTTGGCCACAATCAAATATTATATATGATATTAAGGACAAAAAGCAAGGGTGATTCTAACTTTTTTGTGTGAGAGGAGTTGTTAGTAAAGTATATTATGGTTGCACTGTAGAAGGAACCTCCTGATGCAACTGGGTTTTGTTTTGATTATTCTGAGGAAAGACGGCATAGCCTAAAATGATCATAGTTAAGACCAAGGTTGTCATTATCTCCATTTTTGCCCAAAAATCAACAAAGCCTAAGGTTTTCTTGATAATTCTATTCATGATATTCTTTCAAATTTTTTAATTTTTGGAGTTTCTAGCTTAATTATAGAGGGTTTACTGTGAAAATTGTTGATAAAGGCGATCGCTGTTTTATTTTTTACCTATAAGTTTGTCATACTCAGAGTAATTTTGATTTTTCACTTTTTACTAATTATTTGTAGTTAGGAAGCCATTCATCATCTAAAATTTGCTCTACATTAGCAATTGGAGCCATAGGAAATACATTAGATGCAATTTCCATCTTTTGCTGAGCTATTTTTACAGCCGTATCATAGCTTTTCTCTATAATTTCAGCTAAATAAGGTTTCAAACTAGGACTATCTTCTAATAAATCTTTAATGTGACTCCGAAAATTTTGAATTTCTCCTTTCCACCCTGCTTGATTATATTCTCTTTCAGATTCCCAGTAAGCTAACTTTAAAAAATGTTCAAATAAACGAGTCAATAAACTTCTTAATGCTCGTTTATCTCTTTTGGTCATTCCTTCTATTTCCTCTAATAAGTTTTCCCAGTCCACTTGAGAATATTGATGATTGCGTAATTGTTCTAACGTAGTTTCTAACCAGAGTTGATAGTCTTGATCGTATAATTTTCCGATTGATCTTTTTGTGTTTTTAATCATATTATTAAAAAAATTTAAAGAATAGTATCAATTCAATTGACTTGTTATGTCTGAATTGCCATGTAAGATAGGATTAGCAGACTCGATTAAGATTATTATATGCTCACTTCCGTCATCGACTCATCAGTTACCCATGCACCCACCATTGTTAAGCTGGATAATGGTTTGACTATTATTGCTGAACAAATGCCTGTAGACGCGGTTAACCTTAATGTATGGCTTAGGGTAGGTTCAGCCTTGGAGTCAAATGAGATCAACGGAATGGCTCATTTTCTCGAACACATGGTATTTAAGGGGACACAACGCTTAAAAAGTGGAGAGTTTGAACAACTAATTGAACAGAGAGGTGCAGTTACTAATGCGGCTACATCCCAAGAATACACTCATTTTTATATTACCAGTGCGCCGAAAGATTTTGCAGATTTAGTGCCTTTACAGTTAGATGTTGTTTTCAACCCGATGATTGAAAATGAAGCATTTGAGCGAGAAAAATTAGTGGTTTTAGAAGAAATTAGACGCTCCCATGATAATCCTAACCGAAGAACTTTTTATCGAGCAATGGAAACCTGTTTTGAAAGTCTGCCTTATCGTCGTCCGGTGTTAGGTCCAGCATCAGTTATTGAAGGGTTAACCTCTCAACAAATGCGTGAGTTTCATGGTAGTTGTTATCATCCTACATCAGTAACAGCAGTAGCAGTGGGAAATCTTTCGGTTGATGAATTAGTTAATATTGTTGCTGATAGTTTTGAGCAAACTTATTATAATAAGCAAGCTGTTTCTGATAGTTATCAGTCGTTGAGATTTCCTGATGCACCTGAGTCACCGTTTAAAGATATTGTCCGTCAAGAATATGAAGATGATAAACTGCAACAAGCGCGGTTAATTATGATGTGGAAAGTACCCGGTTTTTTGGAGTTGAATGAGACGTATGCGTTGGATGTTTTAGCCTCTATTTTAGGGAAAGGTAAAACCTCTCGTTTATTTCGGGATTTGCGAGAAGATAAAGGATTAGTATCTCAGATTAGTGTTAGTAATATGACTCAAAAAGTTCAAGGGATGTTTTATATCGCGGCTAAACTATCAACGGATAATATTGCAGAAGTTGAAAAAATAATTATCCAGCATTTACGTAAAATCCAACAAGACTCTGTTAAAGAAGAAGAATTAAATCGCATTAAAAGACAAGCAATTAATCGGTTTATTTTTAGTAACGAAAGACCAAGCGATCGCACAAATCTTTATGGCTATTATTATTCTCAAATGCACGATTTAAACCCGGCTTTATCTTATCCTGAGATTATCCAATCTTTAACTTTAGATGATATTCAAAAAGCAGCCCAAAAATATCTTAACTTAGATGCTTATGGGGTAACAGTGGTAAAGAATTAAAAGTGATTGTTAACTGTAAATTTATTGATAATTGAGGTTAAAAATAATGTGGACACAAATTGCTGATCATATTAATCAAACAACAGGTAACTCTTTTACGATTGAAAACCGAAAATCAGTCAGTGGAGGCTGTATTAACCAAGGTTACTGTCTCATTGGTAAAGATATTAAATACTTCGTGAAGATTAACGATGCTTCTCAAGTAGAAATGTTTACAGCAGAAGCATTAGGACTCAAGGAAATGGCAAAAACCGAAACCATTAGAGTTCCTAAACCCATTTGTTGGGGGATGGCAGAACGTTCGAGTTATATTATTTTAGAATGGTTAGAATTTGGTCGTTCTTCTAAAGAGTCGTGGGAATTAATGGGAAAGCATTTAGCAAAAATGCACCAATATCAAGGGGAAACTAAATTCGGTTGGAGTCAAAATAATACTATTGGTTCAACACCACAAGTTAATAATTGGACAGAAAAGTGGTCTGATTTTTTTGCAGATCATCGCATTGGATATCAATTAAAATTAGCCTCAAGGAAGGGAGGAAATTTCGGCAATTATAGTCAAATTGTAGAGACAGTAAGAGACATTTTATCAACAATTGCTCCTCAACCTTCTTTAGTGCATGGTGATTTATGGTCAGGCAATGCAGCGGTGACAGAAGCAGGAGAACCGGTTATATTAGATCCTGCGGCCTATTATGGCGATCGTGAGGTTGATATTGCCATGACGGAACTTTTTGGGGGGTTTCCTGCTGCTTTTTATCGGGGATATAATGAAGTATTTCCGTTAGATGAAGGGTATAAAAAACGAAAAACTTTATATAATCTTTATCATATTTTAAATCATTATAATTTGTTTGGGGGTGGTTATGGTTCTCAGGCAAATTCTATGATTCAAGAAGTATTAAAAGGTTAGAAACTCAGTTGAGGTAAGCATTGAAAACCAGCTTGAACAAAATGATTATCTAAGGTTAATGCTGTCGATATATTTCTTTTTCCATAACAACAAAAGATAAGCAATCAGTCAAAAAATAATATTTGTCTTGATACTTTTGGAAATATTTCCAACTTTGGTCAAACAAATTTCGAGCAACTTCAATCATTTCTATTTCTGGACTTTCTAATAAATTAGAACTAATTTTAATCGCTTGATCGTGAAGATTGCGACTATTAAAAAAAGTAACAACTTCATCAAATACATAGGTTGTTGTAATTAAAAATGGTTTAGAAATAGCTAAAGTTGACCAGTGCTGTAATACTTGTCGATGAGACTGCTCATTTTTAATTTCCAAAGCAATAACATAGCTAGTATCTAAAAAGTAAATATTTTTCATGACTTAATATAAATAAGTATCATGATTAATAGCAGCATCATTTACATCACATTCTACAGGATTTTTTCCTAAGTCCCAAATAGAAGGTCTATTTTTGACGACAGTAATAATAATTTTTTCGTCTTCTTGTGTAACTTAAACTTCTTGACTATCTCCTCGTAATTCTTTGGGAATGATTACACCTTTTTCTGTAACTTTTAGTTTCATAGTTAATACTTCAATAGTTTTGTTAAGTTATAGTGTAGCATTTTTGATTAAAAGCTTAAATTTTTAAAGATTGTTTCCATAAAAATGGTGGGTTACGACGGATTTTTATATTTCTGTGATAACTTAAATTATAACCGTCTAACCCACCCTACTTTAATGCTAAGATCGTCTATTTTTGACATTAATATTTTTGACTACTTTTTTTTGGCACTTGTCCCTTCGCTACACCACCTTGTGAAAGTAATATATCTTAACTTTTAGTGGAATAAACTCATCATGCTGAAAACTTTCTCGAGATATCAAGGACGAAGACGGTCATCGTCTCGGTAGTGACACAGGAACTAGAGTTGTTTAAGCAGCTGAATTAGTGAAAAAAAAATAGTTGAGTTAGAATAATATTAGAAATAGATTTGGTGCTAAAGGAGATAAAAGAATTAGCAACCTATCTATAGATTGTGTGGGGAGAATAAGTAAAATACTTCGTGAATGTTTTGTGCATGGAAATTTTTTTAACAAAAAAGTAGTCATAGTAAATCACTACTTTTTTAACACTTCGGAGGAAAAAATGAATAATAATTTAGTTAAAGCTATCGCAGCAACCGCTTTATTCTCTATTAGTTTACCAGGGTTCATTTCTGGCGTTGAAGCCTACCCCTTAGAAAACGAGCGCGCAACCACTACCGAGATTCAAGACAAAGTTGTTTTTGCCTGCGAATATCTAGGAAATGAAACCTATGGTACTGTGAAAAAAGTAATGCGAGAAACAAGCAATAGAGGTCGCTTTCCTGTTTACACCATAGAAGATGTGTCAAATGAATATGGACTAGATGGTCAACCGATGATTGTCTGGACAACAACTCTATCCTCTGACCATCCTGACGGTGCTTATATTCCTGAAAGTCGTTGTTATAGCGTGAGTGCTCGCTTAACCAATCTTGCTCGGGCTTTTAATTTAACGACTCCTGAACAGGTCGCCAAACTAGGTCAAGTGAGCTTTGTCGGAACAGTTAATCAAGAAGAAGTGGTTTTTGCCTCCTATGAGCCTATTAATGCTTCGAGTGAGAATGTAATCTTTACTCTTAAACCGGAAAATGCCATGGATGCGTCCAATACCCTAACTCAATTCCGAATAGGAATATCTGGCACTCCGACAACAGGTATCGGCGGTCCTAATCTTTTAATTGAGCAGTTACCGCCTATTGTTGAATAGGTTAACTTTTAAGGAAGGGGGCATTTTTCTAATTAAAAGTGACTATTTGATTGAAATTCCCTCTTTCCTCGTCTAAAAGTTATAGCAGTACAAACAAAGGTTAAGACACTTGTTGACGCAACCCCCAATGAAGTTAGAAGCCCCAACTTGCTATCGCTGAAGTTGGGGTAGTTCACGAAGTATTTATTAAGTGTATGGGATGAGCTTTTTGCTATAATAAAACTAGGAAGTTCTTTCTGGTGAAAAAAGCCAACAATTGGAGGGAAGAACCATGACTGAAAAACTGTATTTAATCATTTCCGGTGCAATCTTTGCCATAATCGGAGTGTTGCACTTGCTAAGAATTCTGTTTCAATGGCCAGCAATAGTAGGAATATGGTCAGTTCCGTTATTTGTTTCTGTTCTGGCAGTGATAGTAGCAGTTATTCTGACTTTCTGGGCATTTCGTTTGTCTAGAACAGTAGCTTGAGTCGCTTAAAAAACAAGCTCTAATTTAATCTTCCACCCTCAAGATAGCTATTACCTTTATGTCTTCACCAGGGTGGATGTTTAACTTCCTGTTCATCCACTTGGGGGACAAAAAAATAATGAGCGGCTGGTAAAGGGAAAGGCTCAAATAAACTAACATCAATACGAGCGAGTTCCTCCACTTACTGCTCCTTCTCCACCAGTTGTTGGGTTGGAAATAGGATTAATATTTTCGCCGACATCCTCAATTAGGGTTTGCTGAATAAAAGCTAAACCCTCATTATTAAAAGGTTACACTTATACTCGATGAGGAAAAAAGATCAGCTAGTGCAGCTAAAAACCGCTAAAATTGGTAGAAAGACCTCGCAGTTGTTAGAC
>NETF01000038.1 GCA_002172675.1 unicellular cyanobacterium SU3
ACATTCCTTTCCCATCTGCCCGAAGGGGGTTTTAGGGGGTTTCCCCCTAAACAGCAGCCCCAGGTTAGAATCTTTGAGATTCAACTATAACATAAGTACATGGGGTCTGCTGGCTTAGCTTTCGCTAAGAGGTATAACTAGAAGCCCTATCCAGGGATAATGGGGTTACAATAATAAGATAATTATAAGGTATTTTCCTAATCGGAAAATAATTATTTATGGATGGGGGATTATCCCCCAAACCCCCTTACTGGGGGGAACCCCCAGACCCCCGTTAGGGCAGATGGGAAAGGAATGTCTTTATTTGATTAATTGGTTTAATATTGATAGTAGTTGTTAGGGAGGTGGGGTCACAGGAAATTGAAGGGTTAGAGTTTTAGAGAGGGTCTATTAAGAGGAACTAAAAAGATGAACGCATTAGAGGTACAGCTACCCCCAAATATTAGCGTTGAAGAGGCACGACTCCTGTTAATGGTTAAATTGTTTGAAACAGGAAAATTAACAGTAGGACAAGCAGCAGAACTGGCTGGTTATTCTAAACCTACTTTTATTGAATTACTTGGTAAATTAGGGGTTCCTGTGATTGATTACCCTCCTGAAGAATTAGAACAGGAGATGAACTTTTGACCACAGAGGCGGTTACGAATAGCACTTGTTTAATTGGACTAGAACGCATTGGCCAGTTGGATCTGTTATCGAGGGTTTTCTCCACTGTGTATGCACCGCCAATGGTGGCAACAGAAGTCAAAACCCCTTTAAGTTGGTTGAGGGTTAAACCTGTTCAAAATGTTGGTGTTGTGGCTACGTTAAAAACCCAAATGGATGCAGGGGAAGCTGAGGCGATCGCTCTAGCAATGGAATTAGGGGATGTGTTGTTAATTCTTGATGATAAGAAAGCCCGTCGTGTTGCCCAACAACTTAATTTGAAAGTAATAGGGACAGTGGGAATGTTGCTACGGGGCAAACGTCAGGGGGTTATTTCTGAAATCAAACCGTTAATAATGGCATTGTTAGAAGCGGATTTTCGTATTAGTGAACGAATTGTACAAGAAGCTTTGCGGTTGTCAGGAGAAATTTAATTAATTGGTTTTTTTAGAAGTTAAGCATAACACTATAATATTAATTTAGTTACAGTGTTGTTTATGTTGTAATACAGTTATAAAATAAATAGTTAACAATCACAATAATTAGATTTGACTATAACTAGAGTTTGATTTTTATTTAAAACGGTGTTTTGTTATTTACATAACAGTGTAATATATACTGTATAACAAATAATAGTAAAAATCAGCTATTGATGGGGGATAGTCCCCCATACCCCCGTTAGGTAAATGGGAAAGCAGTTTGTTTTTTTCTAAAAGGGGTCAATAGCATAAGCTAGTAATTGCTTAGTGATTTGGTTAAAGTCTTTGATTGACTTAGCTTGATCTAATTGATTTAATAGAGCTTGTCTATCTTCTTCTTTAGGGAAGTAATGTCCTTTAAAACTTGTCCAGTGTTTGAGATAGCCTCTAATTAAATCAGCATCTTCTTGGTTAAAGTTTGAGGAGTTACTAAATAGCTTTTTGACGGCGTTAGGTAATTGACCGCTTTGTTCGTTTCTCCAATAAACTAAAGTATGGTCTGGATAGTTATAAAACATCTTATTTTGCCTCTGATTGTGTTAGTTAATAGCTTAAGATTGAAAGAACTTAGATAAACTGCTTCCTTCTTCAGTAGGTCGATATTTCCAACCGCTTAACTCTTCAAGGTATTCAATGGGGTCAACTTCTAATAAGGAAGCTGCGTCTTCTAAGTCTTTGACTGTATTGAAACCGAAGTGCTTGGCTAAACCACTTCGGGTAACGCCTTCTCGTAAGTCTTCTGATGAGGGGTTCCATTCTTGTAACCCTCGTTTGGGTAAGTAGTTTTGAAGCTTCTTAACCACCTTCTCTGACCCAAGTTGAACCAAAACTGATAGCGTATCGTTGAATTGTCTTTTTAGGGTTGTAAATTCTTGTTCTAGTTTCTCAAATTGGTCAGAGGTTACTAACGCTTTGGTTTGAATTGTCTCGGTGGGTTCTGATTGGAACTCTTCAATAGTTTGGTTCAGATTATCAACAGAGTCAAAAGTAAAGTAACCAATACGGGAATCCATAGAAGACTCGATAAAGTATTGGTACTTATGATGACTATTCCAACGAGTTCTTAAGTTATCTGCTTTGCCAATGTAGAGAAGTTGATGGTCTAAAGTGTAAACAAAATAGATTCCAGGTTGAGAGGGTAATTTGACCCGTTCACTAATATGAATTGAGGGAATAGAACTTAGTAACATCCCGACAATTACATCGGTCTTATTTTGTCGAGTCTGTTCTACTTGTTCATCAATACCCTTCATTAACTCAGAGGGGCATCGGATAGTAAAGCTTGATGTGGGTTGAGTTTTAGCCATGTTATACAACGTTACTTATTATAACTTGTATTGTAATCTAGTTTGTCTAACAAGTGTAATTGAAATAACGTAATTATACTTATTGTATAAAAATAGTATAATTTATTAACTATTTATAGTTACGTTGCACATATAAAAGGACAACAGTGTTATATAATATGTATGTTAAACTATTTATTTTAGGAGTATTTAGAAAATTAAGTCAACAGAAAAAAACTGTTTTTAATTAATAAAGCAAAAAAAAATAAAACAGTGTTTTCTTGTTTAAAAGGCAATGTATTTAATTCTGTCTAACGAATATAGTTATTTTTTCATAAAGCTGGTTTAACTTTAGAGTTAATATAAGAGTTTATCTAGTTTAATTAATAAAGTAATTACAGTATTATGCTATTAATAATACACTATATGACAAATTAAATTACAAAAACTTTGAGCTTAAGCTGTGACAGTAATAGAGGTGATTTTTCAAAGCAACTTGGAACCGACTGCAACGGAATGGAGCGGATGCGGAATGGAGGGGAAGGAGGTGACTTCTTTCTCGACTCCTAATCACCCAGGGAAATATTTTTATCTAACTGTTTTCCAGTCATAGACGAATTCTTGTAAAAGTTCTAAAAGTTGTTGTTTTTCTACTTGAACGAAAGGATCGGCACCGATTACTCCGTAGCGCCCATTATCGTAAGTGATAACTTTTGTATTTACTCCATCTAGATTAATGAATTGATTAACTTGTAAGTCTATGCTGAAAATAGACAAAAATTCATTGTACTCACAATTGACGCTTACGTTTAAAACATGACTACTTGTTTGAATTGTATTAGTGCTAGCAGGGATATTATTGTTGTTTAAATAGGAATAAACAAATGAAACTATTTCAGTTTTATTCATACCAAGCTGGCAATCTTTTTTATCTACTTCAAGATTAAGGTTTTTTACTCCTCGTAGATTTTCAAAAGGTAAATCTTCTCTTCCTGCAACCGCAGAAGGGATCAAAGGAAAAGTTTCTATTAAAACTCCAGTTATACTAACTGTAAAAAAAAACAAATATTTTAATTTTTGCATAAGTAGTCGGACATAAATAAACAACACTATATTAAGAAGCATTAAGAAATCAAGCAAACTGTCAACTCATACTGAAAAAATCGAAATTTGTACTAATAGGGTCAGAACTAGCCAAGCTGTCATCAGGGGCAATCTAGCTTAAAACCCTTACCCTATAAAGATTTCAAAATTGATATTTGGCGATCGCTAAGCAACTAGATTTTTGCAGTCTTTGACTAATCGCTGCAAAAAACATCCATTAGAGAAATGCCCTGAAAACTCTATAATGTTGATTAAATATAGCTTTGAGAGATTTGAGACAAAGACAAGTTAAAAGTGGCTCAAACACTAAAAACTGCAAAATTTTTGCTTATTGCCCCGTATGACAGCCTCGCTAGTTTTTCCCCCGTTTGAGACGATTGAGATCCAAGAAAGTCAATAAAATCTAGGACTTCTTGTTGTTTGTGAGGAGTTAGATTACGCCATATTCTACCAGGTAAGTCGTGATATGTAAGGCGGTGTTGTATTGTTAGAATCTATCGATGCTCCAACAATATAAAAATATTTTCCTGGACCTAGTGTGGTTGATGGAGGAAGCCCAAGCACTCCATCGTAACAGTTTATAACATTATATTTGGTATCCAGAAAAAAGATTGCTAGATCAGTTTCTACACCCAAGTTGGCCATAACTGTTAAGCTAGCACTCTTAACATTGACGTTTACTTGATGAACATTATTTTCATTACCAACGTAGAACTTACGTTTGCCACAAATAAATACATTTGCGCGTCCAACACGACCTTGAATGTTTGAACTTCCTGCAAATGCAGAAGGGATCAAAGGAAAAGTTCCTATTAAAATTCCAGTTATACTAACTGCAAGAAAACCTAAATATTTTAATTTTCGCATAGAGTTTTATTCCTAAACTATAATTAGTAGGGATAAGCTAAAATGTTATAGTTAATAACACATAGATTTGTGTAACTAACAAATTTTAATCCCTATATTCATTAGTGACATTCTAGGGTTATATCTAATTTGTCAATTGTCTTATTACAAATTTTTACTAAACCTCAGAAGGCTTGCTGAATAAGGATTTTGCCTTTTTTTAGAATAAGTCTTATCGCATTATCGTATTAGTGATTACCAGATATGATGTTTGAAAAAACTAATGATCTGAGTTTCTTAATATTCTACTAAAGGCTCAGTTTCTATCACAGTCAAAGATTGAAGGTGATCATAAAAATTGATTAGTAAAGACTTGACATAGGCGATTCTATCTTAAGTTGTCACCAATAATGTCAATTATAAAATAAAAAAATGAAAAAATTGAAAGTATATTTACGTTTTAATTCCCTATTTAATTACATCTTATTTACATAGTACAAAAAAACTAAAGCTTTAAATTAAACAATGAATGAGAATAAAGATAGAGATAAATTTTTAATAGAAGTAGCTGACAGTTTTAGAATTTATGGTAGAGAAAAAGAAGTTTTCTTAAATAAATTTGCTTATGTCTCTGATAAAGACTATGGCGAAAAGCTTGAAAATAAAGAAATTGCAAAGAAATTACATATTTCATCTAGAACGGTAAGTGATTATGTTAGAAAAATTTATATAAAACTCAATGAAAATAATGAAAAGTTTTGCAGTTTTAATATTAATCTTTCTGAACAAGGTAGAGGAAAGCAGTTTAAAGTGCATTCTCATTTATGGGGAAATTTGTATGAAGAATGGTCTGAAAAAAAACAAAAAAACATATCTCGTATAAAGAGTATAGGATTATTTGATTGTCATATAAAAAGTACAGAAATTTTTCCTATAATAGGAAATTCAATACAACAATCAAATAAAGAAATTTGGTTTTTTGGAACTAATTTTCGTCTTAGTTTACCTGGTTTTAGAGATATTATTCTTGATAAGATTAAAAATACAGGGATAACTATATATTTTTTAGTTTTTAACCCTAAAAGTAATAGATTAGATGAATTAGCTAATGATTTTGGTCAAACATCACCAGAATTGAAACAAGAATGTTCTGAAGGATTAAAGAGTCTTTTAACTTTAAAAAAACAATTAGTAGAATCTTCGGCAAATCCTGACATAGTAGATAAAATTAATATTAGATTATCCAATAGTTTTCCTCGAATGCGAGCTTATATTTTTGATCCACTAGATAAAGATAAAAATAGTATTTTTATACCTTATATTAATCAAGTAGACTCACCTGATTTACCAGCCTATATCTGTAAAAATGTTCCTGGCGGGATATCTCAAGCTTACTATAATGGAATCCGAGCAGAATGGAGAAGAGCCAGAGATTTTGATATAAATCAATAATAGAGGGGTCAAGACTTTATGTTGAAACTAAATGTAAAGTTTGATCTGAAAATCTTTCTAATTTAGAAGACAACGATAAAACTTTAGCAAGTCGTAAAAATTTGACTATACGATAACTATTATATTGTTCATCAAAAAATTTTTTTTCAATATTTAGTGGCAAAGGTATAAAATCCAAATTTTTATGAAGTATTAATGAAGGAATATTAGGAATTGGATAAATACAAATATCAACCATTATAATTTGACTATTTTTTTCTCTACAAAAATTGACTATTTTTTTATAAAAGAAAGTACCTACTTTTTCTTTTATAGTTTGATGACTATTTTTCCAGTTTTGTTTTTTTCCCTGAATAGCTTTTGAAGCTGCAATAACATGAAGCATTGCCATTTTAGTATCTTTAGGTACTGATAAAGTTTTATTACAGATTTCCTCATTATTAATTTTAGTTGAGAAACGAGAATAAGCTTTAATAACTTGATTATGATCAATTGCTAAAGCAAAATAAGAACTAGGATCTGTTTTTTGCTGTTCGTTAATTGAAGTTTTACTAAATATAGAATGAAGACCGCCTTCCCAATAATTCAAATCATAAGGAGAAGAATAGAAATTTTCTTTTCGTATATCAATTATTTGTTGATAAAAAACATCTTTTAAAGAGTTGGTAATAATAAATTCTAATGATTTTGATTCAATACTATCCATAAATGATTTCTATTCTCTAAACTTATTAACTTACTGTACAAATAAATAAGTTTTAAGGGGATCAGTTAAAATATACGGAATATAAACGTATAGCAGAACCAGGGATTTATTTTCAATGGGGATTCTAGGCACAGGAAATATATTTTCTTGTTAACAAATATCAACTTTCTTCATTAGTTGACTGTTCTTTTTCTTTTTTTTCTTTTTTTTCTTTTCTTCTTTTTTGAAGAATTTTTATTGCACTAGCTGTTCCAGCACTTAATGTAGCAAGGCCTAATACTGGAGTTGATGCAGCTACCATTCCTATAGCTGCTCCAACTAAACCAGCAGCAGCCAGTGTAGTAGATGCGATTTCGTTATTTACATCAGAAGTTTCTTTGTTTTTCTGATCGCTGTTTTCATTCGTATTGTCCATAATTTAACTCACTATTTTTCAATCCAGAATACAAGCAAAGTCATCAGTCCTATACCTATTAGGTTAGCAAAAAAAGTTAACCATCCATATTCTCTTTGTGGTGTTGTCCCCTCATGTTCTTGATGCAAACTTAAAACATATATAAAAAATCCAAAGCATATAGCAATAAATAATCCTGTATTTTGTGCTTTGTTAGCATTAATAGAAGAATCAAATAATACTGTTAAACCTCCAGAAATAGAGGATAAAGAAAGTTCAATTCCAAAAAAGAAATCTTTTCTTTCCCAGCCTGTTCCTCTTGCTAATTTTTTGGCAATACCACCTACAAGTATAATAATAAATGGAATGAGTAGTGCTTCAAATAAGAGATTAAAATTAATATTTCCCATGGTGATTCTTTTTAAAGATTAGTATTTTGTTGACATAGAACGTTCTTTTGCCTCCTCTGCTAAGGGTCAGCTTATGTGATGACAAATGTAGGATAGGCTCACAAAAGTGAGAATGATCATGTAAGGATTTGTAACAAATGATGTATAGAAGATTAGAGTATTCTGGCGACATTAGGATAAAAAATTTTAAACTCACGTCCCCCATGAAAGTTAACCGACATGGCCGAGCGAAAATTCTAACTGTGGAAGAGATTCAGATATTATTCTCTGACGGGTTAAAGCTTGAACGAGATCGGGTGCTGTTTGGGGTGATGTTGTTTACAGCCTGTCGAATTAATGAAGCTTGTACCTTAAGAACAACGGATGTCTATGATCGTCGTGGGTTGGTCATGGAGGAGATCATCTTTAGGAAGGAGAATACTAAGGGCAAATTGGCCACTAGAACTATCCCAGTGTTTGAGGATTTAAGGATACTGCTGACCAGCTACGGGATAGATCGCGCGGAACGCTACCTATTCCCTGGCAGGTTAGAAGGACATATACAACCAGATAGCGCGTCTAGAATCTTCAGGAAAGCCTGTATAAGTGTGGGAATTGTTGGGGCATCGACTCACAGCTTCCGGAGGACAGCGTTAACCCAGATGAGTAATGGCGGAATTCCGTTGAGGGTGATCCAGGAAGTGAGTGGTCATAGAAATTTAGGACAGCTTCAAAAATATTTAGAGGTTCAACCGGATCAGGTAAGAGGTGCGATCGCCAGTCTGTCCATGTTGAGTCCTGGATATGGGGGTGGGGGGGATAATGTCATGAAAATGAGAAATCTTGACCTCGATACTAATCCTGAAGATAACTTGAGTATCTCTGAATCAATAGACGATTAGACGTTAAGAGTAGATATTATTGCTAAAATTGACTAATTAATCTAGATATTTGGGTTTATCTGCGGTTAAGCTTCTAATTTATAAACGTTTCTTATCAATTTAGTTGTGTATATCTCTGCAAAGAATTAAAATTCCTTTTATATATTACTGACCAAAAAAAAGGGGGGTTGCCTTTAATGAAGTTTTAAATTACTTAATTTGAATCCGGTCTGAAAAACCTGACAGCAAAAACAAAATAACTTCACCAATTAGGGGACAACCCTTACCAAAAAATCACTTACTATTTTGAAGTTTACCGTTTTTTTTGTGAATTTAGATCATTCAACTAGGTAATGAAACTCAGAGAACCCCCTTGTGTAGCACCACAAGAGGACTGGGTGAATGGATGCCACAACAATTAAACGGGAATTTATCAACTTAAGTGAGATCGCCACCAACATCTTCGAGATAGCGGTGACGTTCTTACCCGACATTGAAATCAACCACGTCACCCACGAAGTCGAAGGAACGCCCCTTTACGATGCCTTGGGTTGGCCATATACTCGCTTTGGTCATCAAGCGTCCCCGGATCTCCTCGGTGCCACCTTTATGCAGGAAACAGGGGAACCTTGGCAATGTAAAATCTATGGAGACTTAAAGAAACCCCGTAAGAAGGAGAAAAGGCGCAAAAGGAGAAGGAGACACGGTAGAAAAGTCAGAGAAGTCGAAAATCAAGTAAACTTGTCTCCCCACTCTCCCCCACCTTCTAAAAGAACGGGACAATATTACGCACCAAAAGGCATAGGGGACGTTCCTTACCTTCCCCCCGTCCCTAGAGAAACCATTGAGGAGATCGCCAAGAAATACGACTTACCCATACCCCCCGAAAATATATCCTTCTGGGAGTGGTTTAAAGAAAATAAGGTAATTCCCCTATTGTTAACGGAAGGGGGCAAGAAAAGCCTTTCAGCGTTCTCTCAGGGCATTCCTGCTATAGCCCTCTATGGATGTCAGTGTGGAGTAGATCCCGAAACCGGAGAAATTAAAGAATCTTTACGTCCTTATGTTGAAGGCCGGCGTGTCGATATTGGCTTTGACCAAGATTTGAAAAACAAAACACGCCGTATCGTAGCTAAAGCGGTTCAGAGACTCGCTAATGGCATTTCTAAAGCCGATGGAAAACCTTACAAAGTCCTTTGGAATATCGAAGACGGCAAAGGGGTCGACGATGTTATTAAAAATAAAGGAGGAGATTACTTTAAACAACGGATTAAGGTAGCGGAATTAATTGACCCCATTCAACAACAATTAAACACCATTACTAGAGAGATTAACTTAACCGTTAATCAACCCACTTTAAAAGGGTTAAGTAATGTCCTTCCTCGGACGGGTAAATTACACATAAAATCAGCTAAAGACACCAGAAAATCATCAGGAATTATTGAGCCATTAGTCAAAGAATGGAGACAGAAAAATAAATTAGTAATTTCCATCGTGCCTCGGATTCTCTTAGGGAAAGAACAAGCGGTCAGATGGCGTATTAAGTGGATTGACGAATATGGGGACACTCATATTAAGTATTACGAGTCCCTGGCTCTCTGTTTTGATTCCTTGGGTAAACTTTATAACAAAGATTGGTCAGGGGCTTTAATTATCTTCGATGAAATTAGACAAGGATTAAAGCATTTAATTATGTCTTCTACCTTAGAAGATAAACGACCCTTTGTCCTGCGAGTCCTACAAGAAAAGTTACCAGAAGTGATTGAAGGAGGGGGGTTAATTCTTGGCTGTGATGCTGATTTAACCGACGTAGAAATTAATTATATCGATGAGCTTTGTTCAGAAGGAGATACGTTCATCGTTGAGAATGAGTATAAACCCAACAAAGGGTTAGTTCTCTTCAATACAGGTAAATACGATGAAACCATCGATGAGATAATACAAAAGTATGAAAGTGATTATAACTTATTTATCTTCTGTGACTCAAAAGCCAACAGTAAAGCCATTCATGAAAAATTAAAAGAACTAGATCCAACGGCTAACCATTGGTTATTAAATGGGGATACTACCTCAGACCCTGAAAATAAAGCAATCATTGAGAATAATATTAATTACTCCATCAAACAACAACAGCCTAGAAGTTTGGTAATTACCACTTCTATGAGTACAGGAATTAGTATCGATGGACGGTTTAGTGATAAGTTCTGGAAGGAAGTCTATGAACACTTTACCTATGGCTTTGTTTTAGCAGTGGGGGGTATCTTAGAACCCGTAGAAATCACTCAAAGTATGGCACGGGTGAGAAATAAGATTAATTTTACTGTTTATTCAGGTCAAGGTAAAAAGAAAGATGAACTCCTTAACTCCTGTAATCCTGATGTCATTAAGCGACAAATATATAAGCGTAATCATAGAGCGTTTGACTTTCAATTAATTACAACAGAGATATTAGAAGAAAAACTCGGTAGAGATCCTACTCATCATGAAATTTATGAAGAAATGATGAGAAAATGTGACCCGAACACAGGGATGATCATTGACCCTCACCTTGACTTATATTGTCGAGCTAAAGGACGGTTAAATTATGCTAATCAAAACTTTGACCTGATGCTCTATCAGCAATTAATAGATGAGGGGTATCAATTAGTGAGATACGATTGTTTAGAAACCACTTCTACAGGGAATCAAATAAGAGAAATAAAAGAAGCACAAAAATGGGAAGAGGCATCAGCTACGTCCACCGCCGATGATATAACCATAGAAGAGGCTATCGAAATTAGTTACACCAATGCCCCCCCAGAACAACGTCGTCAGGCTCATAAGGCATTTTTAAAACAGGAAATTCCCGGCGTAGAACTCACCCCTGACTTTATTCATAAGGCCGTCATTAAAGATAACCGACGCTGGTTGAGGGGGAATAAATTATTTTGGTATTGTCAGCATCCTGAGATCACCAGGGAGATAGATCAGGGGCATTATCTCAGTAAACTTAAACAATTTGCCAATGGGGTGATCTTCTTACCAGACATTCGGAATTATAGTGTGATGGTAGATGAGATTGAGCAGTTGAGGCTGTTTGAGTTAATCGATCTAAAGAACCCCAAAGAATTATCAAAGGATGACCCAAGGGTGATCTCATTTATGGAGAGGGCTTATTTAAGACGGTACAAAATTTATAACGCCTTGGGGTTAAACGTCACCGACAAAACAGATCCCATCAAATTTATTGAACGGCTGCTAGAAAAAATCGGGTTGGGGTTAATTTTAAGTCGAACTGAGAAAGAGGGTGAGAAGAAAACTCGATATTATTCTCTGAACACAGAAGCATTAAATGACCCGGATAGGGTGGCTGTATTGGAGGCACTAGACCAAAGATTTTTAGGGGAAGTTCAAAGTAACTATGATTTAGCTGAAAAGCCCACCCCATCAGTAATAGAGTCGGGGACAGGACTCACTCAAGAGTGTATACAAAATAGGAGTCCTGTCCCGGATGAGGGGGGTCAAAAAAAGGTTTATCAACTAGCCAAAAGAGATTATGTTCAAACACAAGAGGGTGAAGTTTTCAAGTTACCTATGAATAGAGGTTTTGATCAGTGGTGTTCATTTAAGTATGGGGATATTATTTATGATTCTCGTGAGATATTCCCTAGTTCCTTATGGGTGATTGGGTCTGATGATAGTGAGGGGCATGGGTTGATCGTCGCTGACGAAACTGGGATAGAGATCATCCCCTATCGGTATGGAGTGCTGTGGTTATCTGAACGAGTGGGTTAAATTTTAGTTATTTTTATGGGAAGTCTGGGTCTGTAATGAAAGTCAAATGCGTCTTTTTGGAGTTGGGTGACGGCTTCGTTGATGCGACAAGCGGTGTAGAGGCAAAAGCCGAATAGAGTGCGATCTCGTTGGGTTTTGAGTCCTTGGTTGAAGAGGAGGTAAATTTCTTCAGGGGTAAGAATTTTAGCTTTGCCGTGCCGTTCTCGTTTCATGGCTGGTGTTTGAGGTTTTAAAGTAATTATTCTGGGTTATCGGATTTGGTGGGGTTTTCAACGGTTCTTAAATTAAGTGTCTTTTCTTAAAATTCTAATCTAGACTTCTAGACTTATTTACACGTAGTAAAATATTTAGCCACTCTTCAGATAAACAATTATCTTTTCTAGTAACAGTTGAATTAATTGAAATAATCTCTAAAATATCTTGATAATAATTTAAAAATTCTCGAAATGTTTGCTCATTATAATCGTTAAAAAAACGACCATCTTTGTCTATCCTTTCCGCCATGCCTACTTTAAAAGATAAATACCAAATTCCACCATCTTTTATGGCAGTAATCATCTTTTTAAAGACTAAGTGCATTTGTTTGCGTGGAACATGTAAAAGTGATGCTGAAGCCCATATTCCATCAAAACAATTTACAAAATTAATATCTTCAAAAGCCATTAAAATAGTTTTTTGTCCTGTAAATTTAGAGCTAATGATAACCATAGCTTGAGAAGCATCAATAGCTGTAACATTATATCCAAGACTTGTAAAATATTTTGTATCTCGTCCTCCTCCACAGCCAGCGTCAAGAATATGTACCTTTTTACTCAGATCTTGCACCTGATTTTGAAAACCTGATTTTCTGAGCTTTTTAGTAATGGTACAAGATCTGAGTTTAGGGAGATAGCTTAAAAAGGGTTCGTATAAATCAGTCATATCAATTAAAACTGTTCTTTCAAAATAAGTAAGAGCATTGTGATTGTAATAATCTATAGAATTATACATAGTAAACATAAAGAGTTGTAGAAAGATAAATATTCTGGTTTATTGTGGTATTTTTTTTATTTTTTCTTAGATTTAACTCAGGTTAAAAGCTAAAATTATTCACCAAATAGAAACTTTTCTATCCATCCAGGAGTGGAGATTTTATCTAATTCTTCTTTTAAAGCCTTAATTTTTTTTTCCACACTTGTGTCAAGCTCACGTGGGTAAACGTAGGATTCAAAACGTTCCACTCCTCCACTAATTTCTCCATTATATGCTAAGCGAAGAATCCGAAAATGAGTAATTGCTTTAGCTAGGAGATCAGCTTGCTCAGAGTCGTCAATAAGTCCAGATTTAGAATTAACTAATTCTTCAATTTTCTTTTCAATATCTATAATTTCAGCAATAATTTTTTTGTCAGATTCTGACCAGTCAATTGTTTGATTATTTTCATAAGTTCTACTAGGATTAAGAAGATGAATCAAAGTTCGGAAATTTTGGGGTTTATTTTTTTTAAGTAAATCATTAAATGCAACAGTAATTTTTAGATATGAATTTAATGGACCGTAAAACTCATTAAGTTTTTTTGTTATTGATCCTCTTCTTTCCTTTCTTTTACTTTCTGCTAAACTAGCTCTGTTATATAAGAAAGTTAATATTCCTACAAGAAAAACTACTCCAGCTGTTATAAATGCTGAATAAATAGCTGAAAATTCCACCGTATTTGTTGTAGAGGTAGAATTTGATCGAGCAGGAAGTAAAATTATATGAATTGTTTGAAATTCTATTTGATCAAAAGGCATATTTGAGATTCCTTTGGAAATTTACAATTTTTAGTGCATGATAGATCAGGAAATCGGTTGGGGCGAGGTAAACCCCTAATATCTGCCTCAATCATTCAAAACCCTCGATTAACTTCATCCTTTTGTTTGGTGGGTTAGGTTATTCAAAGAGAAAATCCTCTCCTTCGACTACGTTTCTGCTCTTGTTGACGTTCCCATCGAATTTGAGCCATGAGAGCGTCATTCCAATCTTTATAATGATTTGGCACTACTCGATCAACTTGAGCCGTTTTAGGGACAATATTTTGAAGTTCGTTAGCTATTTCTTGACCAGCTTCATCCTTATCAGTAGCGATAATAATTTGTCCCCCTTGGGTGTGGATTTTTTCAAAGGCTGTTTTGAGTAGGGTTTTCTGTTTTTCTGATAAAGTGCCACCAGTAGCAAAGTAACGGGTAGTATCATCAGGGAATAACTGATGATAACTTAAGCAGTCCAGGGGACTTTCACAGATAACCAGCGTCGTGTCATCAGGTGAACCGTTAGAAGTCCATAAACCCTTAATACCACCCTTAGAAAAGCTTTTAAACTCCTGATTACGCAATTCATAGCCACAAACTCCCTCACGGTCTGCATGGGGGAAAATGACATTATTACGGCTATCCGTGTAGATTCTGCCTTGAAATCGAGGGTCATTACTGGTCTGTTGACTAATACCCCGTCGGGTTAAATAAGGATGAGTGAAGATTACATTAAACCCTTCAAATTGAGTAATGATTTTATGTCTATCTGGGGTGCTTGGGGTTAGTTTAGGCGTTGCTTGTTTAGGAGAATAAGGAGGATGAGAGGGGTTATTTATCCAGGGTCTAAGTTCTTTTCTAACTTCCCCTAAATTAAGGTTTCTTCTATTCTGAATAAAGTCAATGATTGAGCCACTATCTCTATCATTATTAACGGATGAGTAAAAGTAGTGACCATCGGCTTGATTAAGACCAACGAGAATCTTATCCCCTTGGTTATCTTTGAGGACAAGACAGTTAACCGAACTTTTATTTTTATCTATAGTATAACCTTGTGTTTGAGCGTAATCAGCTAAGTTAATCTGTTTGCATCGATGCAATTCTTCAGCTTGTTTATCAGCTATTTTTCTAAGACGTTCATGATGTCTTGATAAGCGTTTTCGAGTTCGGTTATCCTGTTCGATAAGTTGTTGATGGTGCTGTTGAGTGAGTTGATTTGCTTGGTTAAGTTGGTCATTTGTTCGTTCTGTTGTTGCTTGTCCTTCTCGTATTGAATGGCAAAGTTCTTGAAGGTTTCTAGTAGTTCTTTTTCTAGTTGGTTCATCGTCTTCTTCTACAGCTTTAAGCAAGGCTTGCCTTTGCATTTCCAGTTGGTCTTGTAACTGCTGTTGGGGGGTAATATTATGAATTTCCCTTGACTGGTTTGATAAAGTTCTATCCCCCAAGTCTTCTGCTTGAGTTGATTGAGGGTGGTTCTGTTGGTTTGAATTTGTTGAAACTGTTTTGTTAAATATTGAGTCATCCCCCAACTGCCTATCAAGGAACCTGTTAAGAGGCTGATAAGAATTGTCCCTGGCAGTAGTGAAGTCCATTTCAGGTGATTGTTGATGCTCTGTTGAGTAGCTTGAATATCGTTGCTGATGGTAGTCTCTACGTTTTGACACATTTTCTGACAGTTTTTCTTGAGCTTGTTTAATTCTTGATTGATTATTTGCTCTTGTTGCTGTCTGTCCTGTTGCCGTTTCCGTTGTAGGTTCTTGTCCAAGTCGCCAAGATGCACTATAAATTCCTCCTTTTAATCTAATGCGTTTATTTAGGTCATTATGGGTAACGGTGATATAATCCTCCCCTTGCCTTGTAATGGTAAAGGCTGCGTCTTCTAGGGTGGTAATGATATCGTTACGGTTTTGGATCTGTCCGTCTTCTATATAAGCAGTTAAGTAATTGGTGATTACCTTTCGAGCATCGTCCCGGCTGACGGGGGTTTGTCCAGCCAGTTCTAAGCGATGGTTTTGGGCATTAATTAAGGCTTGATGCCCTGGATGATAGGTTCTAGAGCGTTCTGGGTCATCCGGGCTTGCCCATCCTTGAGAAGTATTCCAAAGGTCACGCCAAGGTCTAAAGTAACTTTCCCATCCAGGGGGAGCGATATTAAGGCTTTTACCAGTGGTTAATTCAACTCTGGGGGTGACAAAATGGAGTTCTAACCTATCGTCTCCTGTGTGGGTGTGTCTGACCCAGAGAATGTCATATTGATCTTTATCTAATCCAGCAAAGGCGACATTTTCAAAGGAGTTAATAAGGGCTTGTTGTTGTTCATGGTTAGGGGCATCTTCAGGGGCAAAGCTAAGAACGCCACTACGGTATTTATGTTTGAAGTTTAGGGAATCAATTAAGTTAATGGTTTGTTGAGGATCTCCTTTAATTAGTTCAGGTTGAGGGTCACGAATGATGCCTTTAGCATCAGTTTCCTTAAGGATATATTCAACAGGAGCTTTACCTTTTCCAGTACCACGATCAAAGAACTTAAGTAACATCTTCGTTGTCCTCTGAATTAGGAGAAGGTTGATCAGATTTAACTGATAGTTCATGTAGGGTTTCTTGAATCAGTCTAAGGGCTTGAATAACCTCAATAGCTTCGGCAGTTTGTTTGTAGGTATTAGCCCATTTAGCGATTTGGTTTAAGTTATTTCCGATACGAGCGATCTGCCTAGTTTGTTCTTGAACTAATGAACTATTTGAAGCTGTCCAAGTTCGAGTTTTGGACATAGCTTGTCGGACAAGATTAGATAGGGTTAAGCCAGAGAGAACAGCCTTTTCTTGCCAAGCTAGTTTTTCAGAAGGAGTTACCCGAATTGTTAGATTGATGTTACGTTTCTCAGTCATAATAAAAAGAGAAGAACATTCCTTTCCCATCTGCCCGAAGGGGGTTTTAGGGGGTTTCCCCCTAAACAGCAGCCCCAGGTTAGAATCTTTGAGATTCAACTATAACATAAGTACATGGGGTCTGCTGGCTTAGCTTTCGCTA
>NETF01000039.1 GCA_002172675.1 unicellular cyanobacterium SU3
TTTAATCTCTTACGCAGTAAGGTAATCTCATTCATAGGGTTTGTTCGTTAGTTAGGGTAACTTTCTATCAAACCCTCTCTGTGTCTATCTTTGCAACCCCTCTCTCATTTTTTTGTCCCGTACTAAGAGCTGAAAATAACTAAACTATTAAGTATCCGAATTACTTAAGTTTTCTAATAAAATACAAGAATTGAAGAAGTCGAATGAAATTTATCTCTCGCTCGATGATTTTAAGGAAAACTCTTGAGGGGGCTTTTTGGAGTTAAAATGGGAATGAATCTATCCTAAATTCGTATAGTTAATAACAGCCAGCCTAGTTTAAGGTAAGCGAAATACATCGGCAAAAATACTATGATCTTGAGGCCGACGATTTTCATTAGGAGAGTCATAAACAATCATCAGAGCATTTTCATAGCCTAAACAGGGATACAGGGCTAATCCTTCGGCATGGTCTGAACCAATGGTAAAGGGTAAATTAAATAAAGTTTCTAAACAGTCTGATTTTTGTTCCCACAAACTATTGTGACTATAATCAAGTACATTTTTGAGACGAAAGACTTGCATTGCCCCTTCTAAGTCCATTGTTGGACCGGCTAAAATAATTAAATCATCGCCATTTAAACAGAGTTCACGAATACCTAACCCATTAAGATCAAGAAAATGTTTGCGATAATAACAACCGTCTCCTAAGTCTTTCAAATTGAGTACACCAGGATCGGAATTTTCTAATTCAATTTCTATAATTATTGCCCAACCTCTTAACACCGGTCCGCGCAACCCTAAAAATAATTTATGATCTTTTACGGCTAATCCTTCGATGTCAAATCCGTTATCTTTGGAGGGAATTTTCATGGTTAAAAATTTCCCTAAGTGTTCATCTTCTGCCAAGGTTTCCATCAATAAGTTATGATTATCGACTTTTTTGACAGAAGCAGCCGTTAAAGGGTTTTCTTCATCCACAGAATGACTACAAGTTTTGACTAATTCACCATTTAATACGGGTAGTCGAGCGATTAAATAACGATTGGGATCTCGTTCTATTTCTGAAAGATTTTCAATATCTTTTTTACTTTTTTTGCCTTTGGTTTTGTTGCGTTTAAGACTATGAGAACCAGTGACCCAAATATAACCATCGGAATAGTCAAGTCCTTCGATATCTATTTCTGAATCATGATCAAATAAGTCAATATAATCTTTTAGATGAAAGACTTTATGACCCCCATAAATTCCCTCTCCCATCGGTGTTAATCTTTCTATGGAAAGATATTCATCAGAACCCACCCAAAGGCTACCATCTGGAGTACGAGTAACGGCAGAAATTTCTTCAATTAAATCATCATCTTCACTTTGAAATTGTAACAAAATTCTAGTTAATAAAAAAGCATTCATAATTATATTCTCATTAATAAGTGTTTAACCCAAATATAAACGCAAAATTCCGCGTTTATAAGAGCAATAATTTTATTTTGTGTGGTTAAGTTATTTTTATTAAGTTAGTCAACTAAGAACTTAAACTAAAAAGTGAAGAAAATAAATCTACCAAAAGATACATTAAATTAATTCGAGTCAAAGATTTTATTCAATTGCTAATTCTGCTTTTAGATAGATTAAATTTTTGGAAATTTGATTTATATTAGTAGCATTAGTCATTAAGTGAGAAAATATTTATGGCAGCTTCAACACCTCTTCATGAGAACGAATTAATTGACTGTGTAAGAGCCAATATAGGAAAAGATATAGCAACCGTAGCAGAAAGGGCTGGTTATGGTGAAAACATTGATAAATTTGAAAAAGAGTTAAAAAAAGCTTATGAATCTATTGGTGTAGATATAGAAACATTTGATGCTTTAAAGCAAAAAGAGCAAGAAAAAGAAAGAGAAAAGCGAGGGGTAGAAATTGCTCCTGAAACACCCAGTGACCTTTGAAATTATAGTAATCCAAACTTATTAAATTTGGACTTAATTATCAAATATAAAGACTAATAAAACTTGCAAGAATTAATCCTGAACTCAGAAATATAACTAACTATGTATTCTGGGTTCGGGGTGTAATATAGTTAAAATTTCACTTTCTATAATAGATAATTCTTCTAATCTTTTTTGTACCTTTTCTCTATCAAAATAAGTATCAGCTAATACCCAATAAATACCGTAATGTCTGGCTTCTGATGCCATTAAACTACGGTAAAATTTAGCTAAGTTTTCATCTGGACAATGTTTTCCTAAGAGTCCTAATCTTTCGTAGGATCTCGCTTCTATTAAGGCTGCAACCAGTAAAGAATCGAGACATCTTTGGGGTTCTTGGGTGCTAATTTCTGCTTTTAATTTTGCTCCATAGGGAGGAGAAGACAAAGGACCAAGGGGAATATTGTTCTTTTCTAACCATTGATTAACTTGTTCAAAATGTTCTAGTTCTTCTTGTGCGATCGCAGTTAATTTTCTCACTAAGATTGTATTAGAAGAATAACGAAACATCAAATTTAAAGCAACACTAGCTGCTTTTCTTTCACAATGAGAATGATCTAATAAAATTGTATCCAAATTGTTAATTGCTTGCTCGATCCAAGCTTCTTGAGTTGACGTTTTTAATATATTAATTTTAGTTTTTTCCGTTAGCATAATTCATTACTTAGATTAGTTATTAGATGAACTGAAACAATAGAAGAAATTATAATTTATTTAATCCTAATTCCCCCTGTAGAAAATCAATAAATTGTCTTGCGGTTCTGCCTGATCGCCCATTATGTTGTGTTGTCCATTGCTTGGCCTTAAATTCTAATTCGTCTTTATCAATTTTTAGGTTAATTTGTGAGGCTAAATGATGAACAATATTGAGATAAGTATCTTGATTTGCTGGTTCAAAAGTTAAGGTTAAACCAAAGCGATCGCTAAAGGATAATTTTTCTTGTACCGTATCCCAATGATGTACCTCATCGGCATCTTTTGGACGGGGGCGATCATCGAAATATTCCCTTATTAAATGCCGTCTATTAGAAGTTGCATAAACTACCACATTTTTTGCTTTAGCGGTTACATTTCCCTCTAAAACAACTTTGAGAGATTTAAAAGCGTCGTTGTCTTCTTCAAAGGATAAATCATCAACAAATATAATAAACTTTTGAGGAATATCTCTCAATTGATCGACAATTATGGGTAAACTAGATAACTGAGATTTATTAACCTCAACTAATCTTAAACCTTGACTATAGTATTCATTTAATAACCCTTTTACTAAAGAAGATTTACCTGATCCCCGACTGCCATATAATAAGATATTAAGGGCATTATAACCTGATAATAAAATGTCTGTGTTTTTAATTAATGTTTCTTTTTGAGACTCATAACCCACAATTTCGGTTAAAGTAATGGGATCAGCTTCACTAATACCAATTAATTGATCATCGTGCCATTTTAAAGCTTTATATTGAGCAAAAATACCTGTACCATGTTGACGATAATGTTTAGCTAATTCTTGTAAACAATTTTCCCAATTATCTTCTTCATGAAAAAAGCTATGATCTTTATTTTTAAATTCCCCAATAAAAGGAGAAAACGGAACATTAGCTGCTTCTTTAACCCATTGACCAATGGCTTCAAGAGGAAGATTATACAAAGTATTTAAAATACTTAAATCGTGTTCGACTGCTGCAATTAATGGTTTCGGTAATTCTTCTAAATCATACAATTGAACTTGTTGACTAAAAGGATTATCATCAACTAGAATTCTTTTAATTAGATAATCTTGCCAACTCATGCCTTGAGACGCTAAATTTTTAAACCATTGACTATAAGCCTTAAGACAATTAATATCAATAGCTTGCTGATTCCGAACATAAATTAAATTTAAAACTGATAAAAAAGTTTGGCCAATTTTATCGTCAAAAATGGATTGATATAAGAGCAAAGAAGCAATTTCTTGATGAATAAGATGATAATAATTTAAGTCTTGATTCATATTTCTCGACATAAAGAGTCTGACTATATGAGCATAATATATTATGCCTTTACACAACTTATCTAATAAATCTTTTTACAGAAGTTACATAATCAGTCATAATTGTAAAGAAATAATAACATTGAGTAAAAAGTAAAATAGTATTAGAATGGGTAAACAAAGGGTCTTATCAGGGGTACAACCAACCGGCAATCTTCACTTAGGAAACTATCTAGGGGCGATCCGTACCTGGGTGGATATGCAAGATAATTATGATAACTTCTTCTGTGTCGTGGATTTGCACGCCATAACCGTCCCTCACAACCCCAAAACCTTAGCCCAGGATACTTATAATATAGCAGCCTTGTATTTAGCCTGTGGCATTGATTTAGACCATGCTAATATTTTTGTTCAATCCCACGTTACGGCACATAGCGAATTGACTTGGTTGTTAAATTGTATCACCCCTTTAAACTGGTTAGAAAGAATGATTCAGTTTAAAGAAAAAGCCGTCAAACAAGGAGAAAATGTCAGCGTTGGCCTGTTAGATTATCCTGTCTTAATGGCCGCAGATATTTTATTATATAACGCCGATAAAGTCCCTGTGGGTGAGGATCAAAAGCAACATTTAGAATTAACCAGAGATATTGCTATCCGTATTAACGATCAATTTGGAAGCAAAGAAAAGCCAGTTTTAAAATTACCAGAACCCTTGATTCGTAAAGAAGGGGCAAGGGTAATGAGTTTAAGCGATGGAACCCGTAAAATGTCAAAATCTGATCCCTCTGATCTTAGTCGCATTAACTTACTCGACTCCCCTGATCTTATCAAAAAGAAGATTAAAAAATGCAAAACCGATCCCATTAAAGGGTTAGAATTTGATAATCAAGAACGGCCTGAATGTAACAATTTACTGGGTTTATATAGTTTATTATCCCGAAAGAGTAAAGAAGAAGTCGCTACAGAATGCCAAGACATGGGATGGGGGCAATTTAAACCATTATTGACTGAAACAACCATAGAAGCTCTCAAACCAATTCAAGGAAAGTATGATGAGATTATGGACAATAAAGATTACTTAGACTCTGTGTTACGAGACGGGAAAGAAAAAGCCGAAACTGTGGCCAATGAAACCCTAAACAGAGTAAAAGAGGCTTTAGGATATTTACCCTTTCCAACTGATAACCGATAACTGATCACTGGTCACTGATCAACTCACTCCTCTTTAAAAGATTAAAACACACCTAAACTATGATTAACCAATTCCGTCAAGCTGCTCAAAATAAAGAATTTTTGATCACGGCAGAAGTCACTCCCCCGAAAGGTGGAAACCCGGCCAGAATGTTAGAGATGGCCAAACAACTCAAAGGTAGGGTTCATGGGGTCAATATTACCGACGGTAGTCGCGCTGTATTGAGAATGTCTTCGATGGCAGCATCTGCGTTGTTATTGCAATATGGTATCGAACCCATCTGTCAAATGACTTGTCGCGATCGCAATGTGATCGCCCTACAAGGGGACTTAATGGGGGCTTATGCCTTAGGATTACGCAATATTTTAGCCTTAACTGGTGATCCCGTTAAAGCAGGGGATCACAAAAAAGCCAAAGCCGTATTCGAGCTAGAATCCGTTAGATTATTGCAAATGATTGATAAACTCAATCGAGGTATTGATTTTAATGATCAAACCCTTCCTGATGAACCCTTAGACTTGTTTCCAGGGGCTGCTGTGGATCCTCAATGTGGCAGTTGGTCAGGGTTACAACGAAGATTTGAGCGCAAACTAGCTGCCGGAGCGCAATTTTTCCAAAGTCAAATGATTACTGATTTCGATAAGTTAGACAAATTTATACACCAAATGGCAGCCAATACAGATAAACCCATTTTAGCCGGAATTTTTCTGTTGAAGTCGGCGAAAAATGCTCAATTTATTAACAAAAATGTACCGGGAGTACAAATTCCTGAAAGTATGATTAAGCGGTTAGCCCAAGCCGAAGAACCCTTAAAAGAAGGAGTAAAAATTGCAGCCGAACAAGTTAAACTGGCTCAACAACTCTGTCAAGGGGTGCATATGATGGCCATTAAAAGAGAAGACTTAATTCCTGAAATTTTAGATCAAGCTGGTATTACCCCAATTGTTTCTAAATAAAAAATCTAGTATTCATGATAAAAAGGATTGATAGCATAGAAGAAGAGTAAACCCCTGACTTTTTTATAAAATGTCTCTTGATCCGTCTCCGTACCCTGTGATTTTTCAAGACCAAAAACCCAAACATCGTCGTCAGTCTAAACGTCGTCGATCTCGCATCAGGCGATCGGGACGTTACTTTTATTTGCGATTTTTACGGTTACGGGGAACCCCTCGCTACATTTCACGAGGGTTAGCGTTTGGGGTATTTGCTGGCTGTTTTCCTCTCTTTGGACTACAAACAATTATCGGTGTCTTATTAGCTATTATTTTGCGCGGTCATAAGTTAGCGGCAGTGGCCGGAACCTGGGTTAGTAATCCTTTGACTTATGTACCGATTTTCGCCTTCAATTATAAAGTTGGGGAATTATTACTAGGGTTCGGCATCGGAGAAACTCACGTGACTTTTCCCGATAATTGGCAATCTTGGACTGAGTTAAAAGAATCAGGGTTAGTATTTTTGGTGACGTTATTTGCTGGTTGTTTAGTGGTGGGGGCGATCGCTTCAGTTTTAACTTATCTTTTTAGTGTCAGATTTATATCTCGTTGGCGTAGAAGAGGATGAACTACCCCAACTTACTAATTTTATATTGAATAGTAAGGTGGGCATTGCCCACCCTACAAGGCTATTAAAACCACACTTAACCCAGTCTACAAGATACAATATTGTATCAGACAAGAAATTTTAAGGTAAAAGGGGTTGAAGGTTTTTGAGAAGTTCGGGAATATCAATTTGAGTAACTAACCAAACTTGTCTAAGATTGATTTGTTGATAATCATGCACTAATTTATCTCTCATCCCTGCAATTTGTTTCTAAGGAATATGGGGGTGTTGCTGACGAAAATCTGGGGTTAGTTTTTTGACGGCTTCTCCAATAATAGTGATATTATAAAGAACAGCGTTTTGGGTTTTTCTATCTGTTAAAAAAGTGGACTCATCCATGTTTTCAACAAATAGTAAAAGCTCTTGACTAAATTGATTAATATCAAGCAGATAAGATAGATTTCGATTCATAAATTACTTGATAATTATTTAAAATTCCCTGGCGACGTATCCAGTTAAAGTCTTTTTCTACGGTTGTTTTTTCGAGTAAATCCACTTTACGGTTCAATAAATCTTCGAGTTGATATTCAAGATCAACAAATTGTAAGAAAGTTATGTTCACGTCAGGATTAAAAGTAACCAAAATATCAATATCACTATCAGGATTAAAATCGTCTCTAAGAATAGATCCAAATAAACAGAGTTTACTAATTTTTGCTTTTCTACAAAATTCTTGAAGTATATTAGGTTTAATTCCTAATCTTTGATAAAGGATGTTTTGATTCATAATAATTGTCCTTTATAACTTTTTGGTATATCCGATGAATGAGTAGGTTACGGTGTAGAGTAAAACGATTAAAAATTAAGCCCACACCTAACCCACTTTAGAGAATCTGATTATTTACTCACTCACTACTTCTACTGCTTCTTCTTCTCCTTCTTCTTCTCCTTCTTCAGTTTCAGGTGCTGGTGGAACTAACGCAACAGCCGCGATCGCATCATCACTATCTAACCGTTGCACTCGAACCCCGGTAGCAGCGCGAGACTGCATAGAAATAGCATCGACTGCTTGACGAATAATAATCCCTCGGTTAGAAACAATCATTAATTCATCTTCTGCATTGACCACATGGAGAGAGGCTAAACAATCGGTTTTCGCTTTAAACTTGATCGCCCGAACGCCCATTCCGGCCCGTCGTTGTAGACGAAACTGGGAAATAGGAACTCGCTTACCATAACCCCCATTGGTAATGGCTAAGATCCAAGGTCCACTGCTGGTTTCTTCTTCTGTTAACTCTTCAGTTTCGTTGTCTAAAACGTCCTCGTCTTCGGCTGCATCAGCTATCCCTGCGGTTACTTGTGCCGGCAACACATCCATACTAATTAATTCGTCTCCTTTCTTCAATTTCATGGCTTTTACCCCTCTGGTTGCCCGTCCCAGGGGTCGCAGTTGTTGGTGATCGGCATGAAAATGGATAGCCATACCTTTACGGGTTCCGAGGATAATACTATCTTCTTCTCTAGTCAGTCTGACCCATCGCAGTTGATCCCCATCTCCGAGGGAAATGGCAATTAAACCATTGGTTCGAATATTACTAAAGGCCGAAAGGGCGGTTTTTTTGATGTAGCCTTTGTGGGTTAACATCACCAGGAAAACATCTTCTGTAAACTCACTTACTGCCACGATAGAGGTGATTTTCTCATCTTTGGGAATGGGTAACATTTGAACGATGGGAATGCCTCGGGCGGTTCTCGATGAGGAAGGTATTTGATAAGCATTGACTGCATAAACCACCCCGCGATCGCTGAAAAAGAGAACTTGATCGTGATCGCAACAGGTTAAAAAGTGTTCAACCACATCGTCATCTTTAATTTTGGCCGCTGCTTTCCCTCTTGTCGCCCGTTGTTGTGCTTCAAAGGTACTCACAGGCATCCGTTTGATGTAACCTTGCTCTGTGAGGAGAATAATGGCTTGTTCGTTAGCAATGAGGTCAGTATCGACAATTTCTCCGTCATCGTGAACAATTTCGGTACGTCGAGGAGTCACATGAATAGTCTTAATCTGAACTAATTCGTCTTCGATAATGGCTTCGATGCGTTCGCGCCTGGCTAAAATGTCTTTTAGGTCAGCAATTTTTAGCTGTAATTCTTCGTGTTCGGCATTTATTTTCTCAGCTTCTAAGGCGGTTAAGCGACGGAGTTGCATTTGTAGGATGGCATCTGCTTGAACTGGGGAGAGGCCAAACTCTTGTACTAATTCGTCTTTTGCACTGCTAGTGTCGGCTGCCCTGCGAATGAGTTGAATAACGGCATCTAGGTTATCGAGGGCGATGAGTAACCCTTGCAGGAGGTGATCTCTTTCTTCTGCTTTGCGGAGTTCGTATTGAGTGCGACGGGTGATGGTTTCGACGCGAAAGTCCAGGAAGACACTGAGAAAGTCTTTTATCGTCAACAGTTGGGGTTCGCCGTTGACGAGGGCTAACATATTGGCCCCGAAGTTCCCTTGTACGGGGGTTTGTTTATAAATGTTATTGAGGACGACTCTGGGGTAAGCGTCTCGTTTGAGTTCTATTACCACTCGCATTCCGTCGCGATCGCTTTCGTCTCTGATGTCAGAAATGCCGTCAATACGTTTTTCGTTAACTAAGTCGGCGATGCGTTCAATCAGGGCTGCTTTGTTGGTTTGATAAGGGAGTTGGGTGATAATTATGGCTTCGCGATCAGGCCGACCCCGTTGTTCGAGGGTTTCTATTTGGGCGACTCCTCGCATGGTAATGGAACCCCGTCCGGTCATGTATGCGTCGTGGATGCCGGATCGACCTAAGATTTGTCCGCCGGTGGGAAAGTCTGGACCAGGGATAATCTTAATGAGTTCTTTTTCGCTTAAGTCTGGGTTATGAATGAGGGCGATGGTACCGTCGATTAATTCTCCGAGGTTATGGGGGGGAATATTTGTGGCCATTCCAACGGCGATACCGGATGAACCATTGAGTAGTAATTGGGGAACTCTGGCCGGAAGGACAATGGGTTCTTGTTGTGATCCGTCGAAGTTATCGGCAAAGTCAACGGTATCAGCTTCAATATCCCTCAATAATGCGTTGGTGGATAAAGCTTGCAGACGACATTCGGTGTAACGCATGGCGGCCGGAGGATCGTTATCCACTGATCCAAAGTTTCCGTGGCCTTCGATCAGAGGACTCCGCATAGAAAAGTCCTGGGCCATACGAACTAACGCATCATAGACGGCTGTGTCACCGTGGGGATGATATTTACCTAAGACTTCCCCGACGACACGGGCGCATTTTCTAAAAGGGCGATCGGGAGTTAAACCCAGTTCATACATGGCGTAGAGAATACGACGATGAACGGGTTTTAAACCATCCCTAGCATCGGGTAATGCTCGCCCCACAATGACGCTCATGGCGTATTCTAAATAAGAACGGGACATTTCATTACTCAAGTCCGTGGGGATAATTCTATCTTGAGGGATGGTCATAAGCGTCTTAACTCCGTTAACAGGGACAGTTTAAAGGACAATTGCCTTAAAAATTGACAAAAAAAGCCTAGTGCTAATATCAATAGTTTTAAATAGGTTATTGTTTTTTATTTTAACACACAAAGAACAGCCAATGAGACTATATAAGAAGCATCAAATTTTCAATTTTTACTTTTTAGTTTTTAATTATTTATCTAAGGGATTTAAAGAAATCATTGCCCAAGTGACATAGGTTCCGATGGGACTCCATAATAGATAAGGTAATAATAAAAAGACCGATTCTTTGGAGATTGGCCACACTAAAACTGCTAGAATTAGGCCCCAAAAGAAACCGGTTGCACCGATTATCGTTCCTACTTGCAAGCTCCGCAGTTTACACATGACAGGGGTATAGGCCATGACTAATATTTCTAATAATAAATATCCTGCCATCAATAGCCAAGTTTCAGTTGTTCCGGGTTGGTTGATCCAAAGTTGGTAAGCTGAATAAACCCCACAAATAAACACAAAGATCCAAATGAAAGGAATTGCCCATTCAAAAGTTAACCACTGGGGACGACGGAGACGGTTAAACCAACTATAATCACCTTTAAAAATTGTATTAATTGAAATGGCGACGACTAAAGTGATGCTTGCGATGATTAATAGGGGAGACATCATAGATTCCCTGAACTGAACATCCTTTTAAAGAAATGGCTCCATTTTCCATCATTGTACCACAAAAATTCACTTGGTCTAAAATGGCATAATTTAACTTTGATTCTTTTAAGTTTGATCCGGCTAAATTCGCTCCTTTTAGGTTAGCGTATTTCAAATTACTCTGTTGTAAATTAGCTTCTATTAATTGAGCTTTAACTAACCAAGCTCCTTCTAAATCACTTTTTTTAAGATTAGCTTGATTCAGGTTGGTACGATTTAGTAAAGTAGGTAATTCTTGGTATGTTGATAAATCTGCTTGCTCTAAGTTCGCTCCTTCTAAGTTAGCATTCGATAGCTTACTTCCTGTTAGTAAGGCTTGAGATAAATTAGCATTTTTTATGATGCTTTTATTGAGATTCGTGTTAATGAGATTGGCTTCTTGTAAGAGAGCTTCTTCTAAATTACTTTTCGATAAATTGGCCTCAAATAAATTAGCTTTGGTGAGATTGGCTTGTTTTAGTTGAGCTTCGGTTAACCTTGTTTGTTGTAAATTTGCATTCTTGAGATTTGCTTTGTTTAAGTTAGTTTTGTGGAGATTCGCCTGTTGCAAGTTGGCTCTTTCTAAATTAACGCCTTCTAAATCTAACTGTTGTAAATCTGCATTCTCTAAATCACACCCAATACATTCGCGTACTGTTAATAATCTATTTTTTAGGTCAGGTTTAGAGCCATTCATGAATAACAAAACAAGGGTTAACAGAAGTATAGTAATTAAGACTTTCATCTTGATTCCTCCTGTTGCCTTGATATTGAGTTGGATGGTAGCCGTAGCTATTTTATTTACACCAAACTCTCTTATTATATTTTATCTAATATTCGATAATATAATCATATAAATACAGATTATTTTAAAACCTATTAAACCAGAATATGAGTTGTTTTTTCTGAAAATTGTCAATCATCTTGAATGGATGAATACATCTTACTTATTAATTTATCCGTCGGTGAAACGAATAATATCATCATCCCCTAAATATTCCCCATTTTGTACTTCAATCATCACTAAAGGAATAACCCCAGGGTTTTCAACTCGATGACGGGTATTCATGGGGACATAGGTGGATTCTTTTTGTTTTAAAAGATGTTCTTGTCCATCAAAAATAACTTTGGCGGTTCCTGAAACGACTATCCAATGTTCGCTACGATGATAGTGCATTTGGGTGCTTATATGTTGTCCGGGATTAACTTCAATTCGATTAATCCGATAACGGGGTCCTTCTTCTAACATTGTTACCCTTCCCCAAGGAGGAGTTCGAGTAAATTCGCTAGGATGAGAATCTTTTTGTGTACTCATAATACCCAACTCATAATTATATTTGTTCGATACTTTCTTCTATTTTACTCATAAGTGGTTGCTGTCGGGGTAAAATAACTGTAAAGGTTGTCCCTTTGTTTAATTGACTTTCTACAAAGATATCTCCTGGGTAAGCTTCTACACATTTATGGACAATGGACAAACCTAACCCTGTTCCTGAAATATTTTCTACATTATCAGCGCGATAAAAGGGTTCAAAAAGATGTTTTTGTGCTGCTTCAGAAATGCCAATTCCTTGATCTTCAATACGAAAAGTAACGGTTTTTTCTTCTGCAATAATATCAAAAAAAATTTTCTCCCCTTTAGGAGAATATTTAAGAGCATTACTTAATAAATTATGTAAAATATGCCATAACAACTTACTATCCCACCATTCTTCTTGAAATTCTCCTTTAAATTTCGCAACAATTTGATTTTTGTCTTTAAAACAAAGGTGCAAAGAATGAAGAATTTGTTGACAAAACTGTTCAAGATTAAGCTGCTCAAAGTTTGGTTTTAATTTTCCAGAGTCGGCTTTTCCTAATAATAAAACTTCGCTCAGTAGTTGATTCATATCTTGAACAGCGTGGCGAATCATCTTAAAATAGGATAATTGCTGTTCTCTAGTGAGTTGATCATAACTATCTTCTAATAATCCTGTTGATAATAATATTGTATTGAGAGGATTGCGAAAATCATGGGAAAGGATGGAAACAAATTCAGATTTTAATTGATTTAATTCTTGTGCTTTTAATAATTGAATGGTTCTTTCTTCAACTCTTTTTTCTAGTGCCTGATTAGCTTCTTTTAATTGTTTTTCCATCTGTTTACGTTCAATAGCATAGCAAATAGAACGCACCAAAATATCCAAAGTAATATGACGTTTGACAAGATAATCTTGCGCTCCTCTTCTCACTGCTTCTAACGCTAATTCTTCATCATTCATATTGGTTAAAACCACAATAGGAATATGAGCATTATTTTTAATAATAGGAGCCAAAGAATCTAAACCTTGACTATCGGGTAAGGTTAAATCGAGTAATATGATGTCAAATGTTTGAGTTTCTAGCTGATTAAGACTATCTTGTAGCCGTTTTTCATGGACTAACTGAAATTCTTGCCGTGTTGACCCTTTTAGCACTTCGTGCAACAGTCTCGCTTCTGCTATGGTGTCCTCAATTAACAAGACCTTGATAACATTGGTTCGACCCATAATAATCTTGTCCTGCTTGCTGTCTACTTCTAGAGTAGCGTGATTTTGCCCTGATAAAGATAATCCTATCGGAGTTTTCGTTAAATATCATAACTATTATGAAAATTTTTCATAATCAATCAATGATCATTAAAGATTGATAGAAAACACTCCTTCTGATAGCCATTCCTTAGTAGCTTGAAAATCATGTCCGGGGACGGGTAATAATGTCAGATACCTTCCTTGACGAATTAAGTGGGCCGATTGACCTGTTAGTACATACTGTTCAAAGAGATTGGCTGCACCCTCGTCTAATCCTAATTTAAGTAAAGACCCTTTAATATCAACTTCTACGTGACTGGGTTTCTTGTTGTCGGCCAATGCTTGCAGATTATTAGCGATCGCCGTTCCTTGTTGATGGGCCACTTGTCCTAATGGGGGTAGAGGATGGTTTAAAATGGTGCCACAGTCACCCCCGGCAAACACATCGGGAAAATGGGGCAGTTGCAACGTAGGGGCTAGTAAGAGGCGACCTTTTTTATCTCGGTGAGAGTCGGGAATGGGCAGAGATTGGATTAAAGGGTGGGTTTTGGTGCCGGCTGTCCAAACTATGGTAGCAGCGTCAAGGGTTTGGGTTTGCTGTTGAGATTGGTAGTAAAGTTGTCCGGGTTGTACTTTAGTGACAGAGGTATTTAACAACAATTCTACGGATATTGGTTTGTCAGTGAGGGCAGTTTTGGCTGCTTGGCGCAAATCACTGTTAATGTCACCTTCTAAAATAGTGCTGCCACGATTAATTAATAATAGGCGTATTTCTTGCCCGTTTCCTCCGTATTGACGGTACCATTCTGGTAATAAGTCGGCTAAGGTAGCAGCTAACTCTACTCCAGATGGTCCGGCACCAACGATGGCGATGGTTAATAAATGACGGCGTTGTTGAGCATCTGGGAGATGACTGGCTTTTTGAAGACATTGGTGTAACTGTTGTTTTAGGGCGATCGCATCTTGCCGTGTCCGAAAGGAAAAGGTATGCTCTTTTGCCCCTTCTATACCAAAATAACCGCTACAATTTCCTAAACCGATAACTAATTTATTATAGGTGCAAATATTACCGGATTTGAGTGTGATCGTTTTCTCTTCTAAGTTAATGGCTTCAACCCTATCACGGATAAAGTTAACTTTTTCTGTGTCTAATAATTCATCGTAGCGAGGACAAACTTGTAAATCATTCATTTCCCCACTGAAAAACTCATAGAGTAAGGGTTTAAATATAAACCGTTCTGTCTGATCAATAAGAATAATAGGATAAGGATAGTTTTGTTGCTGTAGGTGCAGTGCCGTAAATAGTCCGACAAAACCGCCTCCAAGAATAACGGTTGAGTGGGTTGAATGAGTCATAATTTATATTTTGTATTCACCTTTGGAGATGCAACCATAGGAGATTACATCTTTGCTCGTGAGGTAGAATAAGGGATGCTTTTCTACTATTTTTTGATAGTAATCTAAAGAAACAAGAAATCTCATCTATCTAATAGTAGAGACATAAATAAAGTAACCTATATAAAGCTTTGTAAATAAAGCTTTAATCCCACTCCTGCCTCATCTCGACTGTTATCTTGATTTTTATTAGTCTAGGTACTTATACTAACTAAATCATCGTAATTAAACCACCTGCTAACCAGATAAAAGAAAAAATAGCTAACCAAAACACCAATTTTTCTACAATTCCTTTTTTACTACTATGATGATGATGTTGATGACTATCATCTCCCTGTTTCTTCTTACTTTTACCGCCAAAGTTTAACCAAGCTAACAATCCTGTTATGGCGATAAATACGAGATTTAACCAAAAGGTATAATCAATGGCAAATCGTTCGGTTTGGGCTACACTTTGACTATTACTACTATCAGGCAGTAAATTGAAAAGAGCAAAACCATAGTGCATGACCATTGAAGTGGCGACTAAGGCGGCTAAAAAGACAGCAACGATATATAAGGATAATTTCCAACCGTAATATTTAGCATTAACCCGAATCACAGGAAACACTACTAAATCACTGAAAATAAAAGCCATTACCCCGGCAAAACTGACACCGTTACTATATAAAATAGAGGCTAAGGGGATATTTCCCATTGAACCAATAAAGGTAAAAAAGGCGGCCACTGGACCGATAATGGTATGTTCTAAAATAGAGAAAAATCCTGGATTATTACCAGCATTGATAAATAGGGTTTGAAAAAAAGATTGAGGTACAAACGCAGAGATAATTCCAGCCACTGTAAAACCGAAGGTGACATCTTTCCATACCATACCCCATTCCATAAAATACTTTTTTGCGACTTTTTTCCAAGCTTTTTTACTTTGTATTTTTTCTTTCCAGTTGGGTGTATCTGTATCGCTTTTTTCTTCCCCTTCTGTTTCGTTCAATTTTCTTCGTACATTTCTAATTAACTTTTTTGGGCGGGTTAATCTAACAATTTCCCAAGTAAAAAGAATTAATAAAACACCCCCTAAATATTCCCCGACAACAAATTGCCATCCTAAAAAGATCGCAATAATAAATCCTAATTCAATCACTAAATTAGTTGATGCTAATAAGAAAGCTAAAGAAGGAATAAACCCTGCACCTTTTTTAAATAAAGATTTAGTGGTTGCTAAAGCAGCAAAGCTACAAGAACTTGAAATAAAGCCAAAAAAAGTACCTAACGCAATACTCTTTTTTCCTGCTTTTCCCATTGTTTTCTGCATTCGTTCACGGGTGACAAAAACTTGAATAGCACTACTAACAACATAACCTAAAACAAATGCCCATAATGCTTTCCAGAAAAAACTTAAAGATGTTAAAACCGCCTCACTATATAAGTTTAAGAATTGTTCATAATTCATAAGATTAGATGAGATTTTATGAGTTGATATAAACTCAACCGTAACAAGTATAAGGTAAGTTCTCATCTAACTAAAGGGTGATTTTTATCAAAATATGGCTTATTTTTTAGTAATCTGATGCAGTTTCTATCCTACCATTCGTGACAACTTAAGGCTGTAAGTCAGATGTCAAGGGAGTTTTGCCTTACAACTTTAATTTCAAAAGTTACCTAGAAACGGAAGAGAAAAGTTAGCGTATGCTGTCCGCTAACAAAAATCTTAA